>JBNKGL010000001.1:0-264583 GCA_050289805.1 Cyclobacteriaceae bacterium
ATTTTGCACTTCAATTCTTTCCAGGTTGCAGTCAACTGTCCAGTCTAAACTCCTTGAATTAGTAAAAACCCGAATAGGTGGAAATATCTCCTATGTGGACGAACTTGCCTCACTCCTGGAAGTGAGCAGGGATAGTATTTACCGGAGGGTAAGGGGGGAAACAGAACTATCACTACAGGAGGCCGTAATCATTTGCAACAACTACGGAATTTCAATACAGGAGGTAATCGGTGAGGAATCCAATGTTTTCACCTTTCATGCCAGGCTGGTAGATCCCAATGAATTTAATATTCATCAATGGCTTGAATCCATGCTGGTGAATCTCAATCAGCTTAATGCGTTTCCGGGAGAAAAGGAGATGGTGAATTATACAAAGGATCTTCCGGTCTTTTTTTATTTCAATTATCCAAATTTAAGTGCGTTCAAAATGTATTTCTGGATGCGGACATTAATGTCTGATCCGAAGTTTCAGCATGCCAATTTCGAACCTGCGATCATATCACAGGAATTAATTGCGCTGGGGAAGCGAATCTGGCAGAAATATTCCGAGATACCGAGTGTAGAGATCTGGTCGGATGAAACCATTATCGTAACACTCAAGCAAATTGCCTTTTATGTTGAATGCGGTTATTTTGAAAGACCCAGTGATGCGAACATTCTTCTGGATGAATTCCAGGAATTTCTGAATGACAGTAAGGAGTGGATGAAATACGGTGAAAAGCCCGGCGGTGCAAAATTTGAAGTCTATCGAAACGACATTTTAATTGGCGATAATTCTATTTTATTCAAACTTGGAGACAATCAGCGCATCTCATTCCTTACAGTGGGGATGAACATTTTTCAGAATTCCTCGCCCAGGTTAACCCGTCACCTTGAGAAGTTTTATACCAATTTAATGGAAAAGGCTGTTTTGATAAGTTCAACAGGTGAAAAGGAACGAAATCGGTTTTACAGGCGAAACCAGGAATACCTGGCAGAGATCCGAAACAGGCTTTTATATTATCAGTAGTTTACGGGAACCACGCTCTGTAACATTTGTTTCATTGTTAGGAGATTCGATCGGATACATTTACGAATATTTTATAAAGTGGAAGAAATTTTTAACGAAATCTGGTATGGCTACTCAGGATATGCCAACTACCTCTGGCAGGAGATCACACATCCTTCATGGCATAATTATTTCTATTGGCTGATCGGTATCTCTTTGTTCTTTTTTGTTCTCGAATGGATTAAGCCCTGGAATCAGCAACAGCCTAAATTCAGAAAGGATTTTTGGCTGGATTTCTTTTATATGTTTTTCAATTTCTTTCTTTTTTCACTCGTCATATACAATGCTGCCTCCAATGTGGTTGTACTCTTTTTCAATAAGATTCTCGCATCGGTAGGCATTACTAACCTGGTTGCACTGGAGGTAATGTCATGGCCTATGTGGGCTCACCTCCTGTTGGGATTTTTAGTCAGGGATTTTGTGCAGTGGAATACTCATCGGTTGCTCCACAGGGTGCCATTTCTTTGGGAATTTCATAAGGTGCACCATTCGGTGGAAGAAATGGGTTTCGCAGCACACTTGCGTTATCACTGGATGGAAACGATCGTTTACAGGTCCATTGAATATATTCCTTTAGCCCTGATCGGAATCGGTCTGCGTGATTTTTTCATCATTCATATATTTACCCTGGCCGTAGGACATTTCAACCATTCAAATATCAAGGTGAATATTGGTCCGCTCGCGTATATTTTTAATAATCCCCAAATGCACAAATGGCATCATGCCTATCATATGCCTGCACAACGTCATTACGGGGTGAACTTTGGTATTACCCTGAGCCTATGGGATTATTTATTTAAAACGGATTATATACCGTATGACGGCAAAGAGATCAAGCTGGGGTTCCCCGGCGTGGAGACGTTCCCGCATAGTTTCTGGAAACAGATTACCTATGGCTTCGGCAAGAATAAAAAGATTAAGCCTAAACGACAGGAAGAATCAATAAGGGCATCCGGGTCCGAAAAGCAAGTTGTTTAGAAACACTTCTGCGCATGGGGTTTCTCACCTCGCCCCCACAATGGTGAAGTACAGTAAGCAGATCAATGTTATGGTCGGATGCATAACCGGAAAGGGATGAAACGATATTCTCTCCATTCACATCTTCGAACCCGTTATACATATCTCCAAAAAGACCTTCAAATTTTGATTGCATATCTGCCTCAATGATTTCAGGAACAGATTTTTTCTGAATGTGGAAAACGCTAATTTTGGAATTCATTTTATGTCCCAGGTCATTCAAGACTTCCATTGCATCACTCGTTGGCTCCGTTCCATCGGTGGCAACCCCGATATGATCAACGCCCAGGTTTCGGGCTTTTGCAGGTATGCTCAACAATGCTGAACAAGGCCGCTCAATAAGGGAAGCTGTAATACTGCCGCTGAGCATTTCTTTATGGCTGGAAATTCCTTTCATTCCAACGACGGTAAGGTCGATGCTTTTTTCACGAATTACATCCTGGACGGTCTTGGCAATTTCACCACTGCGATGTATGAATTCATAGTTTTTCCGCGCAAGAAAAAGAATATCATGCTTTATTTTTTCAAAATTCTCCTCAATGCTTTCCGTGGTATGTGTGGTTTGAACATGAAGGATCGTAGCATCGGCATTGATCTTTTCGCAGAGATATACACCGTAAATCAGGGCATTGTTAGATTCTTCCGAGAAATCTGTACAAATCAGAACGTTTTTTATGGGTCTCATAATGGCAGAATGAATATGAATTGAAATTAATCCGTGTATTAATCAAAAGGCCCAGCCTTTACCAGCGAACTTCGTTATCCAAAAATTTGAATGCACATGGATAAGCTACCTGTAAAAAATTTATTTTGGATTGATGCCTGTCAAGTCGCCCGCTGATTCTAATCAACTTTCAGTTATTTCAAGCATGACGACCGGATCGGGCATTTCAGTACCGGCAGTAACGGGTACAGCCTTGCAGAACTTTGGCAATTCAATATTTTCTGCCAGATCTCCTGAAATACATAGTCCGTTATAGATACGTCCTGAGAACTTTTCCATCTTATTAACCAGGTAGAGTGCGTATCCCTGATATACGACCTGCGTTTTAACATCACCGATTTCTACGGCCATTACATCACCCACATGAGCTGTACCTCGAAAGTCCGGAACAAAACCAAATCGCTGTAAATAAAATTCGCGCTGGATATGCAGCTGATGTTTAATTGAAAAAAAGGTTCGAATGCAGTTGGCGTTTTTTTGTGGGGTGGATTCAGACCATACTATTGTCACCTGATCTCCGACATATCGATAAATGTAGCCTTCGAATCCCCGCACACCTTCAAAAACATCAAAGAAAAACCGGTCTAAAAGTTTGAAATATTCTACCTGGTCCATCGATTCGGCAATAGAGGTAGATGAACATATATCAATAAGCAGAAAAATCTTCTTCTCTTTTTTGGGATGGAAATATCGTCCTGTAACAAGATTGAACAACACACCTTTACCCAGGTATTTACTTGTTTGCATGGTGAAGATGATCACCGAAATGGTAAAGAGGGAGTATATCAGAATACGTTTAAATTCACCATGTTGTATGAAAAACATGAATTCCTCACTCCGGATGTATTCTGAAAACGTCAAAGGAAGGAACAGGCTGTCAATCCTTCCTTTCACCAATAGAATAAGGATGCTTAGCAGCACAAAGTAGGTTGTCACTTTTAGCATTACCGTGATGGCAAAGGCAGGACGGGATTTACGGGGACGGAATATAATCAGTTCAAAAACACCCGCCAGAAAACCGCCGAGTAAGCCGATGCAAATTCCATTCAGTATGGGAGCGGGCTTCGATAAATCATCCGTGAGCAATGAGTAAACGGTTCCGGCAATAAGACCCGCGAGCATAATATTCCTCAATGCTCCATAGTGTTTCATGGTCGGTTCTTTAAGATTTTTTCATGAATACTGAAGAGGCGTACCGGGTTGGCCCTTCCCTCAAGTTGTTTTTGATTCTCATCATTATATTCATAAATCTGGGGTAAAACCAGTTTGTCAAAAACTGGTTCGGAAATGAGTATTGGACGATCAGGCGTGGTTTCCAACAGGATCCGGCTGGTTGTATTAAGCACATCCCCGTAAAATGAGATTTCAGTTCGGCCATGCCCAATTTCACCATGAATTACAGGCCCCATATGTACGGCAGCCATGAGATAGGGGAAGTTGCCATATTCTTCCTGGTAATACTCCCTTCTTGCAAACAACAGGTCTGTAATTGCAAAATAGCATCTTACACACGCCGCGTTTTTAAAGGCTTTCCGGGGATCCCAGAAAATTACCATTTCACCACCCACATAGTGGTAGATGATTCCATCATAGGATAAAATGGTATTGGTAATATCATAGATAAGATCGTTTAAAAAGCGATAGTGTTTTTTCGCTTCCAATTCTTTTGCAATCCGCTCATTCTCTGATATGCTCAGAAAACAGAATACACGTTCTTCCTTTCGCGGTTCATAATATTTGCCGGTGATGATATTTTCAAGGTAGCCCTGCCCGAGTTTTCGCGTTATTTGATACGTGAACACCACCAGGGCGATCATCCCTATCGTATAAAAGACGACAACTATAAAATCCTTTTCAAATATATATTCCTGGAATTCCTCACTTCGCAGCACATCCATGTAGCTAAGATTGAACCAAAATACCCTGCTGACGGAAAAAACCAGGAAAAGGACCACCAGTATTAAAACCGAATAGACGCCAACACGTATTCCGAGCAACGGAAGGAATGAATAATTTCTTCTCAGTTTTGGCGTAAACAGATTTTTCTCAATGTAGGAGACCAGGAAGCCAAGAATGGAACCGATCAGTATTGAATTGATGACCGGCATGGGATTGGTCAACCCGTCTGAAAACGATGTATAAACCAATCCCGCAATGATTCCTGCGGCAATTAAAATATAGGTTGTGTGGTTCTTTTTATTCAGAATTACCCCTATCAACATGAAACAAGATAGTCAATTTAATTTTTTATCTAAAGGGCATAAACATTGTTCAAAACCCGGCCGGCGGAAATAGTATTGCAGAATAAAAGCCAGCTATTGGCACCGGAAATGAAAATAATCTACGGATGCTTACATCGCCTGACATCCTGGAAAGTCCCTGAATTGCTTATTTATGATGATTTGTAAGAAGGTTTTATCCTAAATTGAAACACTTTTTTTATTTCCTTACACGGTTACCTTTTATGCTCTGCGGGATATTAAATCAAAAAACGTGTCTATTTTGGAAAAATTCAACAACGAAATCGAGGATTCATTTGATCAGCTGATTGGTGAAATCAAAACTGTGCGGCGGGCAGCCCCTGGTAATGCTGAAGAGCTATTAAGGCTGTACAAGAAAGAAAATGAATTCCTTCAAAAGAAACTTGAATTTTACGCTCATCTCAACTCACATCAGCTTCGTGCCCCGCTGGTTCAAATGATGGGACTTCTTGATCTGCTGAAAAAATCCGGTATGTCGAAACGTGAAAAATTGCTGTTTCAGTACCTCGAACTGGCTACTGAAAATATGGATGAGATGATTCGATGTATCAATCGTGTTCTTCAGGCAGAAAATTCATCAGAAGAAGGTGCCTGACGCGATCTGTTAACCTTCAATTGTAATACATCCGGCCTGCTGTAGTGTCCTGCAGGATCAAAATTCAATCGCTCCTTTATAACCAGGTCTTTGTTCAGACTGACCATAAAAAGTCCTTCCGTATTAATTTGCGGCGGCAATACCCATTTGCCATCGGGACCTGCCACACAACTCCCGCCATTCGCAATTATTTTCCCTGCTTTTCTGAACTCATCGGCGCCGGGAAGGTCATCGTGTATATCTTCATTTCTGAAAATGCCACCTACGCCTATTGAATAGCAGCGTCCTTCACGGGCAATAAACGGCACGATTTGTTCCGTATTATGCCTGCTTCCGGGCCAAACAGATACATGGACCTCTTCCCCCTGGCCATAAAGGGCCATCCTCGACAGGGGCATCCAGTTTTCCCAGCAATTCAGACCCCCAACCCTGAAATCATGAAGCGCATGTGTCTCAAGGCCGTGGCCATCACCCGGTGACCAGAAGAGTCGCTCTTCATAGGTAGGAACGAGCTTTCTGTGAACAGAATCTATGGTGCCCTGCTCATTGATATACACCAGTGAACAGTACAGACTCATGCCTCTTTCCGACGGTTTTTCAATACATCCCAGGTATATGGCCATGGAATTCTCACCGGCAACTTCGCAGAAATCATTCAGCTCACCGGCGGCAATATCAACAGCATTGTTATAATACAACCTGAAATATTCCTTTTGCAGATCTGATTCAAACCTTGCGCCATCGGTATGCTCAATCCAGAAAGGGTAGCCAGGCAGCAATGCTTCGCTGAAAATCAACAGTTCACACGATTTTCTGGCGGCCTGTTCACAATAGTCAAGCATCTTTTGGGAAGTAGCGCCCTTATTTAATAGTACGGGCGCCATTTGAACCATGCCGATGTTCAGCGATCCAGGCATTATAATTGTTCCTCAATATTTCCGCAATGAAGCATCTGATCTCCGAAATACGGGTTCATGATTTCACTGTCAAGACTAAGCCAGTTTGCTCCCTGATTATCTTTGGCCATCGGACAATATTGCCAGTACAAAGTAATATCCCCTTTATCAACCCCTTTGGCCCATGTATAGATTTCCTGGGATAGAGGATCAAAGCCGGTCCTGATTTCATCGATGCTCGCTGCATCATTCATTTCATCGAGGATCATAAGAATTGCTTCATTATTGGATGGTGGATTATTGAGTACGGCCGACTTTAATTCCTCCGACCGGGATTTTGCCTCTTCAAAATTTCCGGCTACCAGGTCATCCTTCAGCTCAATATAGCCATTCAGAATGGCCAGATTTTCAGCATCAACTTCCATTTCCTGGTCTTCGTTCAGACGTTCTGTTTTCGAACCACAGGAGCTAAGTGCTCCGACCAACATCATTAAAATTAACAGGTTTTTCATCATTGTGTAAAATTAGTGTTTATTGAATAGTTTCCGTTACTTCTCCGCAATTCAGCATCATCTCACCGTAATATGGATTTTCCACAATATTGGATGAGCTGACCCAAACAGCGCCTTCATTCTCATTTGCCATGGGGCAGTACATTATGTAAAGTGGTGAATTTGATTTCACAACACCTCTTGCCCATTTTACTACTTCAGTTGAAAGGGCGATAAAATGTTTTCGTAACTGATCTATGCTCTCAGCATTCCCCATCAGATCAATGTTGCTGCGAATACTTGCAAGAGAATTTTTCCATGCTTCCCCCGCTGGTTCTGCGATTTCGTTCAGTGAGGTATTAATATTGCTCACTTCCGCCAATGCATCGTTGAAGTTTGATGCTACCAGGTAATTCTTTAATGCCAGATAGTGAGCAAGTACATTCTCAAAACCCGGGATATCTTCCGCCGGAGGAAGGTTCACATCCGATTCAGACAGGTTCATCATACTGGTTTTGCCGGCGAGTTGTGCAGCGGCGTCAATGGCAAATGCTCCCTGCGTGACAACCTTTTCCCCTGTTTTCAGACCTGATAGAATCACATAGGAATCACCCAGGTCATTGCCAAGTTCAACTTCACGTAATTCAAAGGCATTCATATTGTCGTCTGGCTTCACATAGACCACAGAGCGCACGCCTGTCCATAGGATAGCAGTCTTAGGAACAATGATGCCGGTGTCGTCTGAATCTGTTGTCGATTGAATACTGCCACGAACAAACATCTCCGGTTTCAACTGTCCGTCAGGATTATTTATTTCAACACGTACCCTGGTGATCCTTGATTTGCTGTTCACCACCGGATCGATGAATGAGATTTTGCCCTTGAATGTTCGTCCCGGGAGGGAAGTAACGGTGAATGAAATTTCATCGTTTAAGTGTATGAAGGGCAGGTCACCTTCATAAGCTTCAAAAACCACCCATAACGATGATAAATCCGCAAGGGTAAATAATACCTCACCGGCTTTTACATGATCACCAAGATTTACTGCCTTCTCCGTTACAATCCCATTATAGTCGGCATGTATTACAATATTTTCACTGATCACTCCGGATTCTTCGATCGATCTAATCTGCGCATCGCTTATCTCGAAGGACTTCAACTTGCTAACTGCGGCTTTGTATAGCCCGGGATTCAGATCTTTCCGGGAAGCTACCTGGAGAAGTTCCTTTTGCGCAATGATCAGATCCGGTGCATAGACAGTTGCAAGTGCCTGTCCTTTTCGTACATATTCACCCGTGGTATTCACATGCAGCTTCTCAATACGCCCATTTACATGTGCTGTCTGCGACTGAATTGCTGTTTCATCCGGTACGATAGTTCCGTTTAACGTGATCGTCTTCTGTGGCACTGTTTTACCAATCAGTGTGGTCTGAACATTTGCCAGTTTCACGGCCGTTTCGGATAATGTGACGGCATCCTGTTCACCCATATCCAGGCTGTTTAGCGGAATTAAGTCCATGCCGCAGATTGGACATTTTCCCGGTTCATCCCGCCGGATTTGCGGGTGCATCGAACAGGTATAGATTTCGGAAGCCTCATGCTGGTGTGCCGTTTCAGCAGTATCAGCAGAAGAGTTAAAAAAGGCGTACCCAAGCAGGAGCCCGGCAGCAACCGAAATTATGATAATGAGTATTATTTTAGTCGTTTTCATCATTGAGATCTTTTAAACTGGTATAGGCTTCCTGCCAGGTGAGATAATCATATTTGGCCTCGGCCTTGAGGTAATTTTCCAATGCCATCACCTTTTCCTTCTCAAAATTGAGAATGTCTTCCTGTATCAATAACAAATCGTAAAGATCTGCCTGATCATTTGCAAAATCTGTTTCTATGAGCTCCAGGGTCTGATTTAGTAATGTAAGTTGGTCTTCTGCCAAAACTTCATTCTGCAGTGATTTTTCCATTTCGAATATCACAATTTCCAAATCCGCCAGACGTGAAATTTGGAATTGGGCAGAGGCAGATTTGAATTCTTCCTCTCTCCACTGCGCTTCCTTTCGGGCACTGTTTATTTTCCTTCGCCAGACCGGCAACGTAACGGTAACCATCGGCATGAGGGCATTCTTGCCATTGTCGGAAACCATTGCATCATCTCTTTTTCCTACAATAACGTAATCCAGGCCGGCTCCGATCCCGGGCTTGCCTTTTTGTCTGATGACTTCCTGCTCCAGCCTGGCCGATTCTTCACGAGCCTTCAGTAGTTGATATCCGGGATTCAGCACAAGACTGTCAGGAATCTCAGGAGATGTGAGATTTATTTTAAAGTCATCCTCAAAAAAGAGGGTGTCTACCGGGGCCTGAATCTGACGTATCAGCGATTTATAACGGGCCGAAAATTCATTGAGCTGAATATCCGTTTCATTTTGCACACGCTGACGTGACATTCTGATGCGATTGAAATCACTTAGCTTTCCAGTGCCACTGGCGAATCGGGTTTCAGCAAGACCTTCCAGATTCTCAAGAATTTCATCCTGCCGTTCATTCAACACGATACGCTGCCGAAGAGACCAAAGTTGAAAATATTCCTGCCTTATCTGGAGAAAAAGCTTTTCCCGTTCATCCACCCAGGTGAGATATTCTATATCGACCATTTGGCTGTATAAATCTGTCTCCACGTCCCGGGTTCCAAACCAGGGAAACATTTGGGTGACAGAAAATCTCCAGCGCTGTGGTCCTGTCCGGGTTTCCACGGGCTGAATAAAATAGCCCGCGGAGAGGCGGGGATCCTCCCAGGCTCCTGTGCGGTTCAGGCGTTCCCGGGCTGCCTCAATCGCCGATGCCTGGGACGCAAGGCCTGCATGATTTTCCGCAGCCGTTGTCAGAAGCCTGTTCAACTCAGCCTGAGCCTTCGCCTGCAAGCCCATAAATATTGATATCACTATGAAAATTAATTGTTTCATACTTTGCTGAGTTTAAAGAGAATTTCCTGCCGCCATCCATACAGCACAGGAACGATAAACATCGTGATAATGGCAATGATCATTCCTCCGAAAATTGGAATGGCCATCGGCACCATGATATCGGATCCTTTACCTGTAGATCCGAGGACCGGAAGTAAGGCGATCAACGTCGTGAGAGTGGTCATCATTGCCGGACGCACCCGCTTCAGGCCTGCCTCCATTACGGTCGCACGTATATCACGCACACTATTCGGCTTGGCAGAATGGAATTTTTGATGCAGGTAGGTTGCCATGAGAACCCCGTCGTCGGTGGCAATTCCGAATAGTGCAATAAAGCCCACCCATACGGCCACACTTAAATTGATAGTTCCCATTTGAAAAAGTTCCCTGAAGGAAGTTCCAAAGACATCGAAATTCATGAAACCCGGGATGCCATAGAGCCATAGGAACAGGAACCCGCCGGAAAAGGCTACCAAAATGCCGGAAAATACCATGAGGCCTGTCGTGATCGAACGAAAATGAAAATAGAGGATCATGAATATGACCGCCATTACCAGCGGGATCACAATACTCAGTTTTTTTTCAGCCCTGACCTGGTTTTCATAACTTCCGGAAAACTCATAGGATATCCCGGAAGGTATTATGAGCGAACCGTTTTCAATATGATTGCGTATTTCCTGCGACACATTTTGAACCACATTCACTTCTGCCTGGTCATTTTGTTTGTCGAAGACCACGTAGCTGGTGAGAAATGTATCTTCGCTCTTGATCATTTGCGGACCTCTCTTAAAGTTGATTTCAGTAAGAGTTCCCAGCGGTATCATTGCTCCGGTTGGAGTCTTTACCAGTATTTTTGCAATGGATGAAGCATCATCGCGCAGTTCCCGCGGATATCTGATACGGATAGGATAGCGTTCCCGTCCTTCCACCGTTGTTGATACCTGCATTCCGCCAACTGCAACTTCTATGGACTGGAGTACATCGTTTACTGTAAGTCCGTATCTGGAAATAATTTCCCTGTTGATTGAGATCTCCATATAAGGTTTGCCGATGATCCTCTCTGCAAATACAGTTTCAGGCTTCACACCTGCCGAATTTTTTACAATAGGTTCCAGCGCTTTTCCGAATTCTTCGATCGCCTCAAGTGAGGGACCAAAAATTTTGATACCCATTGGCGCCCGCATTCCGGTTTGCAACATAACCAGGCGTGTTTCGATCGGCTGCAGCCTGGGGGCAGAAGTTACCCCCGGAATATTAGTGGATGCCACAATTTCTTCCCAGATGTCCTGGGGTGAATTAATGTTTTCCCTCCAATTCCTGAAATAGGATCCGTTGCGGTCTTTTCTCAGGGCACTTTCCTGCAGGCGCAACGCGCGTATTTCATCGGGATGCAACGTATCGCCGGAATTTGTAATAAAATTTCCACTGGATGTAGTAGCGAAACGGATCCGTCTGCCATCGTGATCCAGCATGAATTCAGGCTTATACTGGATGACATTCTCAAACATTGATATAGGAGCCGGGTCAAGGGCTGTTTCAGCTCGTCCCATTTTTCCAACTACTACTTCAATCTCCGGAATCATGGCTACCCGCGCATCCAGCTGTTTCAAAATGAACAGGTTTTCTTCCATTCCTGCGTGAGGCATGGATGTGGGCATCAGTAAAAATGACCCTTCATCCAGTGATGGCATAAATTCTCTTCCCAGCCCGGGGAATAATGCAGCTGTCTTTTTCCAGATTCCTGAATCTTCAATGTTCCAGTTAACAGTGTGCGCCATTCCACTAACGGGTGATGCTACTCTTTGAAATCCGAGCCATATGAAGGAAGCAAGCACCAATAGGAGAACTGGTATTGATAGAAAAACAGTGCGATTTTCGAGGCACCAATAAAGGATCCTGGAATAATACCGGATGATCACCCAGGCAAAGCCCAGAAAGATTCCAACAATGAGGACTACAAAAATAAAGTTCGAAAAGAGAGAGGCATTTACACCTACCGGGAGCCATTTTCTGGCAAGCAGCCAGATAAATGTACTTCCGATTAAAACCAGGTTGGCATATTTTAACCATTTCCAGAAAGAAACAAGTTTGTACTCGTAGGAATATCCAAGGATTCCGGCAACAATCAGAACAATTCCCATAGGTACCGACCAAAGTATCATGATCGTAATTGAAAGTGGCAGCAACACCAGGTATGCCAATCCCCGGAGCAGGCGGGAACCGATCCGGATCCCCATGATCCAGTATATCAGGGACGGTAAAACTGCCAGCGATACAATGAGCGCGGCCACCAGTGCATAGGATTTTGTAAATGCCAGTGGCCGAAATAATTTTCCTTCGGCGCCTTCGAGTAAAAACACAGGTATGAAACTCACAACCGTTGTTGAAACGGCAGCAATGATGGCTCCCTGAACTTCTTTCGCTGCAAATGCGATAGTGACCAGGTATGACCTGCCCTCATGCTCTTCCTTTTGGCGGATTACATTTTCTGTCATGATGATGCCCAGGTCGACCATGGTTCCAATCGCAATGGCAATCCCGCTAAGCGAAACAATGTTGGCATTCACATTTGTATACCGCATTGCGATAAATACCATTAAAATGGATAGGGGCAGCAGCAGGGAAATCACCAAAGAGGCGCGGATGTTCAGTACGAGAACGAGAATGACGAGAACAGTTACAAGAACCTCAAGTGTCAGGGCTTCCTCCAGCGTTCCCAGGGTTTCATAAATCAAGCCTGAGCGATCATAAAACGGCACTACCGTTACTTTGCTGATTCGGCCGTCAGCTAATTGTTTCGAAGGCAGACCATCGCTGATGTCGTTGATTTTCTTTTTTACGTTATTGATTACCTCCAGCGGATTGGAACCATATCTGGCAACAACCGATCCGCCCACGACTTCTGCCCCTCCTTTATCCAGGGCGCCTCTTCGTTGTGCGGGACCTATATTTACCCGTGCTACATCTGCGATGCGGATTGGTGTGCCATCCAGTACTTTGACCACAGCATTTTCAAGGTCTTCCAGGTTTTTTACATATCCCAGACCCCTTACAAAATACTCGGCCCGATTGATCTCGACGGTGCGCGCCCCGATTTCACGGTTGGAATTGGATACTGCCCGTGCAATTTCCTGTAAGCTGATTTCATAGGCTTCCAGGGCTTCAGGCCGTACATCCACCTGGTATTCCTTGATGTATCCTCCTACAGAGGCAACTTCGGCAACATCCTCAACAGCGCTGAGGGCATATTTGACAAAATAATCCTGTACGGAACGCAACTCCTGTAAATCCCATCCGCCGGTAACATTTCCTGCACTGTCGCGGCCTTCCAGCGTATACCAGAAAATCTGACCCAGTCCGGTTGCATCAGGTCCCAGCGAAGGACTTACCTCATCGGGGAGCGTATTGGCGGGTAAGGAATTAAGTTTTTCAAGAATCCGTGAACGTGAGTCATAGAAATCCACGTCTTCATTAAAAATGAGGTAGATACTGGACAGTCCGAACATTGAATTACTTCGAATCGTCCGAACACCGGAAACCCCGAGAAGTGCAGAGGTAAGAGGATAGGTTATCTGATCCTCAATGTCCTGTGGGGAGCGCCCGGGCCATTCAGCAATAATGATCTGCTGATTCTCACCAAGATCGGGGATTGCATCAACCGGTACCGGATCCCCTGGAAGAAACGTATTCCAGGTAAAAGGTGCCGTTACAATTCCCCACCCAATTATTATCAGTATGAGAATCGCAGTGATAAGGCGATTTTTTAAGAAAAAACGAATCATAGTTTTCAGAATTGAAATGAAATAGCACTAACACCTGGCAAATGCCGGGTGCCAAATTCATTTTCTGAAAACTATAGAAGGAACGACTGAACACGAATATAAATATTCCTGTCAGTCGGAGGGGGGCGTTTTAAATTGAAAGATTTGTATTCTGAAGCAGCAAAAACAGGCTGTTCAAATGAAATAGGCTGGTTGAAGATCACAAAGGAGGGTGAGGTCTGAATACCTGCTTTCAGCATATTGGCTTCATGATCAACCCGATCGATCCGGATCTGATTGTCATTGCAGCAATTAACCGGCGTTTTAATGATCATTCCCTCATGCGAAGGACAGGCCTTTTCCACATAGGAAGGCATGTCACATTCTGTCGTCTCTCCAAAGACCGACCATGCCTTGAGTTCATTTCCACAATAGTGTGCATTAAAGCTGAAGCCGGTTCCTGATAACAGGAGCATCAGCGACAGTAAAACAGCTGTCACTTTTCTGGAGAACTTCAATATGGACTTGTTTTTACCCATTTCAGTTTTCAAAAATACGAAATTTACGGTAGCATGGTTCCACAATGTATGAAAAATCAATTTTTCGCTGCTTGTTTCCTAAGAAATTTACCGGGTTTTATGTGTGGATAAATCTCACTGAAGACCTTAACCTGGCGGTTGCTGATACGTTTATGAATCTTTCCCCTCGTAAGTTCAGCAGTATTTGAAATACCTGCTGCCGATAACAGTTCGGTAAAATCTTCCAGTACTTCATGATGATAATTCTTAACCCGCTGCCATTTTTTTTCCACCACAAGACCGCTCATCAGCTCGGGTTTATTGGTGGCCACGCCGCTTGGGCACTGGTTGGTATTGCATTTAAGTGCCTGGATGCACCCAAGGGCAAGCATCATTCCGCGGGCTGAATTACACAGGTCTGCGCCAAAGCACATGACGCGGAAGATATCATAGGCGGTAAATATCTTGGCAGAGGCAATTAATTTGATGTCTTTTTTCAGATCATAACCATCCAGGCAATCCCGTGCGAAAATGATGGCTTCCTCCAGCGGCATCCCTACGTAATTACTGAAATCAATGGGTGCGGCACCAGTACCCCCCTCTGCTCCGTCGATCGTGATGAAATCAGGCTTGATGCCCGTTTTAACCATTTGCTGGCAGATTTCCCTGAATTCATCCTTTTCCCCAATACATAATTTGAACCCGATTGGCTTGCCATTTGCTAATTCCCGCAGCCGGACGATGAATTTCAATAATCCTTCAGCATCATTAAAGGTTCGGTGACCCGGGGGAGAATGAACATCGGTAAACGGCTTGATATGGCGGATTTCGGCAATTTCCTCGTTATTTTTCGCAGCCGGCAAAATTCCTCCGTGCCCGGGCTTGGCTCCTTGTGACAGTTTAAGCTCGATCATTTTTACCTCGGGGCGGGCTGCCTGTTCCCGGAATGAATCCGGGTTGAAATTTCCGTCATCTGTACGACAACCAAAGTATCCTGTTCCCACCTGGTAAACTACATCACCGCCGTGGAGGTGATGCGGACTGATCCCGCCCTCGCCTGTATTGTGATAGAAATTCCCGGCTTTGGCTCCTTTATTCAGGGCTTCAATGGCATTTTTGCTCAGAGAGCCATAGCTCATAGCGGAAATATTGAGAATACTTGCTGAATATGGCTGCTTGCATTCCGGACCACCAATTTCAACACGCGGAGGGGTCATGGGTTTTGGTGCGGGATATATTGAATGATTCATCCATTCATATCCGGTTGCATAGAGATCCAGTTCCGTCCCAAATGGATGGGTCATTACTTCCTGTTTGGCATGCTGATAAATGTAGGTTCGGTGATACCTGCTGATAGGTTTGCCATCGGTATCTGATTCGATGAAATATTGATGAATTTCGGGACCTATGCCTTCAAGCCAATAACGCAAGTGGCCAACTACCGGGAAATTTCTGAGTATGGTATGCTCTTTCTGAAAAACGTCATAAATACCGAGAATGATGAAGGGAACGAAGACGACTGCAAGCCACCAGATTCTCGGGAAAAAGTAGATCAGGGTTGCAAGAACGATAATGAGAATGAAATTGGCAATAATGAATATCCTGCGCATAAAAATCCGGATTGTATGACTTTAAGTTACTAAACTCATCATAATACTCCTGCCTGAAATAAAAAATATGATGGCAAAGGAAATCGAGGGATGCCGAGCACATCTAATTGACCCATGCCTGAGCGTGGGTAACATATCTGAGGTTTGGAATATTCAATACAACGACCACTGCGCAGCGGGCGGTCGAAAAAAAATCACAAATTAAAGCAAGTAAAAAGAGACTGCCTTTCGGGGCAGCCTCTTTTTACGCTTGCTTACTCTCCTAGTTCAAGGAAGGGATAACGATAATCTGTTGGAGGAACAAAAGTCTCCTTGATGGTTCTGGGTGAAACCCATCGATACAAATTCAGCACTGAACCTGCCTTGTCATTCGTGCCTGAGGCACGGGCACCGCCAAATGGCTGCTGTCCTACAACGGCACCGGTCGGTTTATCATTGATATAAAAATTACCCGCGGCATTCGACAATTGTTTGGTGGCCAGGTCAATTGCATATCGGTCCTGGCTGAAAATCGCCCCCGTAAGCGCATATGGAGAGGTTGAATTTACCAATTCCAGTGTCTCCTCGAATCGTTCAGCCTGGTATACATATAATGTGATCACTGGTCCGAAAATCTCCTCGCACATGGTTAAAGACTGCGGGTCCTTTGTAAGGATAACAGTAGGTTCAATAAAATAGCCTTTGGATTTATCGTAATTACCACCGGCAATTATTTCATTCATTGGATTCTCTTTTGCTTTATCAATGTAGCCTGCGATCTTATCAAATGCGCGCTCATCGATCACTGCATTGAAGAAATTCGTGAAATCTTCAGGTGATCCCATTTTGATGGTTTTCAGGTCTTCCTGAACGAAGGTTTTTACATCGTCCCACAGGTTGTCAGGAATATAGGCGCGGGATGCTGCCGAACATTTCTGGCCCTGGAATTCAAATGCACCCCGGGTGATGGCGGTAGCTACTTCTTTTGCCTTGGCTGATTTATGTGCTACAATAAAATCCTTTCCACCTGTTTCCCCGACTATTCGAGGGTAGGTCTTGTACTTTTGAATATTTTCTCCGATCGTTTTCCACAAGTGCTGGAATACGCCTGTGCTGCCTGTAAAATGCAGCCCGGCGAAATCGGGGTGATTAAACACCACATCTCCTGCTTCGGGGCCGTCTACATAGATAAGGTTGATCACACCATCCGGTACGCCGGCATCACGAAAGACTTCCATGAGCACATTGGCCGAATAGATCTGGCTGTAGGCCGGTTTCCAGACTACCGTATTCCCCATTAATGCAGCGGAAGAGGGAAGGTTCCCAGCAATGGAAGTGAAATTAAAGGGTGTTATGGCAAATACAAAGCCTTCCAGCGGACGGTACTCAAGCCTGTTCCAGATACCCGGGGCTGATTCCGGCTGCTCCGCGTAGATCTGCGACATATAATGTACGTTGAACCGGAGGAAATCGATCATTTCACAGGCGGCATCAATTTCAGCCTGGAAAACGCTTTTGGATTGCGCAAGCATTGTGGCGGCATTGATTTTGGCACGGTACGGGCCGGCCATAAGTTCAGCAGCCTTCAGGAATATACTTGCTCGCTGTTCCCACGGCAGGGCAGCCCAGGCCTCCTTTGCGCCCAGTGCCGCATTGATGGCCTGCTCAACATGTGAGCGGTCGCCTTCATGGAAATGCCCAAGAATATGCTGATGGTCGTGAGGAGGGGACAGGGGCACTTTATTTCCAGTGCGAACCTCTTCGCTGCCGATATACATGGGGATATCAGTTTCCATATTGCGGGCGGCCTTAAGGGCTGCGGTAACTTCTTTACGTTCCTTGCTTCCTGGAGCATAGGGCATTACGGGTTCATTGGCCGGGACCGGCACTTTGTAAATTCCTTTTGGCATTCTATTAGCGTTTACGATTAAATCTTTCGAGGTGCAAAATTAGGCAATCCGGGCCAAATAACCGACCGGATCAGAGGTGTTTCCGGATCTCACTCAGACATTTAATCTCGAAGTGAGGTTGTTCTTTTTGGCGCACACCGAGTGGATTGTAGTACATAGCACTCATGTTCACACTCATGGCGCCCAAAATGTCTGCTTTAAAATTATCACCAATCATCAGGCAATCCGCTTCAGGCATGTCAATACGTTCACACGCATATCTGAATATCTCGGCTGATGGTTTTCTGTGTCCCGTGGTTTCGGAAGTGATAACCTCACCAAAATAGCCCCGGATATTCGAACTGGTAAGTTTTACCGACTGTACGTCATCGAATCCGTTGCTTAAAATATGCAGGGGATACGCTTTTGCAAGGTAATCGAGCGCTTCGCGGGCGTAAGGTAAAAGATTGGGTTTCGTGGGGCATTCCTGAATATACTGGTCTGAAAGCAAAAGCGCCAAAGGCTCGTTTTCAACATTGAATGCATGGAAAATTTCTGAAAACCTTCGTGCCCTGATGGCATCCCGGTTGATGATATGATGATTATACTGATCCCATAACCGGGCATTCACTTCCTGAAAACATTCAATGAAATCTGCTGCTGTGCATTGCAGCAATGATCGAAGCGAATGTTCCTGAAAAAGTTCCGTAAGAGTTTCATTTGAACTTTGATCGTAATCCCACAACGTGTGGTCAAGATCAAAAAAGATTGCCCGTATTTGATTCATTCTCTGTGCCAGCTTCTGGTTTCAAGTTTATTCACCGCAAGTTCACGATTGGAATACATTGTTTTATAATTGGCAAAATCCTGGAGTAGCGTCTGATCCTTCTTCAGGAATTGAAAAATCTGATCAATGATATCAAGTACTTCTTCTTTCAAATAATAAAAAACCCACTGGTCCTGTTTTCGCGTATTCAGAATGCCGGCGTTTTTCAGATAAATCAAATGCCGGCTCGTTTTTGTCTGTGTAAAACCAAGCACCTGTTCCAGGTCTGATATGCACATTTCACGGTTCTTCAGGATAAGGTGAAGTATTCTGAGGCGCGATTCTTCAGAACACGCTTTGAAAATTTGAGAACCGAATAAAAGGCTGAAGTTTTTAAGACGCATGGCTTTAATACACTCTCCCATAAAGATAACGATAAATTACTGCAACCGGATATGCAATTGTTAGCCAAACGTACGATATTAGATAAGCGGGATATTCAATCGGTAAATAACAGGGAACAAAGTGTGGTAAATTACCGTTCAATTGATAACTTCGAAGAAATTTCTTAAAACCACTTGAGTAAATCACATCATATTGGACGACTTTTCGGTGCGTTTTTCCTGATTCTGGCGATGATTGTCATGTCTGGCATGAAGGTCTATGCACAGGGAGAACGCCATGTAATTCAATTGTCGGGTATTATTTTGAGTGAGGAAGATACCACAAGGGGATTACCTGGAGTACACGTTTATGTTCCAAAGGCCGGAAGAGGTACTACCAGTAATAACTTAGGATATTTTTCCATGCCGGTTTTGCCGGGTGATGAAGTGGTCATCAGTGCTATTGGCTTTGAAAAGCAGTATTATAAGATTCCTTCCATTGAGAAGCAGAGCCTTACGATCATTGTAGAAATGGTAAGTGATACCACCTATCTCAGGGAAGTGACAATCATGCCGTTTCCCACTGAGGAAGTGCTGAAAGAGGCCGTACTGGCACTAAACCTTCCGGAACGAAAAAATGTGGCCGAAGAAAATATGAGTGCTGAATTATTGGCATTAATGATAGAAACCACTCCGATGGATGGAGCACAAAATGCCCGTTGGTATCTTAACAACTGGGCTGCCTACCAGGGCGACCGTTTCGGCCCCCGCCCTAATCCGCTGTTGAACCCGTTTAACTGGGCGCAATTCTTTAAATCCCTGAAGAAGAAAAAGAATTAATGCTACAGTATCAATGATACTACAATCATTGTAAACAGGACTATATAGATTACAGCTGTAATCATCTTGAATGCTGTTAATTCCCTGCTGTTCATAACGTTGTTCATTTGTTTTGATGAACATTTGCAGACTCCGTGCCAAAATCAAAAAAATGGGCAAAAGCGTATTATTTTACCAATTAAGCCCATCCTTTTTCCCAAATTGGGATAAAAATGTTCAATTTGAGTTTCGAACTTTTGACGTTGAATATGTGTCCTGAAGGTTATGAAAGCCATATTATTGAAATTCTCGCTTGTCGTTGCCTGTCTGCTGTGTGCAGCCTCGTGTGATGAGGATAATGGTGAAGAGCCCGGAAAACTGCGCCTGCGTATTTCCAACAATTCATCTATCGCTTTTGATGAAATCTATGTGAATTCTAACGGAGGTGAACATGAATTTGGGTCACTTGCTCCACACAGAATTTCTGAATATGCAGAATTCCAATATATCCACCGATATGCCTATATCCGTGTGGAGGCCGGGGATAAGACCTATGTGGTTCAGCCCATTGACTATTTCGGTGAAACGAAGTATTACTTTGGATCCTATACCTACATCCTGGATGTGGCTGACCCCGAAAGCACCTACGGCCTTACACTGGAATTCCGTAAAGACTGATCTATTGCGTTTCCTTCGGCAATCTCGTATCTTGATATAAAAAAAATCATGGTTGTCTTTAAACGCTTCATTACCCTCGTTATTTTCCTGTTTTTGGTGGCGGAAGTTTTCGCAGTTCCCACCCGTATTATGGTCAGGGCAAAAGCAAAGGATGCAAAATTTATAGGGACCTCTATGGGAGGCGCATATGTTCGGATTACTGATTTTCTGAGCGGTCGATTGCTGGCTGACGGGTATACGTCCGGCAGTACAGGTAATACAGACGTGATCATGCGGCAGCCACATGCGAGAAACGGAAACCTTTCAAATGATGAAACGGCGGGTTATCTGGCAACACTGGATATTGAAAAGCCTGTTTTTGTTACGATCGAGGTATTGGCGCCCGTAAATGACCGTCAAGCGAGAGCACTTGCCACCACCCAGATCTGGGTTGTCCCTGGCAAACATGTGGAGGGAGACGGTATAATTCTTGAGATTCCGGGTATGGTAGTGAATATTACCACACCGCAAATGCATCAGTCCCTCGCAACCACCAATGCCAATACCAATGTTACGGTTACAGCACACGTAGTAATGATGTGTGGCTGCCCGATAAGTGAAGGAGGCATGTGGGATAGTAATGATATCGAAGTGAAGGCGATGATCTACCAGGAAGACGGATTGAAGAAAGTTGTGCCGCTGGTTTTAAAATCCACCAATACCTTTGAGGGAAAGATCCCCATTTCCGTGGATGGCTTGTACGAGGTCATCGTATATGCGTATAATGCCAAGACAGGGAATACAGGGCTCGATAAAGTAAATGTATCCGTAACAAAGGATGCCTCTGCGCCGTAGTCTAAAAAGACGACAGACGTTTGATCTTTTATGACAACAAACTCAAAATCACTGCCATTCCGGGCAAGGACTTAGCACGTCATTTTCCGGTTTGCAGTGGCAACCAAATAACAACAATATGCTTCGAAATTACCTGCTCATCACACTTCGGAATTTTCGTAAAAAATTCCTCTATTCTGTAATTAACATTCTTGGCCTGAGTACGGGACTTGCGGCCTTTTTTCTGATCCTCATTTGGGTTCAGCAGGAAGTAAGTTTCGACAAATATCATTCTGCTTCGGAAAGGATTTATCGTACCAGCCTGGACTTTACATCAAACGGGGAGATATATGAGTCGGGGGTTGCACCAACGGCATTACTGCCCGCCCTCCTGGAAGAACCTTCGGTTGAAAATGCGACATTGTTGCACAAGCCGGGTGTTTACCGGGATCCGGTACTTACAATAGGCGGCGAATCGGTAACTGAATCTGATCTTTATTATGGGGATAGTTCACTTTTGGAGGTATTTGATATTGATGTTTTAGCGGGAAATAAACTGGCGCTCCAACGACCCGATCAGGCGATGATCTCCGAGTCTGCGGCTATCCGCCTTTTCGGTAATGACCGTCCTTTGGGAAGTTCCTTTAAATTGGGGAATAATGATTATGAGATTGCGGCAGTCTATAAGGATATGCCACCCGCAAGTCATTTTCATGCCACGTTATTTGTGCCATTCCTTTCCCATCCGCAATCGGAGCCAGACCGTTTAACATGGGGAAGTGCAAATTATGCCATGTATGCCAAACTCTATCCCGGGAGTGATCCGGAATTCCTTGCAGGGAGAATTAATGATCGCATTCGACAGGATTTTGGATCTCCCATGGATCAGAAGAATTTTGTTTCGGTAAATATATTTCCCCTGGAAGATATTCACCTGAAAGCACCACAGCAGACCGGTCTGGAACCCGGCGGCAGCTATAGTGCCATATACATTTTTGCCGCCGTGGGCTTGCTGATTTTGCTAATTGCCTGCATAAATTATATGAACCTTGCTACGGCACGGGCTACCGAACGAGCCCGGGAAGTTGGGGTGAGGAAAGTCATGGGGGCGGTCAGGTCGCAATTGGTGTGGCAGTTTTTAAGTGAATCCTATGCTTTTGTATTCCTGTCAGCCCTGCTTGCGCTGGGATTCATTTATCTCCTATTACCGCTGTTCAGTGATCTTGTAGGGTTTCAATATACATTCGGACTGGTTTTACAACAGGAGCTGCCATATTGGCTGCTTGGAATTGTTGTAGTAATCGGATTCCTTTCCGGGACTTATCCTGCGCTTGTCCTTTCCGGCTTTCAGCCTGAAAAGGTCCTTCGTGCAACAGCCATTACCACCAACCAGGGTGCTGCACTTCGGCGATCGCTGGTGGTGTTTCAGTTTATGATTACAGTGGCACTCATCACAAGTACATTATTGATCAATCGTCAGCTGAAATATATTCAGGATAAAAACCTGGGTTATAATAAGGAGGAGGTGATAATGCTATCCAATAACAGGTCGATATCCGATAATTTTGATTATGCATTTGACCAGTTTTTGAATATTCCCGGCGTTGTTTCTGTTGGCCGTGGATCAGAATCACCGGTTTCGGTCCTGGGAGGATATTCAATCCATACACCGTCCATGGCCCTGGAGGAATATTTATTGGTAAAGGCAGTTGCCGTAGATGAACACTACATTGAAACACTGGATATCGAAGTGCTTGATGGCCGTGGGTTCAACAGGGGGGACTGGGAAATGCTGGAAGATACGGTATATGGATTTGTAATCAATGAAAAAGCGGCTGCCGAATTCTTTACAGCAGACGAAGAAGTCGTTGGTTCCCAGGTTTTTCTGAATGGTCGGACTGGGTATATACGCGGGGTCGTTAAAGATTTTCATATTGCCGGACTCCAGGAAGAAATTCAACCGGTCGTACTGTTTGTGGAAGATCAACTCAGGAAGGTTTTCATTAAAATTGAAGCCGACGATGTCCGGGAAACATTGGCGGGAATCGGGAATGTTTGGTCTGAAGTTGCTCCCGATCAGCCTTTTAGCTATACCTTTCTTGATCAGCAATATTCCGGGCTTTATCGTGCCGAAACCAGGTTCGGTAAAATGATCGCACTGTTCTCCGGCCTGGCGATTATTCTTGCTTCATTGGGGTTGATCGGACTTATTTCATTCCTTGCTGTGAAAAAATCCCGTGAGATCGGAATAAGAAAAGTACTTGGCGCAAGTATTCCGGATATATTGATGTTGCTGATGAAGGATTTCGCCCGCTTAATCCTGATTGCAATTCTGCTTGCCGGTCCGCTGTCCTATTTCATTATGCAAAAATGGTTTGAGAATTTTGCGTACAGGGTGGATTTGAATATCTGGCCGTTCATTTTAGGAGCGTTCATAGCTGTATTTATTGCCTTTTCCATGATATTTTTTCAGACGTATCGATCGGCAAGGGCTAATCCCGTCGATTCTATAAAGTCGGAATAATTGTAAGACATTCCGGAGGTTTGTATATTCCTCTTATGAATCGAATTACACCTATTTTCACCTTTGCGTTGATCGCTTTTTTAGGCATTAATTGCATGGCGCAGGACATGGCTGCGCGTCTCGGGCGAATTGATAAATTCGTACAATCCTATGTCGATAATGGCCGGTTGAATGGGGCTGTTGTACTTATTGAAAAGGATGGTCAACGTGTTTATGAAAAAACTTTCGGGTATACAGATGTTGATACCCGGGAGACCATGAGCCAGGATGCTATTTTCAGGATTGCATCTATGACAAAGCCTGTCATCAGCGTTGCGGCGATGATCCTTTATGAGGAAGGGCGTTTTTCCCTGGATGATCCTTTGAGTAAGTATATTCCCGCCTTTGCCAATCCTATGGTGATTGAAACCTACAATGAAAAAGATACTACCTATACCGTAAGGCCTGCGGCGAGGGAAATTACAATACGGGATCTGCTTTCCCATAGCTCCGGGTTGGGGTATGCCCAGATTGGTGACAGCCGGCAAAATGCCATATATTATAAAAATGGTATCAATGGCGGCATAGGAACACCGTTTGGCCCGCTTTCGGAAATGATACCAAAACTGGCCAAACTGCCGCTTATGAATGATCCGGGCAGCGTATTTTTATATGGATTGAATACGGACGTACTTGGATATTTTGTGGAGGTGGTTAGCGGACAACCGCTGGATAAATTCCTGAAGGAAAGAATTTTTGACAGGATCGGAATGACTGATACATATTTTTATATTCCGACAAGCAAACAGAACCGCCTTGTTCCATTATATAAATACGATGATCGCCTGGCGGTACAGGATTCTCTTATTGGACTTAAAGTGACGTTTCACCGGGATGCTCCGTTGTATACAGGAGAATATTTTTCCGGTGGAGCAGGTCTGACTTCAACAGCCGGTGATTATATGAAATTTGCACGCATGCTATTGAATGAAGGTAAAGCAGGTGACACCTGGATCCTTTCACCCCAAACGGTACGAATGATGCACACGAATCAGATTGGGGATCATCTGATGTGGGGGGATGCCGCTATGGAAAGCAGGTTCGGACTAGGATTCGGTATTTATACCGATGCTGCGTTTCGGGCATATGGAATGCCGGAAGGGGCATACGGCTGGTCGGGCATGTATGCGTCGCACTTTTGGGTTGACCCCGCCAACAATGTTGCCGTTGTGATCATGCGGAATATCTGGCCAACGCCTGATTGGGATCTTTCTGAACGAATAGTGCCGGTAATTTACCAGGCATTGTCGATTGATTAAAATGAAATTTCCCATTGGACCCGAAAGCGTGTGCTTTCAGGGTTATTGGAAGAATTATCATCGAAGATGAAATGAGTTACTTCTAACGTCAGCTTGTTTTTATGACCATTGAAGAATTGATTAACTGCAATTCCCAGTTCATGTTCCGTAACAAGGTCTATAGCGGTATCAGGGTCATAAAAGGCATGACGTATGGCTAGTTCAGTGCCTTTTGGCATCCATTTGAAAATTCCGTTGAGGAAATATCCCATCATAATATAATTCCCCCGAAGATTGGTAGTTCCACCATTGATTTTATCATCTATTGATTTCTGATGGTATTCCTGGGACCACGAAAAACCCTTGTACATAAAAGCGGTTTCGATAAGCCATTGATTTACCCTATACTGACCGGGAAGTCCGTCTTCAAATCCTGCCAGTGATCCGCCGCCACCAGAAGAAAAGCGAGTATATTGACTGCGGTTTGTTGCTCCTGCCAATGCGATTAACGCAAGTGGTTTTTGACTTCGGCTTAAATCACTGTTTGTATAGCCCAGTTCACGTCCCAGAAAATTCCATTGAAACCTTCCAACATACATTAGGTTTTCATCATCATTATTGCGGGCCCCCCTGCCATTTCCGGTTAGAATGGAAACCCAATAATTGAAATCTGTAATTTTCCCCGGGTTCACCCTGCCGTATAATGCTATACCTTGCTGGCGGTCGAGGGTGAAGGGGCGGTTAACAATGGAGCGGTCTACCATTTGCTGGGCTCCCGAAGAAATTGAACGTTCCCGCGTATAATCTATTTTCCACTGGCCCACTTTTAGGCTTAGGAACTTCCATTTCTCAACCATGATCCTGAAATCAAGTAGGTTACCCTGGGAAAGTTCATATTCCCAATAATAGCCCAGCCAGGGCTCAAAGGCCGTGCCACCAACTTTGAGACGGGCCCGGTTGATTTTGAATATATTTTTCGGATCCTGATTGAAATCATCAAATGTTAAAGGGTCCTGGTCTCCGGGAGTCGAGAAACGAAATTGAAGTCTTGATTGTATCTGTAACTTAAATCGTTTATCGCGCGTGCTGAACTGAAAACCTTTACTGGTATACTCAATGTCAACTTTTTTCAGACTGTCGATTTCTTTTTGAGTCTTATCCTGTGCCTTAGAATAAGATGAGCTTAAAAGGGTCAACCCAATCAAAATCACCCCGCCAATTAATGATTTCATCATGCAATGTTAATAAAAAATTAATCTTGACTCAATATGAATTGATGAATGGTAAAAGTGAGTTCAGAAAGTATGTTTATTTTTAGTGTAAATTAATCAACTATGCGACCACTAATCTTCTCTTTACTCTTTCTCCTGGCACTGCTTGCTGAAGCACAGGATTATCCTACCGATTACCTTGATGTGGATTTTCATAAAAGGAAACGGCAGGAGGTGATTGATAAAATGCCGGCTAACAGCGTTGCGGTATTTTTCTCAAACCCTGTTCGAAACCGGGCCAATGATGTTGAATATATTTATCATCAGGATCCTGATTTCTACTACCTCACCGGAAACCCGGAACCCAATTCAGTTTTGCTGCTTTTTTCAGAGCCTTTCCAGGGAACCCAGGAAATAATATTCGTACGGCCGCATCATGCCCGTCAGGAATTGTATAATGGACCCAGGTTAGGTGTGGAAGGAGCTAAGGAGAAATTGGGATTTGAAGTAGCTTATGAAAATACAGCGTTCAAGGATCTGCAGATACCTTTTCAGCAGTTTGACAGTGTTTTGTTCTTTGACTTTAAAAATGATGTTCGGGATGAAGTATTTGCCGGAGGTGATCTTTATGATCTTATGACACAGTTCAAGGCTAAAGCAGGTATCCCCCAGGATTACAATGCTATGATCGCCGGAATCTATGAGGAAATCAGGAATCTTCAGCCTGCTCAGCGCGAGGAATATAAAAAGCGGTTGCAACAGATGTCTGAACAAATTCCAATACTTCAGCAAAATGAGATTATTCAGAATTTTATCAATGCAGAGGGATCTATAGAACAGGAAAAAATTGCCGGAAACATTTTGCCTCCTCCCAATAATTTCAATACTCAGAAGATTCAGCAGATCATGACCGACTTGAGGGAGGTTAAAGAACCGCAGGAAATTGACCTGCTCAGAAAGGCCGTATATATCTCCTGCATGGGACAAGTTGAGGTAATGAAGGCAATGCATCCGGGCATGTCGGAAAGCGAGATCCAGGGTATCCAGGAATACGTCTTCAAGCGATACGGTTCAGAATATGAAGGATATCCGAGTATTGTAGGAGCAGGCCATAATGGGTGTGTACTTCACTATATCAACAACAATAAACTCAAGGTTGGTGATGAACTTGTACTCATGGACCTGGGAGCTGAATATCGGGGATATACAGCAGATGTAACCCGTACAATACCTGCGAATGGCAAGTTTACCCCTGAACAAAAGGCAATTTATGATCTCGTATATGAAGCGCAGGAAGCATCATTTGAAATTTGCAAACCTGGCGAAGTTATTCGAGAGACCACAACCATCAGCCGCAAGGTGATTGCAGACGGACTTATAAAGCTTGGTATCATTGAAGATGAATCAGAAGTTACCCGTTATTTTCCGCATGGGGTAAGCCATCATATTGGCCTCGATGTTCATGATCGCGGAAACTATACAACCTTTGAGAAAGATATGGTGCTCACTGTGGAGCCGGGAATATACATCCCTGAGGACAGTCCGTGTGATCCCAAATGGTGGGGGATTGCGGTTCGTATTGAGGACGATGTACTGATCACAGAAGATGGGTATGAATTACTTACAGCATTTGCTCCGCGTACAACCGAGGAAATTGAAGCGATGATGGCAAAGCCGAGTATATTTGATTCCTACGATCTTCCTTCCATTGATGAGGCACTGAAGGACTGATCACATCCAGGAACCGTGATATGTTTCGGTTTTGAATAAAGTATAATCGTGGATAAAGGAGGTGGTTTCCTCAGGAAGGAACCTTATAGCTACTTTTCCCGATGCTGTATAAAAACGGCAGTTTGATAACTTTCTTCTTTTTAGAAAAATGCTTTGATGAGTCGCCATTGACTGGGCCTTGTAGTAGGGCAGGACAAAGCGGCGAGGGAACACCCATCCTTTTTTAATAATCAGTAATTCCTCCTGAAGGTCAATGGAAATGCTCTGGGCATACTTATAGGTAAAGAACATGATGACCGGGATCAGCAGGATGAATGAATAATAAATAGAACCTCTCAGCAGATACATCCAGCCAATGAGTCCGCCGGCCAGTAAGATGCTCACATACGCTGAGATAAGGATGTAGGGAATCACAACCGGCCTGATGATTACAGGGCCCTGGGAGATTATTTTGCCAAAAACCAAATTCTCCAGTGTTTCCGAATGATTCGGATAACATGCGGGTATTTCAATGATTTGTTTTCGTACCTCCTTTGCACTTTGGGCCTGCTTGACCTGAACACTTTCAAACCCCAGTATTCTTCGAAGTGGATTTGAGCTCCATACAAGGTATTGTACCTTTTTCACGGGTATACGGTATTCATTTTTTTTGAATAGTCCTGAAGAAATGCCGATGATCCTGCCATCAAGCCATGCCCTGAATTCGAAGAATCGAAGGACGGTCCGAATGAGGGATATAACAATGGAAACAAAGCTGAAAAGTAAAATTCCTCCGAGGACCACGATAGTTCCCATCCGGATAATTTCAGGAAGGTAATCCTGGATATCGGTACTTACATAATCTTTCAGGTACTCTTCAAAATATTGGGAGTACTGATTAAAATAACCAACTACAACCGCTACAGCAAGAAGCCCGCTTCGAATGTGATTTTCTGTAAGGCCCACTTTAAACAGGTCGGTAATACTTAATCGCATCAGTTCTTCCCGTTGAGGATTGGTTTCAGTGGGTTGGTCTTGCACTTCTGTATCAACGGAATACTTTTCAGACTCTAAAACTTCTTGAAACGCCCTGGCGGTTTTTGCGTCCAGCGCCGAGATCTCCAATTCCTTTTTTTGTGAACCTGCTGAGTCAATTTTCAGTCCCACAACCTGCAAAATTTGCTGTATAAAATTCTGGTGAATATGAACTGATTGTATGCGTTCAAACGGGATAATCCGTTTCTCCTTAAAGATCACGCCCATGTGAATGATAAGCTCGTCATCCTTTACATGGAAAGTGAAATTTTTATACTGAAGATAGGATATAATCAGCACCAGAATGATCAGGGCGATCAGGGCCAGTATGAGATAAAGGGTCCCATATTCGAAATTTCCGGATACAACGAAAAGCGCGATCAGTATACTTACCATCGCTCTCCCGTTCTTCAAAAAATAAACCACGACTCCCAGCAGGCTTTGGCGTCGGGGTTCATTGAAATTATCCTGATTATTCATCCGCTGCCGATTTTCTGGCTACAAATTCGCGAAGCCTTACGGCTTCCTCATGGGGCAACCCTGGTATGGTAAGGTCTGAACCGGAACCCCCGGCAGTATAAAGGTTCAGCGATGCCAGTGAGAACGCCCGGTCCAGTGGTCCCTGGTCTATTTCGCTGTGCTGGATTCTATTGAACGGTACCGATGTAACAGAATGAAAAATCCATCCTTTACGGTAAGTAACATCCATTTCCCGTAACGCGTAAGCACGCTTTGGGAATTCCTTGTAAACAATGAGCAGTGAAAATGCAAGCAATAAGGCCCACAGTGATAAGGCCAAAATGAAAATCAGCATATCGGCTGTGAATAACAAAATTACCGGAGCTACTAATAAAATCGAGAAAATAATGAGCCTGACGATGATTTTCTTTTTCCGAAACCGAATCGGGTGTTCATGAAAAACTGCATCCTGAATCTGTGGTAAGCTCTCAGGTGCAATAGATGGATTTTCAAATGTCATTGTAAATCAGGAATAAGTATTCCCTGAAATTACTAAAGTGCAGCTAATTTTTCAGGATAATCGGCATTATGCTCAGCAGCCATTGAAAAATTTGGGATTTCTGTCATCAGGACAGCTGCGGCATGCTCTAACTCCATGACCATCTTTTTTTCATCGGTTCCAAAGGCTTCAAGCCCGAATGTATAAAAATGAGATTGTCGTATCGCAATTCGAGAATATTCAATCTGGCATCCGGTAGCACCTGCAGGAAGGGATGGAACAATGATTTTCTTATCAATCGCTGTATAACTTAATATTCGTTCCTTGCTTACCTCAATTATGTCTGTCTCCGGTTGAGCAATAATTCCGGTTGGAAGGCCTTTATTCAGGTCATAACTCCATTTATTCCAAAAGTAAACGTCTCCGGGCAGGTTGTTAAATGGATTATAACCCTGCTCGCCACGTACTTTAAATTCAAGCCTTCCTTCCCTGATTTTAATGGAAAAAGAAGTATTATCCGTTTTCAGGTATTGATCGGTACGGTCCCAGTCACCACTTAATTTTTCTGAATAACCGCTAAACCAGGATTCAACCTGGGAAAAAGGGTCAGGAGAAAACCATCGGAGCTCGAAACTTGAAAATATTTGCATTACCTTAATTCCAGGTGCCTAATTTACCCGCTTCATAATCACGGAACGCTTCCTGAATTTCCTGATCACTGTTCATTACAAAAGGCCCGTAAGCAACGATGGGCTCATTGAACGGACGTCCGTAGCCAATAATTAGTTTGGATTCTTCCTCGGCATGGATTTTCAGTTTTCCTTCCTCGTGATCAAAAGTCACAAGGTCCAGTTTGCGCGCGCCGGTTCCGTTTACAACTACTTCTCCGCGAACTACATAAAAAAGGGTTTCGTTTCCTTCGGGGACCGGAATTTCAAAATCTCCACCCTCACGAATATCGACTGTCATCATCGTAAGTCCTGTAGGAGAATCCATCGGACCTGTGATGCCCTCAACGGTTCCTGAAATCAGGTGAATGGTGTAATCATCCCGCTCAATATGTTCCAACTTGTCCTTCTCAAATCCCTTATAATCGGGGGGCGTCATTTTGAGTGAAGACGGCAGGTTCATCCAAAGCTGGATTATTTCCAGTGGACCTCCCTTCTCAATAAATTCTTTTGACGATTGTTCTGAATGTATCAAACCGCTTCCCGCAGTCATCCATTGTACACCACCTTCATGGATTACACTCTTGAAACCATTGGAATCCCAATGAACGATATCCCCGTCGAAGATGAACGTTAATGTTTCAAATCCGCGATGCGGGTGTGGTCCGAATGGTAAACCATTGTTATGCGGTTTGTAGGTCTGCGGACCGTGGTGATTAAGAAATAAAAAAGGATCCAGGTGCTGAATTTTCTGTGTAGGCATTGCACGGAACGTGATCAGGTCACCCATGTGGGCGGGAATGGCGCGAAATACGGATTTAATCTCTTTCATGTTTAAACATATATATTGATCATAAAAACGGCCGGCACAAGAATTTGTTTACCGGCCGTTAGAGTGATTACATCTGGTTCTCAATTTTCCAGAATGCGATGCCGCCTGCTTGTTTTCCCAGGTGGGCGGTTGAGACAAGTTTCAATTCTTTCAGATCGAAAACATCGACCGCGCCGGGATCATCACCGATCCCCTCAACAGATACAAATGCGTAACGGTTATCAGGCGACATTGCTATACCATGACTCACTTTTTGTGAGTTCGGAAGCCTTGCCAGTTCTTTACCCGTTTCCAGGTCCCAGATCCCCGTCATGGCGTCGGACTTATACGTTACTACCATGTATTTACCATTCGGTGAGATCTCCACATTATAGGGTCCTTTTCCGGTTGCAAAACGATTGGTTACAGACCAGCTTGCAAGATCTACTTCCAGCACTTCTTCATTGCCATTCGCGGCTACATATACTTTTTCCCCGGAAGGAGCAGGGATCACCCATGTCGGCTTAATCTTGGAATGTTTCATGCCTTCATGTCCCATGGCTGCATGATCCATTTTACTATGGTCCATTTTGCTGTGATCCATCGATTTCATGTCGTAGGCTTCCGCCGCTTTATCAAGATCCAGTACCCTTGATACTTCCAGGCTTACTGTATTGATCTCGAACAGTTCGCCCGACATCATGGCCACAGAATAATGTTTCATACCATCGGGTGAAATTCGTGATCCATGGGGCATAGTACCTGTGGTAATTTTTTTGATCTCCGTCATGGTTACGGGATCAACAACAGATACAGAACTGGGAACCATATCTCCATGTAAATTAAAATTCACACAGTAAAGCAGACCCGTTGCCGGGCTGATCTGCATGGATGCCGGGAAGATTCCCAGCTTTGTTTGACCCACCACTTCATTCGTCTCCGTAGAAAACTTGTACAATGTGCCGTACGGATTCCCATGAGCCAGGCTCAGGTACCATGACTTCCCATCGGGGCTCACAGTGATTCCGTGAGGCCCTTCATTTTCAGCCGGCCAGATACCAACAGGAATTCGCTTTACTGTTTCGGCGGTTTGACCGTCAAATTTGACCAGTGCTACTTCATCCTCTGATTCTGCCGCAACATACACGTAGTAATCCTGAGCCCTGAGCTGCATTGCTGCTGCCAGGATGAATAACAGGATTACAATTCCTTTGCTTTTCATTGCTGTTTATTTGGTTTCGACGTTCACGTCTTTTGGTTTCTCAGGTTCCAGTTTTGCAGCCCATAATCCGCTGTTCCAGTCGGAATAGAAGACATGACCTTTATGGAGCTGTGCACCCCATGTAAAGGGAGCATTCGGGATATAACCATTCGGGTCTGAAGGAAGAATCCATGCAATTTCACGGCCCTGGTTATAGAGGTCACCCATCAGTTCGCCACTGATATCCACTACACGAACACCACCGTTGTAATAAGCAACATAGAGTAGATCCCCGTCCACCCAGTAATTGTGGGATCCGGCTCCGGGAACTTCATACCGCGCAATTTCGTCGGGATTGTCAATATCCGTGAAATCCACAAAGTGAAGGAATCCTCCAGCAACGTTATCGCTGTTCACGTCAAGGCCGTATGGAAATATCTCATCACCCAGGATCGCATAGAATTTATCCGTCGATTGGCTGTGGAACGGGAATGTAGCGTGGTGCGCACCACTTGGATATTCATAATGTCCAAAGGCCACCGGGTTTTCAAACGAACCTCCGGCGATACCGTTTCCTACATCTACCATATACACACCGTCAGACCAGTTTGAGCTGTAAGCGATACCATTTTCCACCCAAACGTCGTGAATCGCATGTCCGGGCGTATCCAATTCAAACTTGCTTACGATATAAGGTTTTGCAGGATCTTCAATATTGATGATATAGTATTTTTCGCCATTACTGAGGGCGAAAACATGATTCTGATATATGAACAGGTTATGAACACCACCGGTCAGGTTTTCAGTAAATGTGGATATGATACTCACATCTTTCGGATTGGTCACGTCGATGATGACAATACCATTTTTCCGGTTTGAAGCACCTTCACGGCTGATGATGCAAATTTTGCCGTCTTCCGAGATCTTCACATCATTGACGGTCCGGGCATCCACCTGTACACTATCAACCTTGGTTATATTGGAAGGATCCGTCACGTCCCAGAAATACGCAGTACCATCCGCGCCCCAGGTTCCGGTTACTGCATAGTCACGGCCGTCAACACCTTCCCAAACCCACAAGTCTGAAGTATGCTTGGTATCAACCGTTCCATGGCCAACCAGGTCAATTTTACGTTGTACATTTCGTGGAAGGATCTTTACCGTTTTCTGTGCTGCAAACGGACCAGAAGTGGCGGTGATGGTATAGATACCCGGTTCATTGGCTACGAACCTGCCGTCATTTTTGATCAGTCCTGATGCACTGGAGCTCACATCATCCGCAACGCCCGCAAATGTGAAGTTTACAGGAGCATCACTTACCGTGGCTCCTTTTTTATCAATGGCTTTTGCATTGAAATGAAACACGTCACCGGTACGGGCCTGGTCCATTGCCGAGGTAAGCTCAATTTTCGCTACCGGATTTTCAACAACCTGGATATTCACGGTGCTTGTGATATCATTTACCTGTGCGGTGATGACAGCTTTACCCGGGGTCGAGGCATAGATATTGGCAAATGCATCCGGATTGGCAATGGATGTATTCGAGGATGTCAGCTTTACTTCAACATCCTCCCTTTCCATATCCATAGCATCCAAAACGGTAACTTTCGCCGGAAAGGTTGTTCCCGCGTAAATTTTATCCGGAATCTCTTCTATGACAATCTTAGCAATTGGCGGATATTCAACGGTGATTTCCAGGTCTTTCCTGAGGAATTTTCCGTCTTCGCTCGGACTTACAACAATTATTCTGTGCTTGCCGGGGGCATGAGCCATCATTTTGCCCGTTGAGTCTACTTCTATTGATCTTGCATCAAATGAGTAATAGGCTAAATTTCGTCCGCTAACGGCTTTATTGTCCTTGTCGACAACCTGAGCCTTCAGCTGTACGGACTGCCCGACTTTCATTTTAGGGGCTTCGGGTTCCACAGTGATCTTCAGATCCTGTGCCATAATGGTTGAAGCAGCCATTATAAGAAACACTAATAGAAAAGATTTTAATTTCATGGTTTGATTATTGGGTGAATCATGAAATTACGCAAAGAGGTTCAGAATGACAATATATGGATTCCCAAGGTGAGTTAAAGTAGCGTTAATTTATTTGAACGGGAATTAAAAACGGTATTGTGCCGACAGGATCATGTTTAATCCGGCACCGGCCAGGCCTGAACTGTACGGGCGATATCGCCGATTCATAATATTTTCAATACCTGCCGTAATGGACACCTTGTTGGAAAAGTTGTAGAGTCCTTTCAGGTTGAGCGTATACCATCCCGGGGCATAGGGGTTTCCATTGGCGTCTGTAGCATAAAGATAATCCTTGCCAATCTCCTCTTGCGGCATATCTTCAAAATGACGGGTTGCCGTATAAACGGAATAGAGTTGTATTTCCAGCAACCCTCGCTGATACGTAATTCTCGTTATTCCAAAGAAGGGTGCTGCATGACGGGATGGGCTGGTAGTGCCATTATCCAGTTCTTCATCTCCTTTCTGGTAGTTCAGCTGTGTTGATAGCGAAAGATTTTGTAAAAATTTGATTTCGATCCCGGCCTGCAGTCCGTATATCTGCGCATAGGCAGCATTCTGAACGGCCTGAACATTGCTTGGGATTCCGTCATATATAATGGAATCCATTCCGTTCAATTGATAATCCCGCCGTACCATGGCGTTGTTCAGGAATGTGTAGAAGACAGTGACGTCCAGCTTCATGAAGTCCCCAAAAACTTTTGAGGCGCCAAGTTCGGCATTATATGCATATTCAGACTTCAAATCGGTATTCGGCACAACAACGGATCCGGGTTCAGAATCAAATATTTTGCCGATGTCATCCACGTTGGGTGCACGGAATCCCGTTGAGAAATTGGACCTGATGGTGAAGGATTCAGTCGGGTGATAGGACAAACCGGCACTGCCGGTGACTGCCCCGGTTTTCAGATCAGACTCTGTAAAAGGCAAGGGAACAAAATCCTGGTTATTGGTAAAGTCGGCATTAAGTGTGAATTGGTTAAACCGGAGGCCCGTCTGGAGGAGGAGCTCAGGGGTGAGGTCATATTGCCACAGAGCATAAGCCGCGATTGAATTCCATTTCGAATTGGGATATCGGGCCGAAATGGCAAATGACGAACCATCGGCAATATTTTGTCCAAAGCCGGTTGAAGTTACCTTGTTGAAAACAAATTCAGCCCCATAATTGACGACCGACCTGCTTCCTGCACGTTTGGTAAAATCTACATTCGCTCCATAGGCATCCACTTCTTCTTTCCTGGTATTCCTTATGTCATCATTAAAATCGCGGTCTATCCTGCTTTCTCCGAAGCGCTGGTAATAGATTTGTGTTACCATTTGATCATAAATCCCCGACGATCGCCGGTTGATGAACCTGAGTTGATGCATATCCCATTTTTGAGGTCCGTATTTCCATTCAGCGCTTTCTGGTTCTCCTCCCCGGGTACGGATGAGGCGGTCATACCGGTCATATTCTGAGAGCCGCGAAAAATGAAATGCATACTGGATATCCCAGTTTTCAGTTGGCCGGAAACGTATTTTCTGCATCAGGTTTTGCTGCTGGTATCCGCTTGGAGTTTGAAGCCGGGGTTCGGGGTTTTCCACCACGATATCCTCATTACCCCGTCGCTCAACATAAAAAGGACGAAGATATTCATCCGGGCCATGGCTGCCCATTCGCAGGTCATCGAAATCGGTGAATGTGAAGCTGGTGATGGAGGCCCATTTCTTTCGTCCGATGTTCAGATGTCCATGAATGGTTTTCTCGTGATTTGCTGACGCATACCGGCCTGTGATATTGCCGGAAATCAGGGTTTTCTCATCCAGGGCATAGCGTGCTTCCCGGGTACGGAAGCTCATCACAGCACCAATCGCATCACTGCCGTACATCACAGAACCGGGGCCGAACAGTACCTCGGTAGACTCCATCGCCTGAGCATCCAGGGAAATCACATTCTGAAGATTTCCGCTTCGGAAAATTGCAGTATTCATTCGGATACCGTCGACAGCATACAGGAGCCTGTTGGCTGAAAACCCCCGAATCATCGGGCTTCCGCCACCCTGCTGGCTTTTCTGGATAAATACCTCACCGGACAATCCCAATAAATCCGCTGCCGTTTGTGGACTCAGCAATTGAATATCTTTAGTTGTGATGGATGTCACCTTTTGAGGAATATTGGAGGTGGTCTGGTTCCATCGTGTGGCGGAAATAACCACCTGATCCAGGGACAGGCGGGAGGGTTTCATGTACACGATGAAATCTGCTCTGGAAAGTTCTCTAACAGGAATGGTCTGTTGTTCATAACCGATGAGGCGAAAGGCGATTTCGGTTTCCTCTGAGGGCAGGTCTATCAGTGCCTGTCCGTGGCCGTCTGAAATGGAGTTATACCGGGAATCCGGGGCAAAAATAACGACACCTTCAAGGGGAATTCCTGTTTCACTGTCTTTGATAGTGATCAGCATTTGTGCCAAAGCCGCATTTGAAAGCTGACTGATGAAAAGTATCAGTACAATGAAATATTTTTTATATAAATCTTTTGACAAGCGAATTCCCAATTGATTATGCCGGATAAATAAACCAGGCCAAAATTACAGAGGATGCACCAGAATCCCATTTAATTTACATGACCGGAGGCAGTGTTAGGTAGATTAGCCATTTTGCGTTCACGTCATTATAAGTTTATGCGTAGAGAAATGATTTCAGTCCGATACATGCTTAAAATTTGATCCGAGTGTTATTCTATTGGTGAAAAGTTCTTAATATTGCAGTCCGTTTACGGGATGTGGCGCAGTCCGGTTAGCGCACCACGTTAGGGACGTGGGGGCCGCTGGTTCGAATCCAGTCATCCCGACAATCAAAAGCCTCATCGGTTTCACCGATGGGGCTTTTCCGTTACATATTGCGAAGCTTGCTTCAGCAATGTGTAACAGAAAGCCAAGAATGCGCTAAGCGCATTGAGGCTTTTGATTGGAACCTCCCCCCTTGGATCGCCGGCTTTGCCCAAAGAAGCGTCAGCGAAGGAGGGCAAAGCCGGCAATCCAGTAAGAGGATACTCTTTGAGTAAGAGCATACAGGATACCTTTACAGTACGAGCATACAGGATACAGGATACAGTGTTAAGAACCCCAACCTTCCCCTGTATCAAAAAAAATACTACATTTAGGAATGTCATCCCCACAGACCGGATCAATTTACATTAGGGTCCTATGATTAAATTCTTAGGCAGGTTTCGCTATAAGCTTATGGAGAAAAATAAAATCGGGCAATATGTCAAATATGCCTTCGGTGAAATAATTCTGGTTGTAATCGGAATTTTAATTGCCCTTCAGATCAATAACTGGAATACTGAAAAGAATAACCGGTTGGAATCAGAAAAATTCATGGATCGCCTGTTGAAGGAGGTAAGATACAATATAAAAGCCACCGACCGGGAAATTATCAGGGAGAAAGACCAGATCGGCAGCACTGTTGCGATTCTAGATATGTTTAATTCGGATGCTTCAAAACGTCAATCACGAACCCTGGATAGCATGCTTTTCATATGTATCGGTAAGAATCAGATTGAGCTGAAGTTAAGTACGCTCAATGAAGGACTAAACACAGGGAGCATAGCACTTATACCTTCCGATTCATTGCGTACGCTGCTGTACGGACTGCAAACACTGGTCGATGAAATAAAGCACATGGAAGAAATCAATGCGGAGGATATCGATAATAACCTAACGCCCTTTTTGTATGAACACCTGAACTGGCGTAAAATGGATGCCGAATTTTCGCTCTACAGGGATGAATCCGGAGAAACCGCATTTCCGGATCATGATAATCTAAAGGTTTTGCAATTCATGCTTTTTGAAAATCTGATCGACAATCGGTTTTATAATTCTAAAGAGCAACTGGAGGAATATGAAAACTTTAAGAATACGCTCGAACTTTTGGAACAGATGCTTGAATGATGTTCAATTTCTTCAGAAAATATCCTCGAAGATAACCTGTTTGCTTCACGAAAACTGGCCGAAAGATACGGGGAAGCCATGGTCATGTTGGAAAAGATCATCGAAGTATCAGATAGCCAAACAGAGAACCAGTAGCCGGTCATAGTTTGTTGCACAATAAGGAAATTTCAATTATTCAAGAATAAATATTTCATTTTTAATATAATTTTGAGTATTTTCCATTGGTTTCCAATGGTATAATCTGATGATTAACCTGTATGAACTTCAGCTAGCTCACCCTGAAACATTTAAACAGTTTTCAATAAACGATAATCTCATCGTTTATTATCGATGTCCCCAATCTGAACAACTCGTCAAACTCTATAATAATTACGAAGAAATACTTTTTACATTTTCCGGTGAAAAGTTAATTCATATTGGTGATCAATCCTGGGCGTTAACCGACGGGGATTCATTACTGGTTCGAAAGACCGCTTACGTGCAGGAAATGTTTGACAACACTGATTGGGAAGTGCTTGCATTTCACTTCAATGCCGATTTTGTCAAGAGCGTTGTAAAAGAGTTCAAGGAGAATTTTACTATTGAGAATATTCCCAAGGTGCCACATGATATGGTTCTCAGGATAAAGGTGAATCAAAATATCCGGACATACTTTTACAGCTTTTTGCCCTTATTTTCGGATGACATAGAATTTTCGGAGCCCTTAATGGAACGAAGGGTGCGTGAACTGCTCATCAATATCCTGGCGGAGCCTGCCAACATTAATGTGCTTGCCTACTTCCATCACATTTACAGTCAGCACAAAATTCCAATATGGCATGTGATGGAAAGTAACTTCATGTTTAACCTGCCGCTTTCCGAATTCGCCAAACTTTGTCAACGCAGTATCTCCACGTTCAAGAATGATTTCAAAAATTATTATAATACCTCACCAGGCAAATGGCTATTGGAAAAAAGGCTTAATCATTCCAAACAATTAATCCAATCAACGAATAAGACCATCGCGGAAGTAGCTTTTCAAAGCGGATTTGAAAATGTATCCCATTTCAGCCGGGTCTTCAAAGCAAATTTTGGCTGTTGTCCTTCTGATGTAAAGAAGTCTGATTATTAGAGGTTGTCCTTTCAGCAAATATTTTTAACTACAGAGCAAAATCAATTCTCCATCCACCCATTAGTTTCATAGGTAATCAATTAAACAACCTTAAAGATTACATATGAAAAATTTTAATTCAAATTCATCAATCCTGTACAAGCCCGGCTTGTCAGGATTATTAGCTCTGGTGTTGTGCTTTTGTTTTGTTCTGATGACCTCCTGTTCTGAAGAGGGCTCGGAAATTGTTCCTGATCCCGTGAGTCAGTCAGAAATCCTGTCAAAGGCAAATGCCGGTCCGTCAGAAGTATCAGTTTTGACATCCGGACTCATGGGTGCTGCCGGCAGTACTATCGGACCCGGCGGTGATCTGTTTGTAACTGAAGGCGCGGTAGGTAAAATTACCCGCATAAATCTGCGTACAGGTGAAAAATCTACGTTTGCTGAGGGCTTGCCGCTATCCATTATTGGCATAGGGGGTGTGTGGGATGTTGCTTTTATCGGAGAAACCGCTTATGCCCTGGTCACATTGAACGGTCCGCAATTTGGAGGAACCTACCCAGTGGGAATTTACAGAATTGACGGCCCGGACAGTTACACCGTTATCGCGGATATCGGAGTGTACACACTTGCCAACCCTCCATCTACAGATTATTTTGTGGATATGGGCGTGCAATATTCCATTGAAGCATTCCGTGGTGGATTCCTGGTGACCGACGGTCATCATAACCGTGTTTATCACGTTACAAGGGATGGTGAAATTTCTGATTTCAAGACCTTTGGAAATATTGTGCCTACAGGACTGGAAGTCCGCGGCAATACCGTTTACATGGCCGAAGCGGGACCGGTACCTCACCTTCCTGAAAATGGAAAAGTGGTATCATTTAGTCCGGGTTCTGATGATGTAACTGAGATTGCATCAGGATCTCCTTTGCTCGTGGATGTGGAATTTAATCGAGGTCAAACGATGTATGCGCTTTCCCAGGGAACCTGGAATGGTCAAGGTGAAGGATCTCCGGCATTGCCGGAAACGGGAGCCCTGGTTCGTGTTAATTCGGATGGAACATTTACCGTCATAAAATCTGAACTGGACATTCCTACATCACTGGAGTTTGTCGGAAATACGGCATATATAGTAACGCTTACCGGAAATGTTTTAGTCATCCACAATGTTGGAAGCGCACCTTTCGGAATTTAAGGTTATCAACCAGAAATAAAATGGATCACCTGCCGAATGTTTGCATTCGAAGGTGGTCCTTTTCTTTAAAGTCAAATTTTTATTAAACCAGAATTTCCTCGCAGGAATTTCTGCTCAGACCATCATGTCGGTAGGGGTAAACCCATAGTATTCATGGAAGCATTTGGTGAAATAGGACGGACTGGAAAACCCAACGTTAAACGCGACTTCTGAAATAGTTGCACTTTTTTGCTTGAGTAACTGATAAGCACGCTTCAGTCTGAAGGTTCGTATAAACTCGTTAGGGCCATGACCAAGGAGAGCTGTGAGCTTCCGGTGTAATTGAGATCTGCTCATATGGATTGCCTGGCCCAATTCGGTAACACCGAATTTATCATCAGAGATATGGTCTTCCGTGATCTCAACCAATTTGTTCAGGAAATTTTCATCAACTGAATTTACCGTAATATCTTTCGGACTGAGGACACCTGTTTTTTTGTATTTTTCTTTCAGTTTATTTCTGGAATCAATCAGATTTGAAATACGCAAATGCAATTCCCTTGGCACAAACGGCTTCGAAAGGTAATTGTCGGCCTTTACAGATAATCCAACCATCCGATCATCCAGTTCTGCCTTTGCTGTTAGGAGGATAATTGGTATGTGACTTGTCTTTTCATTGTTTTTCAATAAATCACATACCTCATAGCCATTCTTTTTTGGCATCATCACGTCTGAAACAATCAGGTCAGGAATAATTTCCAGCGCTTTGGAAATTCCTTCTTCCCCGTTTTCCGCGGTGATAACAGAGAAGTCATCAGCCAATGTCTTTTTAATATATTTACAGACATCAACATTGTCCTCAATGACCAGTACAAGACTTTTGTCAACTGTCTGATTTGTGTCCCCGATTTCATCTACAACCGGAACTGATGATGAAATATGTTTTATTTTTTCTTTAGACGAGACAAGGTGATGGTCCGTGCTACTTAAAGGCAGATTTACCGGCAGGCGTATAATTATTTCGGTCCCATGATCGGGAACACTATTCGCGGTAATGGTCCCGTCGTGCAATTCGACCAACTCTTTTGAAAGGGCCAGGCCAATTCCTGATCCTTCATTTTGGTGAAGTTGATTTGAATCTGACTGGTAGAAGCGATTGAAGATATGCTCGAGGTCAACCTCGGCGATTCCCTGCCCACTGTCCTTCACTTTAATTGTAATGCAGGGCGCATCATCTTGCGTATTAGGAGTTTCGGCTGTTACCTGGATCCGGCCTTTCTCCGGTGTGAATTTAAATGCATTGGCCAGGATATTGGTCAGTATAGTCTGAACCTTTTCCTTGTCAAAATTCATCATGAAGAATTCATCTGTTACATCCAGATCCATTGTAATCTGCTTGAGCTCCGCAAGCGAATGGAATGCCATGGCCGTACTCCTGATCAGACTAATGATATCTGAATTTTGGGTGTGAATTTTCAATTTGCCGGTTTCAATTTTTGACAGTTCCAGTAACTGATTAATCAAATCAAGCAACCGCTGTGCATTCCTGCTCATGATTTTCAATTCAGGATTTAACGAAGGCGCTTTATCGTTAGATAAAATATCATCCAGGGGACCAAGGATCAGGGTGAGGGGCGTTCGAAACTCATGTGAAATGTTGGCAAAGAAGCGCGATTTAAGCTGATCCATTTCTTTTTCCTTCGCCAGAAGTTGACGATTTTTTGTGGCTTTCAAGCGCTGCTGATAGGAGATCATGCCTAAGAATGCAATAAGGATAACCCCGATCAGAACATAGACGTTGCGCCGGAAAATTGCTGAGTCTTTTTGCTCATTCAGAAGAATGATCTCATTTTCCTTTTTCCGGGATTCGTACCTGGTTTCAAGTTCCAAAGCTGTCTTTACTTTTTCTGTCTGATACAAGGAGTCCCGGATTACCGCTACGGATTCAGCGTATAGGAGGGCACTGTCATATTCCTGACGGGCCTTGTAAATTTCCAACAGAGATTCCGAAGCTTTGAGGATTCTGTGAGTTGCTGCTAAATCAGTTGCAAGTCGAAGGCTTGTTTTTGCATGATATAATGCACTGTCCAGTTGGCCTGTTTTAAGATAGACATTGGCACACCCAATATGGGAATACGTCATTCCAAAGGTATCTCCTTTTTCAATATCAATTTGGAGGCATTGATGGTAATATTGTAACGCTTTGTCATACTCCTGCTGATTTTCATAGATAAGGGCGAGGTTATTTAAATTACCCGCGACACTTGATAATTCATTGAGTTTTCGGTTAACAATAGCGGATTGTTCATACAGATAAATCGCGGAATCTATATTTCCATTCTCTTTCAGGGCGATTGCTTTCGTATGCCACATATCAGTTAAATCCAGCGAATCATATTCAGTTTTCATGAATATGCTCAGTGCCTTATTAATGTTGTCCAGTGACTTCTCAGGTTCGTGAAGCTGATAGTACAACATTGATATTCCACGATAGCAAAATGCCAGGGAGTATAGGTCGTTGGCTTTTTCAGCAAGTTTGCAGCCTTCCACATACGCGTCCATTGACGATGCATAATCCCCCATGTCCGAATACAAATCCCCCAGTTTTTTTTCGATAAGCGAAGCTTCCGAAAGATTTCCATGATCCTTATAAAGAATTAATGCACGCTGGAAGCGCTCTTTTGCAAGCACAAAATCACCATGAAACCGGAGGATAATGCCTGCGGTTTCTTCAGACTTTGCAGCAAGATGCCACATTGATCCTGTCCCGGCCAGTGTTCCCGCCGAATCTAAATATAACATGGCGGCAGGCAGGTCTTTCTGAAAAATGGTCCTTGCCGAATCCAGATATCCGGAGATAAGAAGTGAATCCCTGTTAATTTCGATACTCCTTCCGGTGAAACTCCAGGAATTGAGCGAAATCAAAATAAAAACAATGCATGGAAGACGTGCTCTTCTCATTTGGGAATGGTTGAGTTGTATAATATAATCAATTTATTCCCAATGCCTCCGATTTGATTCTAAATGAATGTGTACTAATACAAATGAAAATCGCCGGTTTTGCCGGCGATTTTCAAGTTGAATAAATAAGAGACTAAGTACATTCAGGTCATTTTATATTACCATATGCTTTGTCGAGGAATTCATACCGTGCGTCATGTTCTGCATTGATCTGCTTACTTTGCGTATCAATGATCATGACCGGTGGTGTTTTATCATCGGCCTCCGCCGCGTCCCATTGGGGTAACCCGTCTCCGTTGGGATTTCCGGTTTTGATAAAATTGGCGAAATAGTTCTGCATCGTTTCACTTACCTTGAAGTCCTCAGGTGTCCAGGCATAGTCTTCAACCAAATGCAGGTTACCCATGCAGTATTCAATTTCACAGGCGTGAGGAGCACCTATGGGTTCGGGCATCTGAGGTGCGTTTGAATCCCTTCGAATTGTACCGCCTGCAAGTCCCGGTACAAGGTTCTTGTCACGCAACGGGGGTCTTAACTTGCTGTACAAATATCTGTAAACGGGCTGTTTACTATTGTCGCGGTGCAGGTCGAACCATTTCCAGGTACTGTAGGCAATGAAACGATCCGAGGCCAGGTCAGTGGCAGAATATTCAATTTCCTTAGTACTTCCGTGGGGGTAAAGCTTCAAAACCTCTTCATATTTCTCAGGATATAGTTGTTTTACTTTGGCAACATAATTTTCCTCCGTATAGGGCTGACCCTGCATGATAGCCATTCCCGGGATTTCTGCAGAATTCCATCCTACAAGAAGAGGTACCTGGGCCTGTTCCTCATTTTCAAAAATTTCCGGGAGTGATTTCGGCAGGAAATACCCGTCGATCACCGCGGGAAATCCGAATCTGCCTGATTCATTATAGATCTCATATACTTCCCGGGTACTCAGCTTTCGTAGTTCAGAAAGGGATGGGTAACCCGCTTTTGTCGCAAATTCCAAACCGATTTTTTCTGCTTCGGCCAGGGGTATGGCAGTCATGGTTGGATTGATGCCGGCCCCGCTTTCACCAATGGCCCCTGCGATCAGATCTTTGGAAAGGGGAGAGGCCATTTGCTGACTAACACCAATGGAACCGGCAGATTCACCGGCGATCGTTACTTTGGACGGGTCGCCTCCAAATGCGGCAATATTTTTTTGTACCCATTTCAATGCCGCATGCTGATCGAGCAGGCCGTAATTTCCTGATGAACCATAGGGTGCTTCCGCACTTAATTCGGGGTGTGCGAAGAAACCGAAAATATTCAGACGGTAATTGGTGGTGACCACGATGATTCCTTTCTTGGCCATGCTTTCTCCGTCATACCGGTATTCCGAAGCATCACCGGCAACGTTTCCTCCTCCGAAAAAGTAAACGAGAACCGGCAGGTCCTTTGTATTGCGTGTTGCCGGGGTCCAGATATTCAGATAAAGGCAATCCTCACTCACCCCATTGGAACGGGATTTCATGTCACCGAAAACCATTCTCTGCATCGGGCGCGGCCCAAATTTCTTTGTTTCCTTAACACCATCCCAGTTATCGAGCGGCTGTGGAGCTTTCCAGCGTAAATCTCCTACCGGGGGTTTGGCGAATGGAACACCTAAATAGGTTTGAATTCCGGTTACCGTATTGTAATTACCTTCAATAATTCCATTTTCGACTTTTACCTGAACAGGAAATGCATCCTTGTCCTGGCTTATCACGACTGTGTTTATCATGAGGAATAATGCGATGAATAAGATGGGCGTTTTCATTTGTGTGTTGATTGAATGATTCTATTGTCTCACTTTGATACAATAATAAGATGTTTCATCCAGATTACCCATTACATTCAGGGATTTGGTCTTCAGATAAATAAAATAATTACTCGATCACTTCATAGATCGTAATGGGATTGGCCTTATTCTTTAGGGTAATACTCCCAACTTTTTCACAATGAAAGGACTCTTTCACCTTCTCATAACAGCTTTCGGTAATGAGAATTTGGTTTTCGCCGGCGGCATCCTGAAGACGTGCCGCAGTATTTACCGTATCCCCGATCACCGTGTAGTCAAGTCGCTTTAAACTTGCCGAACCAATGTTGCCGGAAACCATTTCTCCACTTTTAATTCCTATGGAAACGCTTGGCTTGAAATTCAGGTCTTCTCCCTGTGGCGGCAGACTTTGCAATTTATTACATATAGCCAGTGAAGCATCGATAGCGCGATCCAGGTGATACTCGCCTTTGAAAACCGCCATGATCGCATCCCCGATAAACTTGTCGATATATCCCTGCTGGTTCATGATCTCCTTGACCATTTCATCAAAATAAGTATTGATCAGCGTTACAACCGTATCAGCGGGAGCACTCTCACTAATGGCAGTAAAACCGCAAATATCGATGAATACAACCGTGGCTTCGATGGTTTCATTTGCCATGATGGTAGCCTCGTATTCACGGTTTCCCATAAAGTTCAGGACATTCTCATCCACATACATTTTCAGTATGTTATTTTCCTTGATCGCCTGGAGTGTTTCCTTCAGATGTCTCGCATGCTTCAGGGTCTTTTCCATGGTTACAGTGAGATCCTCAAAATTGATAGGCTTCGTTATGAAGTCAAAAGCACCCCGGTTCATGGCCGTACGAATATTATCCATATCGCCATAGGCTGAAACAATCACGGACTTGATCAGAGGGCTCAATTCGTTCAGCCTTGATAGAAGGGTAAGTCCGTCCATTTCCGGCATATTAATATCGCTCAGCACGATGTCCACGTCGGGGGATCCTCCCAGCTTTTCAAGTGCATCCTTACCATTGATGGCAAACAGGAATTCATATTCACGCTGACGGATCTGCTTTCTGAATTTCTGTTTAATCAGTGTTTCCAGATCGGCTTCATCATCGACAACAAGTATTTTTGCCATTATATACTATTTATTAATTTTTCCTTTAACATCTTAAAATCCAGCGGCTTGGTAAGAAAGTCATCAGCGCCCAGTTGCCTGGCTGTTCTGTGATTTTCCTCATCTCCGTATGCGGTAACCATCATGACTACAGGAGGCGGCTTGAAATAGTTCTTTTTGATGATTTCCAGCAGTTCCAGACCGCTCATTCCCGGCATATTGATATCAGAAAGGATCAGGACCGCCTCATGCTGTATTGACCTGAAAGTCTCAAGGGCTTCCTCACCTGAAAATGCAAATACGAATGTCAATTCACCATTGCGTATCTCTTTTCTGAATCGTTGCAGGAAAAGATCCTTCACATCCTTTTCATCATCCACTACTAATATCTTCATCAGGTACTCTTCTTTAATTTGGTAAAATAATTTTGAACTCCGTGTATTCGCCCGGACTTGTATCAACCTTCAGCTCACCATCATGGGCTTTAACAATATCGTAGCTCAGTGACAGTCCCAATCCAGTACCCTGCCCTGTGGGCTTTGTCGTAAAAAAGGGCTGAAATATCTTATCGAGCACTTCCTGCGGTATACCGTTTCCATTGTCCCTAACGCCGATCTCCAGCCGACCATTCACTCTTTTCGTACTGACGCAAACAGTTGGTTCATACACAGCGTCATTCGCATCTGCCGATTTCTTTTCAGTAACCGCGTAGAAAGCATTCGTAATCAGGTTGAGTATTACCCTCCCGATATCCTGTGGAATAACCTTTACTGGTCCTATTTTCTCATCATAGCTGGTCTCAAGTGTGGCATTGAATCCTTTGTCCCTTGCCCTCAGGCCATGATAGGCGAGGCGTAAATATTCATCTGCCAGTTTATTGATGTCAGTTGGTTCCTTCACAACGCTGCTGCTTCGGCTGTGCTGCAGCATTCCCTTCACAATCGCATCTGCCCGTTTTCCGTGGTGAGTGATTTTTTCAAGATTTTGTTTGATGTCTGCAGCAATGGCACTTGCTTCCTCATAATCTCCCCGCTGAATTTCTTCATTCATTTCATCAATGAGTTCATTGCTCACTTCAGAAAAATTATTTACAAAATTTAACGGGTTCTGAATTTCATGCGCAATACCAGCGGTCAGCTCGCCCAGGCTGGCCATTTTTTCGGATTGGATCAATTGCTTCTGGGTGAGCTGTAATTCGGCCAGTGCATCTTCGGCTTTTTTCTTTTCTTCTTTTAAAAGCTGCAAATCGTATCTGGCTTGTGTTAAATCCTTAAACCTCGAATAAGCCAGTGAAAATACCGAGGAGGCTCGTTTTAACAGGTTCCAGCTTTCAGCAGATATATCGCCGGGTGTGGCTACGCCCATGGAGCCATGGGAGAATTTATATAAATGGTAATTTCGCTCCGGGATAATCTCCCCATAATAGCCCTTTAAAGGTTTTGACCGGTCTTCGCAATATCGGATCCATTCAACACGATTATCTCCGCTCATCACAATACTTATTTGCTGTTTTTTTGAATTATAAAAGTCCAGCATTTGTCTTCCGACCCATGTATCACTAAGCTTCAGCTTAAAATGGTCGCTCACCAGTTGTTTCTCTGATTTTTTAATTTCCTTAATGGCATACCAGCATTCGGCATCATCTTTCCGGTCGCCATGAATATAAATGCTGCATGTTTCCAACTCTTCAACTCCCAGCAATCCCATTTCATGCCGAAGCACCTGGGCTACTTCCTTCAGTTCTTCAGGTTGCTGCATGGCCAGCGCGCGAGCTCGCACGCGCTCCATGGCGGTTTCTATTTTTGCTTCCCTCGTTTGAGCTTCGGCGATCTTAAGGTCACTGAAGCGCGTATAGGTAAGGTTGAAAACCGCAGCAAACCTCTCCAGCAACATAATCGTTCCCGGCGGCTGATCATCAGGAGATGCCATGCCTATTAATCCACCGGAAAAACAGGCAATCGTCTGAACCCGGCGTTTTTGTTCCAATCCGTTTGTAAAAGGAACTCCGAGGTCAACATTGAGATAATGAAAATACTCCTTCAATTCCTTCCCTTTAAGATCGATGACCATCGATTTAACTCCCTTTTTCCAACCGTCATACATTTTTTTAATGGTCTTGTTTCTGGAAGACTGAAGAGTGAACTGACTTGCGATCTTAGAACCGTCTTCATTGGTGGCCCAGGCATCGATATTTTTTGTTTTTTCGTCTGCGATACCAATAAACAAGCGGTTCGGCTCGATACCGAGTTCGATCAGTTGTTTGAAAACCACCACCGAGGTTTCTGCAAGCTCATCGCTCGTCTGCATTGCCAGGGTACGGCTCCGAACACGTTCCAGTCCACGTTCGATCTGTGCTTCCCTCGCCTGTATTTCCGCTTTCTGAAGATCCAGAAACCGTATATAAGCTTGTTCAAATACGTTGGAGAACCGGATCAAAATAGCCTTGTGTTCTTCAGGTAACGACAATCCGTTATGCGAAGGAACCATCAGTGCTGAATTCTGTTGCCAGGCAAATGAAAGTGCGTGAGACTCGGTCTCAAGGATATTTTGTTGATATTCCCTGGGAAGATTTTTATAATCGGAATGTTGAAAAGCGTGTTCGAAAAAATGGTTTTTATCTTCAAATGAGAAATTTTTAAAAAAGAACTCATCACCGCTCAATTTAGATTCCCAGGCCTGATCGAAAATTGGGGAAGGAAAATAAGGCAGATAATAGGGAGCTGAAGGATGGCGGGGATCGATTGTTGCCGTCCAGTGCATTACATCTTTTGAATTTGGATAATACGTGCAAAGGACAACACCGCCGGTATCCAGCACTACATTCAGCTCAGTCAGTTTTTCAGCGATCAATGTTACCACCTCCTGTAGTTCGTCTGTGCCATGCATCGCCAGTGAACGGGAGCGAACCTTTTCCAGCGCTGCTTCGATCTGTGCTTCGCGCGTCTGTGCCTCCGCCTTTTTAATATCCAGGAATCGGGTATATGTTAAATCAAAAACTGAAGCAAACCTTTTGCTCAACGCTATAAGCTCTTCATTAGGATCCTTTGTAATAAGCAGGAGATAGCCATGTTTGAAAAAGCCCACATAGTAGCATTGCTTATCAGGGAATTTTAATCCAGATTTTTCAAGTACATTAATTGCTTCCTTTACCGATGGAATGGTTTTCATAAAAGCGTAATGCTTTTTCAATTCTTTCCCTTCCCAAATCCTGTCATGGCCGGATTCCCCCCGCAGAAAAGATTCCCGAATTTCGGCATGCGTGAGTTCCTTTGTGTAAGGGATCATCATCGGCGGCAACAGGCCTCCTGAATCTGCTCCCATCCAAATTTCCGACTGATCATTCTCAGCCCAGATCCCAAAACCACAGGACCATGTCTCAAATCCAAGTTCCTGAATTTGCTGAAACAATATGGAAGCGGTATCTGCCAGTTCAGATGATTGCTGCATGGCCATGGTTCGGCTTCTCACTTTTTCCAGTGCCAGTTGAATTTCGGTTTCCCGCGCTTCATGCTCCTTTCGCTTCAGATCCAGAAATCGCTTGTGAGCAAAATCAAATGCCCCGGCAAAACGGATTAAAAGATCGGTCGCAGCTTCCGGAGGATTATCCACCTTACCGGGAAGACTATAGCCGATCTCGCCATGGGTGGTGCGCGCCATCACAAATGTCAATCCCCCGATATGACGAATATCATCGAGGGTGGGGGCCTGCGGATCCACCTGCTGGAAATTGCCCAGGGTAATCATTTTTTCTACATAGTCCACAGCTTCATCGACATTCATGGCATAGACTACCGAAGGGCTATCGCTCTTTTCCCATGTAGCAAGAAGGGGAATTTCACCGTGGATATGACGGGGTAGTTCCATGACCATCCCGATCTTTGTTCCGTCACCCGAGGTCATGGCCTTTTGATAGATTTCAGGAAGCCAGAGCATATGCCAGAAATAATGCGCTTCGTATCCCAGGCTGATAAATTCGTGGCGCATTGATACTACGATATCGAGCAGATCGCCTGAATGCTTCATAGCAAGTGCTTTGCCGCGCACCCGTTCCAGCGCGGCATCGATACGAGCCTTTTCCACCTGGGCTTCAGCCTTGGCAACATCTGCATATCGCTGGTATGCATGACCGAAAACATTTTTGAAACGTTCCAGCAATTTAATTTGAATCGCAGAAGCCGGGGAAAATGTTGAGATGCTAAGCGCCCCAAGACCCGTTGAATAGGAATAGTAGAAAACGGATTTGGCCTGGTCCAGTTTGGGGTCTTTTTGATACCCGATATCCTCCCGGTATTGAATCCATTCCTTAATTTCTTTCTCCGCAACTTCAACCTTTGCGAATGCATCTTTCGATTTATTCAGCTGATTAACCCAGTCTTTGACCGTCGTATTCGTATTGTAGTTAAGATCTATAACACCTGTAACACCATAATCGGAATAGTAGTAACTGCGAATAGATTCCTTTTCGTGATTATTGATGATCACTTCCGTATTCCGAAGATCAGAAAATCCAAGCTGCCTGAGTTCGGTAAAAATCACTTCACTTACGGCTGAAAGATCTGTCGATTTCTGCATACTCATTGCCGTCGATCGTACACGCTCCAGTGATGCTTCTACTTCCAGCTCCCGGTTTTTGTGTTCCAGTTCGATGGTTCTTCGTTTAATGGCATCCCGTAATTCCTGATTTTCCCTGCTGATCTGCTCAGTACCGAGGGTTTCGCCTTCCTGGGCTTTTAAATCGGGTGCTGAGAAATGCTGGTATTGGAAACGCCATCCCTCATTGCTTTTTCGCATCAGGGAGGTAAATCTGAATCGAGAATAAAAAACCCATTCGCCCTCGCTGAGAATATAGGCATCGGCAAGGTCGGTAAACAGAACGAGGTCTTTTGCTATGACATCAATGGTCCTTTCCAGATTTCGCAGCTCCGCCTTTCCGGCCATCTGGTGGGCGGTAGATTCAAAAAATTTTGTTGTGTCAACCCTGCTCAGGAAGTCCTCATTATTGGTCGAACCGATAAAGCGATAATCATCCGCCAGGTAAAAATCATACGTTTCCACATCACCGTTAAGATAACTGTGCCACCAGGTATCATATACCTGCATTATTGCCTGTTCATCTTTTTTTGATAGTTTCATCTTAAGATTGGATGGGTACGGAGATTACAAATGATGTTCCTTCGCCTTCCCTGGTACTAACCTGTAGCTCGCCGCCATGAGATTTTACAATATCATAGCTCAGGCTCAAGCCAAGTCCAGTTCCCTGGCCGGTGGGCTTTGTGGTGAAAAAAGGCTGAAATATTTTATCTATTACTTTTGAAGGAATTCCGTTGCCGTTGTCACTCACCGATATTTTTATATTTTTCCCCTGCTTTTTGGTACTTACCGAAACAATGGGCTGATAGCTCTCATCAGAAGTTGAGGATTTTTTTTCAGTGACGGCATAAAATGCATTAGTGATTAAATTCAGGATCACCCGGCCAATATCCTGGGGCACCACAACTATCTTACCGATGGAATCATCGAATTCAGTTTCCAGGGTCACGTTGAATGATTTGTCCTTTGCCCTGAATCCATGATACGCGAGGCGCAAGTATTCATCTACCAGCGAATTGATATCCGTCTCTTCCTTCTCTCCTGAATTTTTACGACTGTGCTGTAGCATTCCTTTTACGATGCCGTCGGCCCGTTTTCCGTGATGCAGTATTTTTTCTAGGTTCTGGATTACATCGTTCGCTAAGGCTGTTACCTCTTCAGTATCCCCATTCTCAATTTCCTCCATCATTTCCTCCAGCAACTCCTTACTTACCTCCGAAAAATTGTTCACAAAGTTCAGGGGGTTCTGAATTTCATGGGCGATTCCAGCTGTGAGTTCTCCCAGGCTTGCCATCTTTTCGGCCTGGATGAGCTGTGCCTGGGCAGCCTTGAGCTCATTCAGGGAGTTTTTGAGTGCCTCATTCGTTTTTTCAACATCGTTTCGTTTCTGTTCCAGTTCGGCAATCGTTTCCTCCAGCAATATCGCTGTGGTTCTTTTTACTTTCTCGGTCCTTTCCAGTTTAAACTCTGAAATGGTTAAAGCGGTGTTGGCATCTTTCAGGGCTTTTTGGAGTACAGATTTATCACTATCCGAAAGTTTATCGGTATTCTGAATAAAATCTGAGATCGTTTGAAGGTGTTGATTCATGTCTTTCCTTCTAATTTTGTAGCTCCGAATACATCGATGCCCGCTTCATCAAAAATTTCGGTCAGCGCCCGGATGTCCTGTTTTATAGATGAAAATACAATGGCAAGTGTTGGATCAAACCCTTCATTGATCACTTTACTTAAAAATATCTTAACTTCTTCGGGAGTATTTCCCGCATATGTTTTAGCTATCATTCATTCGATTTTCAGCAATTCCTGTCATCAATCTTAATCGCATCCAGATTTCGTTATCGATTGATTTCATTTTTCTTTCAAGGCTACACAGCATGTCGTAAGGTTATGCATTTCAAGTCTTCCACCGGTTGCCCGCGCCAGTTCTGCATTACTGAACATACCGGCCATCGGGACATTCCATACCTTTTTTATTCCCTCCAGTTCTTCAGTCATCAATGGCCCCAATGAAAGTATGCGTCCGGCACAGCTAAAGACTACCAGCGCATCCGCTTCTGGCATCTCTTCTTCCTTAAGCTTTTTAACACCCCTGATCACTTTTTCCATCACATCGAAATCAGGGGGCACCGAGAACCGCACTTTTGATCCCTGCGGAACAGTGCCGCTCGTATAGAAGGAATGATCCGTCCAGTCAACCACCAATCCGGGCCTCATGACCGGATCCCCCTGTTCCCGCTGCAGCTGCAAAGGGAAATTGGCGGCCAACTCAATCAGCAGGTCGTTGTTTTCCGGAGTCACGTTTTCAATTCCGCCATATTTTGTTGTAATATCCAGGGCGGGAATATTGTCTACGGTATAGACATGGTTTCCTTCACTTTTCGTAACTACTTTTTCTGTTCCAACTGCTTTCCAACCGCAGGTGGCTATTCCTTTTATTTCTACATGATCTTCATCCAGCACCAGGCAAACCATACCCTGGTTGCTTTCTTTCCCATTGGTAAATACAAAAGTTTCTTTAAATGTATAGTCATCACCAGCGGCGCCTCCAAAGGCATTTACGTCAGCTCCCGCCACCTCCTCGATGCCTCGCAATATTTCTTCGCCATCAGCTTCAGGATGGCTAAGGCCAATCAGAAATGCCGGAGTCGTATATTTATCCTTTGCGCGGCTGGCAATGTTTTTTGCCACTCCTCTGTAATCCTTTGAATCATATTCCTCCAGGTAAAGATGGAAATATTCCCTTTTGAGATCGAGTAATAAAACTGCAATAGAGCTTTTTTGTGTTTCTTCATCAATAAATTCTCCATTGGTTGTTACACCAAATACGATGATACCTTTTTCATCAAATAATTTTGAAATGGCATTCCGGTCATGCGTAACAGAGGCAAAAATGATGGCTACTGTCGGGCTGTAACCATCCTTCATACTTTTATCCAGTTCTGACTTAATCTCGGGTATGGAGTGACCCTTCAAAGATGTTGCTTTCATATAATTAAAACCAGTCCCTCTAATGGGATGTAGGAAATTTTATGTGTTGCCAAAGGAAAACTTTTTTCCACAAGGTCATGAGATATTCCACCCTCAATATATCCAAAACCAACAATGATTTTTAGTTTTAAGACAGAAACTTCCTGTATGAAAATCCATACCTGTGTGTTAATGAAACACATTTTGATTTTCAGTCAAATTTTTCGTTATTCAGAAACATTTCAGCTAAACTTCAGAAACTCCTTATATTCCCTGATAAATGAAGTGTTAATTCAATCCTGATGAAAAAAAATTCACTCATTTTCAGTTTGTGCCTTGTTCATTTATTCCTGGTTTCAGGATTTCTTCACGGACAAACTACCGTGTCCGGTTTAGTCACTGAAGAGATTTCAGGTACCCCGTTAGCCGGCGCTAATGTCTTTCTTGAAGGAACCAGTATGGGTATTGAAACCGGCGCGGATGGATTTTATTCCCTGGTAATTCCAGCAGATATTTCAGGGCAGGTTGTAATCATTGCCAGCTATACCGGTTATCAAAGTGTGCGTAAAACAATTTCTGCAAACGGAGCAGATCAGGTGGTGAACTTTATACTACTTCAGGGCACTCTTTTCCTTAACGATATTACCGTAACCGCGCAGAAACGGGAGCAGATGGCGATCAAAACACCCATGTCTCTCCAGGCACTTACCGGGGAGGCTCTTGAATCGGTGAGCGCACGTGACCTGTCGGATGTGATCAGCTTTATTCCCGGCGCATCGGAGAGTCTCTCACCCAATGCGACAACACGACAATATCAATTACGTGGCATACCTCAGATACAGAGTGATGCGACCATCGGTTATTATCTCGATGATGCGGCATACAATTATTACGGCTCACTCTATGCCCCTGTATCACGATCCTATGATATCGAACGGATTGAAGTTCTTCGTGGTCCGCAAAGTACATTATATGGTGCCGGAGCTGTTGGGGGCGTAATGAAATTTGTCCCGAGGAAACCTAACCTGCAGAAGTTCGGTGGTGAAATTGTATCCGGTATTTCCACAACGGAGGATGGTGACCCGGGCTATTATTTTGACGGGATGCTGAACCTGCCGATTGTAAAAGACAAACTCGCTGCCAGGGTTAGTGGAAGCTGGGAGCACCTTGGGGGATATATGGAAAGCCAGGATATGCTCAAAGAAAACATCAATGACGGTCGAATATACCAGGTCAGGGCCTCACTTGTCTACCTGCCAACCGACCGGCTTGACATTAAATTCCTGTTTCAAAAAAATAACACGTTGCAGAATGCGGGAAGACTGATGTCGTCACTGGATCCGCCTGTATCGTCGGCCGAACCCGGGGATGAGGTTGCTAACGGTGATAACTGGTATTCATTCTCACTGAATTACGATTTCAGGTTTGCTACATTAAATACTACCACAAGTTATATTCACCATACCGATGCATTGGACCTCACAATACCTTTCGTAGGTGTGCCTGGCGACAGGGTAACATTTACGACAGCCAATGAAGCGGATGCCTTCAATCATGAAACCCGGCTTGTTTCCAATAACGAAAAGGACTTCAAATGGCTTGCAGGAGTTTTTTATACGAATTCTGAAAATACCCAAAACCTGGTCACTAATCCACAGCTGTTCACGACCGATGCCGTTTTTACTTCCAGTTCGATCTCGTTTTTTGGAGAGGCATCCTATGCCTTTCTGGATGGAAAGCTCATACCACTGGTAGGTTTACGAACTTTCAGTGATACGCGTAAAGTGAAAGACAGCAATTTTGTCGATCCCGGCGGACAGCCTATCGGGGAGTTGCCCGATAAAACCTTTTCAAGTGTTAACCCGCGGTTTAACCTGTCCTACCTTCCAAATGATCATTCCAATTTTTACCTGAATATTGCCAAGGGTTTCAGGAGCGGACAGTTCAATAATCCCGGCGTGGTGGCTTTGCACCAGTTCGGAGGTCTTCCCGCACAAACAACTGTCGATTCGGATCAGCTTTGGAGCTATGAGGTTGGAATGAAACAGCAGCAGTTGGATGGTCAGTTAATATTCGAGGTTGCTGCATATTACCAGGACTGGAAAGACCAGCAATTCTCAGTACTGTACCAGGGATTGTTTTTGACATACTCGCTAGGCAATACACAGATTTACGGGCTGGATCTTGGCATGGCATATGCGCCCAGATCCGCCAAAGGCCTTACGTTTCAATTCATAGCAAATTTCAACAATGCTGAATTCAAATCGATTGATCCTGCTTTATCCGAAGGGTCAGGTTTTGAAAACGGGGATAAGCTGCCCCTGGTTCCGGATTATAATATCGGGATCATCACAGACTATGCCTGGGTGCAGGGGTCCTCGGGTTGGAAAGGAAAGGCCCTGGTGTCTTTTACACAAATGGGGCGACAAATTGGAACAGACGGAAATGAAGGAGATGCGCAGAGCCTGCTTCGTGCCCGTATAGGTTTTGAAAACAGCAGGGTCGGACTTTTTCTGTTCGGAAATAATCTTTTGGGAGAAAATGGCGCATTATATGTGCAATCCTCGGAAATTGGATTAACCACATATACCCAGGCTTTCCCCCGCCAGATCGGACTTGAAATCAGGGCGACATTTTGAGTTATCTAAAACGTAGGCTACCCGGGATCAAGCATAATACATTTCGAATTAAATGATTACATTGTTCAAATTCACACTTGTGTGAGCGTGTTGTAGTTTCATTGCCGATCCAAAAAGAAATAATCCCTCTATGGCATACCCACATTCTTCCTCATTTTTAACATCACAGCGGACAGAAACAGACCCTGTGGCTGAGAAAATTGTGGATGAATTATTTCAGCATTATAACCTGGACAAGGTTGACTTTCTTTTTCGACAGATTCCGATGCATTGCGAGGAAAAGAATTTTCCGGAATTTCTCGGTGAATATATTGACAATATTGGTGAGCTTCCTGAATGGATTGACTTTAATAAAATCAAAGGTGCTCAGAATATCTTTGCGCTATATGGCAGGGAGATCCTTTTGGCGCTTCTGTGCCGTTCACTTCCGATGACCTATATCTGTGAAAATGGAGCGCAGGTATTGATGACGACAGCGAGACTGATTGACTTTCCGAAATCACCTAAATATGAAAGGCGACTCCTTGAGACCCTGCAGTTTCTGATAAATGTTTCAAGTGATAAGAATACGGAAGAACATTATCAGGATGGATTGATTACCATTAAAAAGGTACGGCTCATACACGCAACAATCCGGCGATACATCCACGAGAATGAGCAATGGCCGGCGGCTTACGGCCAGCCTATTAACCAGGAGGACCAGCTGATCACCATGTGTGCCTTTAGTATTGAAGTGGTTCGGGCACTTCGCAAAATGGGGGTCTATTTAAACGAGGAGGAACGCGAAGCGTGGTGCCATTTATGGTTTGTCACAGCCTATTTACTAGGTGTAAAGGATAACCTGATTCCCAATAGCTATGAAGACTGTGCGGATCTCAGCAAAAAGATCCTTGATACACAGGCAAGAAAATCGGAAGCAGGAATTATTCTTGTTCAATCCTGCGTGGAGTTCATGAGTGGGTTTGTTCCCCATCATTTGCTTCATTCATTTTCTTACAGTGTTTTCAAATACCTTAATGACGAACCCTACAGATCGATGATGGGGCTGGATCAGACACATTGGTTCTGGGATCGTGTGATGCCGCGCCTGTTAATCGCCACGCTGGGAATCGACCAGAGGTTGTCTGGCAATTCACGCCTGGCCCGGATGATTGTAAAGCGAATTAATAAATGGCTGATCAATGGACTTGAAAGAACTGTAAAAAGAGATCAGACTTACTTTTATTTACCCAAAGCATTGAAAACTTAATCAATCAGTATGGACTCACACCTTATTTCACACTTGTCCAATGTAGCTTCCGGTGAAGGCGGCTATAATCTTTATCAGATCATTACGCTTACGTCCGGAATGCTGATATGGACATATCTCTACGTTTATCTCGCCTGGCGCGGAATGAAGATTAAATTTATTCAGATGCCGGTGATACTGGCCTGTGGAAATGTCGTATGGGAATTTCTTTGGGGCTTTGTTTTTCAGTCGCAATATAAATTCTGGGTCATGGTGGGTGTTGGATCCGCCTTCTTCATTGATTGTACCATTTTTTATGGTATCATGAAATATACGGCCGGATATATCAAAATTCCCTTTTATTCGAAGAACCTTAAATGGCTTTGCCTGATTGGGATTGGCTTATGGGTTGTTGTCTGGTGGAGTTTCAGGGCCCAGGGTATGGATACTGATGGCGGAGGCACCAGCGGGAATTTACTAAATGCCCTGATCGCCCTTTTCTGGATAGACCAGGTATTCCGTATCAAGGATATAAATCTCATGTCGGTACGTCTTGGCTGGGTAAAGGTGCTGGCAGATATTCCTATCGCGTTGTTTATGATGAGCGTATTCCCCGATAAATACTTCGCATATCTTATTACATGGATCAGTGTGCTTTTCGATATCGTCTATATATGGCTATATTATCAGCGTAAAAACGGTACCGGCCCGTTCAAAAATTATCAGCAACAACTTCAGGTTTCCTAATTATGTCAAGATTCAGACGTGCTGAAAAACTGGAAGATGTGAGCGACCGTATTCATGAGGTTCTTGAATATTGTCGTGAAGAGCATAATCCGCTCGGTTACTTTGCGGCACTGTACACCAAGGTTGCAAAATCCATTGAGACCGCTGTACATCAGGAGAAGTTCATCGATAATGATCAGCTTGCCCGTATGGATGTGAACTTTGTAAATTATTACATAGACGCCATGAATTGTGCGGTGGATGGAACGGAAGCGCCCAGGCATTGGGATTTTGTAATAAGGACAGCTGAAAATGATCAATATCTTGTCCTGGAACACTTATTCATCGCCATGAATGCACACATCAATTATGATTTGTGCAACGCGGTTTGCGATTCTGTAGATCCGGCTAAAATTCTTGACTTCAAGGCTGATTTTATGCAGGTGAACAGTATACTGTTCAGCCTGCTGGATAATGTTCAGAATGATGTTTCAGTGATTTTTCATCCGCTGAAGTGGTATTTGCGATTCGGTCAGCAGCTGGACGATAAAATTATAGCACTTGTGATGGGGCATATGAGAAATGACGCTTTTGGTTTTTCCTGCACGCTTGCATTATGTAATGATGATCATAAATCAAGGGAAAACAGTGAACGTATGGAACATGTCCTGGGACTTAGCCAGGATATCATTAATCATCGTAGTTGGCTGATTAATCTGATAATCAGAATGGTGAGACAAATGGAGATCGGTACTGTTAAATCAAAAATTGAACAGTTGCTCAAATGAAGCGTTTCGCCTCGCTATGTTATTTTCTTCTTAGTTGCCTGACGATCATTAACGCTCAGGAAAAGCGTGTTGATTATAATTCTGAAACAGGCCTGACAGAATTTATGGAGGCAACCTATTTTCTGTTGGACTATGAGAGTCAAAATCTGGATTATCCACCCGTTGATGGCAATTTCATATCATCAGATCAGGTGAATTTCAATAAAATACCGGCCGAATATTGGATCAGATTTACGATACATAATAACGAAAAAGACCGGGTTTCGATTCAGCTTTTTGTAGGACTGAGTGAAGTTCTGGACTTCTACATACCGGACGAGAAGGGATTTCAAAAGTATCCTATTGGTGTTTATGAATCCAGGAAAGTGGTAAAAAAGATAAGCGGTGAGGGCAAAACGTTTTTATCCCAGGCGGTGATAACGCTGGCACCCAATGAAACACGTACCTACTATGCCTATTTCAAACACTTGTCCAGTGGGGTTCAGGCCGAGCGTGACTCCAGGATTGCACCACGGCTTATATCCGAAAATATATGGATAGATAATAATGAGACTTCAACAGTGGTATGGAGTTTTATTTTTGGCTGTTTTCTGATATTGATCCTGTATCATTTCGTTTACTATTTTCTGACCCGGGAAAGTGTTTATTTATATTATTGTCTTTTCGTGTTTTCCGTCTCGTTCCCATTTTTCACCCTGGTAAGAGATGTAGCCGATATTCCCGAATTCAACGCCATGTTGTTTTTCTCGATTTCGGGTTTGTTTGCTGTGTTTTATTTTCAACTCACACGGAAGCTTATAGACCTTCCGGAATTGCTCCCGAAATGGGATAAAATCCTTCGCTACTATATTATTGGGAAGGTGATCCTTGTTGTCATCTATTCGGTTGTACACCTGATTTTAGAAGACATATTTATCATCCTGGCGGTATACATTCCGGCTATTTTAGTGGAAAATGTGCTGATCTTTTTGCTCGTTATCGCTTTATGGAAAACCCGGGATAGAATCGCGATGTTGTTTGTTATCGGATCACTGATCGCTTTCGCCGGATTATTTATTGCCATATTGAGCGCGGATCCTAAAACTGCATTTACGCCACAGATCAATCCATTTAAGTTTGCAACCCCGGCCTATGGATTTGTCCTTGAGTCGCTATTCTTTGCAGGTGTTTTAGCCTACCGGACAAAACTGAATGAAATTGAGCGGAAGGCTGCCAAAGATGCCCTTATCAGGCAGCTTCAGGAAAACAAGGAGCTGCAGGAAAAAGTAAATAAGGAACTTGAGGCGCGCGTACAGGAGCGTACGAAAACATTGCGTATTGAACAGCAAAAATCGGAAAGCCTGTTGCTGAATGTATTGCCGCAAACCATTGTAAACGAGTTGAAGGAAACCGGGCATACCATTCCAAAAAGGTATGATGAAGTAACGGTGTTATTTGCCGATTTTGTTGGATTTACACGGATTTCCGAAAAGCTCGACCCTGAGGAAATTGTGGAACGACTTGATAATTTCTTCCGCCAGTTTGATGCCATAATTAAACGCAACAAGCTTGAAAAAATTAAGACCATCGGTGACGCTTACATGTGTGTTTGCGGGTTGCCCAATCCGGATCCGGATCATACACTGAATACCGTCATGGCAGCCCTGGAAATTCAGGAGTATATGCGCGAATACAATAAAAGACTGAATGAGGATGAAGAACCCTGGATGCTCAGGATTGGGATTCATTCGGGTCCTGTAGTAGCCGGTGTAATCGGTGATTATAAATTCGCGTATGATGTTTGGGGAGATACCGTCAATACATCTTCCAGGCTGGAGCAGGCTTCGACAAGTGGGAAGATCAATATTTCCGAAGCACTTTATTTACAGGTCAGGCATAAATTCCAATGCCGTAAGAGGGGGTCCATAGAAGTGAAAAATAAAGGACTTATCAGCATGTACTTCGTGGAAAAATTGCGTGATGTCCCTTTGCGTGCAAAATAAAAAAAAGGCCGTTTTTCAACGACCTTCCCAATCAACCTTCATAGAAGAGCTTAGATTACCTCGAAACCAATTCCGTCTTCAAATTCGTCGGCATCAACCTCACGGAAAGTCACGCCGTCGAGTTCATAATATTCCACATCGTCAATTACTTTGATGTCGTAACCTTCAGGAAGCGCGTCGACTACCGCACCCTGGGGAGCATCCACTACCTCGTATTCGTTTCCGCGCTGAACATAAAATGTTCCATAAAAATAGTGATACCTGGCCCCGGCATGTGCAACAACAATGGCCCTGGCTGGCAGAACACGTACCCGAACTCCTGCTACAGGACGTATTATGGTATAGGAATTCTTAAATGGGCGATAATATATTCCGTTGTGATAATGATATACAGAGCCGGATACCTTCACGCGGACTGCGCCTGACGGAAGTTTCACTACTGATGTCCGGTAAGCAGGAAGTCCTGCGTAACGTACATGTGCACGCCTTGAGACCCTGCGGTGAACACGACGTTCAACCCTGCGATCGAATCTTCGGTCCATTCTTCGATCTACGCGCCTCTCGACACGTTTTGCGACAGTCTGAGCCTCAGCTTTTGACTGCAAGCCGTCGGTTGCGGCAAAAAAGAAGAATATGAGCAGGCTGGTAATCAATATCTTTTTCATGTTGAATTAATTTGTTTCGAACGGTTAGATGTCTCAAACTTCCGATGGTTTAATCCAACCCCGATATTTTTTATAAATCGTTGCCGGATATCCCGGGTAACCCGTTGATTGTCTTGCTGTAAGATATTGACCTGAATAAATAAAAAAAGGGCCATCATGGCCCTTGGTATTTAATCTGTTTAAAGCTAAGCGAGATTCACAGACAAGCTGATTTCGGTATTGAGCAATTTGGAGATAGGGCAAATTTCCTTGGCTTTCTTTGCGATTTCCTCAAATTCAGTGCTGTCAATTCCGGGAACAGTTCCGGTAAGCTCCAGGTGGCTCTTAACAATATTTCCATCCTCAAAGGATATGGTGGCTTCTGTATCCAGATTCTCCGGCGTATAACCAGCTTCGCCAAGAAGGAAGCTCAGCTGCATGGTAAAACAGCCGGCATGGGCCGCTCCAACAAGTTCTTCGGGGTTTGTTCCGATGCCATCTTCAAAACGGCTTTTGAATGAATATTGCGTATTATTGAGTACAGTGCTGGCGGTGGTAAGTGTCCCCTTACCATCTTTTCCCGGTCCTTTCCAGTTTGCACTTGCTTTTCTGTTGAATTTCATAATTTATTGGTTTAATGCGTATTACTTTTTACGAACTTAAGATTTTCTTGTTGGTCTCAATTCAAATTTTCCGAACTTTTACTGTAAGCCACATTCGTGATTTCAAGTTCCAGCCAGTTCCATACCCCGTTTTCAAGTTCCCACGATACAGATGCCCGGGTGGGTATCAGAATTCCATCATAAACCTCGAAGCTTAGCGGATCGATTTCGATGATCCAGTTTTCGAGTGATGCACCATGATCTCTTTGAAAATAACGTTTGGCCTCAAACCTGACAGGCCTGCCCATTTCATCAAATGTAAACGTGCCAAAACCGCCGGCTTCAGACCAGTGAAAAGAAGCTTTCGCGCGGTGATCATCAATGTCTTCCCAAACAATGTAATCAGAAACAGCAGCCCATGGGAACCAGATGATTTCACTCAGGTAGCGGATGGCTGATCCCTGGTTCATTTTGTCGCCTGATTCGTTCACCAGGGGGTAAATCCCAAATGCCTTGATCAGCATTTTTCCCCGCCCCTCAATAAACGTATCCCTTCCCCTGAAATTCATCAGAGAATTTCCTACATCTGCATTCCAGAGAAATCCCGGAGGATTTAGAGAAAAAACCTGGTTGGCTGTAAAAGGGATCCAGTCACCGGACTGACGTAATTTCATCCTTCCGTTTTGGGTAAGTTCTGTCACAGACGGGGTGATGGTACCTGAAACATTTGTATATGTAAGCCATTGTCTCACCGGATCAGGAAGGGTTTCAGGGATTACCAAAAGTTCACCTGTTTTCGCATCTGCTATTACTTGTTCATTCTTATCGGAAATTGATGTATGCTGAAATGACCAGTTCGCCAAACCGTAAACAATTCCAAGGATTATGATGATGTTCGGGATCGTACCGGCGCGCGCATCCGACCAATTCTGAGAGATTAACAGCTGGGATGAAATGACTGCAAAAGCCGCAACAATCCACCATATATCATTTTTTAATAAGCACAATACTGCCGCTAAAATGAAAAGCACGGAGGTAAGACCCCAAAAATAACCCCTGGGCCGTGAGACAGGATGTCTTATCTGCTGAACAGAAGCGATATTAAAGGCTTTGATTAACCCGAGAAGATGAATCAGACCATGAATAATGAGAAGAATTGAAAAGCCAGTACGCATGATGAAATATCAGGAGATACCAGTCATTATCCAATGATGTTTGTCAGTTGATTTATTATACTTAGGTCTATTTCTCGTCCATGATGTAGACGAAATCCTGATTTTTTGGTGTGCTGACCAGTGAATATTCATCCACATGTTCAACAAAATAGGCCGCTATCCTGTCTTCAGGGTTTTTATTTAACACCTGCTCAAATAACCCGGATGCTTTTGAAAATTCAAATTCCTGTATCAGGGAAATGGCTTTACCAAAGATTTCCAGCGTATCAAGTTTTGCCTGTATCATTGCCTTTTCATCACCACTGAAACACTCGTAAATACCGGACGGCTTTTCCTTACCTTTCACCCGTACTTTGCCCAGATATCGAAAATCATACGGGGCGGTGTTTGACATGTTATGAATGCTGTCTTCACTTATGATGATCCGTGCACCAAAATGTTTGGAGAGACCTTCCATTCGGGAGGCAGTATTTACCGCATCGGCAATAATGGCAGTATCATTCCGGTGTATATCTCCGATAATTCCCATAATGAGTGGACCTGTATGAATACCCATACCAACCGAAATGGGTATAAGTCCTTTTTCCTGCCGGTCAATATTATATTTCCTGACCTCATCCTGCATGGCAATAGCAGCGTTCAATGCGTCTGATGCCCCGTCAGGGAACAATGCCAAAATTCCATCTCCAAGATATTGGTTAATGAATCCATTGTTGGCCTGTACAATGGGCCCCATTCTCCCCACATAGGCGTTTATAAACTTAAAATTTTGTTGGGGGGTCATTCCTTCGGCCAAATGAGTGTATTCGCGAATGTCACTAAATAAAACCGTCACCTCTTTTTCTACGTGATCACCCAGAACCACATCGGTGATCTCATCACGCCCTACGGATTTAATGAACTCCGTAGGGACAAATTTGCTGGTAGCCCTGTGAATACCATTGAGGTTAATATGTGTTTTAATGCGGCTGATTAATTCATTTTTGGAAAATGGTTTTGTCAGGTAATCATTCGCGCCGGCATTGAAACCGGCTACGAGATCGCTTACCCTGTTTTTCGCGGTGAGCAAAACAATGGGCAGTTCGCTTGCCATATATTGCTTCCTGATTTCCTCACATACCTCAAAGCCCGACATTCCCGGCATCATGATATCCAGAAGGATCAGATCAAATTTCTCACCTTCTTCTATTCTTTTCAATGCAGACTTCCCGTCAACTGATTCCTGAACCTGATATCCGGCAAGGGTGAGATAATTTTGCAGGACGCGGCGGTTCACCGGCTCATCATCAACGATCAATATTTTTGTTGAACTCAGTTCATGGTGAACCTCGCCGGACAATGGGCGATTCTCATCGGCATCTTCCTGAATGGTTGCGATCAGGTCCTCAGACGGCAGACCGGCGATTTCCGACCTTGTGAATTTACTCAACGGCATGCCGAAAGTAAATTCAGATCCCTTTCCAACTTCTGATTTTACATTGATTTGACCTCCATGAAGTTCAACAAGCTGCCGTGTTACCGACAAGCCCAATCCGGTACCTCCGTATTCACGTACGGTTGAACCATCGCCCTGATGGAATGATTCAAAAATGGAAGAAAGATTTTCAGGAGGTATTCCGATTCCCGTATCAGTGACATTAATTTTTAACATATCCCCTTCCTTACCCGCGGTAATTTCTATTTTCCCGGAAGGTGTAAATTTTATGGCATTACCGATCAGGTTATATAAGATTTGCTGTAACCTGTTTTCATCCGCATCGATCAATGCCACATCCGCAGGTATTGAATTGATCAGGGTGATGTCCTTAGTCTTAATGAGTGGCTGAGAAAGTTTGATTACCACATCGACCACCGCATGCACATCCACAGGGGTGATTGTCAATTCCAGGTCTTTATTTTTAAGTTTTGAGAAGTCCAGGATATCATTGATCAGGTGTGCGAGCCGTTTACCGCTGTTGGTGATCAGGTCAAGGTTTTCCTGTACGTCGGGGGAAAGTTTTCCGGCTGCACCGTCCTTCAGGGATTCAGACAACCCAATGATACCGTTCAGCGGAGTACGCAATTCGTGGGAGGTATTGGCCAGGAACTGATCTTTTAGCTGATCCACTTTCTTAAGCCGGGCCACGACCTCTTTTTCCTGCGCGAGTTTTTTTGATTTTTGCCTTGACTGCCAGTAGATTATTCCCAGTACAATAAGGGCCAGGCCACCAAAGACGATCAGGTTAAACATATTACGCTGATCATTGAGGTTCTTTTCATAGCTTAATTCCTGAGCGGCCTTGGCTTTATGGAATGCAATGCTGTCTGCAAGCTGTTGCTTATCGAATGCATACTGCATTTCCTGCCTGGTAATTTCCTGTGTTCTTTCCTGGTTGAATAAAGAGTCCTTTGCAATTTGGGCAAGCTTAAAATAGGTGAGTGAATTTGCATAATTGCCCAAACCTTCCCACGCATTGCTCAAACATTCACATGCCTGCAATTTAGTTAACAGCATGGCCTTCTGTTCTGCAATTTCAAGGGCATCCTCACAATCGTCTATGGCCTTTCTAAAATTGCTGCCAGACAAAAAAGTGAATCCCCGACTTACGTATGCCTGAGCCAGCCCTTCTTCGTCATTTATATCTGATTTGATCCGGATACTTTCATCGAGGTAGTAACGAGCCTTTTCAAAATCTCCTTTCTTAAGATGTGCATCCCCAAGATTACTGTAGGCACGTGTGAGGGCCAGGTCATCTCCAATCTGTGAGGCAAGTTTCGCGCTGTTATTCAGGTTTTCCAGGGCCAGATCGTATTCGCCCATATTGGTGTAGACCAGACCAATATTGTTATAGGCATTGGGTAATCCCGCTGTGTTTCCAAGTTCTTCCTTGATCCGGAGACTATAGGTGTAATATTCAAGGGCTTTGGAGAAATCCCGTTGATCCACATACAGGTTTCCAAGGTTATTGGTGGTTCGTGCAAGGCCCGGCTTATCATCCAGCTCTTCCGACAATTTCAAGGCATTTAGTAAGTTTTCCGCCGCCATGGGATAATTTCCCAGCTCATAATAAACGGTACCCAGGTTGTTGATGGTAATCGCGAGGGAGCGTTTATCATCTGACTTCCTGATGAGCTCATAGCTTTTCTGGAACCACTGCAATGCGTCTAAATAATCGCCCTGGATAGCATGACTGTTACCGATATATCGGTATGCTATCGATTTCCATTTGGAATTATTTTTTTCATCGGCATAAGCGATGAGTTCCATGCCTGTGGCGCGGGCCGAATCCATATTAGTCCGGAATTGAGCAATCATGAGGCCCAGACCGGCCTCAAATCGAATGGAATCAGTGTGGGATGTGTTTGACCATTCATTTCTCAGACTGTCAGTCGCCGCATATTGGGCAAAGCTGATGGGGAAATATCCAACAGTCAGGATCAAGAACAGGAATGCAAATCTTTTCATGGAATCAAATCCGGGATTGATGAATTCATCTCATGATTACACATATTCCCGGTATAGACAATATACAAGGATTTTGTCTCCCGTGATAACAACTTTTGGCGATTTTTTAAACCTATGGTCCTTTGTCCAGCGCCCTTGCCAATTGTTTGATCAGGGTTTTGCCCTGGCTGGGTCTGGCGGCATTACGATTGATCACTTTGCCACTGCGGTCTACGATCATGTAACGCGGAATAGTAGATACGCCCAGTTCTTCATAAAGACTGATGTGCAAAGGTTGATCGACCAGCAGATGGTATCCATTCAATTTCTCCTGTTCAACAAAATTCATCCATTTTTCCTTCCGGTTCACGTCAAGTGAAACGTACAGAATGGCAATATCGGGATTTTCGGTTCTGAAATCCTCGAGCTTTTCATAGAAGGCAAATTCCTGGATGCAGGGACGGCACCAGGTGGCCCAAAAATCAAGAAGAACGACCTTGCCCTCAAATTGTTCGAGCACATCATCAAGAGCAGTAAACCCGCTATTTTCAATGAAAGTGATGTCGTCTACTGAATTTTCCTGGCTATTGGCATGGAAGGAGATCAGTAAAAAAAGAAGCAACAAATTTGTTCGCAATACCATCATATGACCGTTAAGATACATAAATTTTGCCTGCCGGGGACCACATTCCCATGTACTAGTAACCATTGACTATCCAGTATTATTATATTCGCAGTATGCGATTTTTGTTCACCATTGTATGTTTGGCCTTTTTCTATCCTGTTTTGTCCCAATCCGGTCCGGCAAAACGCGCATTGAAAGCCCTGGCCGAAAGTGACCTGGAAAAAGCATCGGAATTCATTGTGAAGGGACTTGAAAAGGATAGTCTGGATCCGCTTATTTATTATGATATTGCCAGATTTCAGATCCAAAAGCCGAATCCCGAACCCGATTCTGCCAACCATAGTGAAATCCGTTCAAGGGACCTGTATAGCAAGCTGCTTCCTGATGATCAGGAGAAATATGCCAAAAATGGACTTACGTTGATTTCCCTTGACGTATTGAGGTCTAACATTGACAGTCTTGCATTTGCCCGGGCATGTGCAGAACCCAGTGAAGAAAACTTTATCTACTTTCTGAACCACTATCCTGAAGCTGTTCAGCGAACCGAAGCCATGCTGATGCGTGATTCCCTGGCCTATGTTTCGGCCCTTGCCGAGAATACATACCAGAGTTATCGTGACTTTATGGATAAATACCCGGAATCTTCACAGGTGGCGCTGGCAAGCGAACGATATGAACGTTTATTCTTTGAAGAAGCCACAACCGATGGAAAGCTGGCCAGTTATGAAGCATTCCTTTCAAAAAATCCTGCAACCCCCTATCGCGCGGAGGTGGAATGGAAAATTTTTACCATGAGTCTTGCATATCCCGAACCTGATCAGTTACGTAAATTTCTTCAGCGTTTCAGGAGCCGACCGATCTCGGGTCAGATTCGTAATTTCCTTTATTATTCCATAAAAGAACAAGGTATGCTGAATGCCATTCCAGAGATCTGGAATGATTCCTTGCGCAGTATTCACCAGATGAATTCCGATGAATGGATCGCGACATTCGACAAGGATCGCGCTTATTTTATTGATGGATCGGCAGATCAAAAATTCAGTATTGAACGAGAAGCGCTCTCGCCTTTATACAGGTGTGAAGTTTTAACCACAGATTACATTGTAGGTGTTGATCAAATCTATTCCAGGAGGGGCGACATCGTTTATGACAACCAATTTTCATCCATCACCACTTCCCGAATGGGTTATCTCACCGTAAGTAGCGGAAACAGGCATGGATTGATTACAAGTTGGGGACTCACAATACTCCCAGTTGAGTTTGAAGAAATTGAAGTTTTAGAGAGTGGAATGATCAAGGCCAGGAAAGGTGGAAAATGGGAACTTTATTCTTTTGCCGGCAGGCAACTTACCAAAGACAGGCTGGATGATATCCAGTATGCAGAGGGCCTGTATATTCTGGTTCGTAATGATCAGGCTGCCATTGTAAATCATCGGGCCATGATTCCTGCTCTTGCCGGAAATGCGAAATTACAGCTTTCATACTATGACGATTATGAACTGCTGGATGGAAGAAAATTATGGGTCATGAAAGGTAATGATGAAGGGTTGCTCGATTTTGAGCTGAAGGAGCTCATCCCCCTGGCCCAACAACGTATTGAACCGGTTGAGATGGGTTTTGTAGTTCGAAAGCCATCAGAAACGATTATTTTCAGTTCAACCCTGTTGCAGAAATACCAGACTTCAGAGTCATTACTCGATTTTAATGACCAATATATCCGGTTTTCAGGTCCTGAATCTGAAGGCTTATTCGATATCGCTGCATTTCGATTTGTGGCGTTGCCGGATTCTGCCCATTTACTTGGCAATTATGGTGCCCTGGCATATATGCGGGAAGGCTATGCCATATATCAGTATGGCAAGGAGATTATGCGGAGCAGGGAAAAGAGTGTAAATACTGCTTTACTCGAGCATAACAGGACGGAATGGGTAATTATCAGGGAAAGAAGAAATTCTCAACTGGTTACGAACGAGGGGTTTATACGATTGCCGGATTATGATGATATTTCCCTCCTGACTGATTCACTGTTTATCATAACCCGATCAGGTCGGAAAATGCTGATCGACACGAAGGGAAAGTCGCAGCTGCCCAACACGTACGAGGGCATGGCGAATTTTGACGGAAGGGATCTCTCCCTTCTGAGAAATGGAAAATTCGGAGTATATCGGCCTTCGGAAAAAATGCTGATACCGGCATCATATGAAAAGATTCTTACGGCATACGGGGATTATTATTTTGTCGCCGTAAAAGGCGGAAAGAAAGGGCTTATTGATAAATCCAACGAGCAGGTGATACCGTTTATTTATGACGATATCATTTACTGGAACGACACGATCATTTTTGGAATTGATAAGAATACCTACAGTTTTCACGAGATCGGCGGGGATGTGCTTCCCGAAGCGGTGTTCACATCATATCGTGTACTGAGACGTGATTCGACGGCAAATATAATCATGGCCTTCCGGGAAGATCATTTTGGTGTTTACAGCAGTACAGAAGGAGAAGTGCTTCCTGCCACATTTGATGATGTAATCGACCTGGGCAATGGTGGAAAACCTGTTTATTTTACCGAAACATATGTTGAGCAGGCGGATTTGCATGTAGTCGTATATTATGACAGCGATGGGCGAATCCTGAAAAAACAAGCCATGGAACCTGCCTTTTTCACCGAGGTTTATTGTGATGATTAACGATAGGTTAATATGGAACTGAGGAGAAATTCTCCTAATTAGATAACTTTGTGGCTCATTAAAAGCAACAAAACAAGATGTTCAGGAATCTCTTATCTGTTTTCATAGCAATTACTCTGGTATCACAACTACATGCACAGGAGAAACCAAGGCTGGTTGTCGGGATTGTAGTTGACCAGATGCGGATGGATTACATTTATCGTTTTCAGGATCGTTTTGGAAATGATGGATTTCGAAGGCTGATGAGCGAAGGTTACACCTTTGACAATGCACATTATAATTATGTCCCAACGTCAACCGGGCCAGGCCATACATCGGTATATACCGGAACCACCCCGGCAAATCATGGTGTGATTGGTAATTCATGGTATGACAAGGAAAATGATGCATGGGTATATTGTGCGGGAGATCAGAATTACAATACAGTAGGAGCTGATGACGACGATGGCAAAATGTCACCTCACAGAATGCTTACCACAACATTCACGGATCAGCTCAGGCTGGCATCACCCGAAAGCAAGGTAATAGGCATATCAATCAAAGACCGCGGGGCCATTTTTCCTGCCGGTCACCTGGGAAAAGCTTACTGGTACGACGGATCTACAGGAGATTTTATTACCAGCGACTATTACCATCAGGAACTGCCAAAATGGGTTGAGCGATTTAATAATAGAAAGCTTCCGGTAAAATACATGCGTCAAACCTGGAAGACACTTGAGCCATTAAGCACGTATGAGGCCAGCGGTCCGGATGAAAGCCCGTATGAAATCGGACTCCTCGGGAAAACCACATTTCCCTATGACCTGTCCAAATCAGAAAGCAACTCCTTTGGTTTGGTTCCGTCAACACCCTTTGGTAACGACCTGCTTACCGAATTAGCTTTGACCGCGATAAATGAGGAAGAGCTGGGGCAGGATGATGAACGGATTGATGTGCTTGCGATAAGTTTTTCATCAACAGACTATATCGGGCATAATTTCGGCCCCCGGTCTGTAGAAGTGGAAGATACATACCTGCGGCTTGATCTGAACATTGCCACCCTTCTGAAAGAATTGGATGAAAAAGTGGGAAAAGGAAATTACACTGTATTCTTAACCGCAGATCACGGTGTAGCGGATGTGCCTAAATATCTGATGGATCAATCGGTTCCTGCTGGCTATTTGCGTGAAGATCCCGGAGTGAAGGAATATCTGTCGGAAATTCTCGGCGATGGAGAATGGGTTAAAAACATTTCGTCCGGACAGATTTTCCTGAATCATGAGCTTTTTGAAACAACAGGTAAATCAATTTCGGAAACACGTGAGAAAATTGCAGCATTTCTCCTGGAGAAGGAAGGCATTGGCTATGCATATACGGCGAACGATCTGATTACCTCATCTTTCGATGAAAAAGGCATAAAGGGGCAATTTGTCCGTGGATTTAATTTAAAGAGGTCCGGAGATGTTCTTTTTGGGCTAGAGGCAGGATGGCTGGCATCGTCCAGGGATCAGGGATCCTCCCATGGCTCGCCCTTTAACTATGACACCCATGTTCCTGTTATTTTCTTTGGTAAAAATATCAGGCAGGGACGGTCGGCAAATTATCGTACAGTCACTGATATCGCTCCGACAATTTCAGCGATTTTGTCAATCACAATTCCAAATGGGGCGACAGGGAATGCCCTGGAAGAAGTGATACAGCGGTAGGAGTAATTCCCCCGTTAAACATTCTCAATTATAAACTATGGGGGCAAGCCTTCGCTCATTTTTCAGTATTTATTCGCTTCAGTTCTGGCTGTTGTGCTTAAGCTCCTTCCTGTTTTTTGCGAGCTTCAACATGATCATCCCGGAATTGCCTTCGTATCTCACCAGGATGGGGGGAGGAGAATACAAGGGTCTGATTATCTCACTCTTCACGCTTACGGCCATGATCTCAAGGCCTTTCAGTGGAAAGTTGACAGACCGTGTAGGGCGCATTCCGGTAATGGTATTTGGGGCGGGGGTCTCATTTATTATTGCTCTCCTGTACCCCGTGGTAACCTCGATAGTGGGCTTCTTCATTCTTCGTTTTTTACACGGATTTTCGACAGGATTCAAACCGACGGGGACCGTGGCGTATATCGCTGATATCGTTCCGGATAACAGAAGGGGAGAGGCAATGGGGCTTTCCGGAGTTTTCGGGTCCATTGGAATGGCGAGCGGACCGGCATTGGGAGGGCAGCTTGTAATATCCTTTTCTACAGATGTTATGTTTTATGTATCATCCGGGATGGCGATCATGTCTGTTCTGATCCTGATAGGAATGAAGGAGACCTTGGTAAATAAACAGAAGTTTCGCTGGGAATTTATGCGGATTCATCGCAACGAGATCATTGATCTTAACGCAGTGCCCCCGATGATCTTCCTGTTCTTTTCCGTTTTTTCCTATGGAGTTGTGTTGACGATTGTCCCGGATCTCACCGAATCGCTGGGTTTTCAGAATAAGGGAATCTTTTTTACAGTTTTTGTGGCGGCATCCATTGCAGTTCGGATTGTTGCCGGAAGAATTTCAGATCGCTACGGTCGGGAGCCGGTATTGGTGGCATCTGCACTTATTATTATGATCAGCATGATCATGATTGGTTTTGCCCAGAGTGCATTACTCTTTTTTGCCGGGGCAGTGGTATTTGGAATAGGTTCGGGAATTAATTCGCCCACCGTATTTGCCTGGACGGCCGACCTTTCTGATTTTCAAAACCGTGGAAAAGGTATGGCCACGATGTTCATAGGACTCGAGGCCGGCATTTTTGCAGGCGCTTTCATTTCCGGATGGATCTATGGTAATAAAATCAGCAATATCGGGTCGACATTCATCTTCGCTGCCTGGATGGCAGGAATGGCGCTGGTACTGCTGTTGTTGTACATGATATTCTGGAAGAAGAGAATAAATCTCGCTAAGAAAGCTACCTAGTACTGGTTGTATAATCAGTTTCTGTATAGACAATAAAAAAGAGGCCGCCTTTTGAGACAGCCTCTTTTTATGACCTTGCTTTTGACCTTGAAGTACTAGTCCATTTTGCGGATTTTTCCGCTTCCTGAGCTGTTGTTATTAAGTTTTTTAGGTTCTCCGGTATAATACACGCTGCCACTTCCGCTGATCCTGGATTCAATGGATTCAGTAGCGTGGATATATACGCTGCCGGAACCTGAAATGTGCGCATCTACATTCTCAACCTTGAAATCTTTACCATCCACTTTACCAGATCCGGATATGTGGCAGATCATGTTTCTTCCCGTTCCGCTCACCTGAACCTTTCCGGATCCTGAAACTGATACATCTACATCGGCTGAATTTACAGCGAGTTGGATTTCACCGGAACCGCTTACAGAAATATCGAGGTCATCTGTCTTGAATGTACCCTCTACTTCTAAATTGCCAGAGCCACTGACGCCCAGCTTTTCAAGGGAGGGCATGGTGATATAAACTTCATAACGACCCTTGCTGCTGCTCCACCAGCTATTGTTTTTTCTACCTATGTTCAGTGTATTGCCGCGAACATCAAATTTCATTTCTTCAAAAAGTTCATCTGATCCTGAAAATTCCACACTGAATGTGGAGCCCTGCCTGATGTAAACGTTTCCTGATCCTCCCAGATTTACGCCTTCAAATCCTGAGACATTCACTTTTCTTCGATCCTGTGCCTGTGTTGATACTGCCAGTCCCACAAGAAGGAGCAATGCAGTAAATAGTATGTTGTTTGATTTCATTTGGTTGGTGCTTTTAATTGTCTATACTATAGACTGCATTTTTCACGAAAGGTTGCATAGCCCTGAAGATTTTCTGTATTTTGATTTGAAATCACATGAATGAGGGAATAAGATGCTTGCGATCCTGCTTTGTATACTCGCCAACGTTGGTATCTTCCTGGCATTCCGTCTTTTTCAATATTACAGGGTAAATACTTTCCAGGCGATTGTTGTAAATTACCTCACCTGCGTGGTGACAGGACTACTCTTTTCGGGATGGTCCAACGTGGCCACGGTACTGCAAGGCGAAATCAACTGGATCATCTGGGCTGTCGTGCTCGGCGGAATATTTATCGCCACCTTCTATTTAATGGCGCGCACTACCCAGGTTTACAGCATGACGGTGGCGTCGATATCCTCAAAAATGTCATTGATCATACCTGTCCTGTTTAGCCTTCTTATTTTGGGAACCCGGTCCCGTGATTATAATTTCCTTAATTACCTGGGGATGGCGGCGGCAATTGCAGCGATATTATTAAGTTCAATCCGGAAGAAATCTCAGGTGCAGGTAAAATCTGCCACCAACTCGTTCTGGTATCTTCCTGTGCTGGTGTTTCTGCTGGGAGGATTAATTGACACTACCTTAAATGTTGTAAATCAACAATACCTCAGTGAGCGGGAAGAAGGAGTATTCCCCATTATTATTTTTGGAACTGCGGGTTTAATCGGATTGGTAATCATTCTTTTTAAAGGGGCTCATTTCACCAGGCCAAGTGTGCTGGGAGGTCTGTTTTTGGGTATTGTAAATTATTTTTCGGTGTATTTTTTATTGATGGCACTTCGCCTTTTTGAGAATGACGGCGCCTATGTATACCCCATGATCAACGTGGGGATTATATTAATATCAGCCATAATATCAGCGATTTTTTTTGGAGAAAAGTTTACCCGTCTCAAAACTGCCGGGTTGTGCCTGGCCGTGATTGCAATCTTTTTATTATCCCATCAGGAGATGGAAGCACTTTTATAAATTTCCTGAATTACGACCTATGGATTGTCAATTACTGGTTTGACTCAAATCATAAACCGAGTTGACACCGCTCATAAGAGTCGTTGGCATATATGGATAGCTTGGTAATTGCATATTAACACTATGCCAATTAGAAACCGATAAATTTCCGAGCCATGTATGATCAAAAGATTCAACACACATTAGATTCGGCCGATGTGCATTTCAATGCCGCAAAAGAAGAGCTTTGCCGACCGGAAGAAGACGTAGTCCCCTATATGGTATGCAACAATGCCTATAAAGCCGTTGGGAAATATCTGACAGGCTTTTTATTAAAGAATGGTATAGAAATACATAATTCCATGTCGCTGGATGTTTTACTCAACCTGTGCAGGGATGTGGATCCAAAATTCAAGGACCTTCATTTATCACCCTTAATGCATACTGCGCATCCCGAAGATGTTTGGGTGAACATGCATACGGTTAGGAAATTCATTGACCTGGCGACACAAACCAGGTTGATGGTAGGTGTCGAATGATATTTCATGCAACCACTACCCACATCTGAAAACATATCTGGATTCAATCCCGGGGACTTTCCGGGATTTCACCATGTTCACATGGCTCAAAAAAATATTCATAATCTCCTGAAATCCATTAAAAGCGATCGTCATGGACAAGAAAAATAATGTTAAGTATCCCGGTGTTCGGGTTGCAATGGATGGCAATACCGTTGCCATCATGTGTGAACGCGAATCAACCGACGCTGCCGGAGCGTTTCCGATTACCCCTTCCACACAGATGGGAGAATACTGGGCCGAAGAGGCAGCAAAAGGCCATTTAAATATATCAGACCGTCCCCTGATATTCATAGAACCTGAAGGGGAACATGCCGCCGCGGCGGTAACAGCAGGATTGTCAATGACGGGCCTCCGTGCCGCGAATTTTTCTTCCGGGCAGGGTATCGCTTATATGCACGAATCGCTTTATGCGGCGGTTGGAAAACGGCTTACCTATGTCCTGAATATCGGCGCCAGGGCAATGACGAAATCAACGCTCAATGTTCATGCCGGTCATGATGATTATCATGCCATTGATGACACCGGGTTTTTTCAGCTATTCGCGAAAAAGGCCCAGCACGTGGCCGATCTTAACATCATCGCACACCGAATTGCCGAACTGGCGCTGAACCCCGGTGTAGTGGCACAGGATGGTTTTCTCACCACTCACCTGATTGAATCACTTCAATTACCCGAACGTGAGCTGATCATGGAATACCTGGGTCGTCCTGATGATATTATTAAAACTCCAACCCCTGCACAGCGCATAATTTATGGTGAAACAAGAAGGAGAATCCCTGAATTGTGGGATGTGGACAATCCGGTCATGGCAGGAATCGTGCAGAACCAGGATTCCTATATGCAGAGTGTAGCTGCGCAACGGCCATTTTTCTTTGACCATATTCGCGAAATTACAGACCAGGCGTTTGATGAATTCCATAAACTCACCGGCCGTAAATATGAGCGTGTAATGACCTACCGTGCCGAAGACGCGGATTATCTCATTTTGGGCCAGGGCAGTGTTGTTCCCAGCGCGGAAGTGGTCGTGGACTATCTGCGTGAAACCCGTGGAATAAAAGTCGGTGTAGTTGATCTTGTCATGTTCCGGCCTTTCCCTGCCGACCTGGTCGGGAAAATCCTGAAAGGTAAGAAAGGCGTTACAGTCCTTGAGCGACTGGATCAGCCCCTGGCAGAAGATTCACCAATCCTGCGTGAAATCCGATCGGTCATGACCAAGTGCCTTGAAAACGGTTCCAACAAAAAAGAGCAGCCATATCCTGATTTGCCATCGTATGCATCAACCGATGTGCCTGCCCTGTATTCGGGTTCTTTCGGTATGGGAAGCCGTGACCTTCAGCCTGAAGGAATAATTGGTGCTATTGAAAACATGCTTCCCGATGGAAAGCGTAAAAAGTTATTTTATTTGTCGATCGACTTTATTCGTGATACTCCCATCACTCCTAAGCAGCGGGCCTACCAGGAAAGCATAGAGGAAGCCTATCCGCATGTGAAGGACCTGGCGATTCATGGATCTGAAAATCCGAACCTGATGCCCAAGGATGCCATTACCGTACGTTTCCATTCTATCGGCGGCTGGGGGGCTATCACAACGGGAAAAAACCTGGCCATGACATTGTTCGACCTGCTGGGATATGATATTAAAGCCAATCCCAAATATGGTTCTGAAAAGAAAGGACAGCCTACGACCTATTATCTGGCCGCGGCACCTGAGCCCATCCGCATGAACTGCGAGTATTATTTTGTAGACGTCGTCCTTTCACCGGACCCGAATGTTTTCAAGCATACCAATGCCCTTGCCGGATTGAAAAAAGGCGGAAGCTTCATTATTCAGAGTGATAAGAAAAATCCCGATGAGGTTTGGGCTGATATTCCAAGGCAATATCAAAAACTGATTGTCGAAAAAGACATACATGTCTTCTATATTGATGGATTCAAGATCGCCCGTGAAGAGGCTACGGATACAGAGTTGCAACTCCGTATGCAGGGAATTGCATTCCAGGGAGCGTTCTTTGCCGCATCTCCGCTCATGCAAAAGTCCGGATTATCGGAAGTTGCATTACTGAAAGCAATTGAAGATCAGCTGCAGCACAAATTTGGTGGTAAAGGCCAACGGGTTGTGGATGATAATATGCGTGTGGTTAAGCGCGGTTTTGACGAGGTCCACGAAATCAAAAATAAAGTCGTGGGCGCCGAGCCTGACGCCAAAGCGAATGGCATGGAGATCGTTCAGATCCCATCCATGATCAGGGATATTCCGAAAAGCGAATCGAATCTGAGTGATATTCATCGATTCTGGGAACAAACAGGGAATTTCTACCTGAAAGGTATGGGTAATGATAACTTAACGGATCCCTTCATCGGTATGAGCGTAATGCCTGCAGTTACCTCACTGTTCCGCGATATGACCGGAATTCGTTTTGAACATCCCGAGTGGATTCCGAATAATTGTACCGCTTGCGGTAATTGCTATACCGTCTGTCCGGACACCGCGATACCTGGTCTTGTGAGTGAGCTCTCCGATGTGCTGGATACAGTGGTGAAACGCGTTAAAAAGGGTCACGAAAAGCTGGAATATCTTCCGAAGGCCGTCCGCAAGATGGAGCCAAGAATCCGCACACTGTTCAATGAACCCCATAACGGGGCAACGGTGAACAACCTGATCAATGACGTGATCGATGAAACGATAGCGGAGAATAAGAAGGATGATTCATTCATCCGTGAAATGGAATGGTTCAGGGATGAATTGGGAGACTTTCAATTTGCCCTTACCAGACCCTACTATGATCTTCCCGAAAAGGATCAACCCAATAATGGTGGTCTGTTCAGCATCACGATCAATCCCAATACCTGTAAAGGCTGTATGGAATGTGTTGAAGTATGCGGCGATGATGCCCTCCGGCCAATTATACAGACCGAAGGTTCCATAGCAAGACTCCGCGAGGAATGGGATTTCTGGGGAGATCTTCCCACAACTCCCGATAAATATAACCGGATCGATGACCTCGAAGAAAAGATCGGGCCTCTTGAAACAATATTACTGAATAAGGATGCCTATCTGAATTTCGCCAGCGGAGATGGCGCATGTCTCGGTTGTTCCGAGAAATCGGTAATCCATCTGTTCGTGGCAACCGTCGAGTCCCTGATGCAGCCTCGAATTAAAAAGCATGTTGCATACCTGGAAGAACTCACATCCAACCTGGAAAAACACATTCAGCTGAAGCTGATGAATACGGTGAATGTGGGAGACCCTGAGCGTATGAGTAAAATTGTTGCGGAAATGGCGGATGGTGATCTTACCATGTCTGGAATTGCCAGTAAACTGGAAGCAGAGAAAGGCAGTGAACCCATCGACCCTGAATGGCTTCGGGAGGTTACCCAACTCCTTGCCAAGCTGAAACAGTTGAAGTGGAAATATACCAGTGGTACTACAGGCAACGGACGATCAAATATGGGTATGACAAATGCAACGGGCTGTACGTCCGTCTGGGGCAGTACTTATCCCTATAACCCGTATCCTTTCCCTTGGGCAAACCACCTGTTCCAGGATTCCACTTCAATGGCGATGGGAATCTTTGAAGGTCATATGGCTAAAATGGCGGAGGGATTCAAAACCATTCGCAAAGTGGAATTGGAACTGAAGGGCGAATATGATCCCGCGTCGCAACGCGAATTCTTTACATACTTTACCTGGCAGCAGTTTACCGATGAAGAATGGCTGCTTTGCCCTCCAGTAGTCGCACTGGGGGGTGATGGAGCGATGTATGACATCGGATTCCAGAATTTGTCCCGAATGATGGCATCAGGCAAGCCTATCAAAGTGATTGTCGTAGATACACAGGTCTATTCAAATACCGGCGGACAAGCCTGTACGTCAGGATTTATCGGCCAGGTATCCGATATGGCACAATATGGTAAAGTCTGGAAAGGAAAGCCGGAACCCAGGAAAGAGATCGGACTCATAGCCATGGCGCACCGTAATACCTATGTCATGCAGGCATCACTTGCCAACACGAGCCATATGATCGAGGGATTTATCGATGGCCTGGTTGCAAAGCGTCCGGCATTGTTTAATCTCTATACAACCTGTCAGCCCGAACATGGTGTGGGCGATGATCTCGGAACACATCAGGCAAAACTTGCGGTTGAATCCAGGGCTTATCCGATTTTCAAATATAATCCTGATAATGGCGTGAAAGCTGAGGAGGCATTTGACCTGGACGGCAACCCTGCCATCGATGATCTATGGCCTACCTACGAATTGAAATATATGGAAAATGGCCGTCAGAAATCTATGCAGGTGGCCATGACCTTCGCGGATTTTGCGCTCACTGAAGCACGTTTCAGAAAACACTTCCGAAAAGCGCCACGTGATACCTGGAATGAAAACATGGTTCCGCTTGTAGATTTTCTCGAACTTGATACCGATGACCGTGAGGGTAAATTCCCGTATATCTGGGCCGTTGACCGAAATCAGCACCTGAACCGTGTTCTGGTTGCCAAGACGATCGTTGAGAGCTGTGAAGAGCGCCGTGACTTCTGGATCATGCTGCGTGACCTGGCAGGAATCAAGCCTGAAAAAGTTGAAGAGGAGGATATTGAAAGCAAGGTACGCGCCGAAGTCGTTGGAAAAATTGCCCAGGGCCTTATGAAACTGGCGGGCGGTGACGGATCCGGAATTGTTGAGCTGGCAACAGCGCCGGCTAAGGCAGAACCGGTGAAAGTTGCTGAAAATGGAAGCGCAAAGACTGGTGACTATATGGCCCCGTGGCTGGAGACCGAAGAATGTACATCCTGTGATGAATGCACCAAGCTGAATCCCAAGATATTTGCCTATAACAACGATAAGAAGGCCTATATCAAGAATCCGGATGGCGGACCCTACAGTGATCTCGTGAAAGCCGCTGAGAAATGCACGGCCCGTGTAATACATCCGGGATTGCCGGCAGACCGTAGTGAGAAGGACATTGAGAAGTGGATTAAACGAGGGGAAAAGTTCAACTAATACCCTTGAATTGATGAATAATACATTCAGGCATGGAATTCACCCCCCGGAGCATAAGGCGGAAACCAACGGATTACCAATCCGCCAGTTTCCGTTTGCGCCGGTTATCATCCTTCCGATGGTCCAGCATATCGGGGCTCCTTCCCGGATTATAGTCCGAGAGGGGCAGGAAGTCACCCGGGGAGAGGTGTTGGCCACCGCCGGTGGTTATGTATCCGTGCCGATGCATGCCCCTGTATCAGGAACTGTAAAGAAGATTGCCAATGTGAGAACCATCTCTGGAAAGATGGTGCCCGGGATATACCTGGAAGCATTCCCATCTTCCGGGCAGGAAGTTCCGGAAGGAAACCCGGTAAGTCTTGATGCCGCGCCTGAAGAAATTCTACAGGGTATTCAGGATGCCGGAATTGTGGGTCTTGGAGGCGCCGCGTTTCCAACGCACGTCAAATTGAAGATCCCTGATGGGAAGCATTGTGATCACTTGATCATTAATGGAATCGAATGTGAGCCTTACCTCACAACTGATCACAGGGTCATGCTGGAGCAGGCCGAGGATATTTATATGGGGATTCGGTATCTGATTAAAGCAACCGGCGCCAATGAGGTTATCATTGGGATCGAAGCCAATAAGCAGGATGCGGCAGATCATTTGTCAGCCAATATTCCAACAGATATTCCTTTAACCGTTAAAGTGGTTCCCGTAAAATATCCCCAGGGATCTGAAAAAATGCTGATCACATCCCTGCTGGGAGTGGAGGTGCCGTCGGGCGGGCTTCCCATAGATGTAAATTGTGTCGTTGTAAATGTGGCAACAACGGCTGAAATTGGCCGTCTCCTGCCCCATGGCAGGGGCATTCAGGAACGTGTTGTAACCATCACCGGTCCGGCGGTCTCAAGGAAAGGAAATTACCTGATCCCGATAGGTACGCCCCTTCGGTATGTGCTGGAATATGTCGGTGCTGATAATCAGATCAGTGAAGTCTACATGGGCGGACCCATGATGGGTGTGGCCGTTTCGAACCTTGATATTTCTATCGTCAAGGGTACTTCCGGACTGGTTGTTTTTGGCGAATCAGACGTGAGCAGGCCTGCTCAAATTTATCCGTGTATAAAATGCGGTGCATGCGTTGACGCCTGTCCGATTTCCCTCAACCCTTCAAGGCTTGGGATACTTGCGAAATTTGAGGCCTACGATACGATGGCAAACGATTATCACCTGATGGATTGTTTCGAGTGTGGCTCTTGCTCCTATGTCTGTCCGTCGAATATTCCGCTGGTTCAATACTTCAGGCTGTCGAAATCCATCGTCAGAAAGCGTATTGCAAAAAGGAAGGAGGCTGAAAATGTTTAGCAAGACGCTCAATATCAGCACATCGCCCCACATCAGAAAAGGCCTGACTACCGATACCATTATGATGAATGTGGTATTTGCGCTCATTCCCGTGGTGATATTTGCTGTTTATTCTTTCGGGCTCAATGCCCTGCTGGTTATTATGACAGCAGTAGTCGCTTGTGTACTTACGGAACATGTTCTGTGCAAATTGTCAAACAAGGAAAGCACGATCCGTGACTGGTCTGCGGTCATCACAGGTTTGCTGCTCGGATTAACACTTCCTCCCATATTTCCGTTATGGATGACTTTCCTGGGAGGAATATTGGCTATTGCACTGGGGAAATTCATATTTGGAGGGCTTGGATTCAACCTGTTTAATCCGGCACTTGTGGGACGGGCGATCCTGCAGGCAGCTTTCCCCATTGCCATTACGACATGGTCCCCGGCTTTTATGCAAGACAGGTTCACCTCCCTGGCATCGTCAATTTTCACATTTCCGTTTGCCGAACCCAGCTTTGATGGCTTTTCAGGAGCGACGCCATTATCAGCGTTCAAGTTTGATCATGTTGTTACTTCTTCTTCAGACCTCGCCCTCGGGCTCATCAGCGGTTCAACCGGAGAAACCTGTGCAGTTCTCATTCTCCTGGGAGGTATCTACCTTATTATCCGCAAAATGATGAACTGGAGAATTCCTGTAACGATTCTTCTCACCGTAGCCGCGCTGAGCGGAATCTTGTATCTCGTCAATCCTGAGATCTATCCGTCACCTTTGTTCATGCTGTTTTCAGGCGGTTTGATGCTTGGAGCAGTTTTTATGGCGAGTGACATGGTGGGTTCGCCCATAACATCACCAGGAATCATTATCTACGGCATTTTTATCGGTTCGCTCATCGTCATTATTCGAATCTGGGGCGGACTTCCCGAAGGGGTAATGTATGCGATCCTGTTGGGTAATGCGCTGTCACCCCAGATCGATAAACTGATCAGGCCGCGCGTTTATGGTACCAAAGCCAAAGTGTCATGAGTCTCGAACAAACCATAGCGCACCGTGAAAATGACGGCAGCACAAAGATGCTGATCACCATGGTTGGGATCGGTATCATATGTGCCCTCCTCATTGTGCTTACTTTCCAGGGTACGAAGCCACGTATTGACCGGCTGAAGGCCGAGGCATTGGAAAAGGCCATTTTTGAGGTGGTTCCGGGTATCTCGGAGACAAAGACCTTCGTTCAGCAGAATGATGGTTCTTTCAGCGCTATTGATCAAGCCGATGTGTCGGCCGTAAATGTTTACGGTGGCTATGACGAAACCGGAAACCTGAAAGGTATTGCCATCGAGGCAAGCGGACAGGGCTATGCTGATATCATCCGCATACTCTATGGCTATGATCCTGAAACGGAAGAAATCATTGGTTTTTATGTGCTTGAGAGCAAGGAAACGCCGGGCCTGGGTGATAAGATCAATAAGGACCCATCATTCCTTGCCAATTTCAATGAACTGGATGTAACACTGAATGCACAAAAGGACGGACTTGAACACGACGTCATCACGGTTAAAAACGGGACGAAGACGCAGCCCTGGGAGATAGACGGAATAACAGGAGCCACCATTTCATCACGGGCCATCGGGGATATAGTGAACCGGAGTGCACCGGCGATCATTCCGATGATTCAGAAAAATATTGAGGTCTTCAGAAATCCTCCGGAAAAAAAGATAATGCAATGAGTGCGGATTTGAAAAATAGTCTCCCTGCTGCTGCCGGAACAACATCGACCGATGAGTTCATCAAAGGGCTGTGGCGTGATAATCCCGTATTTGTCCAGGTGCTGGGTATGTGCCCAACACTGGCAGTTTCAAATACTGCGGAGAATGCGCTTGCGATGGGACTGGCCACAGCGTTTGTTTTACTGATGTCCAATATACTGGTGTCATCGCTTCGAAGTGTTATTCCGAAACAGGTTCGGATCGCTTCCTACATATTGATCATTGCGACGTTCGTTACTATTACCGATTATGCCATTCAGGCGATCAGTGTTGACTTACACAAAAGCCTGGGAGCCTTTATTTCACTCATCGTGGTGAATTGTCTGATCCTGAGCCGGGCGGAAGCCTTTGCTTCTAAAAATACAATCGGACGGTCTGTGTTGGATGCCCTGGGAATGGGTCTTGGCTTTGTCCTGGCGCTATTCTGCCTGGGCATGGTACGGGAAATCTTGGGAAATGGCACGCTGTTCAATTTTCCCATTTTCCCCCAGCGCTTCCAGGAATGGATCGTCATGATACTGCCTGCCGGCGGGTTCTTTACACTCGCACTGTGGCTGTTGGTTTTCAATCTTTATAAACAGAAAAAAGGACAGATATGAAAACGGAATCATTGTGGTATATTTTCATTAATGCCAGTCTGATCAACAACTTTGTTCTGGCCTATTTCCTTGGCATATGTCCGTTTTTGGGTGTTTCCGGTAAGATGGAAACCGCCACAAAAATGGGAGGGGCAGTAACCTTTGTAATGCTCATAAGCGCTATGTGCGCCTACGGTATCCATGCCCTCCTGGTGGCTATCAATGCCCCTTTCCTCCAGCTCATCAGCTATATCGTCGTGATTGCTTCTACCGTGCAGCTGGTAGAGATGTTCGTAAAAAAGATGAGCCCCGCATTGTTCCGGGCATTGGGGATTTTCCTCCCGCTCATCACCACGAACTGTGCGATCCTTGCGGTAGCACTGTTCCAGACCAACAAAGGATACGGATTTCTCGAAAGTCTGGTATATGCACTTGGAGCAGGTGCAGGGTTCACGCTGGCACTGGTACTCATGGCGGGCCTCCGGGAGCAGCTTGAATTCGCCGATGTACCCAAGGTGGTAAAAGGCACCGTGATCACATTATTAATTGCAGGAATCCTGTCACTTACATTCATGGGATTTTCCGGGTTGGGCAGTTAAATTTTGAATTATGTATGAATCTGTAACAACATATTTGATTGGGATTTTGGGAGTCGTCGGCCTCATGACCGGCTGGATCCTGATCCAGGCCCTTTGGCGTAAAATATTTGCCGGAAACGTAACAGACAGTGATGTACTGGCCGAACGACGAAGCTGTGGAAATTGCGGATGCACGACGGTCTGTTCACTGGATAAAGGCACTAAACTTAATTCTGACCACAAAAAACACTAAGTATTATGGCACACTTATCAGATTATAGTACGGAAAAGCAATACCAGGCAACGGTGATGAAAACCGAACGCCTGACTCCCGCGGACACAGATGAAGTCCGTGAAATCATGCTTGAAGTTGACCAGCCTGATTTTTCTTGCAAGGTTGACCAGAGTTTCGGTGTACTCGTTCGGGCGGATAGTGAATTCGGCAACGAATATCATCACCGGCTATACAGCGTAGCAGACATTCCCGATAAGGAAAATGGAAAAACGCATCTCACGATGCTGGTGAAGCGATGTTCATACGTGGATGATTTTAATGGTGAATTATATGAAGGTGTGGCCTCCAATTATCTTTGTGACCGTAAAAAAGGAGACAAGATCAAAATCACCGGGCCATTTGAATTGCCGTTTAAGGTTCCTGATGACAAACATGCGAACCTGATCCTGATAGGTATGGGAACGGGAATAGCACCTTTCCGTGCATTTGTAAAGCACATATATACCGATGTGAAAGACTGGAAAGGTAAAATCAGGCTATTCTACGGAGCCAGGAGCGGACTTGAACTACTCTATTTGAATGATAAGAATGGGGATCTGACGAATTATTATGATGAAACTACGTTTGAGGCATTTCATGCGCTGAGCCCAAGACCGCACTGGTCGGATCCCATTGCACTGGATGTAACTATTGAAGATCGTGCAGAAGAGATTCTTGAAATGTTGGGTATGGCCAACACATATATCTATGTGGCAGGTTATGAAAAAGTAAAGGAAAACCTGGATAAGGCGTTTTCAAAAATCATGGGCTCAAAGGAAAAATGGAATACGAGAAAAGCGGAATTAATTGCCGGCAGGAAATGGGCGGAAGTAATTTATTAAATACAAACTGAGGTTATGACATTAATGGTTTCTTTGATGGCCCTGGGTGGACTCACTCTTTTACTGGCTCTGATGCTCATTCTGGCCAACAAAAAACTGTATGTCTATGAGGACCCGAGGATCGACCGTGTGGAGGAAATGCTGCCACATGCCAACTGCGGCGCCTGCGGGTATCCTGGTTGCAGGCCATTTGCGGAAGCCCTGGTCTCCGGGGTGGTATTACCCGGGAAATGTACGGTAAGTACGGCAGAAGGCAGGGATGCAATTGCCAGCTACCTGGGAGTGGATGCGGGATCTGAAGAAAAACAGGTCGCCAGGCTAGCGTGTGCAGGCGGTACCAATGTGGCAAGGAACCGGGCGAGCTATGAGGGCATTAAGTCATGTCAGGCCGCATCGCTGATTTCAGGAGGCGGCAAAGGATGCTTCTGGGGTTGCCTGGGATATGGTGATTGTGAAGTGGTCTGTGATTTTGACGCTATCACTATGAATGAATTCTCCCTGCCTGTCGTAGACGAGAATAAATGTACGGCCTGCGGTGATTGTGTTGAGGTTTGTCCGAAAGATCTGTTTTCAATTCAACCGGTTAGTCACCGGCTTTGGGTTGCCTGTAAAAACCTGGAGGCAGGTGAGGCGGTCCTGGAAGATTGTGAGGTAGGATGTACTGCCTGTGGAAAGTGTGCCATGGATGCGCCCGGCGATATGATCATCATTCAGGATAATATTCCGGTGATTAATTATTCGCTGAATATCCAGACGAAAGATCCTATTCAACGCTGCCCGACAGGTGCCATTGTCTGGCTTGATGAGAATTCAGGGGTCATAAAAGGGGCGGAAAGCAAAAAAATTATCCGCAAGGGCGAGCTGAAAATGGGCTCTTCCTGACGGCTTCTGCCGGTTTAATTTGCACTCCCGGTATGTGCATCTTATTTTGCTGAAGGAAAGTTCTAAGTTGGATACACCAGTAAAATACCGAACAATCGAATCGGCCTCCTATGGCGAGTACAGGGAAAAGGGAAGCAAGTTTTTTGCATTTGCCTACCCTGTGGAGAACGAAGATGATATTAAAAAATTCCAGGACGAACTACGGGCCCAGTTTCATGATGCACGGCATCATTGTTACGCCTGGATACTCGGTTATACCGGTGAACAGTACAGGTCTAATGACGATGGTGAACCCATGCATTCAGCCGGCGATCCCATCCTCGGCCAGATCCGGTCGGAAAATCTCACCAATGTCCTGATTATCGTGGTGCGGTATTTCGGAGGCACCAAGCTGGGTGTGAGCGGACTTATCAATGCATACAAAACAGCAGCTTCACGGGCACTGATGAACAGCAAAGTCATAGAAAAGGAAGTTACCGATGGAGTTCTGTTAACCTACAGCTATGATGCCACAAGTGAGGTGATGCGTCTGATTGATTCCATGAATGCGCAAATAACGGATCAGTCTTTTACGGAAGTTTGTAATGTGAACCTTCGTGTAAATATTTCATTCATCAACCAGTTTCTTGACCAGGTCGAGCTTCTTAAAAAGATGGGTCATGAGGTGGAAGCGAACGGAAGTGCTACCTGATCTGTGCAAGTATTCCTTTTTTCCGAAGCGTATGATACATTTCGACACATACCCATGCGTCAGTAGCGGCATAGGTCAGCTGTTTTTCGGTGAGTGTATCATTTTCCCAGTTTGAGGTCTGGGCATTTTTGGAAATCCTGAATCCCAGGATTATGCCGGTTAATTTTTTCAATCCATTGCTCTCAATTCCGATCTCCTTTACAAGCTGATTCAATTCGATAAAGCCAGCCGGATCAAAATGATGTAATTGCTGAAGTTCCTTGATATCATCACGAAGGGCTACTCCCACTTTCGTGATTTCGTCGGCGCTGAAGAATTCCCTCAGTTCCGGGGTAATACCGGTGTGGTTAAGACGAATCAGGAATGCCTGGTGCGGGGTTGCTATCTGCACCAGTGATACGTTATTACGAACGCCTTTCCTGAAGCTTGGCTTCGTTTCCGTGTCAAATCCCACAACACCCTCACGCCATACTTCGTCCATTATTTTAACGACTTCATTCTTGTCGGTAGCCAAAACAATTTCACCCTCAAACTGGGCCAGCTCGAGGGAATTCAATTCTTCATGGGTAATATTTGGTGGATAAATCATGATACTTCTGCTTCAACAGGTTCTTCCTCATCTTTAGTTCCAACCGGGAGCCTTTCAATCCGGATATTGGCATAGGCAAAGAGAATGGTCATGAACGGACTGATAATATTGAAAAAACAATAGGGGAGGTAGGTAAGTGTAGCTACTCCCAATACAGATGACTGGTATGCGCCGCATGTATTCCATGGGACAAGGACAGATGTGACTGTGCCACTGTCTTCCAGCGTCCGGCTCAGATTTTCCGGGGCAAGCCCTCGTTCCCTGTATTCGGTCCTGTACATTCTTCCAGGCACTACAATGGCGATATACTGATCGGATGCTGTCAGGTTAAAGGTGATACAGGTGCCCGCTGTTGCTGCGACAAGTGATCCCGTTGAATGGGCCAGCTGAATAATTGAACGAGCAATTCTCTTCAGCATTCCATTATGTTCCATAACGCCCCCAAATACCATGGCACTGATGATCAGCCAAACAGTGGAAAGCATTCCTTCCATACCGGAAGAAGATAAAAGGCTATCAACAGATTCATTACCCGTTACCACAGAAACTTCTGTAAACATCGCAGTTAAAATCCCTTTGTATGCGCTTCCAAGAGAATAATCTGTTACACCTGCTATTTCCTGTACAATATGAGGTTGAAATATAAGCGCAAACACACCTCCCATAATCGTTCCGAGGAGAAGAGCCGGTAATGCCGGCATCTTTTTTACAATCAGGAAAATGACAGTTGCCGGCACGAGAAAAAGCCAGAGGTTAATATTGAATTTTTCTGAAATGGCCTGCTGTACAATACCCACATTGTCCATGGCCGCATTGCCTTCCAGTGTAAATCCCCATATCAGGAAGATCACAAGTGTTATGAGAATAGAGGGTACAGTTGTCCGCGCCATATACCGGATGTGCGTGAAAAGATCGGTACCTGCCATGGCAGGTGCCAGGTTAGTGGTATCTGAAAGGGGCGACATCTTGTCCCCGAAATATGCGCCGGAGATTACTGCTCCGGCAATGACGCCGGTACCGATTCCCATGGCTTCCCCGATACCCATGAGGGCGATGCCGATCGTTGCAGATGTTGACCATGAACTTCCCGTGGCTATAGACACTATGGCACTCACCACGACAGCCGCTAAAAGAAATATCGTGGGATTAAGAATATCCAGCCCGTAATAGATCATCGCCGGAACAACGCCGCTAATCATCCAGGTGCCTGCCAGTGAACCGATCAGGAGGAGGATCAGAATAGCGCCCATCGCAGAACTGATACTTTTTACGATCCCATCAAGGAGTTCGGTGAATGTATATTTTAATGATATTGACATCACCCCGGCAATTGCCGCAGCGAAAATGAGTGCCATCTGATTCGGGCCGTAGGACGCATCTTCCCCAAAGAATTGAACATTGATGAACAATAGAAAGATGAGAATTAAAATCGGGACAAGAGAATAAAAAAGTGTCGGCTTCCTGTGGGTAATTTCCATGAAGGTCTCAATCAGTCAAGTCCCGAATATAAGCAATCTTTCACATTCCGACATTGCCTGTCATCAAATCCGCCAGTTTTTCACCGATATTACTCCCGATTGCCACACCCATGCCGCCCAGGCGAACCCCCACAAAAATGCCGGGCGCCTGCTGCTGAACAATAGGAGTTTTGTTCTTGCCGAAAGCCATGATCCCTGACCAGAATTTGTCAATTTTCACTTCCTTTTTTGGCAGAATAATATTGTGTAAATATCCTTCCAGGGTTTCCCTGATGGTCCGGTTGATCCCGAAATCCGTCGTTTCCTCCTCCTTGATCTGCAAATTCCTTCCCCCTCCGAAGATCAGCCTGTTTCCGGCATTCCGGAAATAATAAAATCCACGATCCATATGAAATGTCCCTTTGAAAGGAAGATCCTCGATGGGTTCGGTCACCAGTACCAGTCCACGCCCGGGCTTTAATTTTATTTCCGGGAAAAGATGTTGTGTAAATCCGTTGGTACAGACCCCTACACTCTTTGCATGAATCCCCATTTTGTCGGAATCCAGCGCGCCCCTAACCCTGATTTTCACACCGCTCCCTGTGCTTTCCATCCGTTTCACCCATGCACCAGTGAGAATTTCAATATTTCGTTCTCCGGCCAGTCGCCAGAGATGGCGCATCATTTCTCCGGGATGAAGCTGTGATTCAAGTGGATTGTAAATAAGTGCCCTGATCTTTTTGGAAAAACCCATTTGCCCCAGTCGGTGGGACTGATCCTTGAAAACATCCTGGTTAAAAACAGGCTTCAGGAGATCATTCAGTTTTTCAAGATTTTCAAGCTGGTTGATTTCTTTTTCGCGGAGCAATTCATAACCCCCATGATTTTCAAACTGCAGGTTATCATCTCCAACTCGTTCACGTAATTTCCGAAGTCCGTTCCATCGCTGTGAAACCAGGTTTACCATGGCTTCTTCCCCCATGGAATTGATGTCTTCGATCAACTCACTTACACTTCCGAAACAGGCAAATCCGGCATTCCGGCTGCTCGCACCTGTAGGCCGGAGCCCCCGCTCAAGAATTATGATGCGTGCCTGGGGTTCCCGTTCCCTGATACTTAGTGCAGTGGAGAGTCCGCTAATCCCGGCGCCAATAATGGCGTAATCATATGAAGTGAACGATTCCCTTTCCCAGTAACTTAACATCTTGTATTTGTTTACGCTGTAAAGTTCTTAATTTTCAATTGAGTTTGACCGATGTGCGGTAAAAAATGACATGACTAATTTCTCCTATGAATACGGCAAAAATTGTAAAAAAAGCGCAACACTCTGGTTTTTATCGATGGCTGCTTAATCGCGGCCTTGAGCGGATGATCCCATTCAACAAGCCGCATGGCTTTGAGGTGGTTTCGATTTCCGACGATTCCATCAAAACACGATTGCCATACAAAAGAAGAAATTTCAATCATATCCGTGGACTTCATGCCTGTGCCCTTGCAACGCTATCGGAGTTTACAACCGGGTTTTTGCTGGTATCCCGCCTTGATCCTGCTAAATACCGCATCATCCTTAAAACACTCGAAATGGACTATCACTACCAGGGAAAGACCGATGCATGGGGCGAGTTTCAGATAAATGACGAATGGATGACAACATCCATCTATAATCCGTTGCAAAACCAGGATGCGGTGGTTGTTATTTGCGAGGTAAAAATATTTGATGCGCAGAACAATCATTTAACTACCGGAAAGGTACATTGGCAAGTGAAATCCTGGGAAAAGGTGCGGACAAAAGTCAACTGATTCCTATATTAGAAGGTAAGAATTAAGTCTGTATGTCAAAGATCGATCAACTGCTTGAGGAGTACGGCGAAAGTCATAAAAACGAGACAAATAAACTGATCCACTGGATTTGTGTTCCGTTGATTTTTTTTAGTGTAGTGGGATTTTTCTGGGCTATACCTTCGTGGGGATTAAAGGACCTTTTCGGAAGTGCCAGTCCGTATCTGAATTGGGCCACGATTGTTCTTGCACTGGTGATGGTCTATTATTTAAGCCTGTCATTTTCCCTCTCGTTCGGTATGTTATTGTTTGGATCTCTTTGTCTTTTTTGCTGGAATCGAATTGATATGGCCACTGATTTTCCTGTCTGGGCCATTGCAATGATCATTTTTGTGCTGGCCTGGATTGGTCAGTTTTACGGACATAAAGTTGAAGGGAAGAAACCCTCATTTTTTAAGGATTTACAATTTTTATTAATAGGTCCTGCATGGCTGATGCATTTCATTTATCGCAAAGCCGGGATCTCATATTGATCTATGTCAGAAAAACCACTCGTTAGTGTCGTTTGCTTGTGCTATAACCAGGCTTCCTTTGTTCGGGAAGCAATATACTCTGTACTCGATCAGACCTATGATAACATAGAACTGGTTGTGGTGGATGACGCCAGTACGGATGACAGTCGCTATGCCATTCGCTCAACGTTGAGCAAACTGGATCATGTCCGCTTCCTGCCGCTGGCAAAAAATGTTGGCAACTGCCAGGCATTCAATGCTGCACTTCAATTTTTGAAAGGAAAGTATGTCATTGATCTGGCCGCCGATGATATGCTCCTGCCGGGTCGTGTGGCCCGGGGAGTGGAAGATCTTGAATCGAGGGGTGACGAATACGGTGTGAATTTTACAAATGTAGAGATTGTTGATTCCGAAGGTCATCACCTTCGCCACCACTATGCCGTCAATACCAACGGTACAGCCCGCGTAAAGCCTCCGGAAGGGGATCTGTATACGACCCTCGTTTCTCGTTACGTGATCAACCCGGTTTCCATGATGATCCGGAAATCTGTTCTGGATGATCTGGAAGGCTACGATGAGGCCCTCAGCTATGAGGACTTTGATTTTTGGGTTCGCTCTTCGCGTAAATTTCTGTACAGTTATACGGATGAAGTACTGGTAAGGAAACGAATTCACGGGGGTAATAAGTCGGCTTCGCAATATGCCAAGGGAAGTCCGCAGCTCTATGATACCTACAAGGTTTGTGAGAAGATCCGCACCATGAATAAATCAACTGAAGAAAAAAAGGCGTTAAAAAAACGCGTTTATTACGAAATGAAACAATGTATGAAGCTTCGGGAGATGAAACTTTTCAATAAATACAGTAAATTCCTCCTGAAGGGTTAAGCTTCTGAATATTGGTTATATTTGGTCTGTATGGACAGTGATATATCTGCATTCGGTGAGGTATTGCTCTACATTATTGTAGGGGTTACATTTATTGGCGGGGGTTTATTTACAGCCCGTCTTCTTCGTCCGAATCGTCCGGATGAGCGCAAGCAGGAAACGTATGAAAGCGGTGAGTCCCCGATCGGAATGGCCTGGGGCCGGATTAATATCCGATTCTATCTGTTTGCGCTTATATTTCTTCTTTTTGAGGTGGAAATCGTTTTTCTTTTTCCATGGTCCGTAGTCTTTGGAAATCAGGAAATGAATGCCGCTACCGAAGGAGCCTGGGGATGGTTTACATTCATCGAAATGTTTGTTTTTGTTCTGGTGCTTTTCATTGGGCTCATTTATGCCTGGGTGAAAGGCTATCTGGACTGGCCCAAACCTGTGACAAGACCACGCACCATCAATTCTCCGGTACCGCCCGAAATGTATGAGGCGATCAATAAAAAATATTCAAGGCAACAATGAAAAGTTATCTCGACAGTCAGTTTGAGCAAGGAGGCGTGGTTGTTACACGTCTTGATGACCTGATCAACTGGGCGAGGCTTTCATCAATGTGGCCCATGACCTTTGGCATCGCCTGCTGCGCCATTGAATTTATGTCGACGGGAACATCCGCATACGACATGGACAGGTTCGGAATGGCTCCAAGAGCCTCCCCCCGGCAGGCCGATGTCATGATCATTGCGGGAACCGTGACGTTCAAAATGGCGGATCGTATCAAACGGCTGTATGATCAGATGTCGGAACCAAGGTATGTGATTTCGATGGGTTCCTGTTCGAATTGCGGCGGCCCGTATTGGGAACATGGATACCACGTTGTGAAAGGCGTTGACCGTATTGTGCCCGTAGATGTTTATGTGCCCGGATGTCCCCCAAGGCCCGAGGCACTTATTGGCGGATTTCTGAAACTACAGGAAAAGATTCGCAGTGAATCGCGGATGGCCCCGAAGGCACTGCAAAAATTGATGAAATCATGAAAGAAGATATTGAAAAACTCCTGGAAGGCCGGCAGTTTACCTGGAACCCTGATGATTCACCCATTTCCTTAACGGTTGAATTAAACGATTTCAAGGAGTTAATGCAGTCAATGTATAATCATAAAACGTTGTTTTTTGATTTGCTTTCCTGCATCACGGGAATTGATAACGGATCCGAGGCCGGAACCATGGAAGTCGTTTATAACCTTTACAGCATACCCCATGAACATGCGATTATGGTCAGGGTGATCTGTGACCGGAATAACCCGGTTGTACCCACTGTTTCAGATATCTGGAAAACGGCCGACTGGCATGAGCGGGAGACGTACGATTTGCTGGGAATCATGTTTGAGAATCACCCCGATCTGCGCAGGATATTGCTGCCTGCCGACTGGGAAGGATTCCCCCTTCGAAAGGATTACACGGCACAGGAATATTATCACGGAATTCGTGTAGAATACTGAAATGGCAAACGAAATTCAATATACCTACGAGAAAGATCACCTGATCAGGTCTGAACCTGGAAAATTTCGGGAGGATGGGTTGCGCGAAGAGGAGGTGATTATCAATATCGGGCCTCAGCACCCTTCAACCCATGGTGTCCTGAGACTCGAGGTTTTGCTCGAGGGAGAAATTGTTCGTGATGTGGTTCCGCATCTGGGGTATTTACACCGGTGTTTTGAAAAACATGCCGAGTCCCTGGCGTATAATCAGATCATCCCGTATGTCGACCGGATGGATTATGTGGCCGCCATGAATTCTGAGCACGCCTATGCGCTGGGGGTGGAGAAGATGCTGGGTATTACTGAACAGATTCCGAAACGTGTAGAATACATTCGGGTTTTAGTTGCTGAGCTAAACCGGATAGCGTCTCACTTTGTGAGTATAGGAACGTATGCCATGGATATAGGCGCCTTCACGCCATTCTTTTGGCTGATGCGTGACCGGGAGCACCTTTTGCGCCTTCTGGAATGGGCCAGCGGTGCGCGGATGCTGTATAATTATATCTGGATAGGAGGGTTGTACTATGATCTGCCCGTCGGCTTTGAGGAAAAGTGCCGCGAATTTATTAACTACCTCAAACCAAAGATCCGGGAGGTTGAGGATCTCATTGTCTCGAATAAAATATTTGTAGACAGAACTGCCAATGTGGGTGTACTTCCCCTGGATCTTGCCATTAACTATGGAATTACCGGGCCCATGCTGAGAGCATCTGGCCTGAGGTTTGATCTTCGTCGTGTAGATGGATATTCGGTATATCCTGAACTTGATTTTGATATTCCGATCGGGGAGGGTAAAATGGGTACTACAGGAGATTGCTGGGATCGCAATTATATCCGGGTATTGGAAGTGCACGAATCTGTTAAAATAATTGAGCAATGCCTGGATAGACTTATGGGGGACCATAAGAGAGACCCTTCCTTTAATCCCCAGGCGATGGTTCCGAAGAAAATACGTCCTAAAAAACAGGATCTCTATGTGCGGGCGGAGAATCCCAAGGGTGAGCTTGGCTTCTTTTTCAGAGCAGACGGACGTTCCGATATCCCGTTCCGATGCAAGGCCCGCAGCTGTTGTTTTGTGAACCTGTCAGTCCTGCCTGAACTGGCCAAAGGCGGGCTCATTGCCGATCTGGTGGCAATCCTGGGATCCATTGATATAGTATTGGGAGAAATAGACCGATGAAAGTTTTTAGTGCGGCACAGATACGAGAGACGGATGCCTACACCATCCTACACGAACCTGTTGCTTCCATTGATCTGATGGAACGTGCAGCAAGGGCTGTATTTCAATGGATGGTAAATTATTATGATCCGGGCAAACGTATCGCAGTGGTGTGCGGTACCGGAAATAATGGTGGAGATGGTCTTGCGGTCGCAAGAATGCTTCATGAGCATGGCTACCGGGTGGATGTCTTTGTAGTAAACAGGAAAACAACCGGATCTGAAGATTTTGAAGTTAATTTAGACCGGCTTCCCATGGCATTCAGAACCATTGGAGAGATTTCAGACATCCCTCCATTTGAACCGTATGGACTTATAATCGATGCTATATTCGGGACCGGTTTAAGCAGGCCTGTTGAAGGTTTGTTTGGAAGTGTCATCGATGCTGTCAATAATTCTTCCGTGGAAACACTGGCCATTGATCTTCCCAGTGGATTGTTTTCCGATACGTCAAGTGCAGGCGCCACAGTCGTGCATGCTGATGTTACACTAACCTTCCAGCTTCCCAAGTTAGCACTGCTTATGCCTGAAAATGGCCCCTTTACCGGTGAATGGGAAGTGCTGGATATCGGTCTTGACCAGGAATTTATATCCTCCCTGGAATCACCTTTTTCAATGATTACGGCGGGACTGACGGATCAGTTGATCCCCCGCCGGAAGAAATTTTCACATAAGGGCCGGTATGGTCATGGCATTATCCTGGCAGGAAGCCACGGCAAAATGGGTGCTGCGGTACTGGCTGCGCGGGCTGCATTGCGATCGGGTATAGGGTTGCTTACCATGTTCATACCACGGGATGGATATTCAATATTACAGACCGCAGTTCCCGAAGCAATGGTAATCACCGATGAAAATGATCATTTCCTTTCCGGTATTCCTGATCTTTCAGGAGCTTCCGCAGTAGGGATCGGGCCTGGCATTGACCGGAAAGCTGAGACAGTCTATGCACTTGAGGAAGCTTTGCGCATTTATGATAAGCCAATGGTCATTGATGCGGACGCGCTGAATCTTCTTTCCGAACATCCTCATCTGCAGGATCTGGTACCTGAGAATTCGATACTAACGCCGCATCCCGGTGAATTTCGTCGGTTGGCCGGTGCCTGGGAAAATGATTTCGACCGGCTTCAGAAGCAAAGGGACCTCTCCAGGGAAAGAGGATGGATCATTGTTCTGAAGGGATCCCATACTTCTGTTTCGTTCCCTGACGGGCAGGTGTTTTTCAATACAACCGGCAATCCCGGAATGGCAACCGCCGGGTGTGGAGATGTGCTTACAGGTGTGATAACCGCATTACTGGCCCAGGGTCTTGAGCCCAAAGCAGCCGCGATTTGCGGCGTTTATGTGCATGGATATGCAGGCGACCTGGCAAGGGAAAATGGTTCTGAAACTGGCATGACGGCAGGCGATGTTATTGAGAATCTTCCGCACGCTTTCGCCCCATTTGAGTAATTCTTAGGCTGGCGCAACGACAAAAGAGTAATAAATAGTACATCCGCATCAAAAAAAATCCAGTTTGCTAAAACCATGTCCGTAAAATTTCCGTACTTTCATTAGAACGAGAAGGCGGTAATTTGAAATTTTTGGTTCGATTATTGCTTTATTCTTGGAAGAATAATATTTATGAAACTACTTAGACTAAGCGTAATTCTACTTTCATTTCTCCTTGCGGGGCAGGTAACGTATGCTCAATCGGAAGGTGAACTGGATCGCTTTGGAGCTTCTTCAATGGAGAAGAAGAACCAGGTCTCGTTGTTTCCAAACCCCACGGTAGATTTCCTCCAGGTGAAGATCGAGAATTCGAAGCTTACCGATGCGAAGATCACACTGTATAATGTTATCGGAAATCCTGTAGAGGTAAATATCCGTGAGGATGATGACAACACATTTGTAATAGATGTGGCTGATCTGCCCGCAGGATATTATTTCCTGGCCATCAGGGATGAAAAAACCTTTTTCAGGGAGACGTATAAATTCGTCAAACGTTAATTAAAATTCTGCGTTGCCCGGTGTTCTCGGGAACGGAATTACATCCCGGATATTTCCCATACCACATACAAACTGTATCAGGCGTTCAAATCCCAATCCGAATCCGCTATGCGGTGCTGTTCCGAATTTTCGTAATTCCAGGTACCACCAAAGGTCTTTCTCCGGAATATTCATTTCCGTAATTCGTTCCAGAAGTACATCGAGCCGTTCCTCACGCTGGGATCCGCCGATGATCTCGCCAATTCCCGGGAACAGGACATCCATGGCAGCAACGGTTTTACCGTCTTCATTCTGCCGCATATAGAAGGCCTTGATATCCTTGGGGTAGTTGAAAAGAATTACAGGTTTTTGAAAGTGTTTCTCAACCAGGTATCGCTCATGTTCAGACTGAAGGTCGGAACCCCATCCCTCGATCAGGTACTGGAACTTCTTCTTTTTATTGGGCTTTGAATTCCTGAGGATATCGATGGCCTCGGTATAGCTTAGTCGTATGAATTCATTTTCAGAAACGAATTTCAGGCGCTCTGTCAGGGTCATCACGCTTCTTTCCTGCTGAGGCTTTGCTTTATCCTCATCCAGCAGCCGGTTTTCAAGAAACGCCAGGTCACCGGAACAGTGTTCTAGTGCATAGCGGGTGAGGTATCTCACAAAATCCTCTGCCAGGTCCATGAGTCCTTCAAGGTCACAAAACGCCACCTCGGGCTCAACCATCCAGAATTCAGCAAGATGGCGGGAAGTGTTTGAGTTTTCGGCCCTGAATGTTGGCCCGAATGTATAAACATCTGATAACGCAAGACACGCTGTCTCAACTTCGAGCTGTCCCGAAACAGTCAGGTTGGTTTCCTTTTCAAAAAAGTCTTCCTTGAAATTTACAAACCCTTCTTCGTTCAGGGGAGGATTTGCTGCATCCAATGTGGTGACACGGAACATTTCACCGGCACCTTCGGCATCGGATCCGGTAATGATTGGTGTATGTATGTTATAAAATCCGCGTTCATTAAAGAAGCTGTGAACCGCATAGATCATCGCATGACGGATACGGTAAATGGCTCCGAATGTATTTGTACGAACCCGCAGATGAGCAATTTCACGAAGAAATTCAAGTGAATGCTTTTTGGGTTGCAGTGGATATTTTTCAGGATCTGCCTCACCGAAAATTTCCAGGTCCTTCACCTTGATTTCAATGGATTGTCCCTTTCCGAGGGATTCAACGACAGTTCCGGTTGCCGACAAACAGGCTCCGGTAGATATTTTTCGTAAAATATCCTCCGGCATTTGCTGGAAATCAACAACAGCCTGAAGATTATGAATCGTAGAGCCGTCATTCATGCTGATAAACTGATTATTACGGAATGTACGAACCCATCCCATTACAGTTACTTCCTTCCCGATTGGAGCCTCTTTAAGGAGCTCGCTGATTTTAATTCTTTTCTGCACGTCAATTGAATTTCTAAAGGCTGAATAGTGCGCAAAAAAACGATTATTTGCGCTTTTAATCAAAGAATCATCGAAATTAAATAACTTTGTTATATCTTCGGTACAGGCCGTTAACGGACTATTTTTTTATGCAGAAGCTCAGTTTAAATCAAAGTTTACAACAGAAACTTTCTCCTCAGCAGATACAATTTATCAAGCTGCTCCAGATTCCTACGGCCGAACTTGAAAGCAGAGTGGAACAGGAGTTGGAAGATAATCCCGTCCTTGAGGAAGGAAAGGAAGAATCTGATGAGCTTTCGAATGAATTCGAAGAAGATGATGCGGGAAATGATGATGAACTGGATGTGGATGATTACCTCCAGGATGATGATTTCAGCGGTTACAAAATGCAGGGCGATGGCGACAACGAAGATAAGGAAATGCCCATCGCGACCAGCACTACGCTGAATGAACAGCTGATGAACCAACTCGGTTTTTTACGCCTGGATGACCATCAGTACGCCATCGGTAAGCAGCTGATCGGCAGCATTGAGAGTGATGGCTACATCCGGAGGGATCTTGAATCGATTATCAATGACCTTGCTTTTTCTCAGAATATAGAAACAGATATCGATGAAGTGGAGGAGATCCTCCGAAAAATCCAGCAGTTTGATCCACCGGGAATCGCAGCACGCGATCTCCAGGAGTGTCTTCTCCTTCAACTGGAAAGAAGGGCCGATCAGGATCATAATGTGGATGTGATTGTGGCAAAGCAGATTCTGGATCAGTGTTTCGACGAATTTTCAAAGAAGCACTATGATAAGATCATGAAGAAGCTGGACATCGATGATGAGGAATATGTGAAGGATGCCATGGAACTTATCAGGAAACTGAACCCCAAACCGGGCGGATCTTCTTCAGGCCTTGTGAGAACCCAGTATCTCATTCCTGATTTTATTCTCACCAATAACAACGGTAAACTTGAACTTGCCCTGAATTCCCGAAATGCTCCTGATTTGCGCGTGAGCAGGTCCTATTCGGATATGCTCCAGGCGTATGACAAGAGTGATAAAAAGGACAAGAAATTAAAGGACACGGTTCAGTTTGTGAAGCAGAAACTGGATGCTGCCAAATGGTTCATAGATGCCATTAAGCAGCGGCAGCAAACCCTGATGAACACCATGCGTGCCATCCTTGAATATCAGTATGAATATTTTCAGGAGGGGGATGAAAGTGAGCTTCGGCCGATGATCCTGAAAGATATTGCCAACATGATCAATATGGATATTTCCACGGTGTCCCGTGTAGCCAATAGTAAATCCATTCAGACCGATTTTGGGATTTTTCCGCTGAAATACTTTTTCTCGGAAGGGATCGCAACCGACAGCGGTGAGGATGTAAGCAGCCGTGAAGTAAAGAATGAACTTCGGGAACTTATTGACGGGGAAGATAAAAAGAAGCCGTTATCTGATGACAAGCTTGAGAAACTTTTGAAAGCCAAAGGGTACAACATCGCCCGCCGAACCGTGGCAAAATACCGGGAACAACTGAACATTCCCGTTGCCCGACTAAGAAAAGAACTGTAGTGATCCGGAAATTTGCCGAATTTATCTCCGTCGTGCTGCATCCCCTGGTGCAAACAACATTGCTTGCCGCTGTGATCTTTTGGTATATCCCTGTATTGATGAAACCTTTCAATATAGAAACCATTCCAAATCTGCTATTCCTGCTGGGCACACTTACCTTTATTGTGCCTATATTAAGCGTGGCGGCATTGCAATTGATTGGCGCAATTTCTTCGATCCGAATGGATGACCGCCGAGAAAGGCTCATGCCATTCTTTTTTATCGGATGCTACTATGCACTTACCGTCTACCTGTTTTCGCAGCGGGTGGTGCTGAGTGATGTTATGATCCTCATTTTGGCGATCGTGACCCTGCTGATATTCCTTGTTTTCGTAATCACCTTTTTTATGAAAATAAGTGTTCACGCAGCAGCAAGCTGGGGCGTGGTTGGGTTTCTGCTGGCCATCCATTTGCACCTGCCTTATTCACCTCTGCTGTATCCCATTGTCGTTTTTGTGATCCTGGCGGGCCTGGTGAGCTCTGCACGCCTGTTTTTGAATGCCCATACGCCTTTTGAAGTTCATACGGGTGCCATTTTAGGCTTTGGAGTATGTTTCGGAATTCTTTACTTTACCATGTAACCCTTTCATTATGTATACCTTTCTTAAATATGACCTTACGGATGGAGTAGGGACCATTACCCTGAACAGACCGGAAGTTTACAATGCCCTGAATGACGAACTTACATTCGAACTTCAGGAAGTGCTGAAAAATATTTCCAGGGATAATGATGTTCGGGTGGTTGTTCTCACCGGGGAAGGCAAAGCTTTCTGTTCAGGACAGGATCTCAAGAGCGGCTCGCCAGACATAAAACGGTCCTTTATTGACTCGCTTCACAAACGCTATAATCCCATCATTCGGGCACTCAGGACTTTGAATAAACCCGTCATCTGCAGATTAAACGGGGTAGCCGCAGGTGCCGGGTGTTCCCTTGCGCTGGCCTGTGATCTGATTGTTGCAGCAGAAGAATCGATGCTCACAGAGGTATTTGTCAATATCGGCCTGGTGCTGGATTCCGGCTCTTCCTACTTCCTGCCACGGCTCGTTGGTTCTGCCAAGGCATTTGAGCTTGCCACCATGGGGTCCCGCGTTAAAGCCGAAGAAGCGCTGAAAATCGGCCTTGTGAACAAGGTTGTACCATTGAAAGATCTGGATGAAGCAGTTGCCGGCTATACTGATTATTATGCCAAAGCACCGACCAAGGCAATTGCGCTAATGAAAAAGATGCTGAATAAAGCAGGACATTCCTCACTCGATGATATGCTCGATTATGAAGCATACTGCCAGGAAATCGCTGGAAATACAGATGATTACAAAGAGGGGGTAAACGCGTTTCTTGAAAAACGCAAGCCCAACTTTACCGGCAGCTGATCAGCTTATTGATTTTTCGTATTCTATATCGGGTCCTAACCCCGGTTGTTCAGCGGCCGCCACGGCAAGCTCATCACACCGCTCATTTTCGGGGATTCCGGCATGACCTTTCACCCATCGCAGTTCAACACGGTGCCTTCTGTACAATGGAATCAGGCGTTTCCATAGGTCTGCGTTGGCCTTCTTGGCAAAATTTTTCTTTTCCCAATTCCATACCCAGCCTTTCTCGATGGCTTCAACGACATATTTTGAATCGGAGTAAACAATTACCTGGCTATCCGGATTTTTCAGGGCTTCAAGCCCTTTGATCAATGCCAGCAATTCCATACGGTTGTTGGTGGTTTTACGAAATCCGCCCGACAGCTCCCTTCGGAGAATTTTTCCATTCACTTTGGCCTTCAGGACTGTTCCGTAACCTCCTGGTCCCGGATTGCCCTTCGCAGCGCCGTCTGTATACATGATAATCATGAAAGGAATATATTTTCTTTAAAAATTTTAACGGCAATAGCCAGCAATATAATGCCGAATACCCTGCGCAATATACTGAATCCCGACGAGCCGAGTTTTCGCTCAAGCCAGTCCGTTGATTTTAGTACGCTGAAAACAAAGATCAGGTTCAGCAATATGCCGATCAGAATATTCGGAGTTGCATATACCGCCCTGATGGACAAAATCGTTGTGAGAGTGCCGGCCCCTGCAATCAGCGGAAACGCAAGCGGTACGATGGAACCGGTACCTGTGCTTCCATGATCTTCCTGGAAAAAGGTAACGCCCAGGATCATTTCCAGTGCCAGGATAAACATAATGATGGCCCCGGCCACGGCAAAAGATCCTACATCCAGATTGAAAAGTTTCAGGATAGACTGCCCCAGGTATAAAAAGAGAATCATCAGTACCCCTGAAATAATTGTTGCACGCAGGGAATGAATATGCCCTTCACGTTTGCGCAGCGTAATGATTACCGGAATGGATCCTAAAATGTCGATGACAGAGAACAGGATCAGCGTCACAGAAAATATGTCCTTGAAGTTCACCATAGGTTTGAATTAATTCTGCAAACTTCTGATAAACGACTGGTTAAAACCAATGATGTTTATGAATTATCTGTCGTCCGGTATGCACGTAAAAATTTCCGAAGGGTTTTCCATTCATTTGGGCTGATAGCAGGGAAATTGGCGATTCTGAAAGTGGTTTCCTTCCATTCTCCATAGCCGTTACCCAGGAGTATTCCTTGTTCAATGGCATCTTTTTTTAATGCTTTTATAGTATTTGGAATTCCTTCCAGGGCAGCTACGGTGATTGACCTGACCGACTTATTTTGAATAAGGAAGTTGAACTCCTCTTGTTTAGAAACAGTTTTTTCCAGCTGCTCACTACGTTTTACAAGAAGGTCATTCACTTTTATAATGGAAGGCCGTTTTTTCATGGTGCGATATAAAAGATATATCCCAAGGATGTTCGGTGTGTAGGGAGTCTGATTTTTCCGGTAATTGTCCAGAATGAACGGGAGGCTGTTGTAGTGATTATTTTCACCTATTTCATACGCCCTCTCTACCGCGCGTGGTGACAGGATCATGATGCCCATACCCGACGGCAGCCCGAAACATTTCTGTACTGAGGCAAACCAGACATCAGCGTGTGAAAAATCAAGAAATTCCCCCGCCATGGAAGATGTGGCGTCAATGGCAATTAGCGGTTCGGGAAAAGAGATTCGAAAAGATTCCAGGATTCCGGCACTGATCCGCGTGCCATTGGAAGTTTCATTTTGTGTAAGGCAGATCACGGATGAGCGACCCGAAAAATCCAGATTTGCCGTAGAAAGTTCATCTTCCGGATCAAATTTGAGTCCGACCGCCTTCGAATGCAGCTTGCGGGTATAGTCGAACCACTTTTCACCAAAAGCTCCATTGAAAATATGATAGCTGAGTTCTCCGGTAAGCGATTGGGCGATGATTTCCCAGCATTCCGTCGCAGAGGAGGTAAACACAATTTCATATCCTTCCGGGACCATCAGTTTTTTCCTGATCGTTTTTTTTGTTTTTGCCAGCAACGTCATGAACGGGACGCTTCTGTGGTTCATGGCGAGAATGCCGGATTCCAGGGCTTCGGTCATATATTCACCTGTTACCTGCGCAACCTGGGAGGGGCCGGGATAAAAGCTAATCATGCTGCTGATCCTGGTGAATGAAATAGGAGAGTGCCAGCATATAGCCTTCCAATCCCAGACCGCTGATCATTCCCCTGCAGTTTTTACTGATAATACTCTTATGCCGGAATTCTTCACGTGCATAGATGTTGCTGATGTGCACTTCAATGACAGGAGTCTGAATAGCAGCAATCGCATCTGAAATGGCGACAGATGTATGGGTATAGGCGGCAGCATTCAGTATGATGCCGTCATAGGAAAACCCCGTTTCCTGAATTTTATTTACAATCTCCCCTTCGATGTTCGATTGGAAATACTCAAGCTGATGGGCAGGAAAAGACTCCTTCAACCGCGTGAAAAATGTTTCAAAGCTTTCATTGCCATAAACCGACGGCTCGCGCTTACCCAGTAAATTCAGGTTGGGTCCATTGATAATAACGATCTTCATACTATGAATTTAAAGGTTTTTAAATCGTATTTACAACCCATCGTTGAATTGAATGAAAATGTCTACTTTTAGTGTATGAATTGGAATTTTCTGCGGAAGGATTTTGAGCGCTACCTGAAACTCGAAAGATCGCTGTCGGCCCATTCCATTGATGCCTATCTGCATGATGTAGGTCTTCTTCATCAATTCGCTGAAAATGAACTAAAGAAGGATAAACCTGCAGATATAACCTATGATGACCTGCGTTCTTTTGTCGAGGAGCTGAACCACCTCGGAATGTCACCTCATTCACAGGCCAGGATCATATCCGGGATCAAGGCGTTCTATCACTTTCTTATATATGAGAAAGTAGTGGATAAAGATCCTACCCAACTGCTGGAATCTCCCAGGCTCGGGCGCAAACTGCCGGATACCCTGGAATATCATGAAATACTCACACTCCTCGAAGCAATAGATCATTCAACACCGGAAGGGCAGCGAAACCGGGCAATCCTGGAAGTACTCTATGGTTCGGGTCTGCGTGTGACGGAACTTGTTGAATTGAAATTAAGCAATATCTATGCGGATGTAGGCTTTCTGCGTGTGGTGGGGAAAGGGGATAAGGAACGGCTGGTTCCTGTTGGTTCTGATGCCTTGAAATATTTAAACATTTACCTGAAGGAAGTTCGAAATCATATTAAAATTGCCCGCGGGCATGAAAATTATGTATTTCTCAACCGGCGGGGCAAACACCTGAGCCGAGTGATGATCTTTACAATTGTTAAGCAACTCGCAATAAAGGCAGGCATCCATAAAAATATCAGTCCGCATACCTTTAGGCACTCATTTGCCACCCACCTCCTGGAAGGGGGTGCTGATCTCCGCGTGGTTCAGGAGCTGCTGGGCCACGAATCGATTACCACAACTGAGATTTATACCCACATGGACCGGGATTATTTACGGCAGGTGATGCAGGAGTTTCACCCGAGAAGTTGAAAATTTTCGAATTGACGATAAGTTTTTACATTAATTTTACCGCTGCTCATTGAAACCCTTATCTTTGCACGAACGAATCGTGTTGAGATAGGTGTACAAAATTTTTATAAGGCCTCTTTTATTTCTTTTTGACCCGGAGTCCATTCATCATTTTACTTTTCGACTGTTGGCAGTGGGTGGAAAGTTACCATTTCTCCGCTCCATTATTCGATCAATCTACCGGAATGAGGATCCGGCGCTTGAACGTGAATATTTCGGAATCAAATTTAAAAATCCTGTAGGCCTGGCAGCCGGTTTTGATAAGGACGCACTCATTGTTGATGAACTTTCAGACTTCGGTTTTGGCTTTATCGAGATTGGGACGGTAACTCCCTTGCCGCAACCCGGAAATGACAGACCCCGGTTATTCCGATTACCGGCAGATAAGGCAGTCATTAACAGGATGGGCTTTAATAACAGGGGAGTGAAGGAGGCTGTGGAAAATCTTCGTAAGCGATCTTCAAAGGTGATCATTGGCGGAAATATCGGCAAGAACAAGGTGACGCCAAACGACAGGGCGGCAGAGGATTATCTGATTTGTTTTGAAGAGCTGTTTCCTGTAGTAGACTATTTTGTGGTCAATGTAAGTTCTCCCAATACGCCCAACCTTCGTGAGCTGCAGGACAAGGCTCCGCTGACGGATCTGCTCACCAGGATTCAGGAATTGAACAATACAAAACCGGCGCGAAAGCCGGTTCTTCTTAAAATTGCTCCGGATTTATCCCGGCAACAATTGCACGATATCGTTGAAATTGTTAAAATGACGAATCTGGATGGCTTAATTGCAACAAATACTACAATTTCGAGGGAAGGTTTGCAGACAGATGTGGAAAGAATTAACGAAATTGGAGCTGGCGGATTAAGTGGAATGCCTGTGTTTGATCGTTCAAACGAGGTGATCCGATTTTTACGAGATAAACTGGGACCCGATTTCCCGATTATCGGTGTGGGTGGAATAATGTCACCCCAGGATGCTCAGCAAAAACTGAATGCAGGAGCCTCGCTTGTACAGATTTATACGGGATTCATTTATGAAGGTCCCGGGTTTGTCAGGAGGATCAAGAAATTCCTGCGCAGACAGGCCGGAACATCCGAATTTTTTAATAACTAGTAGCTTTGTATTTTTGAATAATGGCCAAAAACACCTACAAAAAGAATACGGTAAAGGCAAAACCCACTGAAAAGAAGGCTAAGAAAAAACTCAACCTGGCATTCTGGAAAGATCGGCGGTTTCAACTCACTATCGGGTTTTTCCTGATCGTGAGTGCCATATTCCTTTTTACAGCATTCATCTCCTATTTATTTACCGGAAAAGCGGATCAGAGTGTTGTACTCAATGGCATGAGTATTTCAGGCAATGAGGCGGAAAACTGGCTGGGACTCACCGGGGCGGTCATAAGTCATTTCTTTATTTTCAATGGCTTTGGAATATCTTCGCTGCTGATACCTCCCTTTCTGTACCTTTTGGGACACAGGATCGTTTTCAAGCGATCCATATTACCCCTGAATGCCAGCTTCACCTTTTGCGTTTTCTTTATGGTATGGGTAAGCGTGTTGCTTGGGTACCTTGTGAATAATTCTGAAGGAGTTTCACAAATGAGCTATCTGAGTGGTGAGATGGGATTTGAACTCGCCGTATTCCTGCAAAATCTGATGGGTTGGGGAACATTGCTATTGCTGCTTTTCGCCCTCTTTGTTTTTATCATTTACTTTTTTAATGTCACCCAGGTTCAGGGAATTAAAACGCCCTGGAGTTTTGCGAGATTTTCGTCCGGTTCTGATGACGATGATGAATCAGGAGATGAATCAGCAACCGGCTATGTGGAAGAGGAGGATAACTGGCCGGAACGACATACGACAGCACCCGAAGTCGAACTGACTACCAAGAAGGCAACCCCGGCAACGGCAACAAAACCGGTGAAGCCACAACCCGAACTTGAACTGGATGTAGACATTCCTGAAGAAAAGGAACCTGTACGACAGGAACGTCCTGAGCGTGCAGCACCTGTTCAAAAAAAGGAGGAACCTGAACCTGAATTCAGTATTGAGGAAAGTACAAAAGAGGAGGAGAAGGCTGATAAGCAGGAGAATTACGACCCGACGCTCGACCTGTCTTCCTATAAATACCCTACGCTTGATCTGCTGAATCAGTATGACTCCGGAAAGATCCAGGTTACTAAGGAGGAACTGGAACAGAATAAAGATAAGATCATCGAAACCCTGGTTAATTTTAAGATCGGAATTTCGAGCATCAAGGCGACGATCGGGCCTACTGTTACCCTATATGAGATTGTTCCGGAAGCAGGCATCAAAATATCAAAAATCAAAAACCTTGAGGATGATATTGCCCTGAGCCTAGCCGCACTAGGGATCAGGATCATAGCCCCAATACCCGGGAAAGGAACCATCGGTATTGAGGTTCCGAATAAAAACCGGGAAATGGTTGGGATCAATTCGGTGCTTTCTACCAATAAATTCATGCACAGCGATATGGAGCTGCCAGTCGCGCTTGGAAAAACCATTTCCAATGAGGTGCATATCATTGATCTCGCAAAAATGCCCCATTTGCTCATGGCGGGAGCAACAGGACAGGGAAAATCAGTCGGGCTGAATGTGCTGTTAACTTCCCTGCTGTATAAAAAGCATCCTTCGCAGCTGAAATTCGTACTTGTCGATCCGAAGAAAGTCGAGCTTTCCCTTTTTAATAAGATTGAGCGGCATTTTCTTGCCAAGCTTCCAAATTCGGAAGAGGCGATCATTACAGATACAAAAAAGGTGGTACACACCCTCAATTCACTTTGTATTGAAATGGACGCGCGTTATGACCTTCTGAAGGAGGGCGGGGCCAGAAACCTGAAAGAGTACAACACGAAATTTATCAACCGCCGGCTGAATCCTGAGAAAGGGCATCGGTTTTTACCGTATATTGTGCTGATTATAGATGAATTGGCTGATTTGATGATGACGGCTGGTAAAGAGGTGGAGACCCCCATTGCCAGACTTGCACAGCTTGCCCGTGCAATTGGTATACATCTTGTGGTAGCTACGCAGAGACCATCGGTAAATGTGATTACCGGTGTGATCAAGGCTAACTTCCCCGCCAGGTTATCATTCAGGGTTACGTCGAAAATTGATTCACGTACGATTCTTGATACCGGCGGTGCAGATCAGCTGATTGGAATGGGTGATATGCTCCTTTCGCAGGGCTCTGATCTTATTCGTCTGCAATGTGCGTTTGTTGATACGCCCGAAGTGGAGCGGATTTGTGATTATATTGGAGACCAGCGCGGATATGAAACTGCATACATGCTTCCTGAGTTTGAAGGGGATGATGACTCATCGGTTCCCGGAGAAGTGGATCTGAGCGACCGTGATGCGTTGTTTGAAGATGCGGCAAGACTTATTGTACTGCATCAGCAGGGTAGTACTTCCCTGATTCAGCGGAAACTGAAGCTTGGGTATAACAGGGCGGGAAGACTTATCGACCAGCTGGAGGCTGCGGGAATCGTAGGGCCGTTCGAAGGAAGCAAGGCAAGAGATGTTTTAATTTCCGATGAATACGCTTTGGAACAATTATTGAATGAACTGAATTGAAATATTTTAGATTTAGAATTTTTACAGAAAAAAACAGAATGAAAAATTTAGCTGCTCTTATTAGTCTTTTGTGTGTTTACACGATGTCATTCGCACAATATGACGAAAATGCATTGAAAATATTAGATGCGATGAGTGCGAAGTACAAGAAAATCCCGGCATACAGCGCCGATATTTCCTATTCACTGGTGAATGAAACCGACGGGATCGACGAGGAGTTCAATGGTAAAATCACAGTGAAAGGCGAGAAATACCGTCTTGAACTTGACGAACAGGTGGTGATAAATGATGGCACGACCTTTTGGACTTACCTGCCAGACGTAAATGAGGTAAACATCGATAATTATGATCCGGATGAGGATGAAATATCCCCTTCCAAAATCTACGACGCCTATAAAAGCGGGTATAAATATGTCTATATCGGGGATGAGACTGTTAGAGGCAGCAAACACGCTGTCATTGACCTTGTGCCCAATGACAAGGATGCGCAGTATTTTAAAATTAAACTGTATATCAGTCAGAGTGACAGCAGTCTTTCCAAATGGACTATGTTCGATAAATCAGGAAACCAGTATCAGTACACGATCAATAATTTCAATTCAGGAATAAACCCCGGTGATTCATATTTTGAATTTGATGAATCTGAATATCCCGGTGTTGAAATAATTGATCTTCGATAACGATTTGAAATTATTCGATAATTTAACCCCGTACTTTTAGTTCGGGGTTTTTTGTTGCCGTGAGAGGTTTTATCTTTACTCAACATACCAGCAATTTATCATGAACAGAGAGGAATTAGTAGGTCAGATCAGGGAGAAGGAATCGTTTCTGTGTGTAGGACTGGATACCGATATACAGAAAATACCCGCACATCTCCAAAGGGAAAAGGATCCCGTGTTTGAATTTAATCGCAGGATCATTGACGCCACCGAAAAATATTGTGTCGCATACAAGCCTAACCTGGCTTTCTATGAGGCGATGGGTCCGCGTGGACTCGAAAGCTTACAGAAAACAGTCGAATATATTCCGGATCATCTCTTTACCATTGCGGATGCCAAGCGCGGAGATATAGGAAATACATCAAAATTGTATGCCAGGGCGTTTTTTGAACATTATAATTTTGACTCCATCACCGTAGCACCCTACATGGGTGAGGATAGTGTTACGCCTTTTCTTGAATTTCCAGGAAAATGGGTAATTCTGCTTGTACTCACCTCCAACCAGGGTTCCCAGGATTTTCAAACACTTACCTGCAGTATGGACGGGGAGCTGCTGTACGAACATATTATCAGTACCTCACGCAGATGGGCAAAGGATGACAGGATCATGTTTGTGATCGGTGCCACCCAATCCCATAAGATGCAGATCATTCGTGAGCAGGCTCCCAGACATTTCTTCCTTGTACCCGGTATTGGTGCACAGGGAGGGGATCTGGAATCGGTTTGCCAACATGGGTTTAACCAGGATGTCGGACTGATTGTGAATTCTTCCCGTGCGATAATCTATGCTGATGACTCCGCAAATTTTGCTGCTGTTGCCGGACAAAAAGCCGCCGAGCTGCAGCAGGAAATGTCCGTCTTAATGGATAAATATTTGCCCTGATGCAGGAACGGTTGCTGCATTTTATATGGCAACATCAGTATTTTGATAGTTTTAAATTAGAGACATCAAACGGTGATCCTGTCCAGGTAATCAATCCGGGGGAACACAATACCAACAGGGGTCCGGATTTTCTTAATGCGGAAATTCTGATTAGCGGCATCCAGTGGCTTGGAAGTGTTGAGCTGCATGTCGACCCGGTATTGTGGGACCAGCACGGTCATCAGTCTGATCCCTTGTATAATAATGTGATCCTGCATGTTAGCTGGAAGCCGGGAGCGGATGTCATGCGCAACGATGGCTCGGTGATACCCTGCATTTGTCTAATGGAAAGAACACCAACGCGGATTCTGGAAAAGTATGATCAGCTCATGGGTGGTCTGCCACTTATTCCTTGTATGCCACAGATCAAAGATGCCAAGCCCAATAGCGTTTATGCCGCGCTTGATGCTCAGTTGCGCAATCGGCAGAATTCCAGGGCTGAGACAGTGTTAGGAATTTGGCGGCAAAATAACAGGGATTGGGAGAAGACCGCGTTTCAGTGGCTCACAAGGCATTTTGGTTTTGGGGTGAATAACGAATCTTTTGAAATACTGGCATGTTCGATGGATCTCAAGCTGCTCCTTCGGCAACGGGACAGTACTATCCGTGTAGAAGCACTGCTTTTTGGGATGGGAGGTTTTTTGGAACGGAAAAATATTACGGATTCCTATTATCTGCAGCTTCAATCCGAGTTCAGGTTTATGTGTCATAAGTATGACCTGCGGCCGGCACTTCAGGATTTTGAGTGGAAATTTTTACGATTGAGACCCTCAAATTTTCCTACCGTTCGAATAGCACAGCTGGCTGCTTTCATTACTCATTCCCATAATTTATTGCATGTGCTGATGGAAGAGGATGGCTACCTAACCGAAGAAAATACGAACCCGTCTTCCTACTGGAATGAACATTATGATTTCGGAAAGAAACGAAAAAAGACTGCAGGAGGAATGGGGAGGCAATCCCGCGATGAATTAATGATGAATACCATCTTGCCTTTGCGATGGGCATATGCACACAGCCGGGGGGATCAGTTTCGGATCGGGGATCTTTTTACAAGGCTTTATAATTTTCCGGCAGAAAACAACCGGATTACAAGGTTATGGGACCAGGCCGGCATTAAAATGAGAACGGCACTGGACAGCCAGTCATATCTTGCTTTGTTCCAAAGTCTTTGCAGCAAGCGCAAGTGTCTTGGCTGTCCGGTTGGAATAAATCTGCTGAAGCGAATATGATACTTTTATTAACCGTCTTTCATGGCCTTGTCATTCTCTTTCTTGCCTGGAGAACGATATCCGCTATGCCTGATCGTACCATCAGGATTCATGGCTGGATCTCATTGGTGCTCAAAATTTCATGTGGGGTTTTAATCGGATTGTTATATTCAAAATATTATGAATCAGGGGATACCTTCCTGTTCCACCGACTTGGTGAGCAGCTCGCAGAAATCGGCCGATTTGATTTTGGTTCCTATTTAAAAATGATATTCGGAATCATACCTCCGCCGGAGCCAGATGTTTTACTGCCTGCTTCAAGGCTGTTTTTCATGGTCAAGATTGTATCGGTGCTTAATCTATTGACTTTCGGAAATTACTGGATATCCGGGGCGTACCTTTCACTCTTCTGCTGGTTCGGAATGTTTCGTGTAAGTGTCACATTCGCGCAGAATTATCCCGGAATGCGGCAATTATCACTGGTTGCGGGCCTGTATATTCCGTCGGTTGTTTTCTGGTCCTCAGGACTTACGAAAGAAAGTGTAGCTATGGGTCTTTTCGGTCTTCTTCTGGCAATACTTCTACCGGGAGGAAGGAAAACCTGGGTCAATGGGCTCGTTGTTCTTGTTCTGCTGATATTTCTGTGGATGATCAAATATTACTATGCTGTACCGCTGGTGTTTGCAGTTACAGTATTTTATTTATTACAAAAAATGAGTCAGAGGGGACTGCGGTGGTACTGGCAATTCCTTGTGGTGGCCGGGTCCGGCGGTTTAATTTTTCTGATATCCGGATTTCTGAATATTAATTTCGATTGGAATTATTTTCCTGAAGTGCTTTACCAGAATTACATGGTTATTACTGAACGTTCGGATCCGGGGAGTTCAATGATTCTTGCAGATTACTGTCCGGAATGGTCCTGCGTGTTCATCAGTTTCCATAAAGCAGTGTGGGGTACATTATTTCGTCCGTATATCTGGGAAGTCCACCATCTTCCCGGATTTGTCGCCGGTTTCGAAAACCTTATTTTTCTTCTCCTGTTTGTCTTTTTTGTCCTGTCCCTTCGCCAAAGCGGGACCTGGACTGTAACCCGGCTGAATGCAACAATTTCGTCCATACTGTTTATCATTATCATTGCAGGTTTTCTGGGTCTTTCTTCACCGAATTTTGGAACACTCGTTCGCTACAGGATCATACTACTTCCGGTGTTCGTGGTGGTCGCTGCAAATACCCGCATGGGCATGAAATTTTTATCACTTTTCTCCAGGGATTGAATTGCGCAGTGTCTTTCCTGTATGCTTCGATAATACCCTGAATCGTCTTACCTTTGCAGCATGGATAAACCGGTAATAATTTTAGGTGCAAATTCCCTGGCAAGAGCAGCCAAATCAATTTTTGACAGTAATGATATAGTCACGTACGGTTTTCTGGACGATGAGGAAAAGCTGATTGGATCGGAAATTGACAATGTAGTGGTTCTCGGGAAAACTACAGATGACGGATTTTTAAAACTGATCGGGAAGAAGAGTGAGGCTTTCGTGGCATCGGATGATAATAAGGTGAGGAAATTCCTGGTGAATATGCTTACCGAAAAAAGGAAGGTGATGCCTGTGAACGCGATTCATAAAACGGCATTTATAGATCCTTCGGTTCATCTTTCCCATGGGACCTTCATTAATATGAATGTTCATATCGGTGTAAATTCAAAAATTGGGAATCATTGTATTATCAACAGCAGCGTTACGCTGGATCATGGTGTTGAGCTTGGCAATTTTGTACAGGTGGGTGCAGGAACCGTTATCAATGAGGGTGTAAAAATTGCGGATGAGGCGTTCATTGGAAGTGGTGTTACCGTCGTGTCCGGCGTCACAATAGGGAAAGGAGCGAGGGTTGGCGCCGGGTCTGTTGTGATCTCATCGGTAGAACCCGGAAAAACTGTATTTGGAAATCCAGCTGCAGAAATTAATCGTTAATGGCAATAAAGGAAACGGAATTAATACTTCGGCCGGATGGTGCGATCTATCATTTAAATCTTCGGCCGGAGGATGTTTGCACCAATATCATAACAGTGGGTGATCCGGATCGCGTTGCACTCGTAAGTCGTCATTTTGATCAAACATATTTCAAAAAACAAAGCCGGGAAATTATTTCGCACCGGGGCAGGATCGGTCAGACGGATATACTTGTATTAAGTACGGGCATGGGCACCGATAATATAGAGATTGTGATGAATGAGCTCGATGCACTGGTAAATATTGATTTAACACGGCGTGAAGTTCTGAAAAATACAACCTCCCTCAATATCATCCGAATAGGAACCTCCGGGAGTATATCTTCACGAATCCCTGTGGGTTCTATGCTGGCGAGTGCGACAGGTACCGGTCTGGATAACCTGATGCATTTCTATGATTATTCGATGGAGGCAGACCAGGTGAAAATGAGTATTGCATTCAGAGATCACCTCGGTCTTCAATGGCTTCCCTATACAGCCAAAGCTGATCCGCAGTTATTGTCGGTAATCGGGAAGGGTCTGATCCATGGAAATACACTTACCTGCCCGGGGTTCTATGCGCCGCAGGGCCGCCACCTCCGGTTTGGTCCGGCTCAGAAAGATTACCTGGACAGATTAACCTCCTTTAAGTACGATTCATTTGAATTTTCAAATATCGAAATGGAGACCTCTGCCATGTATGCCATGGGTGCGCTGATGGGACACAGAATGTTAAGCATGAATGCCATTATTGCCAACCGGACTACAGGAGAGTTTGCTGAAAATGCCCATGCTGTTGTGGAAGAATTGATTCAGCTCGTATTGGAGCGGATCGCGAATTAATAGTATATCTTTGCACGCCATGGAATACACGATCCATACACTTCGGAATAACATACGTATCCTGCATAAGCATGTAACCAATACTAAAATTGTGCATTGCGGGTTTATGCTGGATATCGGCAGCCGCGATGAGTCTGCCGATGAGCAGGGCATCGCCCATTTTTGGGAGCATATGGCGTTTAAAGGGACTAAAAAGCGGAAAGCTTTTCACATCCTGAACCGAATGGAATCGGTGGGAGGTGAATTAAATGCCTATACCACCAAGGAGAAAATTGCCTTTTATACCAGCGTGCTCGATGTGCATTTTCAGAAAGCGGTTGAGTTGTTGACCGACATAACCTTTAACAGCATCTTTCCTGAGAAGCAAATTGATAAGGAGCGCAAGGTGATCCTTGAAGAGATGGCCATGTATTATGATTCCCCCGAGGATGCCATCCAGGATGAATTTGATGGCGTGATCTATCCGGATCACCCGTTAGGCTTCAATATTTTAGGGACCCAGGAGACCGTATCTGGCTTTAGCAGGAAGGACTTTCTGCGCTTTGTTCATGATCATCTGAATAGCGAAAGAATCGTTTTGTCGATCGTTGGAAATATTCCATTCAAAAAGGCTGTAGCAATTGCGGAAAAATACCTTCAGGACCTGCCAGTTTTCAATGCCCCAATGAGCAGAAAACCGGTTGGAGAGTATAATCCGGATACCAGGCGAATTCATCGCTCGCTGATGCAATCCCATTGTGCGATTGGCGGGCCTGCGTATTCACTAAATCATTCCAAACGGTTGAAGTTCTTTACGTTAATCAATATCTTAGGAGGACCGGGAATGAATTCCCGTCTGAACCTGGCATTGCGTGAGAAATACGGTTTTGTATATGCTGTTGACGCGAGCTATCATGGTTACACGGATACAGGATTGTTCGGAATATTTTTTGCTACAGATCCAAGTCAATTGAACAGATCTGTAAAGCTGGTTCAGAAAGAAATGAAGAAGCTGAGAGAAGTGCCTTTAGGCCGTGTTCAGCTTCAAAGCGCCAAACAGCAGCTGAAAGGACAATTGGCAATGGCAGAAGAAAACAATGCCAGCCTGATGCTGATGATGGCTAAAAGTATTCTGGATTTGAATCGTGTTGATTCACTGGAAGAGATTTTTGAAGAGATCCGCAGCATTACCGCCGGGGATCTGATGGATATTGCAAATGAGATTTTTGCGCCCGCTCAGTTGAGCGAGCTGATTTTTTTGCCGGAATAACAGACTATGGAATTTTTGCCCGAAAAGCTGCAGGATTATGCAGAATCCCACACCTCCGATGAGAGTGATGTGTTGAAATTCATTTCACGGGAAACACATCTAAAGGTTCTCAGCCCGAGAATGTTGAGTGGCCACCTGCAGGGCAGGTTGCTGGCGATGTTTTCTCGAATGATCAAACCAAAAAGAATCCTGGAGATTGGAACATACACAGGGTATTCTGCCGTATGCATGGCAGAGGGACTTGCGGAAGACGGAAAGTTGTACACCATAGACGTGAATGAGGAATTGGAATCCCGTGTGCGAAAGCATTTTGAAATGGCAGGGATTACCGACCATGTTACATTTTTGATTGGCGATGCCCATACGATCATCCCAGGGTTAAACGAAAAATGGGATTTGGTATTTATTGACGCAGATAAACTGGGTTATTCACAATATTTTGATCTTGTGATCGATAATATGAATACGGATGGCTATATAATTGCTGATAATGTCTTGTGGAGCGGAAAAATCGTTGAAGATGTGAAAGACAAGAAAACGGAAGCCATGCGCCGGTTCAATGAAAAAATTATGAGTGACTCCCGGGTTGAAAATATTTTACTGCCACTCCGGGACGGATTAATGGTAATGAGAAAAAAATGAATGCGTTCCTTCGAATTTTTTGCGTTGTCCTGATAACAGTGACCAGCGCCCGGAGCCAGGCTCCCCAGGTACCAACCAGAATGGAATTTGCCGGCATCAGCCTGCGTATTAAAGATGACGCCCGGCGTGAAATACAATCAGATGTTGACGCGCTTACCAAGAACCCCCGGTATTTTAATATTCATGTGCAGCGGGCGCGGACTTACTTCCCGATCATTGAGCGAATTTTTGCTGAAGAGAATCTGCCAATCGACTTTAAGTACCTTGTTCTCCAGGAAAGTGCACTCATTGCAGATGCGGTATCATCCTCTGATGCCGTAGGATTTTGGCAGTTTAAGGATTTTACGGCCCGTGAGATGGGTCTTCGTGTAGACCGTCAGGTTGATGAACGCATGAATATTGTTTCATCTTCCAGGGGAGCTGCACGCTACCTCAAGAAAAATAATGAGCGTTATTTCGATAATTGGCTGGTTTCCCTCCAGGCATACCAGATGGGTCCCGGTGGCGCCATCAAAGCAGGCGGTGAAAAGTACAAGGGGCATAAGTCAATGACCATCGACCGTAAGACATACTGGTACGTTAAAAAATTCCTCGCCTATAAAGTCGCCTATGAGAATGCATTAAACGGACCTGCGGATATTTCATTGGCGGAATACTGGAATGGAAGCAACAAGTCCTGGAATGACATTTCCAGGGAAACAGGCGTAAGTACTGCCGAACTTGAAAATTATAATAAGTGGTTGAGAAAAGGTAAAATACCGGCAGACAGAAGTTATGCTGTGGTGTTACCGGTTACTTCCGCTGTTCGGTTGCCAATGGATCATGGGCAGCCGGCAATGACTTCGAACCGCACACTTAATGGAGTGCCAAAACGGGCATATTCCGTAGATTATGAATTTACCAAAGCCGGCGAATTTCCAAATTTCAAAAATATAAATGAGGCTAAATCGGGAAGGATCACTACCGTTAACGGTCGTGATGCTGTGATGGCCAGGTCGGGTGACAGAGCTGTTAGTATTGCCTCAAAGGGAGATCTCAGTCTCCAGCGATTTCTGAAGTACAATGATATGGACATTGAAGACCGTATTGAAGAGGGACAGATCTATTATCTTCAAAAGAAGAAATCAAAGCAGCTTGCAGTGCATCATGTGGTCGTTGAGGGTGAAACAATGTGGTCCATTTCCCAGAAATACGGTATACGGAAGAAACAACTCCTGACAAGAAACAGGATGCGAAAGGATGCTCCCCTGAAAGAAGGAAGAATCATCTGGCTAAGGTCTATCAGACCATCGCAGGTGCCGGTGGAGTTTGTCCATCCGGAGATTCCCAAAGTTCCCGTGATCGTTAAGAAGGATGCGACACGAGCGCGGGAGACCGTGGAAGAGGTAGTATTCGCCGATGATGAAGGAGGCTCGGTTGAAATACTCACTACGGACACAGAGGAGGATGTTCCGGTCTGGCCTGAGAGTGCGAAGGCCGACGAACCCGTAACAGCCAAAGTTATGACGACCCCGGCCGCCGGACTTAAGGAAAAAATTCATGTCGTGAAACCCGGAGAGACTTTGTATTCAATTTCGCGCAATTATTCGGTAAAAATTGATGACCTTCTTGCATGGAATGGGCTGGAGATTACAGATCCCATCAGCATTGATCAGAAGCTCAAACTGTATCATACTGAGGAGAAACCGGAAGAAAAAAAGACAGAGAATGCTGAAATTTATTACACGGTGCAACAAGGGGATACATTTTATGGTATTTCACGCCGTTATAACCTCAGCGTCAAGGAATTAAAAGAATTAAACGGGAAAACCGATGATAATCTGAAACCCGGGGAGCGACTGAAGGTCCGTTAGACCAATATACAGGTGCATTTGTTTCTTTAATCTTACCCGCAACCCCCTGCGGGCCGCCTTCTGTTTTTTTAATTACACGACAAAATTCACCAACTTGTAGTGCTTTCCAGGTGAAGGCGGTTGAGCTAACTTTTTATAATTAACTGATTGATAATCTTTAAAAAGTTTATTTTTGTCGACCCATAAAGGAAGTAGAATTTTTTAAATTGGAGTGAGCCTTGGCAGATCATAAAACCATTGACCTTGTAATGCTGGTAGACGATAATGAAACTGATAATTTCATCAGTAAGCGTATTATCGAAATTACCAAATTCGCACACAAAGTCGAGGTTAAGAATTCTGGTAAAAGTGCCCTCGATTACCTTGAGGCACATCAGAATGAACCGGAATTGTTACCACACCTGATCTTCCTGGATATTAACATGCCGATTGTAGATGGATTCGTGTTTCTTTATGAGTTCGAGAAGTTTAACAGCAATGTAAAAGATAAATGCAAAGTTATTATTCTCTCCAGCTCAGATAATAAGAGGGATATTGACAAAATCGTGAACAATGACCACGTCATTAAATTCATAACCAAACCGCTTACAGAAGCATCTCTTGAAGAAGTAAAGGTCACTTCTATCTGAGCCAGTTTATTAATTTAATCTCTCTTTTGTTATAAATCCGGGTCCAGACCCAGTCGTTCCTGAAGGTCTTTCAGGATGGGCTTTTTTGTTGCCAGGTATTCGAACTTTTCCTTGTTGGTATAGGGGCGATAAGCTTTTTCTTCCTCGAGCAATTCTGTTTCGATCTGAATATGCCGGTTGTTCAGCTTCTGTTTGAGGTAGGTGATCAGGTCGGATCTGAAGCGGTCCAGGATATTGATCTTTACCGTATTGGTGAGCTGTAAAACGATTGTATGTTTTTCTTTCAGGTAGAAATCCTGGGTAAGTATCGCATATTCAACATCCCTGCCGTCTTTCTTTTTCAGATCGGCGAATGCATTCCAGGATTCGCGCAGCTGATCTGCCGTGAACGGGTCTTCACCATATAGCTCCTGGGATTCCTCTTCTGATTTCTTTTCTTCCTTCTTCCTGCCGGCTTCGGCTAATTCGTCAAGCCTCGGGATTCTCGCAATTTTGCGCGGCCGTTCTGTACTGCGTATTTCCTGGACAGGCGTTACCGGCCGGATATTGGGAGTTTCTTTTTTCTCTTCGATAATTTTTTCAGCAGGAGGGGGCGTGGCATTGGCCTGGCTGATTTCTTTTTCAGGTGCGGGGGTTTCAGCCGGTTCAGAAGTTTCGGGCTCAGGCGATTTGCTCAGGCTTTTTTTTTTACTTCTGAAACCAGGTCAACCGCATGATTGATATGTGCCATCTTGATGAGGCATAACTCAACATGCAGCCGCTGGTTTTTACTGCTTTTATATTGAATATCACACTGATTGGCAATATTCAGCGCAGTAAGAATAAAGGAATTAGAGGTTTGAGCGGATTGCTCCAGGAATTTTTGGCGTACCGAATCCGGAACATCCATCAATGCCGCTGTGCGCTGATCTTTACAGACTAGCAGATTTCTGAGATGCTCGGCCAGACCTACAATGAAATTATGGCCATCAAATCCCTTTTGAATAATTTCATCCAGGATGAGCAGGCATTCAGTATGGTTCATGGCATTCAGCGCGTCTACCACCCGGAAATAATACTCATAGTCGAGTACATGAAGGTTGGAGATTACAGTTTGATACGTCACATTCCCGCCGGAACTAAAGGTGACCATGAGATCGAATATTGACAGTGCATCACGAAGTGCTCCATCGGCTTTGCGTGCAATCAGGTGCAGTGCTTCCTGTTCTGCATGAATCCCCTCTTTTTCCGCGATCACTGCCAGGTGATTCGCAATATCGGATACCTGAATCCTGTTGAAGTCATAGATCTGACAGCGCGACAGGATGGTTGGGATCACTTTATGTTTTTCTGTTGTGGCCAGGATGAAAATGGCATACGATGGAGGCTCCTCCAGTGTTTTAAGGAAGGCATTAAAGGCAGCCGTAGAGAGCATGTGAACCTCATCGATGATGTACACCTTGTATTTACCGAACTGGGGTGGATAACGGACCTGATCGATTAATTGTCGTATGTCATCCACGGAGTTGTTGGATGCGGCGTCGAGCTCGAAAATATTAAGTGAATTGCTCTCTGCGCCCTCGTCAAAGTCATTGATCATCCGTGCCATGATACGCGCGCAGGTGGTTTTACCTACCCCGCGCGGACCGCAGAAGAGCAGTGCCTGGGCCAGTTGATTATTGTCGATGGCGTTTTTCAGCGTCGTCGTGATATGGGATTGTCCCACCACTTCGTCGAAACCCTGGGGTCTGTATTTCCTCGCCGATACGACAAATTTTTCCATTGTTCGAAGATAAAGAACCTGCGCTATTTAACACAGGCATCACTGTTTAAATTGATTAAAAAATTAGAATCGCCACCGGATTCCGTTCTTGATGGAGTAAATGAATTTGTTGATGGGAATAATAGGGCTGTCCTCAAACTGGCCGGCGAATTCAGCGTTGAAGGCAAGTCTTTTATTGATACTGAAGGATAGTATAATATCTCCGTTGATTCTGTTTCTGAACTTGTTGGCCGCTGCATCATAACCGCCCTGGTAGTAGGTAATGACATCAAGTTTTAAGTCATCTGTGATGAAAATATATCCGTTGATATAGGAAGAATTTTTCCAGAGATTCTTTTCAATGATGTTGGTTTCATTTTCAGGCTCCTTCCACCGTTCCCTTTCGAACATTGCGCCGGTACCAACGATAAGCTTTTTCTTTTCATCATCGACGAGCCTGTAGCGTATTCCACCCCCGATGAGGATTCGCTGCGGCATATTACGGCCCCTGTCGTACTGTGTCTGGGCGTAGTTTTCATAGGACAGCCGTTTTTTACGAAGCCAGTTAATTCGGAAATGGGCATAGCCCGTAGAAATAAAGGCTCCATTCTCATCGGAGGATGTGAAGTAGTTGATTTTGTTGATCAGTATATAGGCATTTTTATCGGCGACGTATACCAGGTCGGCAGTTGCTGTCAGTCCGATGAACGCGTTTTCATTGTCTGATGATACACTTCTGTTATTGAGGTCGAAATTGAAGGTAAAGGCACCCAGCCAGAACTTTGAAGAATCTGCGTTGAGGTTGTTTTTATTCACCTGGAGTATTTGAGCACTGGTCGAACCGGCCAGGAAGATAAAAAGCAGGATAAGGATGTACTGATATTTTGATTTGTCCGGCATGCCCGCGAAATTAACAAGAAATCATTTTACAGAAAACCGGCAAATCTGTCAGCATTCCTGTTTTGGAATCAAATTTGCGTTACCTTTGTTGATTCACTTGAGAAACGGTAAACCCATATGGGGCCGACCGGTTTTGACAGGTAGAGTGATTACGTGTGTAAGCATGCAGGCTCATGGGATGAGAGCCTTGATCAATAGTTCCACAACACAATTGGCGAATCTAATTACGCCATGGCCGCCTAATCTCGACTCAGATGTTGAGACCTGGGCTTAATCGGTGAACTGCTCAGAGCAGCACCGGGCCACATCCCGCTAACCGTTGTTTGGTCCGGTTAGAATTGGGGTGTCGAACAGACTGAACTAGCGCTGGCAGGGTTGTGATGCCGGTGTGAAACTCATCGCAACTAAGGTTGGGTTCGGCTGTCGTTTGCCAGGCTCTTCCCGACAATCTGAGAACGACTAAGCATGTAGAAGATACGATAGTTACCTTCTCTGGACGAGGGTTCGAATCCCTCCGGCTCCACGATCAAGCGCAGCCTGCAAATGCAGCACGCTAAAAAACGGAAAGCCCGCCAAGTTTTACTTGAGCGGGCTTTTTCTTTTTAGCGTCTGTGCCAATGGCACAGTGAGCTGCATTTGCAGGACTGGCGCCTAAGGGATCGCCGCAGGCAATCCCTTCACTTGATTGTTTCGCCGTCGGGGCTTGCCCTTCGGGCTGGCCCGCTCCTAAAAATGCCCACCGGGCATTTTCTTGACGTCGCGTCCTCTCCGGCTGCACATTCACCCTACGAATCCGCCTTTGGCGGAGTAGGGGGCTTTTTCATACAGATTCCTAAAATGTTGTTTTAATAGTGAATGTCTGACTTTCGTTATTTGATTCGTTAGATTCTTTAATTACGTTATCCGGATCAACTTTAAATTTCAAGGTATACGTGGCATTCTTAGAATAGGGGGTATACTCAACAACTACCGTTTTCGTTTCACCCGCTTTTAATGAACTAAATCCTTGTCCGATCCCCGGACCTCCAACCATAATGGTATGATCATAGTCGCCATTGCCGACATTTCTGACGTGAAAAGTAAATTTACAAACCGTTTTGGGTGCTACCATGCCTTGCGGACTTACTGAACCTGCAATGATCGTCAGATCAGGTAATTTGGTTATTTCTTTCTCGGGTGGTGTTTCCACATCTTCTTGCGGTTGTTCTGCAGCGGGTTGTGAAACTTCCGGTGTTGAAATACTATTTTGATTTTCCTTTTTCCCACCACAAGAGAGTAAAATTATGGTGGTCATTAAAATAATTGTTGATTTCGTTTTCATAAAGATCGTATTTAAACTTAATACCTCGAAGAGTACTATGTAGTGTTAGTATGCTATCCGCATTAAACAGCATCAACTATCGATCTAATTAAACTATCCAAAATAGATAATTCAGTATCGCTAATTCTGGAACTTCCGGTTTCAAAGAATATCGAATGAGTTATTTCCTCCTGTACATGGTATGTATACGGTATCATTTCTTCCCCTGGGATCATATGGGCAGGTATACAATTTGCGCCGGGAGGCGTGCTGCTGAATTCCCATTTACCAACATTACTGCTTGCATCTGCACCTACAGAACCCAAATTGAACCCACCAACAGAAATTGAGTTTGCCCCATACATGGGAAAGGATAGATATGCAAAACTGTAACCAATGAGGAAACCTGCTCCTGCGGTAGTCAATCTGGCCAGTGTTCCATCAAAATGATCAAACGTTATCTTTTGATCCGTCCGAAAATTGGTCCAATCACTCCACCCGGGATCTGCTCCTGGTGTTTGCAAACCGACTCCAATGCCGCCTCCGACAAAGCCACCAGATGCCTTTTGTCCGGTTAATCTGTTTTTAATTTGTCCAATTGCAAAAGCACCACCAACGCCTGCATGACCGGCCCCACCTGTCATGCTCATCCGTACTGCCCATTTATCGGTTGCATTTTCCTCACATTCTTCCGGTATTTCAATTAATACGCTGCTCCCTGCCTCACCTTCCATTTGATGTGTGACATTTAAAGTAATATCAACCCTTCTCATTGCCGGCTCATTTGCATTTTTATCTCCACCTGCCTCTTCGATTGTTACACTGTCTCCTACCCCCATGGCCGGGAGTACAATTGAATTAAAGTTTGCCTCGTTGCTGCACATCACGGCAAATTCTGCATCAATGCCGATTTTATTCAACTCCCTTTTAAAAATGTCCTGAACGAAAATTTCAACTTCATTCGCTCTTTCTGCCGACAATTTTTTATTTAACTCAACGCGTTTTTTGCTTCCGGGATTACTCCATTTCGGACTGGCATGTCCAATGATGGTTCCTTCAATAAATACTGTACTCATGATTTTAGAATTTTAATATGACTTTTAATATTTGATTATCGACATAAAATCCAGATCGCATGATCTTTTAGGTCTGATGTACCAACAATTTCATGAGTTGGTCTTTTCATTCGGAGGTAAAGCGGGAAGCTCCTGGAGCATCCATCCAATGATCTGTATCCCTTTCTTGGATAAGGTGTTTTTTTCGAAAATATTTTCGCCGCTGATATCAAAGGGACCAAAACTTGTGACGTCCTTCAATTTCTCCTTGTCGGCTTGACTCCAGTTTGAAGAAATCTCTAAGTCCTTTATTGCTACGAAGCCTATGGGCATGTAACAGAACTGGACATTGTCGTTTAAAGATCCCGTTCTCCATCCCGGAATATACCAGGAACGATTAGCGATGCAGAGCATTTCACTGAACCATGGGCGATCGATTCTTACATAGCAATAATCGAATTTTATTGAAATGGAATTTGTGTCAACTTTATCCTTGGGAGAAACTTCTTTGATATAGTTTCGCACGTAGATCTGATCATTAAACCTAAGCTGTTTGAAGGCCTTCGAGAAGTTTAATCCAACCTGGGATTTATTTTGATCTTTCTTTACTTCAGATTCCGTTTTTACCGTGTTGAACTTGATCATCTTACTTCGAAGACTTGCTTTTTTTAATGCAACAGCCTGATTTTTTGCTAACTGGACTGATTTAAGCTGTTGCAGATTTTTAGAAAGAATTCTAGGGTCGGATTTCAGGAATATTTTATGGTCATTAATCTTCGACTCCGTTTCCCTGACAGAATTAAGAGTCAGCGTTTTCATGAGAACAGCCCTACTTAATTCTTTTGATGCAACATTCTGCTTTGCTTTGAATGCAGGGATTGCCTTCAGTAGCTCTTTGTCCGTCAACCTTATTCTGAGAATTTGATCATCTCCATCGTCACCTGCCTTCTGTGTGATGTTGAATTCTTTTCTCTCCCAATGATTTCCCGACAGATCATACCATTTTGAAGGTGTTGCCCCGGTTAACAAATATTCATCCGGAATTCCATTCCCCCGTACTCTCAGGTATTTATTCCAAATCCTGTCTGCTTCTGCTTTAAGCCTGACAACTCCCTGCTCAATCAACGGACGTTCTGCCGGATCTGTACTCTCATCTGTATACGGCAAGGCTTCTTTCCAAATCAATTGATATGTATCATCAATGTCATTCATCAGAAATTCAACATTGATATCATTAGGGTCCAGGACCGGAACTTTATTAACGAGATCAGAAAATTCCTCCTGTGGATCGTTATCTTCCACAAAGTCATTACTGTCAACACTCACTCCATATTTCTGCAACCTGAACTTTATGGGCGAATCCTCGCCTGATTTAAAGTTCTCAATGAGAAAATCATTTAATGGCTTATAAATTGCGCTGAGAGATAAAGACATGGTTAGTCATTTTTATGGAAGGATAACTTGAGTTGGCCTATTTAGGCGGATCAATTTTTGGACTGAATTGCACCAGGTTGCTGATCCAGCCTATAATCTGAGCACCTTTTATGCGGACAAATTCACCTTCACTTTCCGCCTCAAATGAGGAGCTGGATTTACTATGACTATACTGGCCTTTCAATTTGAACGGCCCGTAGCCAACAGAGCCACCACCGCCTACTTTCTTTGATAGTGCATCATAATGCTCCCTGAACTGACTTGATTTGATCTCCAGATCTTTTACAATAATTAGTTTCTTTGGAATTATAGGCAGCCAGGTATCTGCACCGGTTTGAGGAAATACCTGATCCATCTTTCCTGTGGAGATACATCCTTTCTTTGTATTGCCAACTAAAAACCAGTTATTGAGATCAAAGAGAATTGTATCCAGCCATGGACGATTTACAATGGCTGTTCCATATTTCAATGTGATTTTTAGAGAGTCTACGGTCCGGTCTCTTTCTTCTTCACGCTTATCGCTGGAGGCATTGGCTTTTGCGCTCCAAAACCCTAATGAAAAGCCACCGCTTGCAGCAAAACTACTGGTTGAAACTTCCGTTGTGATCGTTTTCTTAGTCCACTCATATCCGTATTCGGTCCAGCCTTCGGAATCTTCTTCACACCAGTTGCTAGGAAAAATCTCCACATACTTACTTGTTACAGGTATTACACCTTGTGTTGCAATGCTATAAGCCTCCAATTTTTTCTTTGCAGTCGCAATCATATGAGCCGAAGCATCTGTTCCCATTGCTGCCAGGTTATCGATCGCTTCTTCTATAAATGCTTTATCTCCTAAAGACACCCAGTCATCCCAGGCTCTTTCTACTTTTCGCAAGGATTTCTTTCCTGTTATTCCCCATAACTGGGCTGTTTGCCGGTTACTCATAGCGATTTGATAATCGGTGGCGTAATCCACCAGTGCATCCAGATACTTTTCCTCAAACTCCTTGTATTGCTTGAATTTTCTGGTATCCACTTCATATTCCTCTCCGTCCTCGTCTTCCTTCGTTTTCCTCAAGCGTGGATAAAATTTTTCGTATTGTGCTTTCTTGAATGCTTCCTGCGCCGGATCTGGAGGCATTACATTGGCTCCCTTAACTATTAATTCCCATGATTGGCTGATAGTAGAACTGTTTTCGATCGCCTGATATACCTCGTTTAATCTAATTTTATTGTCAACCAGTGTGCATGTATTGGCAAGTGCTTCATACCTCTTTGCAATATCTGAGGTGTCAGGTAAGCTGTCTGGATCCTCCGGCGGCGTCACCTGGGTAGGTACCGTCATGTTTGGTTTCCATGGATTTTTAAAATCGTCGGGATTAATGATTTGACCGGTTGGAGTAAATGATACTAAAAAACCGTCCATTCCTTTCGGATCCCGATCACTTACACCTAGCATCCTTTTTTTAAGCTCTTCATATATGACGAAGACATCTTTTTTTTCATCTGGCATGACAATACAATTTTGAGTTAGAAATAGGAGTATCCGATTTGATACTTGATATGTCATGCAAGGTATTAATCATATGAATGCACCGAATCACCATAAAACAGTAATTCGAACAGCGCGAAGAATACCTAGATAATGCGATGCATGATATTTATAAAACTGTGATCTTGAATGATGAAAAAATAAAGGAGATGGTACCTATTTTATCTATTGACGGCGGTGGAACGCGTGGTGTAATACCTGCAACAATTCTGGATGAACTCTTCAAAGAAACCGGTATTCATCCTAAAGACTTATTTAAACTTCTGGCTGGAACTTCTACTGGAGGAATTTTGGCATGCGGGTATAGCTATGGAATTCCAACGGATGAAATGTTAGACCTATATATTCAACATGCAAATGAAATATTTCATGACAGCGGATTCGACGATATCCGGGACGGATTCGGAAAGAATATTGGAGCTGATTATTCGCATGGAAGGTTCAAAAAGTTATTAAAGTCTATTTTTGGAACAACAACTTTAGGTGAAATCAGAAAAGGACTTAGTGATGATCAGGACCTGATGGTTTGCTCTTTTGATTTGAATCCCCTGGATAATGGAAAGCCAATCAATTTCAGACCTAAAGTATTTCATTCATCTTTTTTAAGGGATTCGAAATATACACTGGTTGACATCTGTCTGATGACATCAGCCGGGCCTACATACTTTCCAATATATAACAATCATATAGACGGAGGCGTGTCTCTCAATAATCCTTCCATGGCAGCACTGGCATTTGCTATTAATGGTCAATCCTCAGAAACGGGAGAATATAGACATCCGGATGGTGCTAAAAAGGGCATGGGCCATGAATTATTTGATTTAGCCCTGCTTTCATTAGGTTGTGGAACATCAAACAAGAATTATATCCCGGTCAGCGAAATCAAGAGAAAAAGAAAGGGTGATTGGGGGAATTTACAGTGGATACAATATTTGCCCGACCTTCTTACAGAAACCAATGTTCAGGCGGCTGAATATTATATTAGTCAACTTTTGAAATCATCACAGTACATGAGAATACAAGCGAAATTTGATGATCCGGATGCGCCGCTGAACATTCGTGATAAAGTACTTGGACTGGATGTGAAGGACAGGGAATTATTAAATTCTCTTGTGGTAATGGCTAAAGATATTTACGCGAATAACCGATCGGAAATTCATAATCTGTTAAATATCCAACCTTGAAAAGGTATGAAATATCTTATTCTTCCCATTCTTTATCTCATCCTTGGCAATAACGTCCATGGTCAGAATGATTCAATGATTCAAATCAATGACGCAATAATCCCGGCAGAAGGTATGAATGCTATTTATGCTAATGAATTTTTTGTGCAGGATACATCAGTATTGCTAAAACCAACCAAACCTCAGCAAACCAGGCTGAAGCAAATACTCGGTGAGAAATATGATAAGAATAACACTTTAGTAGTTCCGGGAAAGTTTGAAGTTGTGACAACTTCCGGTCGAAGGATTAAAGTTCAGCCGGTTATAACATCAAGGAATATGATGAAGATGAACTATAATCGTAAAACCATGGAAGGGTCATTTACGATGATGTTATTGTCTCAAACACAAACATCGGAGAATAAACTCAGACGACAGCAAAATATTGCCATAGTCGGAGATGATATGAACTTCAGAGGGGATCCGGAATCTGAGTTTGATAAAGTGCTTCAACTCAAGTTTGAAAATTTAAATCTGCCGCTCAGGACGATTGAGGTAACTGCAGAAAACGCTTCAGATTCAATAGATTTTAAAATCATCACGGAAGACAATCCAGAAGGAATTAGATTTCACCTGTTGATAAATCCTTATGTTAAAGTGGATGCACCAGCAAGCCTTCAGGGGATGGGTATTGGAGAAAAAGTTGTTCATGTATCTCTTCATGGATCCAATAAAGTATCCGATGAAAAAATTGTAGTAAGCACAAAATCCTCATCAGGTCAATTGGAAAGTGAAGAGATTATATTGAGTAATGAAGAAACAAGTCCAATTTTCCTCCGTTCATCCGGGACGGATGATATAAAATTGTCTGTTAATCCAGCCGATGATTCTATAAGCGTACCATCAGAGATAACGATTAGGCAGGTATTCCCCTGGATTTTTATTTTGGCAGCAGTTTTAGGTGGCATCACAGGTTCATTAATTAAAATCTTTTATTCATCAAATTTTCATAATGTATCGACGAAGCTGGCAGGTGCGGCATTATTCGGATTCATTGTTGCCATTGCTTATTACGTACTTGGCATTAATCTTTTAAAAATGACGATGAGCGAAGAACTAAATGAATTCGCAGTTTTTGGCATCAGCGCACTATCATCGTTGATTCTCAATCCATTGAGAATTTTAAAAAAGACCTGATCATGTTGCATCCGTGGATGCTATGTATACAAGTTGTAATGCTTGCCATTATGAATAATAGCAGTTATGATGAGGGACATATAAAAACGATTTAGTCTGACTTTGCGGTCAATTGCAGAAATGCCTTTTACTCCTCCTTACTAAACCATGTATCCCTGAATATCTTCCATTCCCCATCCACTTTTTTCCATACCAGCAGATAATCACCGCTGGATTTCCATGATCCGTCAGCGGGAGCAAAGTATCCGTATCCCTGCTCGACCAGCAATTCCTCATTGCCCCATAGTCCGGTCGTTGTGAAACTGGAAACGGTAGTGCCCCCTTTGATCATCGACACAAAAACCTTTACAATGTTCTCCCGTCCGACCGTGTTGGCTTTGCCGTCATGCAGAACTTCAGCATCTATAGTATACATTTCGCCGAGCCTGATGGCATCACCATTGCTTAAGGCATCTTCATAATCCCGGAGACGCTGTTCAATTTCTTTTTCCGCTCGGGTCATATCAAAGGGAGCGTTCTTCGCCTGACCTGAAACAACAATTGACGTAAACGGCAGCATTCCGCATAGCAGGTAAAATATGATCTGTTTCATAACCGGTAATCGTTGGAGAGTCATAAGTTACGGCATTTTAGAATAAGAAGAAATGACCGTAATAAAGTATGTTTCCGTCGGAGGGTGAACTGAATATTTTCAATCCGTCACTTAAAAATCGCTCAGGGAATATCCGTATTAAGTTTATTTTGGATAATATTAATATGTCATCGTTACCCCCTATACGGCATAAATCCGATAGAAATGCTGAAGAGAAAAATCCTGATCCTGCTTGTGCTTCCTGTACTTCTGCTGGCATGTTCCAAACCCGCCGAAGATGCAGAAACCAATCCATCCGATAGCAAATACAATGATTATCCCATTGAGCCGGTTAATATCCGCGAGGTCAAGATCAATGATCAATTCTGGCTGCCCATTATTAAACGTGTTCAGGAAAAGACCATTGACTTTGCACTTGAGAAATGCAGTGAAGAGGGCCGGTTTGACAATTTCCTGATTGCCGGTGGGGTTATGGAAGGGGAAACGCGCGGTTATATGCCCTTTGATGATACCGATGTTTACAAGACCATCGAGGGAATGTCGAATTCCCTGATCAGCGCCCCGAATCCCGCTATGGAAATACTGCTGGATTCACTGATCGGCATTATTGCCCGCGGGCAGGAAGAGGATGGATACCTCACTACCTGGAGAACGATTAATCCCGCGAAACCACCAGCACCCTGGGTTGCGGTAAATGAAGGGAAACGTTGGGAATCCCTGGAATCCAGTCATGAACTTTATAATGCGGGTCACCTCTATGAAGCAGCTGCCGTACATTATCTCGCAACCGGGAAAACCAACTTTCTCGATATAGCTACTAAAAATGCCGACCTGATGGTGCAGACCTTCGGTCCGGGTAAAATTGAAACCGTTCCGGGGCACCAGATTATCGAAACGGGACTAATCAAATTATTCAGGATCACCGGAAAGGATGAATACCTGGAGCTTGCACGATATTTTCTCGACGGCAGGGGAGATTCTACGATGAACAGGAAATTATTCGGTCCCTATTCGCAGGACCACCTCCCTGTAACACAACAACGTGAAGTTGTGGGGCATGCAGTACGCGCTGTGTACATGTATTCCGGGATGACGGATATTGCCACCATTAATAAAGATGAGGATTATCAAAAGGCGGTAGACGCCCTTTGGGATAATATGGTCGGCAAAAAGATCTACATCACAGGAGGAATAGGGGCACGTCACGAAGGAGAATCCTTTGGTGATAACTATGAGCTTCCCAACCTCACCGCCTATAGTGAGACCTGTGCCGCTATTGGAAGTGTATACTGGAATCACCGGTTGTTCATGCAAACAGGTGATGTCAAATATTTTGATGTGATTGAGCGTACAATGTATAATGGACTGATATCAGGGTTGTCGCTTGACGGGGAACAATTCTTCTATCCGAACGCCCTGGAATCTGACGGTACCTATAAATTTAACATCGGGGAATGCACCCGGCAGTCGTGGTTCGATTGTTCGTGCTGTCCGACAAACCTGATCCGATTCATACCCTCCATGCCCGGCCTGATCTATGCAAAACAGCGTGATACGGTTTATGTGAATCTTTATGCCGAAAGTGAAACCAGCATTCAGCTTCCGGGAGGCAACCTGGAGATCCGGCAACAAACCAAATACCCCAAACAGGGCAGGGTTGAATTCTCCCTGGTCTCAAAGAGTTCTGAGCCGACCGTTATTAAGTTCCGGGTTCCTTCATGGGCAAGGAATGTTGTATTGCCGGGCGGACTTTATCATTATACACGTGAATTAACCGATGGTATTAGTTTGATTGTGGACGGGCAATCGATGACACCCGGAATCATCGATGGATATATTCATATCGCCGTGGACGCCAATACTGAAAAATCGGTGATTCTTGATTTTCCCATGACCGTTCGTACTGTCCACGCAAGGGAGGAAGTAGAGGAAGATCGCGGTAAAGTTTCCCTGGAATACGGACCGCTGGTCTATGCATTTGAAGAAATTGATAACCCGGGTGAGATTGAACAGATCACCCTAAACGGAAATGAGCAATTCACCGTAATGGCAGCAGACGAATTGCTCGGCGGGGTTAACCAGTTGGTCGTAGTTCAGGATCAGCAATCCTTCAGGGCAATACCCTATTATGCCTGGTCGAATCGGGGAATAGGTAAAATGAAAGTATGGATACCATACGAGAATTAGGGTATCCATTACTGCAAAATAAACTGCTTCCCTATCCTTTAATAAACGTTTCCAGCATCCATTGAACGGTTTCGGATCTTCCGATCGGGCCAAGGAAACAAGCGATAATGTTTACTCCCACAGCCAGATAGGTAGCCGGATGTCGTAATTTCCCATAGAAACGTGCGGATACAAGTATTAACAGGATGATGATCGCCTGTGCTATATAAAGCGGCATAAAAATGTCAATGTCAGGCCAGTCATCCAGGTTAATGAGGATATAAACATTTTGAATTCCCCTTCCCAACGCTGGCATCATTATGATAAATACGGTCGTAATCAGCCACCAGGAATGCTCTTCCAGGGTTTTCCGAAGTAATATGCTCTTGATTACCGCGTAACCGAAAGCAATAATCATGATAATCTCTATTGCTGCAACTCCGTAAAAAAAGGACGGTTTGAAAGGACCAAAATCTTCAGCTCTTTCAACTGCGAGATGTGCCGTATTAATATCCCTGTACATCATGCTAAATGCCGTAAAACAAACTGCGCCAGCCATGAACATCCCGATAATTCCCAGGGTCCTGTGCCGAGGCAGCTGACCGTGGGTAGCATAATAGGGCTGAATAATCAGAAAAATATACCAGATTGTTCCTGTCCAGTAATGAATGTGTACAGACCACGCGTTAGTGGTGAAATCTCCCCAGTAGTCCATGAAAATTCCCAATTGCATGAAGATCATGGGGATGATCATCCATAAATACAGATTCTTATATTTTTCCATTATTGCGAATTAAATATTATAAAGCAGATATTATTAAAAATATTTCATCCTCACAAGTTAACCGCTTGATTTACATCGATATGGAATATACATCCGGGAGTTGCTGAGATATTTTTTTCTTCCGTTTAACAGGAATTTTTTCCTGCCACATAAATATTCGTATTCAAATATTCATTCATTGGCATTCTTCTTATCTTGAAAGTTGATTTTAATTTCATGTCCGCAGTCAAGCTCGTTTCGTTCCTCTGTATAATTTTCCTTTCAACCGTGACCCTGGGTCAGAATCTTATTCCGGCTAATCAGACTTTTGCGGCAGCTGATGGTCAATTATTCGAACAATATTCATCTTTGGTAAATGAAGGAGCCGCAATTTATAACGGTCCTGAATATAAGGGTGGCGATCCCACAATCGCAGGTCACCCGTATTTTCTGAATAAAAATTTTCAGTATGGGAGTGTGCAATACATGGGCAATAATTATGACAGTCTGATCATAGGCTATAATGTCGTCCAGGATAATTTGATCCTTGTATATCCGCGGGATGATTCATTTTTCGCCATTGTTCCCCGGAAGGACAGGATCAATTATTTCACATTACTCGGTCATGATTTTGTTCAGATTAAAGACCCGCCCAAAGGCTTGCCGGAGAAAGGGTTTTATGATGTTCTCTATGACGGACAAACAAAAATTTTAGCAAGAAGAAGAAAAACAACAGTTGCCTATCAGGAAGGAAATTACCTTTCCCAATATAAAAGCACAGATCAGTATTTCATCCGGAAAGATGGTCAGTACCATACCCTCCGATCACGCTCATCGCTTTATCAACTATTTAAAAATGAGAAGCGGGATCTTAAAAAATTTATAAGGGAGAGAAATATTGATTTTAAAAGTGATCCTGACAGGTATTTCTATGTCCTGGGCCCATACCTGGATGAATTACAGAATCCATGATGATGCGAAGTAACATATTAACCTGCTTATTTTTGCTGCTGGTCTTTGCATCATCCGCGCAGACGATTTCAATAGATCGTCAGCAATCCACCCTTAATCAAATCATTTCTGATTTGGAGGGCTCTTCAGATTTAAAAATTTACTATCGCTCGGCGGAACTTGATACGCTGAAATTCAACCTGACGGCAACCGGCACCGTCGATGAAATTCTTAGTCAGTTATTATCAGGATCAGGATATCAATACGCGGTCCTTCCGGGTGATATGGTGGTTATCACTCCGGAGAATACTCTTAAAATCTCTCTTCCGGAAGGATTTTTTGATGTGGATAGCGATGCCCCCCTGGAATTGGACCCTGTTGCATTAACATTTAATGATTTTGCTGACGAGGAAGATCCGGAAGAACAGAATCAGCTTGAGAATCAACTCATTGCCATTGGTGAACGAACTGCACTTCGGGATGGTGTAAAAGTAAATATCAATGGATATGTTCGAAAGGCCGACTCCGGCGAAGGGGTTGTGGGAGCCATGGTGTATGTGGAAAATCCGAATGCAGCAGCGGCAACTGATATATACGGATATTATACACTTACACTGCCACAGGGTCGCCATACGGTTCGTGTGAGAAGCGTCGGACTGAAAGAAACGAAACGTGAAGTAATTCTGTATTCTGAAGGTACCCTTGACATCGAGATGAAGGACGATGTGATTGCCCTGAAGGAGGTGGTCGTTCAGGCAGAAAAAACAGCGAACGTCACCGGGCTTCAGATGGGAATGGAAAGGCTTGACATTACCAAGGTAAAGCAGGTTCCCACCGTCCTGGGTGAAGCAGACATCATTAAAGTAGCACTTACCTTACCCGGGGTGCAAACCGTAGGTGAAGGGTCCTCAGGATTCAACGTACGGGGTGGCGCTACAGATCAGAACCTCATCTTAATTAATGATGCGGTCATTTACAATCCGTCACATTTCTTCGGCTTTTTCTCTGTGTTTAACCCGGATGTCATAAAGAACGCTACGCTCCTGAAAAGCGGGATTCCGGCAGAATATGGTGGACGGATTTCTTCCGTGCTCGACATCAATTCCAAGGATGGAAACAAACGGAAATTCGGGGTTCAGGGCGGGATTAGTCCGGTTACTGCGCGTGTCGCATTCGAAGGTCCGATTATCAAGGATAAAATGTCATTTGTGATCGGTGGGCGGAGTACTTACTCAGACTGGCTGTTGAAGCAAATACCTGAAAATGATGTCAAGAACAGCAATGCTTCATTCTATGACCTCAGCGCAAAGATCTCCACCGAATTCAGCGATAAAGATGCCCTCTACCTGTCGGGCTATTTCTCCAGGGATAAATTCCAGCTCTATTCCGATTCGGTTATTCAGTACCAGAATTTTAATACATCCGCCAAATGGAAGCACATCTTCAGTCCGAAGCTGTTTGCTGTCGTGACAGGTGCCTACAGCGATTACCAGTATGAGCTCGACTATGAAGGTGATTCCCTGCAGAGCTTTAACCTGAACTACCAGCTGACCTCAATGAATGGCAAGCTGGATTTCAGTTATTTTCCGAGTGAAAAACATAAGGTCGACTTTGGTGTAAGCGTACTGCGCTATGACATTCTGCCCGGGGAACAACTTCCCCTTACCCCGGAGTCGGATATTGTGCCGATAACACTTGAAGATGAAGCGGCACTTGAAAGTGCCGTCTATGTGGGTGATAATTTTGACCTGACGGACCGACTTTCACTTTATCTCGGTCTTCGCTATTCTTTTTACAAATACCTGGGTCCGAAAACAGTTTATTCCTACAGGGAAGGATTTCCCAAGTCCTCGTCGACACTCACGGATACAACAGAATTTGGAAAGAACGATGTGATTACACGTTACAATGGCCCTGAGTACCGGCTATCTGCCAGGTATACCCTCAATCCGATGTCTTCCATCAAGATCAGTTTCAACAGGTCGCGACAGTATATTCAAACCTTGTCAAATACCACAGCCATTACACCAACGGACACATGGAAATTAAGCGACCCCCATGTGAAACCTCAGGTTGGGGATCAGTTTGCGTTGGGATACTACAGAAATTTCCGGAATAACAGTGTAGAAGGAAGTGTCGAGGTATATTACAAGACGATTCAGGATGTTCTTGAATACAGGGGTGGAGCCAAGCTGTTGCTGAATCCGGTTATCGAACAGGACCTGCTTAACGGCAGAAATAAGTCCTATGGCATTGAATTTCTTCTCAAGAAAAAGGTTGGAAAGCTGGATGGCTGGATCAGCTATACCTATTCCCGGTCACTGAATCAGGTTGACGGCCAGACAAGCGAGGAACGTATTAATAACGGGAAATATTTCCCTTCAAATTTTGACAAGCCGCACAGTCTCAATGTAATTGCTAATTTCAAATTCTCACGGCGTGTAAATGTCTCCGGCAGCTTTGTTTATTCCACGGGAAGGCCGGTGACTTACCCCGTCGCCAAGTATTATTTTAACGGATCTGAAAGGGTTTACTATTCCCGACGGAACGAATTCCGAATCCCGGATTATTTGCGGCTTGATTTATCGTTACAGCTGGAGGGCAATCACAAGGTAGATAAGCCCGCACACAGTTCCTGGTCTTTCGCGGTGTACAACCTGTTGGGAAGGAAAAATGCCTATTCAGTATTTTTTGTTGCTGAACAGGGAGAAGTGAACGGGTACAAGCTTTCGGTCTTCGGTTCTGCGATACCTACCATAACCTATAACTTTAATTTCAGGTGAAACAAGCTAAATTCTATATCGTCCTGGGAATAATTATGGCATGTATCGGATGTGTGGATCCATTTGAACCGCCCGTTGCAGGTTACGAAGAGCTTCTGGTAGTGGAGGCCTTCATCAATGATGACCCTGAACCACAGGTGGTCTATCTGTCGCTCAGCTCGCCGATTGATACTGTTCGGTTTTTGCCGGTTTCAGGTGCCCAGGTAAAAATAATAGATGAATCAGGTTCCCAATTTACATTTGCCCCCGGAGAAGCCGGGGCATATTACTCAGATCCGAATGTCTTTAACCCGGAACCGGGAAATACCTATGAACTTGAAGTGCTGCTTCCTGACGGGCGAAGGATCATTTCAGAACCGGTGCAGATGAAACTAACACCGCCGTTATCGGAAGTTTATTACGATTTGGAAAATTTTGTGGGTGGAGAAAACGGCAATATCCAGGAGGGCTTTGTGGTCTACGCCAATACCAACGGGCTTGAGAATGAAGATACCTATCTGCGCTATGACTGGGAGGAAACCTACGAGAGTGTCCCGCCATACCCTGCGTCTTATATTTACAATGAGCAGACAGGGTCCATTGAACAGCGACAGGATAATATCAGTCGATGCTGGATAACCCGTAATTCATCCGGCATCAATATCGTAACTACCGAGGGGCGCGCCATTACCGATATACGGGAGCAGCCCATCCGGTACCTTTCTTTCAGCGGGGTTGAACTTAACCAGCGCTACAGCATCCGTGTCAAGCAATATGCGATGGATTCAGAAGGATACAGATTCTGGAAAAGCCTGAAGGAAACCAATGAATCTACAGGTTCGCTGTTCGATACCCAGCCGTTCCCGTTACGGGGGAATTTACAGAATGCCAATGATCCCAATGAACCCGTGCTGGGGTATTTTGATATTGCAACGGTGGCCTCTCAGCGCATTTTTATCGACAAGGACGATTTACCCGGAAATATTTCAATACCTGATTTATACGAAGGATGTCTCACGAGCGGGGTGGATACGCTAGTGCCGACAGGTCAGGTACCCTTATGGCTTACACGCGGATATTTGATCTCGTCATATGTTTTCCCTGTAGGGTATGTGATGGTGCAGAGGCAATGTGTGGATTGCACCTTATATGGAACAAATGAACAACCTGATTTCTGGGAATAATATGGGAAGAAAGGGCTTATATATACTGATGCTACTGCTTTTCCTGGGATCAAAACTCCTGGCGCAGCCGGCAATTATTCAGGATCAGGCTGAAAAATATTTTGACCGAAATCCCGAAGAAAAGCTTTTTCTCCACCTTTCCAGGCCGATGGCGCTGGCAGGGGAAGATGTCTACTTCAGAATTTTTCATGTTGCCGCCAATAATCACGAGCCCTACCTTTTAAGCAAGGTGGCCTATGTTGAGCTTCTTGATAATGACGGAACTGCCATCGAGCAAGTTCGTATTGAGATGGACTCAGCCGGCGGGCAGGGTTATCTCCAGCTTCCCGCGACGATCAATTCCGGTTATTATGTAGTAAGAGCTTATACACAGTGGATGCGGAATTATGATGAAGCCCGGTTTTTTCATGCTCCACTGCAGGTGATCAATACCTTCAAGCGGTTGGGATTAAAGGCGATTCCGGATAGTGCCGCTTTGCAAATCAGTTTTTTTCCGGAAGGCGGAAATTTTGTAGATGGTGTTCCCGTGAATTCCGGCGTGAAAATACGAAACAAAATGGGTAAACCGGTTTCGGTTGCAGGGATGCTGATCAATGCTGCAAATGAAGAGATTGTGCCCATTCGTACAGACGAATTTGGAATTGCCAGGATAAGACTCGAACCATCCGGCAATACGCCATATCGATTTGCAACAGTTCAGGATACGATCGATGTTACTTTAGGCCCGATCGAAAGCGCCGGATCTGTAATGGAGGTGAAAGCGGTTTCGGGTGATTATAATGTGGAGGTTCGAACTAAAGATATATCGGAAAACGGAACAGGCTACCTGGCGATACTTGCAAGTGGAGACTTTATTTCTGTGACCACCTCACAGCCTGTGAATGGTACCTATGTTTTCAAGGTTAAGAAATCTGATCTAAAGCCCGGGGTTAACCAGTTAACTTTTTTTAACAGTGCCGGAATGCCACAAAATGAACGGCTTCTTTTCAATACGCCATCTTCGGCCCTGAAATTGAGTCTGACCACTTCTAAAAACAGCTACAATACCGGGGAGGATGCAACGATCTCGCTGGTTTCGGCGGAGATCCCTGCAGATGTTTCTGTTTCGGTATATGCATGGGATGAAAACCTATCTGCATTGGGTGCCGATATTGATACATACTTCTGGCTTATTTCGGAACTCCCGGGTGGGATTGATTTGCCAAAAGGCTATGTTTCGGTAGGTGACCCTGCTGATCTGGAAACGATTGATAATATTCTCCTCACTCACGGGTGGAGAAGGTACGACTGGAACAAGATTCAGAACAATGAATCTGCCGGGTTCCTGCCCGAATTCAGGAATCCGTTGATCACCGGCAATTCATCATCCGGGATGAAGGGAGAACGGATTTTTGCCAGTATGCCTGGCTCCGATGACAAGTTATTTATTGCAGATACGGGTCCGGATGGCCGGTTTTTCATGGAGGTGCCGGAAATATCCGGGGAGAAGGAAGTAATACTGCAGGGGTCTTCCAGCGGGAAGCTTGAACTGGGGTCGTATTTTGACGAACGGAAATCGACCCTGACACTTCCGAAATTTTCAGTTTCGAAGAATCTTCGGGACTTTCTTGAAGCCCAAAATATACATATGCAGGTGCGAAATTACTTTATGGGCGAAAATGCAAATGACGCAGGTGAAGGGCAGGCATTCTATGGCGTTCCCGATGCTTCCTATGACCTGGATAATTATACCCGGTTCCCGGTCATGGAAGAAGTCATGCGGGAATATGTGTATGGAGTTTATGTGCGGAAGCGCGGGGATAAGTTTATTCTTCGCGTGTATGATGAAAGCGGTGATAACAATGTATTGAATGACCCGCTGATTTTATTGGATGGGGTACCTGTTTTTGATGCCGACATTATCATGGATATTGATCCGTTGAAAATACAGAAGATTGATGTGGTGAGGCGAAAGTATGGTTATGGTCCGCAGGTTGCCAATGGAATTATTGCCTTCTACAGTTATAAATCAGACCTCGCCGGCTATGAACTGCCCGCATCAGCTTTACGAAGTAATTACCTCGGTCTGCAGGAAAAAAAGCAGTTTTATCTCCCTTCAGAATCGGGTTCAGTAAAAGCACCCGATTTGCGAAACCAGGTTTACTGGAATCCACAGGTTATGGTGGATGGTGCATCACCGGCAGAACTTCAATTCAACCTGCCGGATAATGCAGGTACATTCAGAATTGTTGTTCAGGGCATGGGCTATAATGGAGAATTTGGAAGTACGTCCTACACCTTCCAGGTGAACAGAAAATAATCTTTACCATTCCGATTCTTGAATTTTTCCGAGAATCACAATTTCAATCATTCTTTTTCCTGATTTATGCCATCGTTTGCGATACAGACAATCGATAGTTTTAGTATATTATAGTACGACCCAAAATCGTGCAGATCATATGCCTGATTTTCACTCACATATCAGACAATTTACCACCCTAAAATTTTATAGCTATGAAAGTATTTGATAATAAACACATCAAAAACATTGTGCTGTTGGGAAGTCAAAAGTCCGGTAAAACAACACTGGCAGAAACCATGTTGTTTGAAGCCGGACTTATCAACAGGCGGGGAACGATTGAAAACCACAACACAGTGTCGGACTACCATGCCCTCGAGCATGAAAGAGAAGGTTCCGTCTATACTACTCTTTTACATACCGAATGGAGAAATTACAAGATCAATATTTTGGACACACCCGGTCTTGATGATTTTGTTGGAGAGGTGATATCCTCGGTGCGGGTCGCTGACACGTGCGTCTACCTGATCAATGCCCAGTACGGGGTGGAAGTTGGAACAGAATTGATATGGAATCATGTGGATGAGTTGCAAAAGCCAACGATTTTTGTAATCAATCAGCTGGATCATCCGAAGAGTAATTTTGAATCATCACTGGAGTCTTTGAAGGAGCATTTTGGTTCTGCCGTTACACCCATGCAATTCCCGGTGAATGAAGGTCCAGGCTTCAACGGCATTATCGACCTGTTGAAAATGCGCTATTACAAATTTGGTGAATCAGGGGGTAAACCGGAAAAGCTGGAAATCCCGGAGCCTTTCCGTGAAAAAGCTGAAAGAATGCATAATGAGCTTGTAGAGAAAGCCGCTGAGAATGATGAGGGTCTGATGGAGCTGTATTTTGAAAAGGGTACCCTGAGTGAAGATGAGATGCGGAAGGGATTACGGCTTGGAATGCTGAATCATGACGTTTTTCCGGTATTCTGTATTTCCGCAAGGAATGATATGGGATCCGGCAGACTGATGGGATTCATCGATAATGTAGCGCCATCGGCAATTGATGCTATGCCAGAGCATGATGCTTCGGGAAATGAAATTCCACTCAAAGAGGACGCACCAACAGAATTGTTTGTTTTCAAAACGCGAATAGAGCCTAACCTCGGTCAGCTGAGTTTCTTCAAAGTTGTGAGCGGCACCCTGAAGGAAGGCATGGAACTTGTAAATCAGCAAAATGGACAAACAGAAAGGATCAACCAGTTATTTATCATCGACGGTCATACCCGTAACCAGGTTGATACCCTGGGTACAGGGGATATCGGCGCGACGTTGAAATTAAAGAATACTGCCACCAATGATACGCTGGGCAGTGATAACCTCGCGGCCCCTGTGGCACCCATGGAATTTCCGGATCCCAGGCTTACAGTGGCTATAACTGCTGCCAATCGTTCGGATGAGGAAAAGATGAATGAAGTTCTTCATCGCCTGGTGGCTGAAGATCCAACCATCAAAGTTCAATATTCAAATGAGCTGAGACAAATGCTGGTCGGATGCCAGGGTGAATTGCACCTGAGCGTCATCAAGTGGATCCTTGAAAATATGTATGAACTCAATATTGATTTCGAGACCCCTCGTGTTTCGTACCGTGAATCCATTACTATCCCTGCAGAGAGTGTTTACAGGCATAAAAAACAATCAGGTGGTGCCGGTCAGTTCGCAGAAGTGCACATGAAGATCATGCCCTACACAGAAGGTATGGATGATCCGCAGGGCTTTAATATTCGGGACAAGCAAGTAATCGACCTGGACTGGGGCGGAAAATTGGTCTACTATAATTGCATAGTCGGTGGTGCCATCGATAACAGGTTCCATCCGTCCATCTTAAAAGGAATCATGGAAGTGCTCGCAAACGGACCGGTTACAGGCTCATATGTGAGAGACGTTTGCGTTATGGTATATGATGGGAAAATGCACCCGGTGGATTCAAATGATATCGCATTTAAGATAGCCGGAACCTATGCCTTTAAAGAGGCATTCATGAAAGCGAAACCTGTAGTAATGGAACCGATCAATGAACTTGAGGTTTATGTGCCCGAGGAATTGATGGGGGATGTCATGACAGATCTTCAGACCAGGAGATCAATCATTACAGGCGTGGATATGAAGGGTAATTACCAGGTGATCAAGGCAAAAACACCGGTGGCAGAGCTCGATAAATATACTACTGCCTTAAGATCAATTACACAGGGCAGATCAAGCTTCAAAACCAGGTTTGCCGAATACACGCCGGTTTCTTCGGAAAACATCACGGCAATGGCGGTTCATTGAAAATACAACGTCTGAATTGGAATCCCGGTATGGTAATTATAACTGTGCCGGGATTTTTTTATGTCGATTAGCTAATGGCACCAGCCTTATTTTATGCGCTGCCCTGTTTCGGCATGGAAAATGCAATGAATCACATGTGAACATAAAAAAATCTAAAAAAAGCCGCCCCGAACCAGGACGGCTTCGTCATCAATCATCTTGCTTTATCTTGATGTCAGTAAGTCAATATTGGCGAATTAAAAATCTAAATGAGGTAACCATTGTTACCCATGAGGATGTTTTATCAGTTTATCCTTATTATTGAAAAGATGAAACAATTGTGTATTACCATTTTATTGCTGGTCCCTTTTTCGGGTTTTTCACAAAGTGCTGAAGCCAAATTTGATGAAGGGTACGAACTTTATCTTCAGGAAGAATATGAAGTAGCCATTGTGCGGTATTCTGAAGCCATCGCCCTGAACGGCTCAAACCCGGAATACTATTATCACAGAGGGGTTTGCCGTTCCATGCTGCAGCGTGATTCCGAAGCGATTGAAGATTTTAATAAGGCCATCGCTCTACGGGCAAACTATGCAGAGGCTTATTTTGAGCGCGCCTATTCCTATTATATTTTGGGTGATTCTGAAAAGTCCATAAGGGATTATAACAAAACACTCGAAATTAATCCCGACTATTCCGAAGCCTATATGAACCGGGGTACCGTTCGGTTCGATACGAACGACCTTGAGGGTGCCTGTTCCGACTGGCGAAAAGCGCAGGAATACAATATTCAGATCGCAGAAACCCTGCTGAAGGAATACTGCAAATAATTTATTCGTATTTCAATGTATCCGATGGATTTATATTGGCAGCCCTGACGGCATGATAACTCACAGTGAGCAATGCGATACCCAGTCCGGAAAGCATACTAACAGCAAATATTTGCCAGGATATATCCACCGCATATTCAAATTCTCCCAGCCATTTGTCCATCAGATAATAGGACAGGGGTGTGGCAATGATAAAAGAGATCATGGCAAGCCATATAAATTCTTTGTTGAGCAGGAGGAATATATTGTTAATACCTGCTCCCATGACTTTCCTGATCCCAATCTCTTTCGTTCGGTTGACGGCATTAATCCCGGCCAGTCCGAATAATCCAAGGCAGGAAATGAGGATGGCAAATCCGGTGGCAAGCCCCATAATATTCATCCATCGTTTGTAGCTCGCATATTGATTTGCGACATCATCATCAAGGAATGTATATTCGAAAGGTGCATCCGGAGCGATCTCTTCCCACTTGTCCTTCAATAATTCAATGCCGCTGTCAATGGCGCCAGGCTTGATTTTTACGAGCATGTAATTAAAGTATCCCACATAGTCTTTATTGATGGCCAAGAACATTGGATAAATCCCAGATTCAAGTGAAAGGAAGTGGAAATCTTTTACCACACCGATAATTCTTTGTCCGCCCAAAGAATCTTCCCGAAAGTTCAGACGCTCATTCAACGGGTCATCCCACCCAAGGTCACGAACAAGCGATTCATTCACCACCAGCGCGTTACTGTCCGAAGGAATGGCAGGGTCGAAGTTTCGGCCTTCGACAACTTCAATATCGAGCATGGGAATATAATACGGATCTACTCCGAAAACGTAGGCAATTTTTTCTTCTCCATCCACCTTGTAACCATTTCTTGACCAGCCATAACTAAAGGCAGCGGTGGTAGCGGAGACACTTTCTATATCCGTTTCCCCTTCAACAGCCGTTCTGAAATTTGTAATGAGTCGGTTGCCTTCAGGGTTATAGCCCATCTGGGTTGGAATCACCACAACCTGCGAACTTTCATAACCCAGGTCTTTGGTGGTGATGAATTTCATTTGCCGGTACATGATAAGACTGCTGATGATCAGTACCGCTGATAGCGTGAACTGTAATACCACCAATGGTTTTGTGAATCCGGCCTGGAGCCGGCCTGTAAAATTTCCCTTCAAGACCTGGGTTGGTCTTATCGCAGAAAGAAAAAGAGCGGGATAACCGCCGGAAAGGAAGCCAACAGCCAAGGCGAGGAGCAAACTAACACCTGCAAGCCGTAAGAAATCGGGACCGCCCAGCGTGATTTCCCTCGAAGTAAATTCATTGAAATAGGGAAGAAATATGGTGATCAGTGCGAGACCCAAAAGCATTGAGATCAATGCCAGCAGCATGGATTCAAAGCTAAACTGCGTTAAAAGCTGGTTGCGCTGTGCACCTATGGCTTTCCGGATTCCTACTTCAATCCGTCGTGAGGCAGAAGTGGTGAGGGCAAGGGAGATATAATTTATGCATGCAATCAGTAGAATAAACAATGCAATACCTCCAAGGATATATGAATACTGAGGATCACTTGCGCGCGTCCACTCGACATCCGTATCCAGGTGCATATCCTGAAGGCTCGTATATTTATATTCAAACAAGGTAAGATCATCGGGAAGCGAAGATTCCTTTCTCCAGCGCTCCAGGTTTTCGCCCATATATTTATTAACAATATTTTCGAGGTTGGCCTCAAATTGCTGCAGATCTGCATCCTTGTGGAGCATCACGAAAGATGGGGTATTGAAATTATTCCACCGTTCCATACTATTTTCATAAAACGGACGGTGTTCCTGCCGGATGAGTACATCGAAATCAATACTTGAGTTGGCAGGTGGATCGTCCATTACCCCGGTTACAATAAAGGAATCGTCCTTTCCGAATATTGACAATTCAATCATTTTCCCCAGTGCACTTTCATCTTCAAAATATTTCCTGGCGATGGACGATGTTATGACCACTTCATTTTTCTCCGTGAATAGTCTATCCCGATTTCCTTCAAGCAGAGGAAAGGAGAACATCTGGAAAAAATCTTTGTCTGTAAATGTAATCTCCTCATTGAATATTTTATCCCCATTCCGGAAAATGGCCTGGCCATGCGGTGAAAACCTGGTGGCATATTCGATCTGCGGAATTTCTTCCTTAACGGTTGTTATAAAGGGTGTCTGTATGTAGGCCGAATAGCGGAATAATTCTCCTGTTTCTTTGGCTCCCCATTCGTCGTAGGAGTATTCCTCGATCCGGTAAATACGGTCTCCGTAGGTCTGAAATTTGTCAAAGCTTTTTTCATTCTGAATGTACAGATAAATCAGCCCGCAAAAGGCGATACCAATACTGAGTCCGACTGCATTGATAAAAGAATACAATCGTCTGCGATATAAATTCCGAAAAGCTACTTTGAGATAATTTGACCACATCATACCGTTGAAAATATTAAGTTTGTTCTTGTTTCTGAATAAAATTCCGGGCCGGAAAAACCTGATGACATTCCATCGATATCGCCTGTTAGCCCTTTTTTGACCTGCTGTGTCAATGTCCAGTTCATATTGCTCATACAAATCACCAAGTATTGCCTCGCTTAATTCGGGCGGACAAAACCATTGAAGGAATCGGGTATATCGGTGAGGAGGTTCGGGATGCATAGCGTCTAACTGCTAAATTTCAGTTGGGGTAATAAATCCCAAAGCTGAACACGGCTTTCTTTCATTTCCCGGAGTACCGCAAGACCAGCATTGGTAATTTGGAAATATCTTTTTCTCCTTCCTCCCCGTTGCGTTGTAGCTCCTCCCATATGTGATTTCACAAAACCTTTGTCCTCGAGTCGATACAGGGTGACGTGCACAGCACTGAGATTTACCTCACGATCGAGACGGTCGGCGATTTCCTGTACAATGGCATTTCCATAGGCTTCATCACCCAGGATTCCAACCATCGTAAGAACCAGTTCTTCAAATTCTCCAAGATAAGTTTTACCCATTTGTATATGATTTGTAAAACAAATATAGATATGAATACGGGAACAATTCACCAAGGTTTCTCATTTTATTAAAAATTCTTTTTGTCGATCCCACGACGGGAACCTTCGGCTATTAATGTGTATCATTGAACTGTATGACAGATTTTAATCGTGTAGAGTCTTTATACTGGGTTTTTACCCAACTGTGTAATGACAAGTGTGATCACTGCTATAATCTCTCAGGCCCTCAGGGAGCAAGGATGACAAGGGAGGAATGTGATGCCATTCTGGATAATTTACCGGATCGGATTGATCGCTTGATTTTATCCGGTGGGGAACCCCTGGCGGAGCGCAAACTGTTGTACCATATCCTGGATCGCGCGAAAGAAAGGTATGGTGATTCCACACAGCTGATGTTGCAGACCAATGGTGATCTTCTCACCGGTGAAATACTGGATGAACTGATTGCAAGGGGCGTTACTCGATTTGATGTGGCTAGTATTGACCGTTATCATAAGGCCGCAGGCGCACACCTCGACAAGCTTAAGAAGATATTCGATTCACGGGGCGTCAATGGTGATGAACCGGAGCCGCTGGTTCGCAAGGAAACCTATCTGCACAAATACCCGCTTAGCTGGGGCTACTGGGGGTCTACCGAAGATATGTGGCTTGGGGGTAACTGGGCCAGGGGAAGGGCAATGAAAAAGAATATCTGGAAAAGGGATCCCGATCATAATTTTTGCGCAATACATTCAGGGGGTATCGGTTTCCTGAATGGGAGTGAAGGTATTCCCCAGGAAATATCCATTCAATTATGGAAAATTAATCCCTGTTGTCCCGGGACAAAGGATCCTATCGGCGATGCACGCAAGGATAAAATTGCCGATATCATGGAAAAGTTTTCCAGCGATCCGGTTTTTCAGAAGATTGACAAGGGCGATCCCTTTACCATGGGCGAATCGATTGGGGTTTCAGAAGCATACGCACGAAAAAGATGTGGTGAGCTGGGCAATGTTTGTCTCTGGTGTGATGAATTTTTCTCTAAGCACTATGACATAAACTCTCAATCGCCGAAAAATATCCGGGATTTTAAGGAAGCCTGATAAACAATTCTGTCGGGCGTTTTTGCAGTCGATTTAAGAAATTCACCCTTCTGTCGATAAAGTTGGAACTTCAGACGCAATCAATGCGTAACTTCAGGTCAATGAGCTGCAATAATTAATCCCGGAGATAAATTTCTTTCAAAAATTCATCGCTAGGGAAAATTGGGCAGATCGATATTCATATAATTTACGTTATAGGAACTGAACACCTGTTCCGGACTATTTATGAAAAGGACCTTGATAATTCTTTTTTTATTGATCTTGTGCCATAATACCCATGCACAGGATTTACAGTCATTATTTACTGAAGGCCGGGCGCAATATGATAGCGGCATGTATGAAAATGCACTTGCCAGTTTTCAGGCATTTGAGAACATACGGGATAATTATCCACCTGTCAATGCATATCTGGCAGCAGTCTACGCTCGGCTTGGGGAGAAGGATAAGGCCCTGCAATATTTACGAAAAACCGCTGTTATCAATGCAGATACATCTCTCCTTTCTCGTGATGATTTCAACGCTATTCGTGATAGCGAGGAATTCAGTGCTGTGGAGGAGTTTTTTCTTGAATTTCTGAATCCTGTGCATTTATCCGAATTGGCATTCTCCCTGGAGAATTCTGAAGTTCACCCGGAAACATTGGCCTATGACCAGGAGAATTCAAGGTTTTATATTGGGAGTATCCGTCTCAGGCAAATACTGATCTATGAACGTGGCCGCTCCTATTTATTCAAGGATGAAGCGGAAGATAGTTTGCTGGCCGTTACAGGTCTTGATATTGATCGGGAAGGCAATGTATTATGGGTATCATCGGCGGTTATGGCCCAAATGAAGAACAAAGAAGGGCAGACAACGGGAAGCAGGGTTCATATCTATGATCTTGAAACCGGGGACCTGATCAGGTCTTTCAGCCTCGAAGATGAAGGAGTACTCCTGGGCGATCTTACCGTTGGCCCGAATGGAATGGCTTATCTTACCAATAGTAATCGCACAGAAATTTATACGGCCAACCTCGATTCTGTCTGGATGAGTTATTCTTTTCCGGAGATGCGGAATATTCAGGGGATCACGTTTGACGATGATGGGAATTTGTTCGTTACCGACTACATTGGTGGCATATACAAAATTTCTGAAGGCAAGGCATTCCATGTAGATCATGCACCGGAAATTTCAACCAAGGGGATTGATGGATTGTACTATCGAAATGGAAATTTTATTGGAATACAAAATGGTGTGTTTCCGATGCGTGTTTCCCAGTATGCCTATGATGCTGACAGGAACCAGATTACCGGTGTGATTTACCTGGATAAAAACCTGGAAGAAATGCGTGAGCCTGTCCAGGGCGCCTGGGTGGGGGACTTTTTCTATTTTATTGCGAACACTGCCTGGCCATACTATTCAGACGACAATGAGTTGGATCCGTCGGTTACACCGGCACCCATGATCTGGCGTGTGAACCTCCATTGATTATCTTTTAGCCCCGTCATACGCCTTCTTTAACCACTCAATCGTTTCTTTATTCACCGAATCTACTTCTTCCAGGCGAATTCTGTGGGAACACATCGAATTGAAACTGCCTGCTTTTTCCAGATCAGGTTCATCACTTTTCAGTACCAACCCAACATCAAGCCTGGCCCTGGTGGAAGGCTGGAGGATTCCAAATTGTACATCACGCCGCAGACTGACATAATTTTTCTTAATGGCGACCTCAACATCAGGCCCGAATTTTTCAACAGATTTTATGATCGAATTATACAGGGGGCGTAAATTGTCCTTGCCCGAAAATTGATTTTCCAGGAGTTCATTATCATCATTTTTTGTTGCGTCCCCAAAACCGGGATTCTTCGCTTCATGTGCAACAAGATTCGCAAAACCATGTGAAAATCCATACTCTTTTTTCAGAAGGTTGACACGTTCTCCATGTTTTTCAAGTCCGCTCGACCTGATAATCCCGACCCAATAAGATACAGGTTTACCATATTTGGATTCGATACTTTCGAACATCTTTTTTACCATTGGATCCATATAATCATCAATTAGATAGTAAAACTTTCACCGAGCTCTGGCAGTATAACCGAATTAAACCCGGATGCTTCAAGGGCTTCTTTCAATGGGATTTGTCGGTCCCTTTCTCCATGTACCAGCAGAATTTGCTTCAGGCGATCACGGTTCAATGGCTTCAGAAATTCAAGCAATTCACCCTGATCTGCGTGACCGCTGAAGCTATCCATGATTTCAATCCGTGCCTTAACCATCCGTTGCTGGCCAAATAATTTAATGCTTGCCGGTTTTGTACGTATAATGGCGCCCAGTGTTCCGGGGGCACAGAATCCGACGATCAGCAAGGTTGTGGATTCTTCCTCGATATGATTAAAAATATGATGGCGGATTCGTCCTGCGGACATCATTCCCGAAGCGCTGATGATAATAGCCGGACCGTCAATAAAATTAATGGACTTTGACTTTTCCACCGAACGAACATAGTGAAGATGCCCGAAACCAAATGGATTCGGGTCTTCACGCATGTATTCATGCAAGTCACGGTCATAGCATTCCGGATGTGCGATAAAGATATCTGTGGCATTTACTGCAAGCGGACTATCTACAAATACAGGTACTCGCGGAAGTTTACCGGCTGTTTCAAGTCTGTCCAGCATGTACACAAGTTCCTGTGTACGGCCGATACTGAAGGCCGGGATGAGCAGTTTTCCTTTATTCTTCACACATGTTTCCTGGATCACCGAGAGAAACCGTTCTTCATCATCAGGAAGCTCATCGTGCTTTTCTCCCCCGTAGGTAGATTCACAAATCAGGAAATCCAAATCGGGCATGGGTTTTGGGTCCCGCAGGATTGGCCTGTCGGGCCTTCCTACATCCCCGGAAAATCCCAGCATATATTCCTGGCCATTTCGATTGATCTTCAGCGTTACTGTGGCACTCCCCAGGATATGACCTGCATCCCGAAAAAGGACAGATACTTCATCATTGATCGTATACCAGCGTTCATACGAAATCCCAATAAATTGTTCAATGGCCATCTCGGCATCCTCCACCGTGTAGAGCGGCTCTGTGTTTCTGCCAGATTGCCGTTTGGCCTCAAATTTAGCGTCCTGTTCCTGTATTGACGCACTGTCCATGAGCATGATGGCACATAGATCCCTTGTCGCATCTGTGGAGATGATATCACCCTTGAAACCGTCCTTTACCAATTTTGGAATTCTTCCGCTGTGATCTATATGGGCATGGGACAGCACCAGGCAATTTATTGAGAACGGATCGAAAAGCCATTCCTCATTGAAGGAGGCAAAGTCATCTTCTCCTCCCTGGTATAATCCGCAATCGAGCAGTACACGATAGCCGCTGTCGAGTTCAAGAAGATGGCAGCTTCCGGTAACGGTTCCGGCGGCTCCGCAGATAGTCAGTTTCATAAGGTATAATTTGAAATTGAGTTTTTGTTCGGGTAAATTAAAGTAAATCAATGTATTACCAAAAATAACGAACTATGTCTGTTTTAAAAGTGCTGGAAATAATGAGTAATTCTGAAAAGAGTTGGGAAGATGCCGCGGCAAATGGAATCAGGAAAGCATCGAAAAGTGTGAAAAACATCAGGTCTGCATTTGTTCAGTCACAAAGTGTTGTCGTGAAGGGTGATGATATTGCTGAATACAGGGTTAATCTTAAGATATCTTTTGAAGTCGATTAATCATTCAAAGAGAAAATTCTAAATTGTGGTCATAAATTGCTGTTTATGACTGTAATACGACTTGCGGAAATTTCCTCAATGCCTCCGGAACATCTGGATAAGGATACCATTGAGGACGAAACAAAGGAAATCACGAAGAAAATTGAGAAGCTCCAGGAAATCCTGCAGGCCCAGCGTAAATATTCCTTGCTGGTAGTTATGCAGGGAATGGATGCGTCGGGAAAGGATAGCGCTGTAAAAAAAGTCTTCGACGAAATCGGTCCGGCGGGAATCCGTGTTCAGGCTTTTAAAAAGCCTACGGAGGAAGAAATGAACCATGATTTCCTGTGGCGTATCCATAAACATGTTCCCGAAAAAGGAATGATCCAGGTATTCAACCGTTCACATTATGAGGATGTGCTGATCCAACGGGTACATAAATGGATTGACGAAGATACGGTTTATAAACGCTTTGAGCATATCAATAATTTTGAGCGGCTGCTGGCCGACAGCAATACGGTCGTTGTGAAATTCTACCTGCATATTTCAAAAGATCAGCAATTGATTGAGCTGAATGAACGCCTGTCTGATCCGTCCAAATACTATAAGCACAATGAGAATGATTTTAATGAACGGCAACATTGGGATGAATATATGAAGGCATATGAAGATGTCTTTAAACATTGCAGCCCTGAGATACCCTGGAATATTATTCCGGCAGACCGAAACTGGTACAAGGAATATTGCATGGCATCCGTCGTATTGGAAGCATTAAGCAAATTGCCGCTTGAATACCCACCGATGCAGGGTTAAATTAATGTGAATTATTGACAGAGTGTGAGTTAAATCGATTGGAACTCAAAAACAGATGGGTTACTTTTGTGTTACATATGTAATATATGGCCAAAAAGTGCATCAAATAATTACCTAAAATAATGATTGAAGAAAAATTGAAGTACAAAGTAAAGGACATTAACCTTGCTTCCTGGGGACGAAAAGAAATTGAACTGGCAGAGGCTGAAATGCCTGGCCTGATGGCTTTGCGTGAAGAATATGGCGCTCAGAAGCCCTTGAAAGGAGCCCGTATCGCCGGCTGTCTTCATATGACAATTCAGACCGCGGTATTGATTGAAACGCTTGTAGAACTGGGAGCTGATGTTACATGGTCTTCATGTAATATTTTCTCTACGCAGGACCATGCCGCTGCTGCCATTGCTGCTGCAGGCATTCCTGTTTATGCCTGGAAAGGTATGAATGAAGAGGAATTTGACTGGTGTATTGAACAAACACTCATTTTCCCGGATGGTCAGCCTTTGAATATGATTCTTGATGACGGCGGAGACCTTACCAATATGGTTCTTGATCGTTATCCTCAGTATGTAAGCGGTATCCGGGGTATCTCTGAAGAGACCACAACCGGTGTTCTCAGGTTACATGATCGTGAAAAGAAAGGCACACTTCCGTTGCCTGCAATCAACATTAATGATTCCGTGACCAAATCGAAATTCGATAACAAATACGGCTGTAAGGAATCATGTGTGGATGCAATCCGTCGTGCTACTGATATCATGATGGCAGGAAAAGTCGCTGTTGTTGCAGGTTATGGTGATGTTGGAAAAGGATCTGCTGCCTCTCTTCGCGGAGCTGGTGCTCGTGTTATGGTGACAGAAATCGATCCGATATGCGCATTGCAGGCTGCTATGGATGGGTTTGAAGTGAAGAAAATGGACGATGCTGTAAAGGAAGCTGATATTATCGTAACAGCCACCGGAAATAAGGATATCGTTGTTGGTCGTCATTTCGAAAACATGAAGGATAAAGCCATTGTTTGTAACATCGGCCACTTCGACAATGAGATTGACGTGGCATGGCTTAAGAAAAACGCCGTGCGTGATGAGATCAAGCCTCAGGTGGATAAATTCACACTTACCAGTGGTAATGACGTGATTTTACTGGCAGAGGGACGTCTGGTAAACCTGGGTTGTGCTACGGGCCACCCTTCATTCGTGATGTCCAACTCATTTACAAACCAGACGCTGGCGCAGCTTGAGCTTTGGAATAATCACGAGAATTATGAAAACAAGGTATATACGCTGCCGAAACATCTTGATGAAAAAGTAGCGGCCCTGCACCTTGGTAAAATTGGAGTTGAACTTGAAGTCCTGTCAAAAGAACAGGCCGATTATATCGGTGTGGATGTGAAAGGTCCTTTCAAATCTGATGAGTATCGTTACTAGTCGGAACTTCAAATAATGATAAAGAAAAGCCGTCTCAAAATGAGGCGGCTTTTTTTGTGCTCTCCCGGTATTCCACTATAAATTATTTTGAGATTTCCTGTTGTAAAAGTTCGCGCAACTCAACCATTGAGGGCGTCATATTTTCGAGCAAATCAAGTGTACTGGTTGCCCTTTCTTTGGTAAGGTAGATCAGCTGGTTGAAACTTTCATCGGTCTCCAGATCAATTTCTTTTAATGTCCGATTTGGACGGAGTACAGTACTGTCTGAAATTATCACCCTGCTGGGGGAACTCAACTCTTCGATGAGAGGCGTCATTTTATCATTGGAGTAACTCAAGGTGAATTCAACCAACCCTTTGTACCGGGGAACAAAAAAATCATAGTGATAGATCAGCTTGTTCCGGAGACTGTCATTTGAAATTTTATCAATGCCCGAAGCTTTCAATGCATCATAAGGACCCCTGTTATAGGTTACCTGGAGGCCAAACCGGAGGCGGTTAAAATGATAGTCTATTGAATCCTTTTCAGCATTTTTTGATAACATGGCCCTGTCGAAAAAATCTACCGCTTCCAGTTCGGTTTTATTTCGGAACCCGATCAGGTGATTGGTGAAAAAGTAATAATCCTGCATCAGTGCCTTTTCAATTTCCTTCAGCATTTTCAACTCAAATGCACGGTTATGCCGGTTTTCATTCCAGGTATTGATCGACAGGGCGATAAGGATCCCTATAACGACCAGCACGATTTCACCGATCGCGTAGACCAGGTATCTTGTGAGTTTGTTTTCCTCGAGAAATTTCAGCCGGAACCTTCTGAAAAAATTTATCATTTGGTATTATCAAGTACCATTTTCATGGTTGTGATCATTACAAGAAAGTAATAAAAGGTTAGAGTAACAACGGGATACTTTCAATTAATCATTCAGAACATCCTGTTCCTTTCTTGCCGCCATTCCTCCAAGTATTAACCATTTGTCTCCGAATTTCTTCCAGGTGTGGGTAAATTTATAAGGACTGTTCCTTCTCACAATGTTATTTTCCTTATCAGTCCAGTATTCTTCTGCATCATAAAATACAATGACTACATCTTCAATTGCATTTGATGCTTTTTTGTACAGTTCGTGGTGATATGTCAATGTGGTATCCTCGTGGAGCTCCGGAATCCAGATGGCAATTTTACTCTTGTCTGATGTGCCTTCGCCAAAACTTGGATAACCAATAAAGTCATCATGCCAAAGTTTCTTGTAGGAAATGGTGTCATTATTCTGAACGTACTCCCAGTATTTTACTTCCATTTCCCAAGCCTCGTTTTCAAGGGTTTCCTTGTTTTCCAGGGCCGATATTACCTCAGCCGTTTGGGGGGCTTTATTTTCCTGAGTACATGCTGAAATTACAATTAGCGCAAAAGTTGCAGCAATGAAGGATCTGGTTTTCATAGGGTAGTAGTTCTGTAGTTTTTATTTTTCTGATTTGAATATTTTTTCAAACGCATGGTATGTAGCCATATGCAGTGCGTCACCATGCGACTTGTCATCCAGGAATTCGAAAAATAGGGCTGAATTTCCTTTATTGTTCAGGCGTAGTTTTTCATACAATTCCCGGGCTGTTCGCTCCATCACCGCACCTTCATTGCCTACAGCAATATAAATGGATTTTTTGGTCCTGAAATCTTTTGGCTTGTAGCTTAGGAGATTTTCATCATCCCACCATAAACTCGGACTCACAATGATATAATTGTCAAATAATTCGGGGTATTTGAATAGAATCTCGGTTGTCAGTAATCCTCCCAGTGATTGTCCGATGATTGTTTTTTGATTTTCTGTGCGATAAACCGAATCTATCAGCGGGACCAATTCGTTTGCTATGAACCGAATAAATTTTTCAGAACCTCCGGAAGTTGGGAAGTCCTTTTTTTCGGATTGATTTCCTGTTGGATAGGTGAAATCCCGTTGCCTGTCGATGTTTCCAATGCCCACAACAATGGATTCCGGCAGCATATTGATCCAGGAGAAGGACCCGAACTGAACGAGGCCGGCGATATGAATAAAATCTTCATCTTCCGACCCATCAAGCAGAAAGATTACGGGATAATTTTTAAGCGAATCCCTGGTATAACTTAATGGCAGATAAATATTCAGCGCTCTGCTCTCCTGCAGCAGGGTAGAATTTATCGTAAGGGTTTCACCGATAACGAAATCTTCTCTTTCCTCAATCTCCGGAATGCCCTGTCCCTTGGAAATCGTAAGTGTGGTGAAGAAAATAAATATTAGGTTAAGATGGTGCTTCAATGGTGATGTGAATATTAAGGATTCTTATAAGTTTCCCTTGTGTTGTCCTCCATCTACAGCCAGGCAGGTTCCCGTGACCCAGCTGGCGCAGGGTGAAACGATAAATGCAGCCACTTTTCCTATTTCATCCGGTGTTCCCATTCTGCCGGACGGTATTGTATTGAGTATCATATCATAAAACGGACGGTCATGTTTTTTGGCCATCTGCCATAGCCCGCCGTCGAATTCAACTGATCCCGGCGCAATGGTATTAACCCGGATATTTTTGGATGCCAGTTGGGCTGATATTGTTTTGGAATAACTGATCAGCGCTGCCTTGGCTGCCGCATATGCGGGAGGAGAGCCTGCTTCCATTCCGGATACTGAAGAAATAAACAAAATACTACCGCCCCCGGCTTCCGTCATCCAGGGAATAACCTTGCGTGTGGCTTTCACGCTTGCCAATAAATCTACGTTGATGGATGCTTCCCAATCGGAAGATTCATCGCCCAGACTTAATGCGGAAACATTATTCACCAGGATATCAACACTGCCGAATTTGTTTTTCACTGTGTCCAGAAACGCATCGAATTTTTCCGAATCACCGATATCGCAAGGCTCGGCATACACCTTCACCCCCTTTTCAATAAGTTCTTTTTCCGTAGCCCTGAGGGCTTCCTCTCCCCGGGCGCAGATGGCAATATTCGCGCCTTCCTCCGCGAGGGTTAACGCGATGCTTCTTCCAATGCCTTTGCTTCCTCCGGTAACAATGGCATTCTTTCCTTCCAGTTGTAAATTCATTTGTATCTATTTGAAGGTTAATTATTTAATTGGATGTTCCAGTGCTTTGTAAGCCAGGGAGAAACCCAGGCTTCGAGTTAGTTTATTTCGGTCGTAAAACCAAATTTCTGAAATCGTCTGAGCGATAGTTCATAAATGATCATTAGTGACTGACTAATTCATCAACTGTAAACAGTTTTTTCATTTGAGATTTCAGTACGTGCTCAGGGGTTATTTTGAGCATGAGTTTCAGCAATGGCTGTCCGAATGAGCTATGCGCTAATTTTCCAAATTGCCAGGAGTTATTGACAATAGAATCCACTTTTTCTCTTCGCTTTTGCTGAAACTTTTGAAAGGCTTCCGGCGCATTGGATAGGAATTCAGCGAGATATCTGCTCATGTAATGGGCATCTTCTATACCCTGACATGCTCCCTGACCCATATTGGGAGTCATGGCATGAGCCGCATCTCCTAACAGGCACACGTTGTTTTCAGACCAAGCCGGAAGCCTCACAAGGTCCTGCAGAATGGTCTGGTGAATTTTGTCAGATTCGGTATTTGCGATGATCTCACCAATAACAGGATGGAAATCCCTGAAAAGCGAGCGCAGGTATTCTTTTTGATTCATTTCTTTCGCTATTTCGAGATGTTCATGATTTGCTACGGCAAACCAGTAGACTTCATCCTCAAAAATTTGGGAGAATCCGAACCTGATTTTATTTCCCCATGCCTCCTTACCAAGACTTTTTAATAAATCGGGCAGATTTATATTTGAGATCCCGCGCCAGCAGACCTGACCTGAATTACGTGTGCGGCTTGATGGAAAGATGTTTTTTCTTACGGCTGAGTTAATGCCGTCTGCAGCGAGTAAAATATCTACAAACTCCTGGTCATTTTCAAATTCCAGTTTAAGCGAATTATTAACTTCCGTATGATGGACGTATTTTTTATTGAGCCGGACGTTATTAGATTTCTGAAGTTCCTGGAATAGGATTTTTTGTAAGCGTGCACGGTGGATTGCGATGGTTCTGTTCCCAAACTCATCCTCCACTATCTCACTTTTGATTTTTTTAAATGGTTTTAGTTCAGAATTTGTGATTTCCATTTTGGCAAGCTCTATACCTTGCTCCTGAATTTCCTTTTTTAATCCAAGCCCATCCAGTATTTTAATCGCATTCGGTTGAATCCAAATACCGGCCCCTACTTCACTCATTTCTTTCGCCTGTTCAAAAACTACAACTGATTCAATGCCCGATTTTTGCAGTGCAATTGCTGTAGTAAGACCAGTAATTCCACCACCAATGATTCCGATTTTCATTAATTTGCAGGGGTTAGATTATAAGCCTTATATTACAATATTTATATCGTATTACCCCAGTTTGATATACCCGAATATGATGACCAACATTTTCCAGTTGTAATCCGTCATAATGAATCCCCTTTGAAAATCTTCAGGTTGAGCATTTCAAATTCCGAATCTAGTTCGTTCAGATCGATTTCCTTGTCTTTCAAATGTTTGTCAAAGAATGAGGTCGTGAGTGTATTGGTGATTTCAATCGCCAGATCAGGGTCAATATCACCCGCCATGCTTAATGCCTTGACAGGAATCATGTAGGGGATATCCATGAAATTACTGTGTTCAGACTGAAGCAGTTTTCCTTCATAAAACCAGGATGTGCTCTTATTCACATATGCATGTCCGTTCAGATCTTCATGATCCGCGGGCCAGTCGGCAGACAGGAAAAGAAAGGGCTTCTGGAAAACGGTATCCACAATTTGTCCCCACTGAACACCATCGAGATTTGCGCCGGCCTTGATCCTGTTGTCGATCAGCAAAGATTGTCCGGCTGCTCCGCCGCCCCTTGAATGTCCGAAAACCCCGATATTTGACACTTCGAGCCTGTTTTTAAAGAAACCGTCCTTATTCCACTCATCCAGTTCATCAATGACATCGGAGATATCAAGCGCCCACCGTTCTACTATGTCCCTGACAAAGTAGGTGGTGAGTGCCTCTTTCACAATGGGATGGCGTTCATCGAATGAGAGTCCGTTTCTGAAAGCCTCCTGCATCGGCTGGATTTTTTCCCATGTTCCTGCTTCAACCCGTGCCGCATAACCGAAATCAAAATAAATCTCTGATCCGTCCGGAAAGCTCGAGCCCGTACTTTCATAGCTGTGGTTGATGGCGAATATGATATAACCCTGGCTTGCAATTTCTGACAGTATTGCATAATACCCGTTGGCTTTAGAGTTATATCCATGGGAAAATATTAGTACCGGAAAACTCCCATCCGCAATTTCCACGTTACGGCAAACGTGGGTATTTACTTTGTCGAGGTAATTAAACATGGCACCGGGAAGGCCATATTTCTGTGCAAATCCATTCCTCCCGCCCCTGTCGATATAGGGATCCATTTCTCCGTCCGTTTCCTCCGACGGGTACCAGGCCTTAATCATAAAGCGCCTGTGGTCTTGCGGGTCTGCTGTGATGATTTCTTCGCGATCCGAATTAAATAAAATATCCGAAGTGCCTACCGAATAGGGGCCTGTGGGCATGGGCAATGTAAAGACCGGGAAGATCGAGGGTAATATCAGAGCCATTGCAAGGAGCGACAGCAGGCCAATGCTTTTAATGATTTTCACAAAGACTGATGTCTTCCTACCGGGCTGAGTGTAGGCGGTGACCAGTGCGACGAGAAATAATATATAGCCCGGTACCATCTGCCATCGATATCCCTCAAATATTAAATGAATGACCAGGATAAAAAGTATGAGTCCTATTGGGTAAAACTTGTTCAGATTCCTGAAGATGGGTCGGTTAAAAATGATGATAACCGTGGATAGCAGGATCAATAATAATTCTAAAAGTTGCATTTGATTTAATTTGGTTTTTGATGACCAAAAATCAGCGCTTTGACCCGAAAGGGCAATGTCGTATCCGGTCATAAACCGGTTATCTGTCGACAGAAAAGGTATTGTGGTGATCTGGGGAAGCTTTTTGAATGAATTCTTTACATCCTTTTCAGATATTCCTCGAGATCTGAATGAAGCTTCTCCGACTCCATTTGCAGGTTCGACAATTGCACTTTCTCCTGCTGATGCCAGAACAGCACCATGGATAACCCGTTAATTATTTCATCGGTTCGCAATGCGTCTAAATCCGAGGCAACAAACTTTTCCTGGTTAGGTTCCCGGTAAATATAACGCATATACGTATTCCTGAAATCACTCATGAGTTCATAATTCCTGTTGAGATAGTCGATCAGATTCGGTAACGAAATGTCATAATAATTCTGAATTTCATTTCTAATTTCATCATCGTGAATGATGTCGAACCCTCTCGATTTGAGTAAATCATAGGGAGAGGTATTAAAAACATACAGGGGGCGAAGAAATCCTGATTGCCAGGTATTGTTGATATCTTTTTCACCGACACTGTCATACTTCAGGTAATTAACCATAGTGAGTACGTTTGTATCCTGCAGCTGTTTAATTTTGATCCAGTTCTGCAGTTGAGATAAGTCGGTTTCCAGCGCATCGGAAATCTCGGTAAGAGTCGCTTTTTCCAGCTTTCTGATTTTGTTATTCTCATTCCAGTTGTTCAGCGAAAATGCAATCAGAACACCCACGACAACCACGAGAATTTCCAACAAATATTTGTGCCAATTCCGTTTGAAATGCTTCAGTAACTTTTTCATGCTGTAGAGGGCCCAGTGGTTTTGTTAGGTATGCTATTCAATTTCACTTTCAATTAAAGCGATTATATCTAAAATCCGTTTTCGAAAAGCTTCAGACTCCCAATTGATTCCTTCATTCAGCAGGACAGCATTTGCAAGTATGCCTTCAATCTTTTTATTGGTAAGAATTTCAGCTGCGGGCGGCATATAATCTGATTTTGGAATCCTGATTTCATGAATCCCCGATTTATCGAGCAGGTAGTTCAGATTTTTTGGGTCTTCATAATAGCTGATATTTAAATTCCTTGAAATACCGATTTCAATAAATAATGGTATTGTATAATTATTCAGGAGATTCACCCATTCGTTTTCCTGCTCCCTGAGGTTCGTTATACTCGAGGCCCATGTGCTCAGGTACTGCCGCAGCGAATCGTTCCTTATCAGTTGAATCTTATCTGAATCCAGTTCTTCATTCCGGATAGGATCGAAGGTAGGCGCCAATAAAACCACGCTCATTTTTTGGAAGAGTGTGTCTATGTTTACTTCTTCTTTCGAATCCATGTACCTCAGCACCTGCGCAGATTGCTCCATAATATTTTCGCGCAGCTGAATTTTATTTTCAAGTTGAGTTAAGTTGGATTTGAACTCATCTGCAAGCTGTTTCAATATTTTTTGTTCCTGGATCCTGTCCTTCCGCTGTTCATTCCAGTTATTGATTGATAATGCGATCAAAATCCCAATCACAACAAGAATGATCTCACCCACCGCATATTTTAAATACCTGCCTACCGGCCAGGCAGAATTCCCTGTTTGATTTTTATCCATAAGGTCAAAACGTATTCTTCTGAGGAGTTTTATCATCGGTGTGGTAGTCGATCATTCATTGGTATGGCAACGGACGCTATTTATACCTATTGCCAATAATTAAAATTGATTATCACTGTTTCAGTAATTGATTCGCGATCAATCCCGGTAAATCTCAAATTCCACCCGTCGGTTCAGGCGCTTGTCTTCTTCAGTCTTCTCCTCAACGATAGGCTTGGAACTTCCATAGCCCTTGGCCGATATCCTGGATTCATTGATCTTTCCGAAATAGACCAGGTATTCCTTGATCACATCAGCGCGCTCCTGCGACAATTGCAGGTTGGCATCTTCCCGGCCGTCGGAATCTGTATGCCCGGATATGCGAAGTGAGAAATCGGGATTATCCAGCAGAAAATCCGCAAGCTTGTCCAGGTCGCCAAACATCGGTGTCGACAGCTCCGAGCTACCCTCTTCAAATTCAATGGATGCGAATTCCATCCGGCTGGAGATGGGAACAGTAGTGCGGTGAAATTCCATGTTTCCGTTCAGGTAGAATAATTCTTCGATCCGGAAAAATTCTTCGCCCTGCAGGATCAGCAGGTAGTTATTGTTATTGATCAGGTCAAATTCAAAGGAACCATCAGGCCTAAGAAATTTAGGGGCAACCTCGATACCATTGTCCAGATCAATAATTGAAACGATACCCTTAAACGGCTTTCCGCTTTCCTCATTGATGAGTGATCCCGTGATTTTTGTATTGGCCAGCGGCTGGGCTCCCATCGGCAAAGGAAAAGAATAAAGGTCAAGGTTGTTCATCCGGTCTGAGACAGATCGTGCATAATACAGGTCATCGGAACGCGAATCGATCGTAAAATAAAACTCACTGCCCTCACCATTCACCAGGGGGCCGATATTGATTGGTTCACGCCAGTTCACGCCCCCGTAATATGCCTTGTAAATATCGAATTCGCCGAAATTCAGATTTTGACCGTTCGAGCTGAAATAGAGCACATCGTCAACGTGATGATAGAACGGACTCACATCGGAACCTCGAGTATTAATGATCGGTCCGATATTCTTAGCCCTTGACCATCCGTCTTCACTGTGTACGGAATAATAGATATCCGACAAGCCGAACCCCCCGATTCTGTCTGAGGCAAAATACAGTGTATCCTCCCCATGCGACAAGGAGGGATGGGAGTCCCACGCAACACTGTTAATATTGATTCCCAGGTTCTCGGCGTTGCTCCATGTGCTGTCTGCCTGCAGACGGCTCACAAAAATATCACAGTCGCCATAACTGTCGGGAGAATTACAGCGGGCGAAGTAAAGGGTCTTTCCATCTTTCGACAAACAAGCAGAACCCTCATTGTACCGTGTATTGACACCTTCCATTGAAACAGCGTTCTCCCAGTACTCACCATCTTTGTAGCTGATATACAGATCCTCATTTTCCACCGGATCCACACCTCTGAAATTGGCGTTTCGCTTCGAGGTAAAGATCAGCTTGGTATCACCATTACCCAGTGCAGGCGCGTAATCGGATTGCTCAGAATTAACTTCCTGTCCCATGTTGATCAGCACACTGCGGGGCGGCTGTAGGGTATCGACCTCCTGGCGGAAATCAACCAATTCATAATAATATTTCAGGGGGACATAATAGTCCTGGTCATTAACGGTAAGTGAGTCGTAGTAAAGCTGAATACTCGCTATATCGATATCTTCACGGTGATGGCGCAGTACCAGCTTGTAGAGCAGAATGGCTTCGTCCCGGTTGCCATATTTTTCGGTAAGTGTGGCAAGTCGCCAAATCAGTTCGGTATCCCTGTAAAAATTCATGATTCCGAACCTGCTCACATAGTCACGCAACAGGGGATATGCCGCTTCCCAGTTTTCACCCGCGATCAGGGTTTGAATTTCACGAAGATCCTTCTTGTTTTCGTAGTAGGCGATGCTATTTACATTCGGAAAAAGGAAAAGATCGGAGTCGCTATAGGTTGACAAAGTGTCATTGAGGGTGAGCTGACCCACAGCTTTAGTCTTCTTCTTTTGACCTAATAGGTCGGAAACCGGCGTTAAACACGACCAGAGTACAATACCGTAAAAAATGCATCGGATTTTCAAGAAGCCTCCGTTTTCTAAACTGTGATTAAAGATGTTACAAAAAACAATTTTTATCAAGAAACGTGCCTGAAAGAAGTTTGGCATAGCAGTTGACCTATTAGGGGATACAAAGAAAATCCCCTGAATTAAGGGGAGGGAATGTCATTTTGGCATATTTTTATATACTTAATAGTCGGAGGAAACTTTATGTTCAAGGACCTGATAATGTCGGATCTGGGTGAGGCGGAAGCGGAAGATTTGATCCAACTGATAAATCCTGATGAAGAAATAAATGAACAGCAGGAGGATTATCCTGATGAATTGGGAATTCTCCCCATTCGTAATACGGTGCTGTTCCCGGGAGTGGTGATACCCATCACGGTAGGAAGACAGAAATCAATAAAACTGGTTAAGAAAGCCTATAAGGGCGACAGGATCATCGGGGTTGTGGCTCAGCGAAATGACCAGACCGAAGATCCAGCCACGGAAGATCTGTACGAAGTAGGTACTATTGCGAAGATCGTAAAGATGCTGGTCCTGCCCGATGGAAATACAACCATCATTATCCAGGGGAAGCGCCGGTTTAAGATCGATAGTTTTACATCCGAAGATCCCTTCTTTACTGCCCGAATCTCATTGCTGCAGGGTGGGTTCCCTTCTACAGGCAAGAAAGAGACCAAGGCTATTATACAGTCATTGAAGGATTCTGCATCCAAGATCCTGAAACTGAATCCTGAAATTCCGCAAGAGGCACAGATGGCACTTGATAATATTCATAACCCTGTATTTCTAACGCACTTCCTGTCGTCCAATCTGAATGCGGAAGTGGTGGAAAAGCAGCGATTGCTTGAAATGGAAGATGGCCTGGAGCGTGCAACACTACTGTTGGAATTCATGCTGCGGGAGATTCAGCTTCTTGAACTCAAGAATGATATTCAGAAAAAGGTGCATACTGATATTGATCAGCAGCAACGGGATTACTACCTGCGCCAGCAGATCAAGGTCCTGCAGGATGAGTTGGGTTACGACGGTCCTGACCAGGAGATAGAAGCGCTCCGTGCCCGGGGAAAAGATAAGAAATGGCCGAATGAGGTAGGTGAGCATTTTAATAAGGAACTTGATAAGATCCTCCGGATGAATCCTGCTGCTGCCGAATATCCGGTAGCGATGAACTATGCAGAGTTTCTCCTGGAATTGCCCTGGAATGAATTTACCGCTGATGATTTCAACCTCAAGAAGGCCCGGAAGATCCTCGATAAGGATCATTTTGGAATGGAGAAGGTGAAAGAGCGTGTGATCGAATACCTGGCAGTGCTCAAACTGAAAAAGGAATTGAAAGGCCCGATACTTTGTCTGTACGGACCTCCGGGTGTGGGTAAAACTTCACTGGGAAAATCCATCGCCAAAGCCCTGAACCGGAAGTATATCCGGATGTCATTGGGTGGCGTTCACGATGAAGCGGAAATTCGCGGACATCGAAAGACTTATGTGGGGGCCATGCCGGGTAAGGTAATTCAGAACCTCAAAAAGGCCGGTTCCTCAAACCCTGTGTTTATTCTGGATGAAATTGACAAGGTCAATTCCGATTTTCGTGGTGACCCGGCTTCAGCCCTGCTGGAAGTGCTGGACCCAGAACAGAATAATGCATTTGTTGATAATTACCTTGAGCTGGAATATGACCTGTCGAAGGTTCTTTTTATTGCGACAGCCAATTCGCTCGACACCATTCATCCGGCCCTTCGGGACAGAATGGAAATCATCGAGATCAATGGTTATACCCAGGAGGAAAAGATTCAGATCGCTAATCGTCACCTGATTCCCAAGCAAATAAAGGATCATGGTCTCAGCAAAGGGCAGGTTGCATTTCAGAAACCTGCGATACGAACGATCATCGAGGGCTATACCCGGGAATCAGGCGTTCGGAACCTGGAACGTCAGATTGGTTCAGTAGTGCGGAATGTCGCCAAAAATGTGGCAATGGAAGACCTGACTGAAAAGCAGGTCATCGATATTGAAAAAGTAAAGGAAGTACTCGGAGCTGAGATTTTTGATAAGGAATTCTACCAGGGGAATGATGTTGCAGGCGTTGTTACCGGACTGGCCTGGACGCAGACCGGCGGTGAGATTCTATTCGTCGAGTCAAGCCTGAGCCGTGGAAAAGGCAAGCTTACCCTTTCAGGTCAGCTGGGAGATGTAATGAAGGAGTCAGCGATGGCGGCCATATCATACCTCAAGGCTAATTCCGAACAGCTCAATATTGATTACCGTGTTTTTGATCAGTATGACCTGCATGTGCATGTTCCTGCGGGCGCTGTTCCAAAGGACGGACCATCGGCCGGGATTACGATGCTTACGTCGCTGGCTTCCATCTATACCCAGCGAAAGGTAAGGTCACGCCTCGCCATGACGGGTGAGATCACGCTTCGTGGTAAAGTGCTGCCGGTAGGAGGGATCAAAGAAAAGATCCTGGCGGCTAAACGGGCGGGAATTCATGATATCATCATGTCTGAGCGTAACCGCAGGGATATTGAAGAAATCAAGGCGAAATATGTGAGTGGGTTGAACATTCATTATGTACAGCATGCGGATGAGGTTCTTGATATAGCCCTATTGAAGGTTAAGGTGAAGAATCCGCTCGAATTCAAGTTTGAAGAGCCCACGAATAAGGTGTAGATTTACCCAGCATGAAGACTGCCAATGGGTAATAGAAAAATATACTTGATTCTTCTTCTGATTCAGCTGATCCCGGCAGTCGGAATAGCCCAACCCGGGGACGGTTCATTCAGTTTTGTGGATGTTCCATCTTTTGCGCGCCTGACAGGACTTGGCGGTTATCTGGTTTCACAACCAAATACAGATGTGAACCTGGTGCTAACAAATCCGGCGCAAAGCGGAGACAGTCTTGACTTCAGGGTTGCTGCCAGTTACATGAATTATTTTGCCGACGTTCAAAAAATGCAATTCGCCTATCAGCATCGTTTCAGCAAGGCTGGCAGCTGGTTTGCGGCAGTCGACCACATTGGGTATGGTTCACTTGAAGGCTATGATGAGACCGGACAGGCAATCGGTGAATTCAAATCGGGCGAAACACTGGTATTGGTGGGGACTTCGCATCAGGTAGGGATATTTCGGCTTGGGGCCTCATTAAAATTTATTAGTTCCAATATTGCCGGATTTGGAGCAAATGCCATGGCGCTTGATCTGGGTGGTACTTTTAAGCATCCCCGAAAAGATTTCGCTGTGGGGCTGGTGGTTCGCAACCTTGGGGCAGTGATTTCCGATTATGATGAAGGCGCATCTTCTGAGTTGCCCTTTGACGTGCAGGCCGGTGTTTCTTTCAAACCGGAGTTTATGCCATTAAGGTTTCATCTGACGCTATTTAACCTGACAGATTGGGATACGGCAGACGGACTGGAAGACCCGGGAAGTGTTGACATGTTCTTCCGGCACCTGAACGTTGGTACGGAATTGTTGTTACATAAAAGAGTTCATGTTCGGTTTGGATATAATCACCTGAACCGCAAGGAGCTCAGACTTGAGAACGCGGCGGGTGGAGCCGGCATATCCTATGGGATCGTATTTTTCGTCAAGGCATTTTCATTTGCATATAGCCGTGGCGGATACCATGTTGCAGGTGGGGCCCATAATGTTACAATTACAATTGATACTAAATCGCTTTTTAGAAAAGGAATAAAGTTATGAAGGACGGACAGAATTATTTCACGCCACGTGAAATTGTGGCGGAACTCGATAAATATATAATCGGTCAGAATGATGCAAAAAGGAATGTAGCGATCGCTCTCAGAAATCGCTGGAGAAGAATGAATGTGCGTGAGGATATTAAGGGAGAGATCGTTCCGAACAATATTCTCATGATCGGTCCTACAGGGGTTGGAAAAACTGAGATCGCACGCCGATTGGCAAAAATTGCACATGCGCCATTTACCAAGGTTGAAGCTTCCAAGTTTACTGAAGTTGGATATGTTGGCCGTGATGTGGAAAGCATGGTTCGGGACCTGGTAGAGCAATCAGTCAACCTGGTTAAAACCGAAAAGCAGGAGGAAGTGCGGGTCAAGGCGGAGGCCATTGTAGAAGATATCATATTGGATGCGCTGATCCCTCCGGTACGTAATAATAAACCCACGCCAACCACCGGTAATCCAGAATTGATGACGGATTCAGATGCGGAACTGAATGAAAAGACACGGGAACGTTTTCGTCAGAAGATCCGGAACCACGAACTTGAAGACAGAAAGATCGAGATTAATGTGAAAAAGCCTGCAAGTTCAGGAGTGGGGATGATCGGAGGAGGAATGATGGATGAGGCATCCATGATCAATTTGCAGGAAATGATCAGCGGGATGATGCCTAAAAAAGATAAAAAGCGTAAGGTGACGATTGCCGAGGCCAGAAAGATCCTGATGGAGGAAGAATCGGCAAAACTCATCGATATGGATGAAGTGAAAGATCTTGCAATTCAAAAGGCTGAAAATACCGGCATCATTTTTATTGATGAAATCGACAAGATCGCCGGGGGTTCTGGTAAATCTGGTGGCGGACCTGATGTGAGCCGGGAAGGAGTGCAGCGTGACCTGTTGCCGATCGTGGAAGGAAGTACGGTGAATACGAAGTACGGTCTTATAAAAACAGATCATATCCTGTTCATCGCGGCAGGTGCTTTTCATGTAGCTAAGCCCTCAGACCTGATACCCGAGTTGCAGGGACGTTTCCCGATCCGTGTTGAATTGGAAAACCTTACCAAGGACGATTTCTATCATATTCTGAAGGATCCTAAAAATGCGCTTACAAAGCAGTATGAAGCGCTTCTGGATGCGGAAGATGTAAAACTGGAGTTCCAGGATGAGGCAATGCTTGCAATTGCAGATACTGCCTTCCGGATCAATTCGGAAGTTGAGAATATCGGGGCGAGGCGCCTTCACACAGTCATGAGCCGATTGCTCAACGAAATTTTGTTTGACGTTCCTGATAAGATCGGGCCGAATGCCCAGATCATCATAACATCAGAGATGGTTCAGGAGAAACTGGAAAGTCTCGTGAAGAACAGGGATCTCAGCGAATTCATCTTATAGGATTCAGCGGTTCTTTGGAAAATCAAAGAACCGCATCTTTCCTTTGCTGAATTCTATTTCCTTCCAGCTTTCAATGTCAAGATCACACATTACCATTCCGGCGGTTGGAATGTTGTAAATCGAAGTATTGTTCAGGTGATTCGCGAATGATGTCAACCCGGGATTATGGCCAAAAATGGCTACATTCAGCCACAGATCGTCTGTTTCCTTTAGTATTTCAAGAATTTCACTTGCAGAGGCATGGTAAAGGCGTTCGTCTTTTTTAATAGCCTTTTTGGGATATTCGACGGCATCGGCGATCACAGTACACGTTTCAATAGCGCGTTTAGCCGGACTTGAAATCATCAAATCCGGGAAATATCCCAAATCATCGAGACGCCTTCCCATATCCGGAGCATCCTTTTCCCCCCTTTTGTTGAGTGGTCGATCGAAATCATCCAGGTTGGGGTAATCCCAGCTGGATTTTGCATGACGGAATATGAGCAATGAGCGCATTTAGGCAAGTTTTTTATAGCGGATTCGTTTGGGAACCAGATCACCCAGCCGGGCTTTCCGGTCTTCTTCATACTCGGTAAAATTTCCATCAAACCACTTTACCTGTGATTCGCCCTCGAATGCAAGAATGTGGGTGCACACACGATCGAGGAACCAACGGTCGTGGGAAATGATTACTGCACAGCCGCCAAAGTTTTCCAGCGCTTCTTCCAGGGCACGTAATGTATTTACATCAAGGTCATTCGTAGGTTCATCCAGCAGCAGGAGATTTGCTCCCTGCCGGAGTGCTATTGCAAGGTGAACACGGTTTCGCATACCCCCGGAAAGTTCCTTGATCTTTTTTTGCTGATCTGTACCATTGAAGTTGAATTTACTCACATAGGCACGGCTGTTCATTTGCTTGTCCCCCAGGTTGATCAATTCATTTCCTCCTGTAATGGCTTCCCAAACTGTGCTTTCCGGTTTCAAATCGTCATGTTCCTGGTCGACGTAAGCGATCTTTACCGTAGGGCCCACTTCAAAAGTGCCTTTATCCGGCTGTTCCTGGCCAGTGATCATTTTGAAAAGTGTGGTCTTACCAGCACCATTGGGTCCGATAATTCCTACTATGCCAGCTTTAGGCAAATGAAACTCGAGGTTTTCGTAAAGCAGCTTGTCCCCAAATGCCTTTGCGACATCATGGGCCTCAATTACCTTGTCTCCCAATCGGGGACCCGGCGGAATGAACAGTTCCAGTTTTTCTTCCTTCTCCCGCGATTCCTGACTTAGCAACTGGTCATATGCGTTGAGACGGGCTTTGGCTTTGGCATGACGACCTTTGGGAGACATCCTGGCCCATTCCAGTTCCCGTTGAAGCGTTTTCTGTCGCTTGCTTTCGGTTTTTTCTTCCTGTGCGAGGCGCTTTTGCTTTTGTTCAAGCCAGCTTGAGTAATTTCCTTTCCAGGGAATGCCCTCCCCACGATCCAGTTCAAGAATCCATCCCGCCACATTATCAAGAAAATAACGGTCGTGTGTTACGGCGATTACGGTACCCGGATATTGCTGGAGGTGGTGTTCGAGCCAGTGAACAGATTCTGCATCCAGGTGGTTGGTAGGTTCATCCAGGAGAAGAACATCCGGTTGCTGTAAAAGTAATCGGCACAGGGCAACACGTCTTTTTTCACCTCCTGACAGGTATTCAATTTTCGCGTCGGCCGGAGGGGTGCGCAAGGCATCCATCGCCTTTTCAAGCCTTGTTTCGAGCTCCCAGGCATTTACCTGGTCAAGTTTTTCCTGAACCTTGGCTTGCTGGTCAATGAGATCATTCATTGCATCCGGATTTTCCAGTATCTCGGGTTCGGCGAACTTCAGGTTAATCTCTTCAAATTCCTTCAGGAGGTCGACTGTCTCCTTTACCCCTTCTTCAACTACTTCTTTTACAGTTTTCGTTGGATCAAGTTCGGGTTCCTGTTCAAGAAGTCCTACGGAATAGGTGCCGTCAAAGACTACTTCACCCCTGATATCCTTATCGATGCCCGCGATAATACGGAGAAGGGAGGATTTACCTGATCCATTTAAACCGAGCACCCCGATTTTAGCCCCGTAAAAGAAGGATAGATATATGTTCTTTAAGACTGTTTTATTTGGTGGGTATACTTTTGATACACCTGCCATTGAAAAGATGATTTTCTCGTTCGCCATGCGCTATTATTTGTTCGGAAATGTCAAAGTTATTCCTTGATAATCAAAGATATTGGAGAAGTTTTTAAAAAAACTCATTAAAAAGGTTACTTATATTAAACTTTTATAATCAATCGGGTGTTACCGCGGTAAATTATTGGAAACATCCTATTTTAACTGCGGGAAGGTAAAATAACTTGCGTAATATTTGTTTTCTAGTTAATAATTATATTTTTGCAGCAAAATTAAACAGGCATTAAACAGGAGGGTTTATTATGTATTGGACACTTGAATTAGCATCATATCTCGAAGATGCGCCCTGGCCGGCAACGAAGGACGAATTGATCGATTATTCGATTCGTACAGGAGCTCCACTGGAAGTGGTAGAAAACCTTCAGGAACTCGAAGATGACGGACAGCCCTACGAAAATATTGAGGAGATCTGGCCGGATTATCCTACCAAGGAAGATTTCTTCTTTAATGAAGATGAATATTAACCTGCCCTAAAGCATGATGAAAGCTGGTCAGGACTGATCAGCTTTTTTTCTTTCCGCGAGTAACGCCCTGGCAATCACCAAATCTTCAGGCGTTGTTATCTTAATATTTTCATAGCTTCCCTCGAAAAGCGAAATTTTATGTCCGAGTCTTTCCGCCACACTGGCATCATCGGTTAGACTGGCATCTTCTTTTTGCCGGTAGGCATCTTTGATCAGGGAAATATCAAATGTCTGGGGAGTCTGGATCAACCGGTACCGGGAACGATCAACTGCTTTCGTTGTATCCTGATCGGTAATTCTGATGCTTTCTTTAAGTCGTACCGCAGCCACCGCACTTTTATGAACCCCGGCCAGGCGGAAAGATGCACCGATAATATCACTGGCAACCAGCGGACGAACACCGTCATGAATGGCGACCAGCCCGTTGCTATCCTCAATGCATGAAAGTCCGTTCCTAACCGACTGAAATCGTGTTTCACCACCAGCAGTGAGCGTAATCCCCGGATGATAATTGAATTCATCGCAAAGTTTTTCCCATGTACTGATTTCCGATTCAGGAAGAACAACAATAATCTCTATGGAAGGGGAATAATCCAGAAACGCGTTGATGGTATGTGCCAATACAGGCAGGCCATTCAGCATCATAAACTGTTTTGGCGTTTCAGAATGCATCCTGGTGCCGCGTCCCCCGGCAACAATTATGGCATATTCTTTCCTGGACATAATAAAAGGGCTCGTTTGAGCCCTTTAATTTAAATGATCAGCATGGCGTCCCCATAGGTGAGGAAGCGATATTTTTCTTTTTTTGCAATGTCATATGCTTTCATGATGAGGTCATAGCCTCCAAATGCACATGCCATCATCAATAGTGTTGATTCAGGCGCATGAAAGTTTGTGATCATGGCGGAGCAGATCTTGAACTCATACGGAGGGAAAATGAACTTGTCGGTCCATCCTTCTTTTTCCTTCAGCCGCCCGCTTGCAGAAACGGCTGATTCCAGTGCCCGCATTGAGGTTGTACCCACAGCACAAACCTTTTTCTTCTCGTCAATCGCCCTGTTTACGATCTCAACGGTTTCAGGACCAACCCTGAAATTCTCGGAATCCATCTTATGTTTGGTAAGATCCTCAACATCTACAGGTCGGAAAGTACCAAGACCAATGTGAAGGGTGATGTCCGTTTTCTCAACGCCTTTTATCTCCAGCCTTTTCAGTAACTGCTCCGTGAAGTGCAGTCCTGCTGTAGGAGCGGCAACGGCACCCTTATGCTTTGCATAAATTGTCTGAAACCGTTCCCTGTCAGATTCTTCCGCCTGACGGTTGATGTACTTGGGGAGGGGCGTTTCTCCAAGGGCATCAATGGTCTTGTAGAATTCTTCATCCGTTCCGTCAAAAAGAAAACGAATCGTTCTTCCGCGTGATGTTGTGTTGTCGATCACCTCGGCAACCAGGTCGCCTTCTCCGAAATACAGTTTGTTACCAACACGGATTTTACGCGCGGGGTCGACAAGAACATCCCAAAGATGCATTTCCTCGTTCAGTTCGCGAAGCAGAAAAACCTCGATCTTGGCACCGGTTTTCTCCTTTCTGCCATATAAACGAGCAGGAAATACCCTGGTATTATTGGCAACCAGTACATCTCCTTCTTCGAAATAATTAACAATATCTTTAAAAACCTTGTGTTCAATCTCACCGGTGGCACGGTTAATAACCATTAGTCTGGATTCATCCCGATTTTCTGCCGGATACATGGCCATTAGTCCAGTCGGTAGATCAAACTTGAATTCTGATAACTTCATACGTATAATTGTGGTAATTCAGGCAAGGATAATTTCTAAATTTAACTTGCAAAGTTATAGAATCCTTCTGACATATATAGCGTTCAGAAGAATTTGTTAAAGGTCGACATCCATATGGTAGTAATAACTCAGATATTGGAAAGCTTCAGATTTGCATGGAACGCTCTGCGTATGAATATCTTGCGCACGGTACTTTCTTTGCTTGGGGTTACCATTGGGATTTTTGCCATTATTTCTGTGCTTACTATTGTAGATTCCCTTGAGAAGAACATTCGGCAAAGTCTGGATTTTCTGGGGAATGACATCATATATGTGAATAAATGGGAGTTTCTCCCGGATGCTGAAGGGGTATACAAGTGGTGGGAATTCATGCGGCGCCCGAATGTGAGTTATTTCGAATATAAAATGCTGGAAGAGAACCTTCAGAACAGTGCAGCCATCAGTATTTTTGCCGATCGTGGAGGTCATACTGTTAAAAACGGCAGCAATTCCATGGAAAGTGTAAACCTTACCGGGGCCAGCTATACCTACAAGGACACAAAGGAACTTGATATTGAAAAAGGGCGTTATTTCACCCCAACAGAAGCGGCGGCAGGACGAAATGTGGCAATCATAGGTTCTGAAATTGCGAAAACATTGTTTCCCGATAATCCATCTCCATTAGGTGAGGAGATGAAAGTCAAGAATATCAAATTTGTAGTAATCGGAGTCCTGAAATTTGAAGGAGAAAGTTTCCTGGGGACTCCCAGTTCAGATGAAGTTTGTATTATACCATACGGATCATTTCGAAAGTTATATCAAACAGGAACCGGTTCATCCAATGAACTGGGATCCAACATTGCTGTCAAGGGATTTGACTCCGATATTGGCCTGATTGAACTGGAAAGCGAAGTGGTGGGTATGATGCGAAACCTGCGGGGATTAAAGCCGAAAGAAAAAAATAACTTCGCCCTTAACAGGCCTGAAGCACTTGGTAAGGTGCTGGACGGATTATTCAATGTACTTAATTTGGCAGGTTGGGTTATTGGTGGTTTTTCAATTCTGATCGGAGGATTCGGAATTGCGAACATTATGTTCGTTTCTGTAAAGGAACGCACCAGTGTCATCGGCTTGCAAAAGTCACTTGGTGCGAAAAATTATTTTATCCTCTTTCAATTTCTCTTTGAATCAATTTTCCTTTGCCTCATTGGCGGTGGAATGGGTCTTCTGCTGGTTTATTTTATTACACTGATACCTATGGGCAGCCTTGAGGTGACACTGTCCTTTTCCAATATCCTGCTGGGTCTCGGGGTTTCTACCGCTATTGGTACACTTTCAGGTATAATTCCTTCTGCTCAGGCAGCAAACCTGGATCCCGTAATCGCCATTCGAAGTTAAAGGAATTTTTGCAGGCGACCCCCGCGCTGCCATTTTCAGGATGGAGTGCGACCACCCGCTCCGCCGGGGTCGATATCTTTATCGCGGTTTGCTCACTTATTTGACCCCCGTTTCACAGGGGTCGTATTGTTATATATTTTATTCAAACTCATAACAACTGTTGCGCAGGGATTTTGTACATATTGAAATTTTGCATGTGATGAAATAATTTCCGGAACCCATCGGCCGTCCCCTGTCATGGTTTGGGTATTGACCCATGCAAGGCGTGGGTCACATAAGTGAGACAGGATTGATTATTTTAGACGACCCCTGCGGAGCGGGTGGTCGCATATGTTGAGAAGAGTTGCTCTATTTAAAAAAAGAGGCCGTCCTTCTGGGACAGCCTCCTTTAGATTTTAAAACAAAATGAATTAATTGGTCTCAGCAGCCGGAATTGGTTTCTCCAGGTCTTCACCTTTTATCTTCGCCTTAATTTTACCTTCAATCTCCTCCATGAGTTCAGGATTATCCTCAAGCAACGATTTTACCGCATCTCGTCCCTGACCAAGTTTATTATCCTCATAGCTGAACCATGATCCGGCTTTTTTAATGATCTCGAGTTCAACACCCAGGTCAATAATTTCACCAACCTTCGATATTCCCCTGCCATACATGATATCAAATTCCACTACTTTAAAAGGTGGCGCTACTTTATTCTTCACAATCTTTACCCTTGTGCGGTTTCCTGTGATATCATTGGGTCCTTCCTTGATCTGTCCAATTCGACGGATATCCAAACGTACGGAAGCGTAAAATTTGAGTGCATTACCACCTGTAGTAGTCTCAGGATTTCCAAACATGACCCCGATTTTTTCACGCAGCTGGTTAATGAAAATACAGGAACATCCTGTTTTATTGATAGTCCCGGTAAGTTTCCTCAGTGCCTGGGACATTAATCGCGCCTGAAGCCCCATTTTACTTTCACCCATTTCCCCTTCGAGTTCGCCTTTCGGTACCAGAGCTGCAACTGAATCGATCACAATGATATCAATTGCTCCCGACCGGATAAGGTGCTCGGCGATTTCCAGCGCCTGCTCCCCGTTGTCGGGCTGGGAGATCAGCAGGTTCTCGGTGTCAATCCCCAGTTTCTCAGCATAAATTTTGTCAAATGCATGCTCTGCGTCGATGAAGGCTGCCAATCCGCCTGCTCGTTGTGCTTCTGCGATGCAATGCATAGAAAGCGTTGTTTTTCCTGAGGATTCCGGTCCGTAAATCTCGACTACCCTGCCGCGCGGAATACCTCCAACGCCCAACGCTATGTCAAGTCCCAGGGATCCTGTGGATATTGCGGGTACATCCACCACGCGCTCGTCGGAAAGCCTCATCACGGCACCCTTGCCATAGGTCTTTTCCAACTTGTCGATGGTTAACTGTAAAGCCTTTAGTTTTTCGTTCTTCTCGCTCATCTGTTATTATCCGTTTCAGTTCAATTGCGGTGAAGTTACTAATTCCATCGCAGATTTAATTCAATATTTTGCTAAAAATATTAGGAAAATTTATTTGTCATGATTTTACCTCCGTTCAGCACGTTCTGTATGCTCAAAATTCTTATAAATACCGGACAATACGTTTCCGCTTCCATCGTTTTGAGACCCCCGGAATAAATATGTATCTTCGTTTCTGTCGGTATTCGATTTACATCACCTGAATTTTATTTTTTTCGGAATGGTAAAAAAAATTGCCCTCATTCTATTCATTCTCCTGATCATCATCATTGCCTGGAATTACAAGTTGATTCGCTACGGCATTGAACAGGGTCGCGGACAGCTTTCCATTGTATGGAATGCGCGGGATGTAGCAGATGTGATGAGTGATCCGGCGGTTCCTGATTCCGTCAAAACAAAACTTGCCTACATCGCTGTGGTTCGTCAATACGCTATTGATTCTCTTGGGCTGAAGGACTCAGACAATTATACAACGCTCTATGACCAGAAGGGGCAACCTGTTTTGTGGGTCGTTACCGGCACTAAACCGTTTGCATTTGAACCATATCAATGGGATTTTCCCGTGGTTGGCACAGTACCGTATAAGGGATTTTTCAGGAAAGAACTTGCTACAGAAGAGATGAAGGCGGTGGCAGGTAAGGGGTACGATACCGGTGTGCGTACCGTCGGAGGCTGGTCGACCCTCGGCTGGTTTCGCGATCCCATACTCAGCGAAATGCTTTCCCGCAGTGATGGAGACCTGGCAAACCTCATTATTCACGAGCTGGTACATTCAACCATATTTGTCAAGGACAGTGTTACGTTCAATGAAAACCTGGCTTCTTTTATTGCCGATAAGGGGGCGGTACTATTTCTTAAATCACATTTCGGTGATTCTTCTGCCCAGGTTCAGAATTACTACAGGGAACTGGCAGACGAGAAAAAATATGCGGATCATATCCTGTTGGGAGCGGATAAGCTCGACAGTCTGTATACGAATTTCAGCAACCTCGACTCCGCCACGCTGGCTGACCGAAAAAACGATCTTATCCATAAAGTCGTTGAATCTGTGGATACACTTAATTTATCATTTGCCTATGACATTCGTTCACGCCTTGAGGCCCAATTCCCAAATAATACGTATTTTATGTCTTTTATAAGATACAGGGAGCGGCAGCAGGATCTGGACTCCTTATTTAATGAAAAATATAACGGTAATTTAAGGTATATGATTTCAGAACTTGTTCAGCAATATCCGTATCTCTGATTATTATGCGAAAGACCATTTTTTTGATTTTCCTTCTGCCATTGCTCGGTCTTCTTCCTGCCAAACAGCCCGAAGAAGAGAAACCACGGGAACACAAGATTACATTTGGTCTCGGCGAGGAGATAAACTATCGCATTCACTACGGGTTTTTAAATGCTGCAGTTGCACGAATGGTGATCGAAAAGGACATCCATTTTGTGAACGGTCAACCCTGTATGAAGATTGATGTGTTTGGCGAATCGGTCGGAATGTTCGACCTGTTCAGTAATATTCGTGATAACTGGGGAACCTATTTCGATACGGCCAATGTTCGGCCAGCCCGATTTTACCGGGTGCTGCAGGAAGGAAAATACAGGAAAAATGAGATCGTAACGTTCGATCACTCCAAAGAGCTTGCCTTTACACGGGAATTTTCATTCAAACAGAACCGCTGGAAGCCCGTAGAACAGCACAAGATTCCAGCCAATGTTCAGGACCTTATAAGCGGTTATTATTACCTGCGCACGTTTGATTTTTCAAACCGCAAGGAAGGTGAGATCATTACAATCAAAGCGTTTTTTGATAAGGAAATGTACGACTTTAAGATTCGCCTGGTAAGAAGGGAAGAAGTAAAAACAACCATTGGCCGAATACGATCCATCGTTTTATCGCCGATCATGCCGGAGAACAGCCTCTTTGACGGTGAAAATTCAATTCAAATCTGGATTTCCGATGACCGCAATAAAGTTCCGCTCAAAATAAAGGCGAATATGTTCGTGGGTGCTGTTGAAGTGGATATTGAATCATTCAAGAGCGGACAGGTTAAGTAATTGTTAAGATATTTTTACCTCCTTTGTATTGAAACCAAAAGATAATAGCTTTAACTTTCATTTAGCTAACTACATAAATCTAAAAGGATATGGGAAACAAGCAGCATCACAAAGTGCTTGTTGTGGACGACGAAGAGGCAATTCTTGAACTCTTAAAGTACAACCTTGAAAAGCAGGGCTATGACGTGAAAACGGCTGGCGATGGAATGAAGGCGGTGGAAATCGCAAAAAAATATCATCCCGACCTTATTTTACTTGATATCATGATGCCGAAGCAGGACGGAGTTGAAACCTGCAGGCAAATCCGCGACATCCCCGAGCTTGCCCAGACATTCATTATCTTTCTTACCGCACGTTCCGAAGAGTATTCAGAAGTCGCTGCTTTTGATGTGGGTGCCGATGATTACATTACAAAACCAATCAAGCCCCGTGCGCTGATGAGTCGTATCAGTGCATTATTCCGCCGGGATTCCAAGAAGAAAACCGTGACCAACCAGGTATCCGTGGGAGATATGGTGATAGACCGGTCCAGCTATACCATCCGAAAAGATGGTGAAGAGATCACACTTCCAAAGAAAGAATTCGAACTTCTTTATTTTCTGGCTCAGAACCCAAACAAGGTTTACGGGAGGGAAGAGTTGCTCCAGAATATTTGGGGTTCCGACGTATATGTTCTGGCCAGAACCGTAGATGTTCACATCCGGAAAGTGCGTGAAAAGATCGGCGATAATTATATTAAAACAATTAAAGGAGTCGGGTACAAGTTTAATCTGAACTAATTCAATGACTTTCAATTCACGCGGCATTGCCTTTTTGCTGGCGATATGTGTCGCGGCCGTCACCACTGCGTTCCTTTCACTTTTTGAGGAAGTTACCCGAAATGCACTGGTGGTGACATTCTTTGTTTCCCTTGGCGCCACCTACCTTTTAGTATTTATTGTTCTTGAATTCCTCATCTTCCGGGAAATGAACAATATCTATGATCTGCTGCAGAAACTGCGGGCAGATCAGCCGATCAATCTGGAGAATATGGAGAGCAGTCCGCTCAACCCATTTCGCAAGATTAAGGAGGATATCCATCAGTTTGTCCAGTTAAAGGAAAAGGAGATTGATGAGTTGAAAAAGATGGAGGCCTTTCGCAAAGAATTCATTGCCGATGTTAGCCATGAACTTAAAACACCGATTTTCGCGGCGCAGGGGTTTGTCCATACCTTGCTGGATGGAGCCGTGAAAGACAAAAGCGTACGTACAAGGTTTCTTAAAAAAGCAGCCAAGAGCCTCGATGGCCTTGATATGCTGGTTCAGGATTTGCTTACGCTTTCACAAATAGAAACCGGTGAGATTAAGATGTATTTCGAGGATTTTGATATCCGCCGCCTTACCGAGGAAGTTTTCGATCAGTTTGAAAATAAGGCCGATAAGAAAAAGATTGATATGGGCTTTGAACCCGGGATACCCGATGAGGTGATTGTGCATGGGGACTGGCAGCGGATAAACCAGGTGATGACAAACCTGATCAGCAATGCGATTAAATACTCAGGTGAAAAATGCAAGGTGCGTGTTAACTTCATTCCCGAAGGAGAATATGTTGAAATTGTTGTGAGTGATACAGGTGAGGGTATTCCCGAGAAGGATGTAAAACGAATTTTTGAACGGTTCTACCGGGTTGATAAAAGCCGGTCCCGTGAGAAGGGCGGCACCGGACTTGGGTTGGCGATCGTAAAACACATCATGGAGGGTCATAATACAAAAGTGGAAGTGAGAAGTGTGGTGGGTAAGGGCTCTGAATTCCGTTTTAAACTGAAAGCAGGGGAAGAAGAGCCAGCATTTGATGAGGTTGATTAACTTTGTCAAAAAAAAACGTTGGGCAAACAACAATTCAAAGATTTTATTCTGAAGGAGACAGATGATTTTATCATCATTAATAAACCTCCATTCGTTTCCACGCTTGAGGATCGTGTGATGGATACCAATATCCTTGCCATGGCAAGGAATTATCATGCGGATGCGCAGGTATGCCACAGGCTGGATAAGGAAACATCGGGTGTGCTGGTGATCGCAAAAAATCCGGAGGCATACCGTCATATGTCCCTGCAATTTCAGAACCGGCAGGTTTCAAAAGTATATCATGCCGTTAGTGAGGGAATTCATGACTTTGACCAGATGGATGTGGAAGATCCGATCCGGAAACTGGGAAATGGCACAGTATGTATCGATAAGAGACGGGGGCGTGATGCGCAGACCTTTCTAAATACACTCAGGGCATTCCGGAAACATACGCTGGTTGAATGCCGGCCGGTGACCGGCCGGATGCATCAGATCCGTATACATCTGGCTCACCAGGGGGCACCTATTTCCGGGGATATACAGTATGGAGGACACCCATTTTACCTCAGTGAAATCAAGGCCAGGTATCGTTCGGGAAAGGATGAGGAGGAACAGCCTTTAATACGCCGGCTGGCATTGCATGCCATGAAGCTTACTTTTGAAGACCTGAAGGGTGAAAAAATCACCGTAGAGGCGCCATATCCAAAAGATTTCAGGGTTTTAGTGGCACAATTGGAAAAAAACTCGTGAGAGTAACCCCGTATCACGCAAATATTTATACCCCCTGTTGCTTTTAAAATTATATACATCTATCTTTGTGTCCCTTTTCGAGGGGAGTAGAGAATAATGTCTAAAAATAAAGCTTGAAGGCGTGAATATTTTAAGTTATAAAACCATTTCGGCAAATAAGGCGACCGTAACGAAGGAATGGGTCGTTGTAGACGCTGAATCTAAGGCGCTGGGAAGACTGGCGAGTGAAGTTGCCCGTATCATCAGGGGAAAGCACAAGCCTGATTTTACACCGCATGTGGATTGTGGGGATAATGTGATTGTGATCAATGCGGATAAGGTAAAACTTACCGGTAAGAAATGGACCGACAAGCAATATGTTTCTCACACAGGATATCCTGGTGGTCAGCGTACTGAAACACCTAAAGAAGTGATGAACAAGAAATCATCTACGATTCTGGTGGAACGTGCTGTTCGCGGAATGCTGCCTAAGAATAGACTGGGGAGTGCCTTATTCGGTAATTTATATGTGTATGAGGGAGCCGAGCATCCTCATGCCGCCCAACAACCCAAAGAACTCAAATTTTAAGAATGGAAGTAATTAGTTCAATCGGAAGAAGAAAAACATCGGTGGCCAGAATATACATGTCTGCCGGTAAGGGAGAGATCGTGGTGAACGAGAAGTCTGTGAAGGATTATTTTCCTTCAGAGATTCTGCAAACTATTGTTATGCAGCCCCTGAATGTAGTTGACGCAGTTGGAAATTTTGACATTAAAGTCAATGTTGATGGCGGCGGACCAAAAGGACAGGCAGAAGCAATTCGCCTGGCGGTTTCACGAGCCCTCGTAGAGGTGGATGATGAAAATCGCCCTCCTTTAAAGAAGGAAGGATTCCTGACGCGTGATCCACGCATGGTAGAACGTAAAAAATACGGAAGAAGAAAAGCGAGAAGAAGATTCCAGTTTAGCAAGCGTTAATACGCATTGTATCCTGGCGATTCAGAAAACAAGTAATATGGCAGATAAATTAACACAAAAAGACTTACTGGATGCTGGTGTTCACTTTGGACACTTAACGAGAAAGTGGGATCCTAAAATGGCTCCATATATTTTTATGGAGAAGAATGGTATCCACATTATTGATTTAAATAAGACCCTTGAGTGCCTCGACAAAGCATCTTATGCACTTAAGAACATCATACGTTCCGGACGAAAAGTACTTTTCGTTGCGACAAAGAAACAGGCTCAGGATGTAGTTGCCGGTGAGGCGCAGCGTCTGAATATGCCATACGTAACCGAAAGATGGTTGGGTGGTATGCTTACAAACTTTGCAACGATTCGTAAGTCATTGAAAAAAATGACATCCATCGACAAGTTGATGAAAGATGAATCATATCAGAACCTTGCCAAGCGTGAGCGTCTGATGATTTCACGTGAAAAAGCAAAGCTGGAGCGTGTATTGGGCGGTATTGCGGATTTGAACCGTTTGCCCGCTGCACTCTTTGTGATTGACGTTAAGCGTGAGCACATCGCAGTGAAGGAAGCTCAGAAACTGAACATCCCTGTTTTCGCGATGGTCGATACGAATTCAGATCCTACCGGAGTTGATTTCCCGATCCCTGCGAATGATGATGCTTTCAAGTCAATCTCCCTGATCACTACCCAAATCGGTCAAGTGATTGAAGAGTCGCTGATGGAAAGAAAGAAGGATAAGGAAGAAGCGGCACTGAAGAAGGAAGAGGAAGCGAAGAAGAAAGCTGACGAAAAAGAGACCGTAGAGAAATAAGACATCTTATTTGAATGATCATACAAAATTGAACATCGGTCGAATGCTGGTGTTCAATTTTTTTTAATAAGTAACCTAGTAGTTAATTCATAAAAGTATAAACCATGGCTATTACAGCAAAAGAAGTAAATAAGCTCAGACAAATGACTGGTGCAGGTATGATGGACTGCAAAAAAGCACTGGTTGAGGCAGATGGTGATTTCGAGAAAGCAATCGATTTTCTCCGTAAGAAAGGACAGAAAGTGTCTGCATCACGTGCAGATCGCGAAACCACCGAAGGTGCGGTATTTGTGAAGACCAACGAAGACCATACCCAGGGTGTAATGGTGGCATTGAGCTGTGAGACCGACTTTGTAGGTAAGAATGAAGAATTCCAAAAACTCGGTGAGCAGATCCTGGATGTTGCTTTTGCAAGCAAGCCTTCAGATGTTGAGCAGTTGAAAGCTGAGAAGATCGGCGATATTACTGTTGCCGAGAAAATTACTGAACTCATCGGTAAGATTGGAGAGAAAATTGAGATCAGCGAATATGTAACCATTACCGGAGAAGCAGTGGTTCCCTATATTCATGCCGGCAGTAAATTAGGTGTTCTTGTTGCCCTCACTGGTGTGAACGGAACGGATGTAACGGATGCAGGTAAAGATGTGGGAATGCAAATTGCAGCCATGAATCCTGTAGCGGTTGACGAGGCAGGTGTTGATGCGGATACTGTGAAAAAAGAGCTTGAAATTGGAAAAGAGCAGGCGCTTGCAGAAGGAAAACCTGAAAATATTGTGGAAAAGATTGCGCAGGGTAAACTTCAGAAATTTTACAAGGACAATACCTTGTTGAAGCAGCAGTTTGTGAAGGATTCTTCAATGACGGTTCAGGATTACCTGAATAGCATCACAAAGGGATTGTCTGTAGCAAGCTTCAAGCGGGTTTCTATCGGATAATCAGATAAAGATTCATAAAATCAAAAAAGGCTGTCCTTATGGGCAGCCTCTTTTTTTGTTCCAGTTCTTTCAATCTGATTGTAATCGTGTAACTTTTTTATTTGTCATCTTTTTTCCTGAAAGCTGCTTCTATGGCTTTCCCGAGTTCCCGGGCTGCCCGGTCCAGGCGGTCGTGAACCTCATCAAAACGGTCTTTATGTTTTTCCCTGAAATCATCAATTTCACCGCGTAACGTATCGCCTTTTTTCTTTAATTCTTCAATTTCATCGGCATAGTCTGCCTTGGCTTTTTCCTTCAGATTGTGCAGGTCTTCTATCATCGCATCCAATTTTTTGCCGAGGTCAGTCATGATTTTTTCCGCATTACCTTGTGTATTTGTGGTCATGGTCTGTTAAGTTTGATTAGCTATTATGAATTTACAAAACATCGTTGTCAAATACGGTGTTATTTTCGGTAAATATGTCGCTAAACCCACTGGAAGATATCGCCAAGATGCTGCATGATAAATGCAGTGCAAAACAGGTAGCATTTAAGAATCTTGAAAAGGCCTTTGGGCTGCTGTACAAGGAATCACAACATGTTATTCAGACTATCAGCGGTCACCTCATGGAAGGAACTGATCCCGATGTGCGCGTGGGAGTCTTTGAAGTAAACGAGAACGAATTCCACGTAAAGATTGCAGGCGATCTGCTCGTTTTTATTCTGCATACCAATATTGTGACACTTGATCCCGAACATGGTCTGAATAAATCGCCCTACGTGATGGAAAACCCTTCCCGTAAATACCTGGGACAGATCAATGTGTACAATTTCATGGCCGATACATTCAAATACAACAGACTGAATGATGCAGGTTATCTCCTGGCCAGGTTTTTCGTGAATGCCGATAACCATTTCCTGGTGGAGGCCGACGGTCAGCTGGGATTCAATTTCAATGATATTTCAGACAGGGAAGTCAACGAAAGTGATATCAGTATTTTTATCCAGTTGTTGATTGTAAAAGCAATTGAGACAGACCTTGTGACCCCGCCATTTCCTTCCATACGATTGATCACACTCAATGAAAAGGTCGGTTTGACTTCATCCCTGGGCATGGGACAGAAAATTGGTTTTCAGATGTCTTATGACCGGGATCAACTGCAATAAATACATGAAAAACCGGTCGCTCATCATAATACTCTCACTGATCCTGGCTGCAGGATGCGCTTCTTCGCATAAGCGTCCGGGGAAGATCAAGCCCGGCAAACCGATTCCCTGTCCTCAAAAAGACTGCTGAATGAAGAAGATCATCATTGCTATCGACGGATATTCTGCATGCGGCAAAAGTACCACGGCAAAAAGGGTGGCTGAGCATCTTGGATATGCCTACATTGATTCCGGGGCTATGTACCGTGCAGTCACACTTTACTTTCTCGAAAATCATGTGTCACTTACCAACCAGAAGGAGGTGGACAAGGCCCTTTCGGAAATTGAAATTCATTTTGAAAATATCAAGGGAGTTAACACGACGTTTCTCAACGGATCGAATGTTGAAAAACAGATTCGCAAAATGAATGTTAGTAATCATGTAAGTGAAGTCAGTACCCTTGCATCTGTTCGGGAAGCGATGGTTGCACAACAGCGTACCATGGGAAAAAAGAAGGGTGTGGTCATGGATGGAAGGGATATTGGAACCGTTGTATTTCCGGAGGCTGAACTTAAAATATTTATGACGGCCGATATGGAAATTCGGGCGGAACGAAGGCAGCTCGAACTGCTTGAAAAGGGCCAGGCATTGAACCTCGATGAGATCAGGGATAACCTGGCCAAAAGGGATCACATAGATGCCACGCGTCAGGAAAGTCCGTTGCGCAAAGCCGATGATGCAGTCATTCTGGATACTTCCGGAATAACGCTTGAGGAACAAGTGCAGGAAGTGGTGGCGCTGGCAAAGGAAAAAATGATGGAAAATGCCTGAAAAGCCTTTTTTTAAAGGAATTTAGGGTGTTTTTTATTTAGTGTAAAATAGAGATAATCAATTTTAATTGTAGGAAAAATTCTTAATTTTGCCTCAATTTTAAAGGTAGACCAGAATCTTACGAAGAACGCATGTCTAAACAGATCAAGCTAAGGAAAGGGTTTGACATCAATCTGGCGGGTAAAGCCGACAGAAAAATCGCCGAGGCGCCTCAACCTGAAACATTCGCCTATAAACCCACCAGCTTTCATGGTATTTTACGGCCCAAGTTATTAGTCAATGAAGGGGACACAGTGAAGGCGGGAACACCCATTCTTTTCGATAAAAAGAATGACAGGGTGAAACACGTTGCACCTGTAAGCGGAGAAATTGTTGAAATCCGCCGCGGAGAGAAAAGGAAATTGCTCGAAATCGTGATCCTTGCAGATCGTGAGATCGAGTATGAGTCATTCCCTAAAAATCCCGAACCTGAGACGATGTCACGGGAAGAAATTGTGGAACATCTGCTTCAGTCAGGAACGTGGCTGAATATCATTGAGCGTCCGTATGGCGTTGTAGCCAATCCGGAAGCCACCCCGAAGTCGATTTTCATCAGCTGTTTCGATTCACATCCGCTGGCACCCGATTACAACTTCATCTTCAAGGGAAGTGATGAGTACTTTGCAACCGGGCTGGAAGTTTTGAAAAAACTCACCACAGGTCGCGTAAACCTGGGTGTTTCGCCCGACAGTGAAACACTTCCCATGTTTACGAAAGCTTCGGGAGTTGATGTGAACACTTTCAACGGACCCCATCCTGCAGGAAATGTGGGTGTTCAAATTCATCATACAGATCCGATTGCCAAGGGTGATATTGTATGGACACTGAATCCGTATGGAGTAATTCAGATCGGTAAGCTCTTCAGGGATGGAATATATGATGCTTCGAAAATGGTGGCCGTTACCGGATCCGAAATAAAAAACCCGCAATACTATAAAACATATTCCGGGGCAAATATTAAGAATATGATCGCCGGAAATACGACTTCCGAGCATGTTCGATATATCTCTGGAAACGTGCTGACGGGAACTCGTATTGCCCATGATGGCTTTCTGGGATTTTTTGATCACCAGATTACCGTTATTCCGGAAGGAGATTATTACGAAATGTTCGGCTGGATCAAGCCTACATTTAACCGACCTAGCTTTCACCGGGCCTTCGGACTCCTGAGCTTCCTGAACCCGGGAAAAGAATATGTGGTTGATACCAATACAAAAGGGGAGCCGCGTGCTTTCGTTCAGACCGGGGTTTTTGAAAAAGTGACCCCGATGGATATCCTTCCAACCTATCTATTCAAAGCCATCCTGGCAGAGGATTACGATGATATGGAAGAACTTGGAATCTATGAACTGATTGAAGAGGATGTCGCTCTGTGTGAATACGTGGATGTCTCAAAACATGATATCCAGGAAATTTTGAGAGAAGGTCTAGATTTATTACGATATAGTTAATTGCCAACTTATACGATATGAAGTTTTTAAGAGACGCGTTGGATAAAGTAAAGCCCCATTTTGAAAAGGGCGGCAAATGGGAGAAATTCTATTTTGTGTATGAAGCGCATGACACGCTTCTTTTTGCACCCAACCACACAACAAAAACAAACGGAGTACAGATCCGTGATGCAATCGATATGAAGCGTATGATGATGACAGTAATCATCGCGATGCTTCCATGTCTGCTGTTCGGGATTTACAATGTGGGTTATCAGCATTACCTGGCAATAGGTCAGCCCGATGCAGCATTGCTGGATATGATCTGGGTAGGTGTATACAAGGTGATTCCCATTGTAGCGGTATCCTATATTTTTGGACTGGGAACGGAATTTACGTTTGCTACAATCCGCAGACACCCGGTGAATGAAGGCTTCCTGGTCACAGGGATGTTGATTCCGCTGGTGATGCCTCCGGATATTCCTTTGTGGCAGGTTGCCCTGGCAACCGTATTTGCCGTAATCATAGCGAAAGAGGCCTTCGGAGGAACAGGGATGAATATCCTGAACGTGGCCCTTACGGCACGTGCCTTCCTTTATTTCGCGTATCCCGGGCAGATTTCGGGTAGTGTCTGGACGTACATCGGTTCGGATAACCAGGCCGTGGCAGGTTTTTCGGGAGCAACCCCGTTATCCCTTGGTGCAGATGCCGTAACGAACGGGCAGGATATGGTGAGCACCCTGAATACATTTAACTACGGGGAAGGGCTTGGAGACGGAATTTTTTCTCTGCAGAATTTATTCATGGGCCTTTATCCCGGATCAATCGGGGCCACATCTGTACTCATGTGTCTTATCGGCGCGTTTGTTCTGATCTTTACCGGTGTTGGAAGCTGGAAAATTATTGTCAGCGTATTTGCCGGAGCGTATGGAATGGCAGCGTTGTTCAATGTAATCGGCAGCAACGCCTTTATGGCCGTTCCGCCGGAATATCACCTGGTAATGGGCGGACTGGCATTCGGTGCGGTATTTATGGCAACGGATCCTGTTACCGCTGCACAAACTGAAACGGGTAAGTGGATTTACGGTCTGTTTATAGGTATACTTACAGTATTGATCCGGGTCCTGAACCCGGCATATCCAGAGGGCATTATGCTGGCCATTCTGTTAATGAATGTGTTTGCTCCCCTCGTTGATTTCTATGTAGTGAAAGCAAACAAAAAAAGAAGATTACAACGTGCGACAGTCTAATCTATATATTATCGTATTCACCGCGATCATGACGGTCGTGGTTGGAGGTGTACTATCACTCACCTCGCAGGTCCTGGCTCCGGCCCAGAAGAAATCCATTGAACTGGATACCAAGAGCGCTATCCTGAGTTCTGTGATGAATCTGGATTCTCTCGGTCTCAAAGGAGATGCTGTTCTGGAAACTTACAGCAAACGGATCAATTCCCTGGTTGTAGATATCAACGGTAACGAAGTGACGACCGACGAGAAGGGAAATCCGGTGGTGGCCGAACAGGTAGATGTAGCCAGTAATTACAAAAAAGCTCCTGAAAACAGAATTTACCCGGTATTTAAATACATGGACGCTTCAAATCCTGAGGTAGTGGATGCATATATTCTTCCATTGTACGGCGCGGGACTTTGGGATAAGATCTGGGGCTTTGTGGCACTGGACAGTGACTTCGAGGAGATTGTGGGAGCATCATTCGACCACAGGGGTGAAACACCCGGATTGGGGGCACGCATTGCCACCCCGGAAGTACAATCACGTTATAAGGGAAAGAAAATATTTGATGATAGCGGGGACCTCGTCTCCGTTACCATGGTGAAGGGTGAAGGCAATACCGGACTTACCGATTACCAGGTAGATGGATTGTCGGGAGCAACGATCACCGGTAAGGGCCTGAACAATATGCTGAAGAATTATCTGACGTATTACGAAGCCTATATAAATTCAGTAAAAGGAAATTCGAGAACAGCGAGTATTAACTGATAGATTATGAGTACTGAAACTGTAGAAAAATCACAAGAGATAGCATTACCCAAGGAGGAGCTGTTATCAAAAAGGCGTAAGCGTCTTATATCAGATCCTCTGAATGATGATAACCCCATTACTGTTCAGGTACTCGGTATCTGTTCTGCCCTGGCGGTTACAGTGCAGATGCGACCGACATTCATAATGTCTGTATCGGTTGTATTCGTAATTGTATTCTCAAACCTTATTATTTCACTCTTGCGCAATACGATCCCAAATCGTGTTCGTATTATCGTTCAGCTGGCGGTTATTGCAACCCTGGTAACCCTGGTGAGTGAAGTATTGAAGGCATATAGTTATGATATGTACAAGGTACTGGGTGCCTTTGTCGGGCTGATCATTACCAACTGTATTGTGATGGGTCGCCTGGAAGCATTTGCCATGGGAAATAAGCCCTATGATTCTGTACTTGACGGACTGGGCAGTGGCTTTGGTTATGCATGGATCATCCTTGCAGTGGCATTCTTCAGGGAATTGTTTGGATCCGGGTCTGTATTCGGATTAAAAGTTTTCGAGATGGTGGGTATTTCAAACTTCCCTACCAACGGACTGATGGTTGATTCGATCGGGGCTTTCGTGGTACTTGGTCTTATCATCTGGGTACAGCGCTGGAAAACTGGTTACGTAGAACATTAATTAGAAAAACATGGAATTAGTTAATCTTGGAATAAAATCCATATTCATAGAGAACATGATCTTTGCCTACTTCCTGGGCATGTGTTCGTTTCTGGCAGTATCTAAAAAGGTTTCTACGGCAATTGGATTAGGTGCGGCGGTAATTTTCGTACTAACGATCACTGTACCGGTAAACTGGTTACTGCAGGAATATATTTTGAAGGAGGGAGCCCTTGCATGGGTGGGTGCCAGCTTCGCTGAAGTGAACCTTGAATTCCTTCAATTTATCATGTTCATCGCCGTGATCGCGGCCATGGTACAGCTGGTGGAAATGGTGATTGAGAAATTTTCACCTGCACTGTACGGCTCATTGGGAATTTTCCTCCCATTGATCGCTGTAAACTGTGCTATTCTCGGCTCAAGCCTGTTCATGGTACAGCGTGATTATACTTTGTCGGAAGCTACGGTTTTCGGGTTTGGTTCAGGAATCGGCTGGATGCTGGCTATCGTGGCATTGGCCGCTATCCGGGAAAAACTTAAATATTCAAATGTTCCGGACGGACTCAAAGGACTCGGCATTACCATGCTGATCACAGGCCTGATGGGACTCGCGTTTAAATCCTTCATCGGTATCGCGATTTAAAAATGAATTACCCAACTAATGAAGGCTTCTGTTAAAGGAAGCCTTTTTTTATCCCCTAACCATATGAGCAATTTTACCATAAAAAGAGTCCTGACCTATTTCTTCCGGGGCTTGCTGTTTGTAGTGCCTCTTGCACTCACCATTTATATCATCTATGTTATCCTGCAATGGCTGGATGGTCTGATCCCGGTAAATATTCCGGGACTTGGTTTGCTGATCATCATAGTGAACATCACATTCCTGGGGTACCTGGCATCTTTCTTTATAACCAGGCCATTCTTTGAGCTTTTTGAGAAATATGTCACCAAGATACCCCTGGTGAATATTATCTATACTTCCATCAAGGACCTTATCGGTGCATTCGTTGGCGATCACAAGAAATTCAACGTTCCCGTTACTGTAGCCCTTAATTCAGAACAATCTGTTCTGAAGGTTGGCTTCATAACCCGGGAAGACCTGGATTCACTCGGACTGCCGGGTTTTATCTCAGTATATTTGCCGCATAGCTATAATTTCTCGGGAAATCATTTTCTGGTAAAAAGAGAAATGGTCACACCTCTTTCGATGAACAGTACCGATGCAATGAAATTTGTGGTTTCAGGAGGTGTTAGTGGACTGGAGGAATAGTGCTAACTGATTACACCGGATCCGATGAGCTCATCACCGTCGTACCATACTGCGAACTGACCACGGGCAATGGCCTTTTGTGGCTCATCAAAAATGATGTATAATCCGTCTTCACGCGCATACAGTGTTGCCTGCTCAAGCGATTGCCTGTATCGGATGCGCACCTGGTACGCTTCTTCGCTTCCGCTGTTGAGGGCCTTGTCGGGACGGACCCAGTGGACATCTTCATCGGCGATGAAAAGGCCGCGTCTGTATAACCCCGGGTGATCTTCACCCTGACCCGTGAAAATTGTATTTTCAATGGTGTCGGTGTCAATGATGAACAATGGCTTTGGCGTACCTCCAATATTCAGACCTTTGCGTTGTCCAATAGTGTAGTAATGTGCTCCATTATGCTCGCCAACCACTTCGCCATCCGACGTGGAATAGTGGAATGGCGCTGTCAGGGCTTTAAGCACATTGATATCTCCGTTGATGGAGGGTAGGAGATCGTTGTCAGCAAACATTGAGGCATCCGAAGGAATTTCAATGACCTCTCCCTTTTTAGGTGTTAATTTTTGCTGGAGGAATTCCGGCAGACGTACCTTACCAATAAAACAAAGCCCTTGCGAATCTTTTTTGTCGGCCGTTACAAGGTCCAGGTCACGGGCAATGGTTCTAACTTCAGGTTTGGTGAGTTCCCCGATGGGGAAGAGCGCGCGGGATAACTGCTCCTGTGTAAGCTGACATAGGAAATAGCTTTGATCCTTGTTGGTATCCTTTCCCGACAGAAGCTGAAAAGTTGTTTTGCCATCAGCTTCTATTATCCCCTTTCTGCAATAGTGCCCGGTAGCAATAAAATCAGCCTTTAATTTCAGGGCCGCTTTCAGGAAAATATCAAACTTTATTTCCCGGTTACAAAGCACGTCTGGGTTAGGGGTTCTTCCTGCCTGGTATTCGGCAAACATATAATCAACGATACGTTCCTTGTATTCCTTGCTCAGGTCAATAGCCTGAAAAGGAATTCCCAATTTCTGAGCAACAATCATGGCATCATGACTGTCCTCCAGCCACGGACATTCCTTACTGATCGTAACACTGTCGTCGTGCCAGTTCTTCATGAACAGGCCAATCACCTCATATCCCTGTTCCTTCAGAAGATATGCAGCCACACTGGAGTCTACACCTCCGGACATTCCGACCACAACACGTTTACGAGTACCCTGATTCATGCCGCAAATTTACATATTCTTTTAAGTAAAGTCATTTAATATGAGTTTGGTTCCTGGGGGTTCGGAAATACTTTACCCAAGCAAAGAACTGCCTGGTTCGGATATAGGAGAGATTCTTGTCGTTCGCATATGCTTCCCGTTCAAAACAAATACCACGATATGCAACATCATGCGGATTTTGGATCTGTCTGTTCCCCAGCAATGACAGGCGTAGATAGAGGTAATGCCCGGAATACAAAAGCCAGTGAAAGATAAACAGCATCTCAAGCTGCTGGTGAAAATGGATCATTTCATGATTTACCAGTTCTGCTGAAGGGTTTTTCGATTTAAAGAACAGGAAAATGAAGAATGAAAATCCATCATAAGGACCTAAAGGAAAGCCGTAAATACGAATCAATGACGAGTGGAGTTATGGTTATGTGATGTAAACCGGAAATACTATCTTTCAGTTCTGTAAGGCAGTATTTTTATGATTTCTCCACAAATATTTGAGGGCTTGACCGTGATCGAGCTGGCATCGGTTCTGGCAGGGCCTGCCGTGGGCCAGTTTTTTGCCGAACTGGGCGCTACTGTGATCAAGGTAGAAAACCACATGTGTGGCGGCGATGTAACACGCAGCTGGAGATTTGCGAACGAAGAGGGTGTTAATTCCGCCTACTTCACATCCGTCAACTGGGGGAAGAAATCTGTCGGAATAGATCTGAATACAGTAGAGGGCAGGCAGATCACACATGAACTGGTGGCCAGGGCAGATATAGTACTCACCAGCTTCAAGCCGGGAAGTGCAGGTAAACTGCAAATGGATTATGAACATCTTTCCACCCTGAACCCCAAACTTCTTTATGGAAGTATTACCGGGTACGGAAAGGATGATCCGCGTGTTGGATATGATGCGCTTATCCAGGCCGAGACCGGATTTATGCATATTAATGGTGAAAAAGATAGTGAACCATTGAAGTTGCCTGTGGCCATGATTGATATCCTGGCGGCGCATCAGCTGAAAGAAGCGCTGCTGCTCGCCATTATTCAGCGTATGCAGACGGGCAGGGGATCAGAAGTTTCTGTTTCCCTGTATGATGCTGCCATTGCATCACTTGCCAACCAGGGAGCCAATTACCTGGTTGCAGGTCATGATCCCGAGGCTTCAGGAAGTCTTCATCCAAATATAGCACCCTATGGTGAGGTCCTGATAACGCGTGATCAAAAGCGCATACTGCTGGCCATAGGTACCGATCGGCAATTTCAGCAGCTCCTGGAAATTCTGAACCTTGATGAGCTTCAGGAGGATGTTCGCTTTACAAATAATGTAAACCGGGTGGCAAACCGGGAAGCCCTGGCGAGTGAGTTGAAGTGTGCAGCTGTTGAAATGGACTCGGAAGATTTGCTGGCCCGTTGCAGACAGCAGCATATTCCGGCAGGAATTATTTCCAGGATCAGCGATGCCCTCGAACAGTTGCCTGTACATATGTCCCTCGAAAGTGTTGGAGTACAGGGCATTCGTACGTTTGTCGCTGGAGGACAGCGATCTTTATTGCCGCCCCCGGAATTAGGCAATGACGGCTGGGGTATTCTGAAAGAGTACCTGTCGTTATCACATTCCACTTACAAAGACCTTCAAACAAGAAACATTCTTGCATAACGGCTCCCACTTTCTGCCACATCCCTGTGATTTCTTCTAAAATTCCCTGATTTACGCAAGAGCGCAATGCATCAGAACTACCCTATGGGTTCGTTCGTGGGACTATTTTGCCATATTTCGATTATAATGTAAAAAAGTGTTTAAAAGTGGTAGGTTGTGGTGGAAAATGTCAGATTTTTTAATATGTTTGTTTATTAGAAAAGAAGCACACTATCGACAGTGACATTCCTTGCCAGCACATATGACTGTAAAATTGACGCGAAGGGCCGACTTGTTTTGCCCTCCCGGATCAAGACAAATTTTCCAGAAGAGACTGGTAATGAGGTTGTTCTGAGGATGGCATTCGAGCCTTGCCTTATATTGTATCCGATGGTTGAGTTTCGGAAGACCTATCAGAAGATTGCGGGTCTGAATGAATTCAACAAGGAGCACAGGGCATTGCAGCGAAACTTCTTCAGTAGTGTACAATCGGTAGAAATCGACAGTGCAGGGCGGATTTTGATCCCAAAGCAGATGTTGCAATATGCGGGATTGGAAAAAGATGCGCTGGTCGTAGGTACCGGACTTCGGGTAGAGATTTGGAATCCTGAGCGTTACAATGCTCAGTCCATTGAAGATCCGGATGAACTGTCGAAGCTGGCAGAAAAATATTTGCTGGAATAATATCCGATGGATCAATCCAGCAGTTATCATCGGCCCGTTATGTTACAGGAATGTATCGACGGGCTGAATATAGATCCGAATGGGATTTATGTCGATGTGACGTTTGGAGGAGGAGGTCATAGCAGGGAAATACTGAAACACCTGAACGGAGGACATTTATATGCCTTTGATCAGGATCAGGATGCGAGGACCAATGCCGATGGCATCACAGATCGTTCTTTCACATTTATCGAGGCGAATTTCAGGTTTTTGAAACGATTTCTGAAGTTGCACAATGTCGGCCAAGTAAGCGGAATCCTCGCCGACCTGGGAGTTTCTTCCCATCAGATTGACGAACCGGACCGTGGTTTTTCTACGCGGTTTAATGCGGTGCTGGATATGCGGATGGATCAGGAAGCGGCTCTGTCGGCACGGGAGGTAGTTAACACCTATGAAGAGCGGGACCTTCACAGGATATTGGGAATGTATGGTGAAGTTAGAAATGCCAGAACCCTTGCTGCTGCCATTGTTGCAGAACGAATCAACCGAAAAATTGAACGGGTAGAAGATCTGATTGCCATTCTTAAAAAGTACGCGCCACGGGGCCGGGAGTATAAGTATTACGCCCAGGTGTTTCAGGCGTTGCGAATTGAGGTGAACGGGGAGCTGCAGGCGCTGGAAGAATTTTTAGTCCAGTCTGCGGAAGTACTCGCTCCTGAGGGAAGACTGGTAATCATGTCCTATCATTCATTGGAAGACCGGATGGTGAAGAATTTCATCAATTCGGGAAACATAGCGGGAATATTGGAAAAGGACTTTTATGGAAACGTGTTGAAACCACTACAACCCTTCAACAAAAAACCAATTACAGCTTCAGTGAAAGAAATACAGGAAAACAACAGGGCTCGAAGTGCAAAACTTCGAATAGCGATAAAAAAATAATATGGCGACGAACAGATACAAGGTATCCACAGCACCATCCGGGAAGAGTATATTTTCCCTGATTGAGGGATCACTTCGCCTTCCGGTTCTATTTGAGAACGGACTGCCGGTGAAGTATATGCCGCAGGTGCTTTTCGCAACCGCGCTCGTGATCTTCTATATCGGAAACAGTCATTATGCCGACTCGACCATCCGGAAGATTGATAAGCTGAAGGTTGAGGTAGAAGACCTTCGCGCCGACTACACCACGCTGAAAAGTGATTATATGTTTGCCAGCAAACAATCTGAGATCGCCAGAAGTGTAGACAGGCTAAGAATTCAGGAAACACTTGAACCACCGAAAAAAATTGTGATAGAAGAGGGTGAATATTAAGAGATCCATATTGCTCAGGGCACGTATTGCCTTTTTACTGGTTGCGCTGTTTGCCATAGCGATCATGGTGAAGGTGTCGCTCATCCAGTTCTCTGAGGGAGAGCAATGGAATAAAATTGCTGAGCAGATCAGTTATAAAACCAGGGTTGTAAAAGCAACCCGTGGCAATATTTATTCCGATAATGGAAGTTTGCTCGCCACTTCGTTGCCGTTCTACGAGGTGGGCTTCGATGCCACCAGGGCAAGCGACGAAGTATTTGATAAAGGGCTGGATTCACTGGCCCTTCTGCTTTCCCGTCATTTTGGGGATTTGTCGGCCAAATCATATGCGCGAAAGATCAAGGATGCGCGTAGTACTGGTCGCCAATTTATCCTATTAAATCGCCAGCAGATTGGATACCAGGAGAAGAAAAAAATGGAAAGCTGGCCTATTTTCCGGGAAGGCCGTTTAGGTGGAGGTGTCATTTTTGAAAAGGTTGACAAGCGTTTCCGTCCTTTTAATAATCTCAGCCGGCGAACCATTGGGTTCATCAATGAAAACCATCGCGGCGCAGGGCTTGAATACAGCTTTGATCAGTTCCTCGCGGGTAAGGATGGTCAGGCACTGTATCAGAAAATGGCAGGTGGAAGCTGGAGACCTGTATTTGACGGAAGCGAAGTGAAGACTGAAAACGGATATGATATTGAAACAACGATCGATATCAATCTGCAGGATGTTTCCGAAACCGCATTGCTCCGCGCGCTTAAATATCATGATGCGGACTATGGGACTGTCGTGGTCATGGAAGTAAAGACCGGCGAGATCAAAGCCATATCGAATCTCAGCAGAAATGAAAACGGCTCTTATTACGAGCGGTATAATCATGCGATTGGGGGACTGATGGAGCCGGGGTCTACATTCAAACTTGTGACCATGATGGCGTTACTGGAGGAGACCAATATCAGCCTTGAGGATAGTATTGACACAGGAGACGGAACCTATAAATTTTACAACAATACCGTTCGTGATCATGAAGCCGGAGGATACGGCACGATTACGATACGGGAGGCATTCGAAAAATCGTCTAACGTGGCAATGGCCAAACTGGTGGATGAGAATTTTGGCCTGAAGCCGGAGAAATACCTGGATTATGTTGATGACCTGAAACTTTCACAGCCGCTGGGGATCCAGATCAAAGGTGAAGGCGTTCCGAAGATTACCCGTCCGCAGGATAAGGACTGGAGTGGTATCACATTACCCTGGATGGCATACGGATACGGTTTTGAAATAACGCCCTTGCAAACCCTGTCGGTTTATAATGCGGTCGCCAATAATGGACGTTTGATTCGCCCGTTATTGGTTAAGCGGGTTCGCCGTGCCGACAAGATCATTGACACCTTTGAACCTGCGGTCCTGAACAGGAAAATATGTTCTGATGAAACGCTGACCAAATTACAGGAAATGCTGGAAGGTGTTGTGGAGCGCGGTACAGCGATGAACATTAAGAATGATCATTACAAAATTGCGGGAAAAACCGGAACTGCCCAGGTACTCGAAAGTGGCCGATATACGCGCAAGTACATTACTTCTTTCGCGGGATATTTCCCGGCTGATGCGCCCAAGTACAGTGCAATTGTGGTAATCAAGAACCCCAAAGGGTGGCGCCAGTACGGAAGCAATGTAGCAGCGCCCGTATTCAAGGAAATCGCCGATAATATTTATGCCCGTGACATTGATCTCCATGAGTCTGAAGTGCTTGCAGAAGTAGATGATGACCTCTTTCCACTGATACGAGGCGGGGTTCAGGAAGAATTAAAAATTATCTGCAATGAACTGCAGATCCCCAATATCGGAATGGAAGAAACAGAATGGGTAAAGACTGAAATAAGCGGCGATACCATTCAATGGAAAGAATTTGAAATGGCGGAAACGCTCGTTCCCGATGTCACAGGAATGACGCTGCGGGATGCATTGTATTTGTTGGAAAAGCACGGACTAAGAGTTCAGTTTAATGGATACGGACGGGTGAAGAATCAGTCAATCCGACCCGGATCCAGGTTTAAAAAGGGTAACGAAATTAAAATTACACTCAGCTAATGGCGCAACTACGCGACTTGCTATATAAGGTATCATTGCTGTCGACATCAGGTGACATGGGTGTTGACATCGATCATATAACCTTTGATTCCCGTGAGGTTCGTGAGGGTTCGCTTTTTGTAGCAGTTCGTGGTACGCAGGTTGACGGACATCGGTTTATCAATCCTTCCATTGATCAGGGGGCTGTCGCCGTGGTGTGTGAGGAGCTGCCGCTCGAACTAAATGAAAATGTTGCCTATATCGCGGTTCGTAACAGTGCAGAGGCATTAAGCAGGCTGGCCATCAATTTCTATGGAAATCCGGCTTCCCGCCTAAAACTGGTTGGTGTAACCGGAACTAATGGAAAGACTACCGTAACAACCCTTCTGTATAATTTATTCAGAAATCTCGGTCATAAGACAGGTCTTCTGTCGACCGTTGTAAATAAAATTGACGGCCGTGAATTGGCTGCTTCACATACAACCCCTGATGCGGTATCGCTGAACTCCATGCTCAATGAGATGGTGGATGAGGGATGTACGCATTGCTTCATGGAAGTTAGTTCGCATGCCCTTGATCAAAGGCGGGTTTCCGGGCTTGAGTTTGCAGGCGGCGTATTTACGAACATCACGCACGATCATCTTGATTATCACAAAACATTCGATGAATACATTGCCGCCAAAAAAAGACTTTTTGATGAATTGCCGGCGGAGTCGTTTGCACTTGTGAATGTAGATGACAAGAGAGGCAGGATAATGCTTCAGAATACACGGGCAACCAAGCATACCTACGCGCTTCGGTCTGTGGCTGAATTCAAAGGGCGATTGCTTACCAATTCCCTTCAGGGGCTCGAAATGGAAGTAGATGGAAAGGAAGCATGGTTCAGGCTGATCGGTGATTTCAATGCCTATAATCTGCTTGCTGCGTATGGAACGGCGGTTTTGCTGGAGGAGGATCCGGATGAAGTAATCACTAAGCTTACCATTACCAATGGTGCTCCGGGCCGGTTCGAGCAGGTGATGACCGAAACTGGCATTACAGCCCTGGTGGACTATGCACATACCCCGGATGCGCTTCAGAATGTGTTGGAGACCATTCGTGAATTCAGAACCGGAAATGAGCAGGTGATTACGGTTGTGGGCTGTGGCGGAAACCGTGATAAGGCAAAGCGGCCTTTGATGGCATCGATTGCCTGCAAATACAGCGACAAGGTAATCCTTACATCAGACAATCCGCGCAATGAGGATCCGCTGGAAATATTAAAGGATATGCAAGCCGGGATTAGTCCGGCCGATTATAAAAAAACCGTTGTTCTCGCCGACCGGGAGGAGGCCATCAAGACTGCGTGCATGATGAGCAAATCCGGGGACATTATCATGGTCGCCGGCAAAGGACACGAGAAATACCAGGAAATCAATGGGGTGAAATACCCTTTTGATGACAAGGAAGTTTTAGGAAGAATGTTGAATCTGTTTACGAACTGAATGTATGCTGTACTACCTCTTTGATTATCTGGATCGGGAATATGACTTACTGGGGGCTGGTGTCTTCCAGTATATTTCCTTCCGGGCGGGGATGGCAGCTTTCGTTTCGCTTTTTATTGCCATTTTGATCGGCAAGCGCATTATAAATTTTTTGCGCCGTAAACAGGTTGGTGAAGATATCAGGGATCTGGGGCTTGAAGGCCAGATGCAGAAAAAAGGAACACCCACCATGGGCGGGATCATCATCATCGCGGCCATCATCATCCCGGTCCTCCTGTTTGCACAGATTGATAATATTTATGTAATACTCCTGCTGATTACGACAGTATGGTTGGGGGTAATCGGATTTCTGGATGACTATATCAAGGTATTCCGGAAGAATAAAAAAGGCCTTGCCGGGAAATTCAAGGTGGTAGGGCAAATCGGCATCGGGCTGATCGTTGGTCTCACACTTTATTTCCATGAAGACGTTACTGTTCGCAGCTATACGGGTGAGGTTCGTATGGAGGACAACGAGATTATCCGTGAATATGAGGATGTGAAATCCAACAGGACAACGGTGCCTTTTGTAAAAAATAATGAGCTGAGCTACGATAAGATTCTCTCTTTCGCGGGAGATGATTTTACGTGGATGTTCTATGTTCTGATCGTGATCTTTATTATCACTGCCGTTTCAAACGGCGCAAATATCACCGACGGTATTGATGGCCTCGCTGCAGGCACATCAGCCATCATTGGATTAACCCTGGCCATTTTTGCGTACCTCTCAGGCCGTGTTGACTTTAGTCAGTATCTGAATATCATGTTTATTCCGAATCTGAGTGAAGTCGTGATTTTTTGCACGGCATTTGTTGGGGCTTGTATCGGTTTCCTCTGGTACAATTCCTATCCCGCCCAGGTCTTTATGGGCGATACCGGAAGTCTTTCATTGGGCGGAATTATTGCCGTAATCGCCCTGGTCGTACGAAAAGAACTTATGATCCCTCTTTTATGCGGGGTCTTCCTGATCGAAAATCTGTCAGTGATTATTCAGGTCAGCTATTTTAAATATACAAAACGCAAATACGGCGAGGGACGAAGGGTTTTCAAAATGTCGCCCCTACATCACCACTACCAGATGGAGAATATGCACGAAGCGAAGATCGTGACCCGTTTCTGGATGGTGGGCATTCTGTTGGCAATAATGACATTAGCAACCTTGAAATTAAGATGATCAATATGTGTGACATCCATACGATGATTCTTAACTGGCTGATCGGCCTGGTCAGAAGGGTGATTAGGCTGGTCGTCAGTAAGATTGACGTACGGGAAGAGAGTATAACACAATTGGAAATGTAGGCATGAAACAACGACTAGTCATATTGGGAGCTGGAGAAAGCGGAACAGGGGCGGCCTTGCTGGGTCAGTCCAGGGGGTATGATGTGTTCGTTTCTGATGCCAATAAAATATCCGAAAAATATAAGGCCGAACTTGATAAGGCTGGGATATCATATGAGGAAGGCAGGCATACCGCCGATTACATTCTGGATGCCAGGATCATTATAAAATCACCCGGAATTAATCCGGAGGTGGAGATAATCCAGCAGGCAGTGGCCCGGGAAATTGAGGTAATCGATGAGCTGGAATTTGCATATCGGTTTACGTCGGCAAAAATTATTGCCATTACGGGTACCAATGGCAAAACTACCACAACACTGCTTACCTATCACCTGATGAAAGAGGCGGGTTTTGATGTAGGACTCGCGGGAAATGTGGGCAAGAGCCTGGCACGACAGCTGATAGCCGACGAAAAAGAGTACTATGTCGTTGAAATCAGCAGCTTCCAGCTGGATGGAACCCGAACATTCCGTCCCTATATCTCGATGCTTCTGAATATTACTCCGGATCACATGGATCGGTATCAGTACAGTCTCCAGAATTATGTAAACAGCAAATTCCGCATCATCCAGAATCAAACGGAGGAGGATCATTTCATATACAATGCAGAGGATCCTATCCTGACATCCGAATTGGTCACACGTGGGTTATTCAGACCGTTGGGGCATGGCTTTTCAATTGATGGAAGCAAGGCAGCGGAGATGTATTACCGCAAGGGTAAAATGCATTTCTTCGGATTCTGGATTGCTCAGAAGAATACCCCGCTTCGCGGCTTGCACAATGCTCAGAATATGATGGCGGCTATCGAGGCATTGCGGATACTTGGAACAGATCCTGAAGTAATTAAGGAAGGCCTGAAAACATTTAAAAATGCACCGCATCGACTGGAATATGTAGCTACCATCAATGATGTGAAGTTTTTTAATGACTCCAAAGCTACCAATGTGGATGCCGTAAAATACGCGCTGGATGCATTTGAGGAGCCATTGGTCTGGATTGCCGGTGGTGTCGACAAGGGTAACGATTATGACCTGATCATGGAGCAGGTGAATCAGCGGGTAAAGGCACTGGTATGCCTCGGTACAAATAATCTTCGATTGAGGGATGCTTTTCATGATCAGATTGTAGATCTGATTGAAACGAATACAATGCAGGATGCCGTACGTGGAGCTATGCGGTATGCCACCGCTAATGATGTGGTACTTCTGTCACCTGCATGTGCCAGTTTCGACCTGTTTCGGAATTATGAAGATCGCGGGGATCAGTTCAGGGAAACGGTACTGGCGTTAAAAGAAGAGTTTGAAAAAAATCAGCAGATGCAATGATCGCGATTAAGGAATGGACCGATAAGCATGTAAAGGGGGATCCTGTGATCTGGGCCGTTGTGATTTTGTTGTCTATAATTTCAATACTTGTGGTATACAGTGCAACGGGTACCCTGGCATTTAAGCGCATGAGTCATCCAGAAGCCTATTTGTTCAAGCATACGATGCTCATGGGGCTGGGTCTTTCTGCCATGTGGCTCGCACATAAGGTTGACTACCGTTATTATTCACGGTTATCCCGCCTGGCACTTTGGGTGAGTGTTCCGCTTCTTCTCTACACATTTACAAATGGTGTGAGCCTGAATGATGCCTCACGGTGGATCATGATTCCGGTGATCAATGCATCATTTCAGCCTTCCGACCTGGCGAGTCTTGCCCTGATCACAAGTCTTGCCAGCATGCTGGCAAAACGCCAGCAAAATATTCGGGATTTCAAGGAATCACTGATTCCAATGCTGATCTGGTGCGGGGTGATTTGCGGATTGATCGCGCTTACGAATCTTTCTTCAGCGATACTCCTCTTCCTTACCTGCATGCTCATCATGTTTATCGGGCGGGTTCCGGTAAAATATCTTGCCATGCTCATTTTCGTAGGCGCCATTTCAGGCGTTGCGGCCATTGAGCTGGGAGTACGCGGGGAAACAGCCAAGAGCCGGATTGAAAGTTTTATAAAAGGTGAGGAGCTTCCCTACCAGGCAAAGCATGCCAGAATCGCGGTAGCTACCGGAGGAATCACAGGTGTGGGGCCGGGACAAAGCCAGCAGCGAAATATTCTGCCGCATCCCTATTCTGATTTTGTGTATGCCATCATTATCGAAGAGTACGGCATGATCGGTGGTGGTGTAGTACTGGTACTGTATCTCATATTATTATTTCGCGGAATGAAGGCGGTTTATCAGAGTGAACGTGTTTTTGGCGGATTGCTGTCTGCTGGTCTGAGCTTTGCCATTGTGATGCAGGCCATGATCAACATGGGCGTGGTTGTGGGGTTGGGACCTATTACAGGACTTCCGCTTCCAATGGTAAGCATGGGAGGAACCTCCCTGTTGTTCACAGGAATTTCCCTGGGAATAATTCTTAGCGTGAGCCGTGGGGAAACGGATAACAGTTTCTCGGTGAGAAATGAAGGAAACAAAAACGTAATGAAAACGGCGTGACAGAAAAACGACCATATCGGTTTATCATTAGTGGTGGAGGTACCGGCGGGCACATTTACCCCGCGCTTGCCGTGGCTGCTGAGATTCGTCGGCGTTATTCTGATAGTAAGATACTTTTTGTCGGTGCCCAGGGTAAAATGGAAATGACCAAGGTTCCTGAGGCAGGGTTTGAGATTCGTGGACTGTGGATCAGTGGTTTTCAAAGGTCTGTTTCAAGGAGGAACCTGTTGTTCCCGTTCAAGCTTGTCCATAGCTGGTTTGCAGCCAGAAATATTATCAGTGAGTTCAAACCGGATGCAGTTGTTGGATTTGGGGGATATGCGAGCGGGCCTATGATGCTGGCAGCAACCGGTCGGGAAATTCCTTCAATGATCCAGGAGCAGAACAGCTATGCAGGACTTACAAACCGAAAACTTGGCGGCAGGGTGCAGAGGATCTGTGTTGCCTACGAAGGAATGGAAAAGTATTTCCCGAAAGAGAAAATCGTAATAACCGGTAATCCGGTTCGAAAAGATATTATTGATCTGGACACCAAGCGGTCGAAAGCCCTGGCGCATTTCGGACTAAAGGGGAACCGCCCTGTTGTCCTGATCCTGGGCGGCAGCCTTGGCGCCCGCACCATCAATAACAGTGTCCTGAAGGATTTGCAGCTTTTGAAGGATGCTAATGTTCAGGTTTTATGGCAGACTGGAAAGATTTACCATGAAGAGATGACCTCCAAAGTTTCGGCATTGGGTGATCATTCAGGTATCCAGGTTTTTGAATTTATAAAAGAGATGGATATGGCATACGCTGCATCGGATATCGTTATTTCCCGTGCAGGAGCACTCTCCATTTCAGAACTCTGCCTGGCAGGAAGACCCGTGGTATTTGTTCCTTCATCAAATGTCGCTGAGGATCATCAGACTAAAAATGCGATGGCGCTTACCTCAAAAGGGGCCGCATTGATGGTTACAGATGAAGAGGCCCCTGAAAAACTGATTCCTGCCACGCTTGACTTGCTGAAGGATCAACTCAGGATGGATGAACTGGCGACACGGATCAGGGCCATGGCAAAGCCACGGGCAACGGAAGATATTGTTAATGAACTTGAAAAACTCATCGCGTGAAATTAACTGACTACAATAACGTCTATTTTCTTGGTATCGGTGGAATCGGTATGAGTGCGCTTGCGCGTTGGTTTAACCGGAATGGGTTTCAGGTTGCCGGCTATGATAAAACATCCACTTCCCTCACCAATGAGTTGGAATCAGAGGGAATCTCAATCCATTTCAATGATGACCCGGCCGAAATACCCGCAGAGTTTCTCGAAGACCGTGATCATCTGCTGGTTATTTATACGCCGGCGCTACCCGCTGATCACCTGGAGATGAGCTATTTCAGGGACCTGGGGATACCCTTATTCAAACGGAGCCAAATCCTTGGAAAGATCACCGAGAATCTCTTCACCATTGCTGTGGCGGGAACCCATGGTAAAACGACAACTTCCTCCATGATCGCGCATATTCTCAAATTTGCCGGGAAGGATATTGCGGCTTTTCTGGGAGGCATAGCAACCAACTATCGCAGCAATTTTATTGCGAATGAAGGAGACCTCCAGCATGCACTCGCCGTTGTGGAGGCCGATGAATTTGACCGTTCCTTCCTCACCCTGATGCCGGACCTTGCCGTGGTTACATCAGCGGATGCCGATCACCTTGATATTTATGGTGATAAGGAAAGTCTTAAAGAGTCTTTCAGGGAGTTCATAAAGAGAGTAAAAAAGAACGGTCATGTTTTTATCAGGGAAGGCCTTGAAAAGAACCTTATTCCAAACGATTTACAGGCTTCCGTACATACGTACGGATTGAACCGGGGACAATTTTTTGCAAGTAATATCACGATAGAACGTGGCTTTTTTGTCTTCGATTACACCGACCATGAGTATCTCATAAAAGGTATCAGGCTTGGTGTCTCCGGTTTTCATAATGTGGAAAATGCTACAGTAGCCATGGCCATTGCGCTTTCGATGGGCGTAGAGCCGGGAACTGTTAAGGCAGCCATGGAATCTTACAGTGGTGTTAAGAGACGATTTGAATATTTGCTTCGCACCGATAAGATCGTTTTTGTAGATGATTACGCACACCATCCGGAGGAGATCAGCGCATTCTTAAAATCCTTGCGTGCCCTCTATCCGAATAAAAAGATTACAGCAGTATTTCAGCCCCATCTGTTCAGCCGTACACGGGATTTTGCCGATGAGTTTGGTGAAAGCCTCAGCCTGGCTGATGATGTAATACTCCTGGAGATATATCCGGCTCGTGAGAAGCCGATCCCCGGGGTTAATGCTTCGATGATCCTGAATAAAATTCGTCATACCGACAAGGTAGTAAGCACGAAAGAAGGGCTCATTGATGTGCTTGAAGGAAAAACACTTGAGGTTGTTGCCACGATCGGAGCCGGAGATATCGATCAGCTGGTGGCACCATTGAAAAATTATTTAAAGTCTCGCTATGAAGTTGAATAGGACATATATCAAACAAGGCGGACGGGTACTTCTTGTACTGGTGTTCATGGTTATGGCCATTGCATTTACCGATCGCAAGGATAATGGAGACACATGCAATGAACTGGTGATTAATATAGTGAACCAGACAGATAACTATTACCTGGATGAGACAGATGTTAATAATCTGGTGACAGACCACGGTCAGGCATTGATTACAGGGCAGCCTTTTGCCGAACTCAACTTAAAGGAAATGGAAGGGAAAGTGCGTGAAGAGCCGTTTGTGGAAGATGTTGAAATATATCATGACCTCAAAGGTAATCTTATCGTGAATGTTCACCTGAAAAGGCCAATGGCCCGGATCGTGAGATCAGGAGCGCCGCATGCCTATGTTGCTGAAGATGGAACTATCATGCCTGTCTCAGATAAATTTACCTCCCGCGTTATGCTGATATCCGGACCCTATGCAGACAAGCTGATTGCGCAAAATGAGGAAGATGCAGAAAATAATGAGCAAATCATGGCAATGATCCGGACCGTATATGAAGATCCTTTCTGGAGCGGACAGGTGGCGCAGATCGACATTGACAAAAATATAAACATGACAATATATCCTCAGGTGACCAAACAGCGAATCGAGTTTGGTAAACCGACAGAACTGGAGGAAAAATTTAGCAAACTCATGATTTTCTACAAGAAAATCCTGCCCAGTAAGGGGTGGAATGCATATGAACGTGTGAACGTTGAATTTAAGGACCAGATTATAGCAGAATAAAAACCACTAACACAATAACAATTAACAACCATGGAAAATGACAAGATCGTAGTTGGACTGGACATCGGCACAACCAAAATATGTGCGATTGTCGGTAGGAAGAACGAGTTTGGAAAGCTTGAAGTGCTTGGCATGGGTAAGGCTGATTCAGACGGGGTAATTCGCGGTATTGTTACCAATATCGACAAAACAGTCCATGCTATTGAAAAGGCCATACGGGAGGCCGAAGAACAGTCGGGAATTGAGATCAACGTAGTGAACGTTGGAATTGCCGGACAACACATTAAAAGTTCAATTCATCATGGCAGCATAACGCGGTCTACAAAGGATGATGAAATTACCATTGAGGACATCAACAGGCTTAACAGTGATATGTATCGAATTGTAATTCCTCCGGGAAGTGAGATCATACATGTGATGCCGCAGGATTATACGGTGGATTATGAAGATGGAATAAAGGACCCCGTAGGTATGTCAGGGGTGAAACTGGAGGCAGATTTCCATATCATTACTGCGCAAACGAACGCGATCAATAACATCAACAAATGCGTTCGCCGTGCAGGTCTGGAAATTGAGAACCTGATACTTGAACCTTTGGCTTCAAGCCTCGCTGTTTTGAGTGAAGAGGAGAAGGAGGCCGGTATATGCCTGGTAGACATCGGGGGTGGAACCACCGATATTGCGATTTTCCATGACAATATTATCCGTCATACCGCTGTCATCCCATTTGGCGGAAATATTATTACCTCAGATATCAAGCAGGGATGCCAGGTGATGCAGCATCAGGCTGAATTGTTGAAGACCAAATTTGGTCGTGCTATCGCGGAAGATGCCAGTCCGAATGAAATTGTTTCCATCCCGGGAATCCGCAACCGTCCGCCAAAAGAAATTTCAGTAAAGAATCTTGCTCATATCATTGAAGCAAGGATGGAGGAGATCATTGAGTTGATTCACACTGAAATAGTGACTTCAGGCTATGAAAATCGACTTGCCGGTGGAATTGTAATTACCGGTGGGGGATCACAGCTCATTAATTTAAAACAACTGGTTGAATATATGACCGGAATGGATGCCAGAATTGGCTATCCTAATGAACATCTCGGTAAGAGCAAGACTGAATCAGTTAAAAGTCCGATGTACGCGACATCAGTTGGTCTTGTTTTGTCAGGTTTCAGGGCCATCGACGAACGGGAAAACCGATACAAGGAAGTATCGGAGCGAGGTAAAGCCTACGATACAAAGCGAGTCCGGACTACAGGTTCAGACTTCTTTTCAAAGATCCTCAATAAAACGAAGGGTTTGCTCATTGATGATTTTGACACCAAATCCGACTATTAATTTTTTGAATCGACAACCACTAAATACACAATATTATGTCAGAAAACGCCTATAAATTTGATTTGCCAAAACACCATAAATCGATCATTAAGGTGATTGGTGTAGGTGGCGGAGGCAGTAACGCGGTAAACCACATGTTCAACCAGGGAATCAAGGATGTTGAATTTGTGGTATGTAATACAGATGCACAAGCTTTAAAGGCCAGTGTAGTACCTAACAAACTTCAGATAGGAGCGAACCTGACCGAAGGTCTCGGGGCAGGAGCCAATCCTGATGTTGGAAAAAATGCTGCGCTGGAAAGCCGGGAAGATATCCGCGATCTTCTGGGTCACGATACCAAAATGGTTTTTATAACTGCCGGAATGGGGGGTGGAACCGGAACAGGTGCAGCACCTGTCATCGCCAAGATCGCAAAGGAAATGGATATTCTCACGGTGGGAATCGTGACAGCGCCATTCTCTTTCGAAGGCAAAAAGAAATTTGGAGCGGCACAGCGTGGAATTGATGATCTCAAGGAAAACTGTGATACCGTTCTTGTGATCCTGAATGATAAACTCAGGGAAATTTACGGCAACCTGTCGATTGGTAATGCTTTCGGACAAGCAGATAACATTCTCACTACAGCTGCCAAGGGCATTGCTGAAATAATTACAGTGGCGGGTTATGTGAACGTGGATTTTCAGGATGTCCGTACCGTGATGCATAATGCAGGAGCCGCGGTAATGGGATCATCACAGACCAAGGGTGAGAATCGGGCACGAAGGGCAGCCGAGGAAGCATTATCATCTCCACTGTTGGATAATCGTGATATCATGGGTGCACAGAAGATTCTTCTCTCCATTATATCAGGTGAGCAGGCAGAGCTTCAAATGGACGAATTGACAGAGATAACTGAGTATATTCAGCTGGAAGCAGGTGATGATGCAGAAGTGATTTTTGGCCATGGTGTAGATCCTGAATTGGAAGACTATATCCGTGTAACGGTTATCGCTACCGGTTTTGATCATGAAGTAACGGGTCATTCCGGTCGGGAATATGAGGTTAAACGAAGGGTTATGGATCTGGAGAAACCGGTTGAACAGCAAACGACCATCTTCGATGATAATCCGAGTGATTCCCAGGAAATGGTTCTGAAGAACAGGGAAGAACAGCCTGAAGAAAAGGAGGAGCCTTCGGAATTAAATAACAGATCCTACGTATTTACCGGGTTTGAACCTAAAAAGGATAATATCAGTAAGGATGATGATTTCATAGAAGATGATGGTGAAGATTCGCTATTCACTGAAGACGATGAAATGGAGATAACTGATATTACTGCGGAAGATGACTTCTTCAGCAATGAAGAAATGATGGAAATCAATAATACGAAGGAACGCCTTCAGGAGCAGGCAAACAAGCGGATTGAAAAGCTGCATGCTTCCGGACGAGTTGAAATGAGACCTGATGAATTTAAGGAAAGACTGGATGTGCCTGCTTATTTACGCAAGCAAGTACGCTTTCAGTCGGTGCCGCATTCATCGGAACCCCATGTCTCCAAGTATAATCTGAATGATGACAGTCAGATCCTTGGAAACAACAGGTTTTTACACGATAACGTGGATTGATGATTACTTGAGTACATACGGATAACAGACCTCCTTACTTTCCAATTTTGTAGTGGTTGTTGGTTGTAATTTTTTTGGAAGGTTCTGGTATGTAATTTTTTAAACTATACCTCCCGGTCCCGTCCGGGAGGTTTTCATTTTATACGGGTTATAATAAAAAGGGAACCAGGTAATAGGTAAATACTGCAAGAATTAATACAGCCAGGATATTCAGGATGAATCCGGCACGCATCATATCTTTGATCCGGATATAACCGCTGGAATAGACGATAGCGTTGGGTGGGGTTGAAATCGGCATCATGAATGCGCAGCTGGAGGCCATTGTGGCTGGGATTACAAGGAGGAGCGGATTTTCGTCCATACCTGTAGCAACAGCGATCAAAACAGGAAGCATTATTGTAACCAGAGCAACGTTGCTCATCAGTTCGGTCATAAACAATACAATTCCGGTTACTATAAGGACCAGCAGAAGTTTATTGATGTTGCCATATCCTGCGACAAAGGTCCCGATGTGATCTATTATTCCCACTTTTTCCATTGAAGCGGCAAGAGATATTCCTCCTCCAAACAGCAGAAGAATGCCCCACGGAAGATTACGTGTATCCTCCCAATCCAGGAGCGTACGTATGGGCTTTATGCCTGAAGGAATGATGAACATGGCTGCTCCTCCCGCCATCGCAGTAACATGATCCGTCAGGAGGTTAGCCCCCAGCAAATCATTTATCTGGGCTTTAAACATCCAGGCAAACACTGTTAGTCCGAAAATGGCGATCACCAATTTTTCATCATGACCAACGGGACCGAGTTCTTTTAATTTTTCATCCACCAGCTGTTTGCTTCCTTCAACTGATTTCAGATTGTTTCTGATCAATATTCTGGTGGTTAACAAATACACAATGGCAAGCATAGTAATTCCGCATGGAATGCCCACCAGGAGCCAGCGCGAGAATGTCATCTCATAATTTACCAGTGTACCCAGATAGCCGGCCATGACTACATTCGGCGGGGTGCCAATAATTGTCATGAACCCTCCGATATTTGCTGCATAGGCAATTGAAAGCATCAGGCCCAGGGCGAATTTTCTTTCGTCAGAGCTTAATTTTGCGTCTGAAAGCAATAAATCTGTAACCGAGATGGCAATCGGCAACATCATCACGGCAGTGGCTGTATTGCTTACCCACATGCTTAATACCGCAGTCGCAATCGTAAAACCGAGTATAATTCCATTGCCGCTGGTTCCGGTAAACCGGAGAATGTTGAGTGCTATGCGTTCATGCAACCTGTGTTTCTGAAGTGCAAGGGCCAGCATGAAGCCACCCATAAAAAGAAATATAACGGGGTTTGCGTAGGCAGATGCCGCTTCGGCAATCGGGGAAATATTCGCTAAAGGAAGAAAAATCAGTGGTAAAAGTGCGGTTACCGGGAGAGGAACCGCTTCGGTAATCCACCAGATGACCATCCATGCAGCAAGCCCGATCGTACGTGACATGGGCTCATCTGATGTGAAGGAAAAGGTAAGAATATAAAATATAAACGCTCCAACCGGGCCGGAAATCAGATCAATTAAGGGTCGGTATGGATACTTGGTATTATTCAATCAGTTAATTCTGCGTCATTAATTCCCGGGCGTTTTGAAGTGCCGTATCGCTCGGACTGTCACCGCCAATCATTTTTGCGATTTCGATCGTTCTTTCATCTTCTGAGAGCATGCGAATTTTGCTGATGGTCGAATTTTCTCCTCTGTCCTTATAGACGAAATAATGCCGTTCTGCACGTGCGGCAATTTGGGGAAGGTGACTGATAGCGATTACCTGATGATTTTTCGCCATGAATTTCATCATTTCACCCATTCGTAATGCTATTTCGCCCGAAATTCCGGTATCAATTTCATCAAATATGATAGTGGGCAAGGCGATCTTGTCGGCCAGTATATGTTTGATACAAAACATCAGTCTTGAAAACTCACCTCCGGAGGCAACCTTTGACAAAGGTTGTGGGGACACTCCCAGGTTGGCGCTGAAAAGAAGTTCTACTGCATCAGCACCAAATTCACCAAATCCGTCGGCTGCAGGCTGCAGATCCAGTTTTACCCGTGCGTCCGGAATTCCGACCTTCTTTAGCAGAGTCTCCATCTCGCCTGAAAGCGGCTCCAGGACGGATGACCTTTTTTCAGACAGGATTCCGGCCATATCTTCCAGGATTAGTTTCTGGTTTTCCAATAACGTTTCCAGGGCGGCGATGCGATCTTCCATGGTGCCGCTTTCAAATGCTTCGGCATCAAGATCTTCACGGATACGTATCAATTCCTCGACAGAGTTCACATGGTGTTTTTGCTGCAACTGATATAATACGCCAAGCCTATGCTGGATTATTTCTGTCTTTTCTGGATCAAATTCCACAAGATCATTAAGACGGCCCAGTTCCGACACTAGGTCATCAATTTCTATAAAAGCGCTCCGAATCCTTTCAAAAACAGTTTCGTAATCAGGTGAGAACTTGCGAAGTCCATTCAGAAATTGCTGTGCCTGCCGAAGGGCTTGTAAAGCAGAATATTCATCTTCCTGCAATACATTACCGGCGGCAGTAAGATTGCTTTTTATTTCTTCGGCATTTTCATGAACCGCCAGTTGCTGTTCAAGTTCTTCCTGCTCCCCGACCTGCAAATTCGCTTCTGCCAATTCCTGGAGTATGAAGTGCCGGTAATCTGCCTCCTGTTCTTTTTTTGCCCGGAGTTCCTGAAGTTTCCGCAGTTCTTCCTGGTGTTTTCTGTATTCCCTGTAACTTTTTTTGAAGCCGTTTCTTTCTTCAAGAATACCGGCATAAGCATCTATGAGATCCATCTGAAAAGCAGATTTTGCCAGAAGAAGTGTCTCATGCTGTGAATGGACATCCATCAGCCGCTCTCCCAGTGTTCTCAAAATATCAAGTGTAACGGGAGTATCATTGATAAATGCTCTTGATTTGCCCGACGGACTGATTTCGCGTCGTATGATGGTTTCAGGTTCATAGTCGAGCTCCTGGTTTTTGAAGAAGCCCTGCAAATTATAATCCTCAATCGCAAAGCTGCCTTCGATGATACACTTGGCCTCTGCATTGAAAAGGACACGTGTATCTGCGCGATTACCAAGTAATAACCCAACGGCACCCAGCATAATAGACTTACCAGCACCAGTCTCTCCGGTAATAATGTTCAGTCCATCCACCGGGCGCATCTCCAGGTGTTGAATGAGCGCATAATTCTTTATGATCAGGTTTGTAAGCATTTAACTCTGAATATCGACGATCACTTCTTCAATCTCCTCAAATGGAATGTTAACATGGTTGAGCCTCATATTTTTTCCGGTCAGGGAATCCTGATTTACGCCGGAAAGTTCAATGAATATAACACTTCCATTTTTCTTAATTATATGAATTTTTTGTCCTGAAAACTCTGAAATATTTTCTTTCAGATTTTGATTTTTGATCCGAACCTGCCGTTTTGCCATATCATTTAAGCATTTGTTCGTACCGTGCCCTGTTTGAAGGGTCAAGGTTCGCTAAAATTTCGAATGCCTGTCTTCGTGTGTTCAAATCACCTTCAGAATATAAATTGATAAGCTCATCCCTTTTTGCATCAAGGAAGCTTATCACAAATATAGAGTTTGGATACTGCTGTTTAACCTGCTGAAGATTTTTTAAAACTGTAAGGATTGTACTTCGGGCATCGTCTCCACTTTGCAAGTATGTATCCAGAGCCAGCCTGTGGTATTTATATATTCCGCTTCGTAGCCCCTGCATCTGCTGGTTCGTAAGGTTTTCAATCAGCCAATACCTGTTTCGTGTACTGCCCAATGCGTCCCATCCGGGCCTGTTGGAAGTCTGCGCATTATTGGAAATATTCAATGCCCGCTGGAAGAACGGGTTACCTGATAATTCACCGTAGGAATCATAATCCATTCCCAGGATAACGTTGGCATAGAATGCCAGCAATGATGTGAGGTTGGATGTAAAAATATTCTCATTAAAATTGAGCGGCATTGACTCAATATATTCGAATTGCCAGTCGCGGTCGGCAAAATTCAGTAGTATTGATTCATAATTACTGTTAAATATGGGCCTGGACGATTGTATTTGCGTGGTGCCTGAAAAATATCCCAGTGTAGGTGTATTCTGAAGGGTAATAATGATATTGCACCCGATTCGTTCGGAAGGCTCAAATATATCCTTGGTCCACTGGGTATTGTTGAGGAATTGTTCGAAAGCAGTTTCCATATCCTCAAAAATGCGGCGATCGGAGGTCTGTACCTGGTCTGCATTTACTGAGACACGGCAATTTAATTCCTGCCCGTATCCGTTATGGCCGGCAATGACAAATAGTAAAAATCCGAAGATGATAAATCTCATACGTTAAATTTAACGATCGCTTCCAGAATATCACGGGCGACCTCAGTTTTACTTTTTAACGGATAGGAATTCTCCTGATTGTGTTTATCCAGAATAGTAATTCGGTTGGTATCGTGACCAAAGCCAGCACCTTCATCCTTCAGAGAGTTAAGTACGATGAGGTCAAAATTCTTTTTCTGCAGTTTTTCTGCGGCATTGGAAAGCTCATTCTCCGTTTCCAGGGCGAAACCAACCATCAGCTGTCCGGATTTTTTTTTAGCGCCTAACGTAGCGGCAATATCTACAGTTTTTGTCAGCTCCAGGGATAGCTCGCCCGAGGTTTTTTTAATTTTTTGAGATGATATTACCTGCGGCTTATAGTCTGCAACAGCTGCTGCCAGGATTGTTATATCTGCATCGTCAAATCGTGAATCAGCTGCAGCATACATTTGATCTGCACTTACCACATTTATTAATTCAATTAAAGGATGCTGAATGCTTTGAGAAGTAGGACCACTGATCAAAGTTACACTGGCGCCGGCTGCAGCACATTCCATTGCAATTGCAAAGCCCATTTTACCGGAGCTATGATTTCCGATAAAGCGGACCGGATCGATTGCTTCGTGAGTAGGGCCAGCGGTGATGAGGACCTTTTTACCCTGAAAGAATTTATTTAGCGGGCTTTTTTTTTTCAGTACCTCTTCGATCGAGGTAAGGATGGTCTCGGGTTCAGCCATTCGGCCATTGCCTACAAGTCCGCTCGCAAGTTCTCCAAATTCTGCCGGGATTATTTCGTTTCCATAACTCCTCAGAAGTTCAATATTCCTGGTTGTAGAGGGGTGTGCATACATATCCAGGTCCATCGCGGGGGCCAGCATCACAGGACACCGGGCAGACAGGTAAGTTGCGATCAGAAGGTTATCGCAGATTCCATTGGCCATTTTAGAAATGGTATTTGCGCTTGCGGGGGCGATTACCATAATATCAGCCCAAAGGCCCAATTCCACATGATTGTTCCATTCTCCTGAATTGTCCTTCTCAAAGGTTGATAGAACCGGATTTTTGGATAGGGTGGCCAGCGTTAAGGGGGTAATAAAAGTTTGGGAAGAGGCTGTCATGATAATTTTCACTTCAGCGCCTTCCCCAACCAGCAGACGGGTGAGATAAGCAGCTTTATAAGCTGCGATGCTTCCACACACGCCCAATAAAATATGCTTTCCGCGAAGCATATTGATTTATACTATAAGTGTTGCGGAAACATCCTGATCCCTTTCACGGAACATGATCTTGTCTTCTACAAATTCTTCGATCGCAAGCGACGTGGGTTTTGGCATACGCTCATAGAATTTTGAAATTTCGATTTGCTCGCGGTTTTCAAAGATCTCTTCGAGGTTGTCTACTGTGGAAGCAAATTCTGCCAATTTACTGTTAAGTTCTTCCTTAACGTTGATCGTAATCTGGCGCGCACGTTGTGAGATGATCGAAACGGATTCATAAATGTTTCCTGTCTTGCTGGCGATCTCTGCCATGTTACGTGTAATAATCGATGCTTGAGTAACCATATATTTAATTTTTAGCTAATTCTGTTATTTTTTCAAGGCTGTCACCATATTTTTTCTCAGCCTCCTTGATATATTTTGATTCAGGATAATTATCAACAAAATCCTGATAATATTGATTCGCTTCACGATACCGTTCCAACTGACGGATTGAAATACTCTTCTCCGCATACTGATATTGCGCCATGAATTTAAGGTACGCCAGCTCTTCATTGTATTTTGAATCCGGGAAACTTTCAGAAAATGACTGGAACGCAATTACCGCGGCATTGAAGTTTTCCAGGCGATAATATTGTTTGGCATTTTCATATCCTTTCCTTTCGAGGCGTTCCTGAACCTCATTGATAACGTTGCTCGCGTCATCCACAAATTCACTTGTTGGATAACGGTTTATAAATTGCTGCATTGCCATCAGCGCCTCAATACTATTGGACTGATCCAGGTTATACGACGGAGACGCGGCATAGAGCGAGTAGGCATACATATAATACGCTTCCTGGGCAAACTCACTTCGTCCGTATGTTTCATAAAACACCTTGAAATGATGAGCAGCCAGATCGTACAGTCGCTGATGATATTGCGAGTATGCGTAATAGAACTGGACTTTTTCGCCTTCAGGCAATCCACGTACTATCGGCAAAATTTGATCAAAGAGTGTGGATGACCTGTAGTAATCCTTGTTCTCATAATATTCGAGACCCGCTTCGTATTTCACACGCCAGTCTTCGCTTTTTTCAATGGCACGGAATTTACCGCACGATGAAAAAAGTGAAATAATGATACTAAAAGAAACTAAATAAAAAAGGACCCTTTTACGCATAAGGCTGCAAATATAAGTAGTTAACGACAATTATCAATGGAGAATGTCTTTGTTGGATAGGATAACAGGATTAATGCTCTTTTTAGTGCCCGGAGCTGCTATTATTTTCGAACAATCAGTTTTCTCGACATAACACCCTCATTGTCCACATAAAGTGTATAAAAGTAGACTCCTGCATTAAATTCCTCTGCATTTACCTTTACACGTGTTTCCAGGTAGGGCAGGTCGTATTCTGCAACCGCACTTCCAAGAACATTGTGAATCACCACTTTTGCTTCAACATCCCTGTCGAGGATATTGTAATCGATGAATGCGAAATCTGTAACCGGGTTAGGGTAAACATCATTGATTTTTATTGCTCTGGATTCGTAAATTACCCTTTCAGGCACTTTGTCCTCCACGGAATAACTGACTTCATACTCCACATAATCCATCGGTTTGTCACGATTATAGATCTGGTATGTTACCGTGCTATACCCTTCGGCGAGACCAGCTTCAAGAACGCTTACAAATGCGGTTGATTTTTCCCCGGGTTCGAGCCGTTTGGAAACCGGCAGTTTATCAGTTTCTTCACTGTAACATTCATTTCCCCAGCAGAAATACGATTTCTGGCTTGTCCCAATAACCTTTCCGGTGCGTTTGACCACGACATAAATGGGATTGCTGGTTGTATTCTGGATGGTGACCGGTACTCTCATTATGGATCCGATCCGTCCGGAATGGACATTAGAATTCTCTACGACCTGAAGTTCCTGGGCGTTAATGAAGAAGGGGGCAAGAAACAATACTAACAGGAAGTAAAGTTTATTCATAGGCAAACACAATATATATGTATATACGTACGTTTTCGTGAATTCGTTAAGGAAGATACAAAATATCCGCATTTTAAACATAGAGATTTTCCATAAAATGAACGGAAGTGTTCATTTGATACAATAATTTCAAAATGAATCCATCAAAATGCAGGTTCATTAAGAAAACAATAAATTTTGTCTCTCACTTCTGACCCACGAAGAGGCAAAATGGTTGCCGGTACGGACAGTATCAAAACTATTTTATTTCTTTTCGGGACCGGGGCTATTATTTAACCTTGGCTTTTTCTGAACAGGTTTTTCAGGAGGTTGGTCCGTTGGAATAAGATCTTCACTTCTTAAGACGTCTTTTTTTGCGGGTCGCTCTTCAATGCGCCATGAAAAACCCGGAAGGCGCTGAACATCTGCAGTAAGTTCGTGGGGTGGTATCATGTGTGCATCGGGCTTCACAAAGAAGGAAACATTGTCGGCCTTGTTTAATTTGAAATGAATTCGCATACTGCTGCTGATGCTTTTATTCATTCCCATCAGATAGGATTCCGTTTCATCCAGCGCATAGAAGAGACTTTCGGCATTTCCATCCACATCCACCCGGCTGATGGCGCTTTCCCTGAACCGGGCAATCATATCTCGTCCCTTGATCTGGTTGTAATTATTGATGGAATCCCGGCTTACTACAAATGAATTAAAGGTGAGATACATCTTGTCGATCGAGTTGTCATGAATCTCAACTTCTATTGTATCGGCCGTAATTTGATTTTCGCCGGTCCATAATACAGGATCTGAATAAAAAACGATCATACTATCTGCATTCATATATGCCAGGGAGTCTGACCTTCCCTGCAGATCATTTTTATAGATCCTTACGTTGGGGTATGCCAGTATTCGTTCTTTGGAAGGATCTTCATTTTCTATAGCCACCAGGGTGTCGGCCCGCATATACAGGGTGTCTTCTCCCATCGGCCTTTTCATGACCGCATTTCCGTATACTTTCGCTACGCCATTGGCTTTGTCGTAATACCCGTCATCACCATCGATGATTACATTTTCTTCTTTTGAAACCAGGTGAATCTGTTCTTTGCCCAGGTAATATTTTCGAAGATCATCCAACAGCATGCGTTTGGCATTGATGAAATAAGACCTGGTCTCAACTTCACCCAGGCGAAGGTCGGAGCTTTTCATCCGGGTATCATACTGACCCTGGTCATATTCGAAGATATTTCCTTCGGCATCGGTGAGTTCCGTAGGGGCGCGAAAGTATATGATATTCGTTTGGGTGCTATACTGAAGGGTATCCGATTTGAGGGTATAATCAGGATTTACACCCACCACATTCCTTTTGAAGGATGCCATGCCCGTATTCACCTGGTAGTAGCCCTTTTCGCTCGTGAGTACGTTGGTGCTGTCGACAAGTTTACCACCCTGGAAATAGCGTGCTTCCTGCTGAATACGGTCATAATCAAGATTATCAGTGTACAATGTTACCTGGCCCAGCTTCGTAAAAACAACATTCCTGCGCAGTTGGGCAATCTTTTCATTTCCTTCATATATGAGTTGTCCTGCAACAATGGTGACTGAATCCCCTTCGAGGATCCGCACATTACTCCGGGCTTCGATCCGGTTGTTTTCCGGATACATGATGGCCGTATCACAATAAATGATGGTTTCATTTTGTACGAACTTCACTTTTCCAACCACGTTCCGGTATCGGACTCCGTCCCTCACACCTCCATAAGTTGAATCTGCTTCCTGCAGTTCCACTTTACGCTGTGCCTGTGCTACAGAACCACTGAAAAGTAGTAGAGCGGTTAATATTAATATGGTAACTTTACCGGCATTCATCTGGGCCAAAGTTAAACAAAATTCATACCATGCTTCCCGGTTCATTTCTGGAAATGTTTGATGCAGGTAAAATCAGGAATTCCGATCGCTTTCTCCTTGCAGTAAGCGGGGGCCTGGATTCGGTCGTATTGGTACATTTGTTTTCAAATTGCAACCATGATTTTGCCATTGCGCACGCCAATTTTCAATTGCGCGGCGATGATTCGGATAAAGACGAAGAATTTACATCATCTCTTGCGCAGAATTTCGGGGTGCCATTTTATTCAAAACGATTTGATACAGAAAGCATCGCTGAAAAAGAGGGGGTAAGTATTCAGATGGCGGCACGATCCCTTCGATATGACTGGTTGAAAGGGATTCAGAATTCTGACGGATATGATTTTCTGGTAACCGCACATCACCTGAATGACGCACTGGAAACGACGATTATGAATCTGTCAAGGGGTACGGGTATTGCCGGACTCAGGGGAATGAAAGTAATCCATGAGAAAATCTTTCGTCCATTGCTTTATACATCCCGGGAGTCAATCGAAGGGTATGCGCGATTGAATGAGATCAGGTGGCGTGAAGATTCTTCCAATGCTTCAGACTATTATTCGAGAAATTTCATCCGGCATCACATTATTCCGGATTTGGAGAAATTGAATCCATCCATCCTCGAGACGTACAGAACAACACACAGACGGCTGCTGGATACAGAATCTGTTCTATTGCAGGAAATACAGCGGCGACTCAAATCTTTCAGGCAGGAAGAGGGATCGGATATCATTTTTCATCGAAAAGCATTTGAAGATCTGAACCTTGCTGTTACGGAGGCAATTCTTGCGCCCTACGGAATGAATGTTTCCCAGGTAACCGATTTTTTAGCGTGTATTGAAAGGAATGAGCATTCAAAGATCTTTCTTACCGGGAGGTTCAGCCTGAATCTCGATCGTGATCAGTTGATTATTTCTCCGGCTGCCATGGATATTGAACCCCTCGAAATAGATCTGGCGAATGCGCAGTATGATCATTTCCTGGGAAGGATCAGTACCAGGATTGAAACCGGCACAAAGCCAATACTTCCCGGCCCGCTTCAGGTAACCTTTGATTTTGACCGTCTTCATAAGCCATTGATTTTAAGGAAATGGAAGGAGGGAGACCGGTTTATTCCTTTGGGAATGAAGGGTAAAAAAAAGGTAAGTGACCTTATGATAGATGAGAAAATTCCTTTAAACTTGAAACAACGAGCCTGTGTGCTCGAATCTGCCGGTGACATCATTTGGGTGATTGGTTTGCGCACGGCAGAGATTGCAAAAGTTACCAGTCAAACAACCAGGCGTTTCAATATCATCATAGACAATGATAAATCCGTTTAAAAAAACTTATACAACATACGAATTACGGGTTTTCAATTTTTTGTCGGGAATTCGTCTTTTTAAGAATCTCACATTCAAGGAAATGTCCTACTTCCTGCCATTCATGCATGAGCGAAATTTTGAGAAAGATGAGGTTGTTTTTTTTCGGGATGATCCCAGTCATGCTCTCTATTTATTGAAAAGGGGAGAAGTACTGCTCAATATCGATGTAAATAATTCATTTGAAAACCTAACTTCCGTAAAGGGGGGAAGTATCCTTGGTGAAAGCTGTCTTCTCGAAAATACAAAACGCCAGCTCAACGCGTTTGTCATTTCAGAAACTGCGCAGTTTTATGTGATCCCACAGGATAATATTTTATCAATATTCGAGAATCATGATCGGGTGAAGATGAAGATGCTGAAGGAACTTGCCATTATGTATAATGAATACAATGCCAATTTATTCAAAGCCTATCGTTCTTCATTCGGATTTTTCCACTTGTCCCAGATTTACGGAAATCGAAGATCCTGAATTAATCTCAATTCAGATTTAGCCATATGAGTGCGATTGCTTAAATTTGCAATCCTGAATTTATTGCAATTTTATTCACATTTAAACCATAAATCCGTTATGAAAATTACTGTTGTGGGAGCAGGGAATGTTGGTGCCACTTGTGCTGATGTATTGGCATACAGAGAGGTAGCCAATGAAGTGGTCCTGGTAGATATCAAGGAGGGCATTGCAGAAGGTAAAGCCCTTGACATATGGGAAAAATCACCAATCAACCTGTATGATACCCGAACTATCGGTTCAACCAATGATTATACAAAAACCGCAGGATCGGATGTTGTCGTGATTACATCCGGTTTACCTCGTAAGCCCGGAATGTCCCGTGATGATCTTATCGAGACCAATGCCGGAATTGTGAAATCAGTTACCGAAAATGTTGTTAAACACTCACCTGACGCCATCATCATCGTAGTTTCAAACCCTCTTGATGTGATGACTTATCAGGCTCATCTTACATCTAAGCTTCCACGCACCAGAGTTATGGGGATGGCAGGTATATTGGATACCGCCCGTTACCGTTCTTTCCTCGCGGAGGCATTAAATGTTTCTCCCAAGGATATTCAGGCCGTATTGATGGGAGGCCATGGTGACACGATGGTTCCTTTGCCGCGTTATACAACTGTCGGTGGAATACCTGTAACCGAACTAATTGATGAAGACCAGCTCAATGCTATTATTGAACGGACGAAAACCGGAGGCGGGGAACTGGTTAAATTAATGGGTACTTCGGCCTGGTATGCGCCCGGATCAGCGGCGGCGCAAATGGTTGAGGCTATTGTGAAGGATCAGCGTCGTGTATTTCCGGTTTGTATTAAGCTGGAAGGAGAGTATGGTATTGATAATTGTTACCTTGGCGTACCTGTTGTTCTTGGTAAGAATGGTGTTGAAAAGGTAATTGAACTCCAGCTTACTGATGCGGAAAAGGAACTTCTGAACGTTTCCAGGGATCATGTTACCGAGGTAATGGACGTACTGGATCGTATCAACGGGTAGTTTATTCCGAAGATGATAATTGAAAGCCCCATTCAGGGGCTTTTTTATTTTTAACACTTCTACGTGCAGGGTTGCTTTTTGACCCACTTATCACGATATTCCTTCTATGCCAACCCTCATGGAAAAACTAGGTGTAAAACCGGGTTTTACAGCCTGGGTTATTAATGCGCCACCAGTGCTTACCGATGCCCTGCACCAGGTAGAAGATATTCACTGGTCTGACGGTCATGAAATGGCAGACTATATACATCTCTTTGTAACACAGGCCGATACATTGTATGAATTACTTCCTTCCTGCATGGAAGCCCTGCCAGACAACGGAATGTTATGGGTAAGCTGGCCGAAAAAGGCTGCGAGAATTCCCGGTGACCTCGATCGTGAATTGGTCAGAGAAATTTTGCTGACTACAGATCTTGTAGATGTAAAGGTATGCTCGGTAGACGATATTTGGTCTGGCCTGAAATTCGTGCGCCGTTTGAAGCACAGAAAGAAGTCTTAAATCGGTTTTTGTTCCGTTTAACTTCGTCAACCCTTATCCTGACAGGAGCTAATTTTGATAGTATTTGAAACATTCGTGTTATTAATTCATTTCGGAAATCCTTTCCTTTATATATAGTCGGATACTGATCTGATTACTAATTAACCAACCAAACCACCATTGAAATGCAAAAAATGAATGTTAAATCAAGAAGAAAGTTTATCGGGACACTTGCCGCTTCTGCAAGTCTTACCGGAATGACAGCGCCATTTATGGCACAGGCAAACGGAAAGCCTGTTAAAAAATCTGCGCATCCTGCAGATACATGGTTCGAAAAAGTTAAAGGCGACCACAGAATTGTTTATGATGCATCAGAAATACATAATGGATTTCCTATTATCTGGCCATGGGCTTTCTATATGACCAATAATCAGACCGGCACAGCGGATGATAACATGACGGCTGTTGTGGTATTGCGTCATAATGCTATTCCCCTGGCAATGGAGAACCGACTTTGGGAGAAATATAACCTGGGCCAGGTATTCAATATGAATGACGCCAAGACCTCGAAGCCTTCGGTACGTAATCCGTATTATGAACCGCAGGAAGGGGATTTCCCGCTGCCAATTATAGATGGAATTAAGAAACAGATGGATCGTGGAATTATGTACTGCGTCTGTGAACTGGCCATTTCCGTATACAGCGGTGCTGTAGCGCAACAAATGAACCTGAATCCTGAAGATGTAAAAAACGACTGGATCGCGGGTGTTTGCCCCGGTATTCAGGTCGTTCCCTCGGGAGTCTGGGCACTAGGCAGGGCGCATGAGCACAATTGCGGCTATATCTATGCCGGAGGGTAATGTATGTTGATCCCGGGGTTTTCAACCGGGATTCTTTTTCCACCTTTAAGATCATATACCATGAATCGATTGCTATCAGTAATATTCATTGTTCTTTTCCTGGTAGTTGCAAATATTTCAAATGCCCAGGATAAACCGATACGTATTGTTTTTGATATTACGTCTGCAGATGCCGGAACCCATCAGTCTGCCATACGTCATTTGCAACTGATGACGGATGCATACCCGGATGCGGAGTTTGAACTGGTTTCCTATGGAAAATCGCTCCCGATGTTGCTGCCGGAACAATCAACAGTAGTCCCGGAAATTGCGGAGCTGATTGCCAAACCCAATGTTAATTTTTACGTGTGTGAAATGACATTGAAGAAATATGGCAAGACCAAGTCTGACCTTATTCCCGGAATAGGTACTGTTCCGGACGGGATAATGGAAATTGTTATGAAACAGAATGACGGCTGGGCTTATATTAAAGAAGCTCACCAGTAAAATAATTTACAATAAATCTATAATTTGGGCGATCAATTACTGACTATTGATCGCCTATGTTTTGTATTCTTAACGGGAAAATGGTGGATCAGGACTCTGCCTCTATTCCTGTAAACGACCTTACTCTTCGCCGTGGATATGGCCTGTTCGATTTTTTTCGTGTTCAGGATGAAAAATGCCTCTATTTACGATACCATATCGAACGCCTGTTCAACGGTATTGATGGGCTCGGACTTGTTGTTGATTTCGACGGCGATTCACTCACCAGGCAGATCCGGGATCTCACAAAAACCAACAAACTTTCAGGAACTTCAGGCATGCGGGTCGTGGTTACCGGGGGTCCTTCACCGGACGGATTTACCCCATCGGCAGCAAATGTCATCATAACACAGGAGCGATTTAAAGAGCCGATCCTCTCTTCGTATGAGAAGGGTGTTTCCATAGTTACGATGGAATACAAGCGCGAACAGGCTTCTTTTAAATCAATAAACTACATGAATGCAGTATTCATGGCGCCATTCATGCGGCAGCAGGGAGCCTTGGAAATTCTCTACCATTATGACGGCAATGTTTCGGAATGTACCCGAAGTAATGTTTTCTGTGTTTCGGGTGGGGTGCTCCATACCCCTGTATCGGATGCCCTTAAAGGGATTACCCGTAAAAATGTACTGGACATAGCAAAAAATGTTATCGCTGTAAAGGAAGAGGATTTTAGCCTGGGGTTCCTGAAACAGGCCGATGAAGTTTTTATAACCTCGACCATCAAGCGGATTTTACCGGTAACTGAAATTGATCGCGAGCCAGTAGGAAACGGAATGGTTGGTCCGGCTACCCGGCAGTTAATGGCTTTATTGCAAAAAAGAGATCGGGATGAGGCCCTGAAACTTGATATTTAGTGGCACATGCGGCATCTTCGGGGTATGGGTAAAATTAAACTGGCTACCTGGAATGTAAATGGCATCCGGGCGATCATGAAGAAGGAATTTGAGGAAAGCTTCAACGCGCTTAACAGCGATGTCCTGTGTCTGCAGGAAACGAAGGCAACAGCAGATGAGGTGAAGGAGGCATTATCCTCAATTCAGAATGATTTCGAAATATTTGCCAACGAATCAAAGGCAAGGAAAGGATATAGCGGAACGGCTTTAATATCCCGAATCCCTGTATTGGATATTCAACAGGACATGGGTATGGAAGCTCATGACAGTGAAGGCCGCGTATTATCGGCAGAGTTTAGCGACTTTTATCTTGTGAATGTGTACACACCGAATTCCGGACAGGGGTTAAAACGCCTGGATTACCGCCAGGAGTGGGACCGGGATTTTCTTAAATATCTTGAATCGCTTGAAAAATCTAAACCGGTAATCGTTGCCGGAGACCTGAATGTGGCCCATAGTGAGATCGATCTGGCAAGGCCAAAACAGAATTACAACAAGTCTTCCGGTTATACCCAGCAGGAGATTGATGGACTTTCCAATATCATTGATAATGGATTCATAGATGTTTTTCGGCATTTATATCCTGATAAGGAGGGCGCCTATACCTACTGGAACTATATGTTCAATGCACGTTCACGAAATGTAGGCTGGAGGATCGACTATTTTCTAGCGAGCCGGAAAATACTGCCTAAAATTGAGGATGTGGTGATTCGTCCTGAATTCATGGGTTCAGACCACTGTCCTGTGGAATTACTGATCGAAGAAAATTCCTAGAATTCGATCAATTGTTTTACCTGAGTTTCGAGCAGTTCCTGGTACAAAGGGTTTTGTACCATTCCTTCACGGAAATGCTTCTCAATAAATGCCAGTTTTGGCTTCAGGGCCAGTACATGTGTGCCACAGTAATTCAGAATGTCTGTCAGATGACTCAGAGCCAGTCCGCCACCCTGAATACCCGAGGATATTCCGACAAGTGCACATTTTTTATTCCTGAAGGTATTTGGGTATTGCAATCCGTCAATAAAGGTTTTCAGGACACCCGGGAATGAGCCGTTGTATTCAGGAACAATGAAAATAAATTTCTTTGCATGGAGCATTTCATTTCTCATGGGATTGAATGCCTCATTTTTACCAGAGTTTTCGTATAAAGCGGTAAAAGCAAAATCCTCCGGAAGGTCTTTGAGGTCAATAAGACCGGCTGAGATGCCCGCATCTTTTAATAACTGCAAATAGTATTCCGCCATCTGCATGGAAACAGATTCGTTTCTATTTGTTCCGCAAACTACCAGAAAATCATGCATGCCTGTCTCTTTTTATTTCTCTAGAACCCGGCAATATTAAATTTGTTTTGCATCCCATATTTTTCGTGCTTTTTCCAGGTCTTCAGGGGTATCAACCCCCAATGTATGGATGGTGGTATCTGCGGTAACGATGGAGTAGTCATTTTCAAGCCAACGGAGTTGTTCCAAAGATTCCGAGATTTCGAGTTTACCCGGGGTAAGTTCACTGATCTGTTGAAGGATATCGGTTCTGTAGGCATACATACCGAGATGTCTCCAGTATGTAAATTGGGAAGTCCATGGTGATTGCTCGGCATCCCTGAGATAGGGGATGGGAGAACGACTGAAGTAAAGCGCACGGCCATTAACCGACCGTACAACCTTGACCACATTTGAATTATGCAGATCCTTGTCATCGGTTAACCGGGTAACCAATGTAGCGATCTCATTCTTACCGTCGCATAATCGTGCCAGCAGATCGATTTGCCCGGGATCAATGAATGGCTCATCACCCTGTATATTCACAATGTAATCGGCAGGCTCATTCAGTTGCAACAGGGCTTCCTGGCACCGGTCTGTTCCGCTTTTATGACTTCTTGAGGTCATCACTACCTGGATTCCTGCCTCAAGGAGCAGATCAAGTATTCTGTGATCGTCGGTAGCTACCACGACTTTGCTGAGCAGTTCGGATTTCTTTGCCTGCGCATAAACATGCATGATCATGGGTTTGTCTCCGATCATTGCCAATGCCTTTCCGGGCAAGCGGGAAGAGTCGTATCTGGCAGGAATTATCCCGATGATTTTCATGACTTCAGCCTTTCACGAACTTTTAATGAGGCCCCGGAATCTTCGATCACTTCAATTTCCTTTCCTTTATCAATATATTCTCCTCGGGTGTATGCATCAAAGATATCATCACCCACCTGGACTTTTCCGCTGGGGCGAAGAACGGTATAAGCAATTCCTATGGCTCCTGTAAGAGATTCCTCCCTGAATTTACTCGCATAGCCTTCACTTTTTGACATTGTTTCGACTAAAGCTACGCGGGAAAATGCCTTGCTCTCGGTGAATCTCACCCCAAGTATAAAGAGTATGACCATTCCTCCAAGCGTTCCGACAAGTACTGCGGCAGCTGCAGCGACAAGGTCTCCAATGCCCACGAAGGAAAAATCAAAAAAGTCATTGTTCACCATCACAAGAATAAGTGAGCCGAGGGTGAGTATAATTCCGCTGATACCTGCAACCCCGAATCCCGGAATTACAAATACTTCAAGCAGGATCAGAATAATTCCGATAAAGAACAAAATGATTTCCCAATTTGCGGCAAGGCCATTCAAATAGTATGGGGTGAAGTAAAGAACAGCTGCTACCAAGGCCGCGGCAATGGGGAATCCAACCCCGGGGGTTTGAAGTTCGAACCAAATTCCCCCAATAATGATGAGGATTAAAAGGCTGCTGACGACAGGGTTCAGAAAGAAAGAAATGATCTTTTCGCTTCCTGGTAAATCAAAGGCAACCAGTTCATAGTCGGTAATGCCATTTTTCTCCAGAATTTCATCAATGCTGCTCACCTTTCCTTCACAATACCCAAATTCAATGGCTTCCAGCGTTGAAAACGTGATGACTTCACCAGCCTCCGTAATTCCTTCAATTTCTATGGATTCATCTACCATTGCTTCAGCAATCCTTGGGTCTCTTCCCTTGTCGTCGGCGAGTGAGCGCATGGTGCCGCGCATATAGGATTGATATTTATCAGGAGCAGCCGCACCGTCCATGGTTACAACAGTAGCAGCGCCGATACTGGCGCCTGGTGCCATATAAATGCTGTCGCATGAAATAGATATCAGTGCGCCGGCAGATGCCGCATCTTTATCGATAAAAACCCAAACTGGTTTGTCGAACGCCAGTATATTTTCTACAATATCCTTGGCATCGGTAACGGCACCACCGTACGTATCCATATGAATTATTACGATATCAGCCTCTATTTCCCTGGCATGATCAAGGGCCAGGGAGACATAACGATTCATCCGCGGATCTATATCATCGCGGATTTCCATTGTCATAACGGTTGGCTTATCGGTCTGTGCGAGTAAACACGCCGGGAAAAGGACAAATAGAAGTAATAAAAGTTGACGGATCATTATGGTTTGCAATGAAGCCATTATTTTTGATGAAAGATAAATTAACACAGAAAAATCCAAGTGGGAAAATGGCCCGTCAAATTTTCAGAAAGATTCGATTCAGACGTATGGAATATTTATGCACTGAATTCAGATCTTCAGCTGCTCATTGAAACCCGGGATTCCACAGAAGAGAAGATTGAATTTTTTATTATCTCCCTGGATAACCCTTCGGTATCACCATTACCCATTTCAGATGCGCCATGGTTTAGCCAGGTCGTGTATGCCGATGCTGAAGTAGTACTTATTCAGCAATATGATGAAAATATGAACCCCGACCGGACCGGGCTGCTTCTGTTTTCAATTATTTCGGGCGACATGCTCTGGCGAAGAACTGATCTTCGGTATGAAGAAAGGGGTGAGGGTTATTTTGTTTGTTCAGACAGGGAAGGCCAACGTATTGCCATTGATGCAGTCGAGGGTAGATCATGGAAGGAAGACACCCAATCGAAACCCGACCCGGGATTTGAAGGCCTGGTGATACCGGTGCATTACATGGAAGGGACGACGCATTTTAATGATGTCGCAGGTTATCTCGCAAACCGGTATGATGTTTTACCCGTGCGGGCCATCGATTACATGGAAGGCGCTGACTACATCACCATCAGCTATTATTTTAAAAATGGCATGAACCTTGGATTAACCGTTATCGGAATGGATATCGAAGGGAATATTGGCCTGGAGGAGACATTGGAAAAAGATCTCAACGGAATTGCTGATCCTCCTTACCTCTTTTATCAACAGAATCTTATCTTTGTAAAAGAAAAGCGACATTTTTTCGTTTACGCTTTACCTAAAGAATCTTAATAGAGATGCGAATTTTTTTAATGCTGCTCATAAGCCTTGCGTCAATTTCTGTTACGCATGCGGGATCTAGGATAGTTCAGGATTCAATCGGACTCGAGCGAATCGGCAATAAGGTATATATACTTCACCAGGTTGAGGAGAAGGAAACGTTGTATTCCCTGTCAAGGCGATATGGCGTTTCTATAAAGGATATTGTCGGAACCAACCCGTCTGCCGAGTTTGGACTGAGCATCGGAGAGGTATTGAAGATACCATCAGTTGTTGAAAAGGTTCCTGCGGAAGACGGCAGGATCATTCATGTGGTAAAGCCTCAGGAAACACTTTATTCCATTTCCCGTGAATACGGGGTTCCATCCGAGGAAATTAAAAAATGGAACAAGATTTCAACCAATATTCTGGATATCGGGCAGGAACTGATTATTTACCCGTCAAAAACACAATCTTCACAAACGCCTGTTGAAGCCTCTGCAGGTGCATTACCTGTAAAGGATGATCATCATAAATATCACGTGGTTCAGGCCGGTGAAACGCTTTATTCAATTGCCAGGACATTTGAAGTCCCGCTGGAGGAGCTTCGTACCTGGAATGATTTGTCTGTAAATGATATATCCATTGGACAGCAGCTTATTGTGGGAAAAAAAGAAATAAAGAAGGACACGGCTAAAGCGGTTGCCCCGGTTTCTGAAGTGATTTATGCCGATGCAGCAACGCCTCTTGCCCGTGAAAATGCCAACTTCGAGGAGGTGGAAGAGAATGGTCTGGCCGAATTGATTGAAGGATCTTCAAATAACCGAAAGTATCTTGCACTGCACAGGACGGCAAAGGTTGGAACCATAATGCGTGTCCGCAATGAAATGAATGGCAAGGAAGTATTTGTTCGCGTGATTGGTAAACTTCCCGATTCGGGGGCCAACAGGAATATCCTCATCAAAATTTCACGTTCTGCCTATGATCAGCTGGGAGCGATAGATGCTCGTTTCCGTGTGACCATTTCGTTCATTCCCTAAGATGGAATTCGAAGAAATACGGGATTTTCTGAATGAAAAGGCGGATGAATACAACGTTCCGGGTTTTATTCCCGATGATCCTGTATCGGTGCCACATCTTTTTAGTAAAAAGCAGGATGTTGAAATAGCGGGATTTTTTGCTGCCATGCTGGCGTGGGGTCAGAGAAAGACCATCATTTCCAAGTCGGTGGAATTGATGGAACGAATGGATAATCGGCCTTATGATTTTATTATGAATCACGGGGATGAAGATCTTCGGAGGCTGGAGGGGTTTGTTCACCGGACTTTTAATACAACAGACCTTTTATATTTCACTTCATTTTTCAGGTATCATTATGAGCGCTATGATAGCCTGGAAGACGCTTTCCTGCCCGCATCAAATATGAAAGACTCCCTCACCGGGTTCCATGAATATTTTTTTTCACTTCCGGATTATCCGGACAGAACCCGTAAACATATTGCTACGCCTGCGCGCAAAAGTGCATGCAAACGGATCAACATGTTCCTAAGATGGATGGTGAGGAATGATGACAGAGGCGTCGATTTCGGTCTATGGCAACGCATAAGCCCATCCCGGCTGATTTGTCCGTGCGATGTTCACGTAGAACGAATCGCCCGTCGTCTGGGTCTTATTAATCGGCGACAGGTTGACTGGCAAACGGCCGAGGAATTAACTGCCTCATTACGCCTGATAGATCCGAATGACCCTGTGCGTTTCGACTTCGCATTATTTGGATTGGGTATTGAAGAAAAAAAGGATATCTGGTCTGCGCGTTAACACAACATTGAATCAGCCGTTCCAGCTGCCGGGATCAGATCTCCATGTGTGTAGAGATTTCAGTTGATCTTCCTTGATATAATCACGCTGTAAAGCTTCTTCGAGCAGGTAATTGTAACTGCTCAGGCATATTAACGGAACGCCGGCCTCAGTAAAATTGCTTTTAGCAACATCGAATCCATAGGTGAAAATGGCAACCATTCCCAACACTTCCACGCCCGCATCCTTCAGGGCGGCCGCTGCCTTTAGTGAACTGCCGCCAGTACTTACGAGGTCTTCGACAAGAACCACTTTCTGGCCGGCAACCACTTTACCTTCAATCATATTCTCCATTCCATGTCCCTTGGGTTTGGAACGTACATATACAAATGGCAATTCAAGTGAATCAGCCACCAGCACACCCTGCGGGATTCCGGCTGTTGCCACACCTGCAATCACGTCTGTTTCCGGGAAGTTTTTCTGAATAACTTTTGACAGTTCTTCCCTGATCATCGTCCGGATTTGAGGGTACGATAATGAAAGCCTGTTATCGCAATATATGGGAGATTTCCATCCTGATGCCCATGTAAAGGGCTGTTCCAGGTTAAGCTTGATGGCCTGAATATCAAGTAAGGCCGCCGCGACAGATTTACCGGTGGGGGCATTAATTTCCATGGCGCTAAATTATTGATTAAAAAACGCATTATCTATTTGTGTCATAAATAATATTTCATTGATTTGTGAGATTAGGCATTCTAAAATTTTGTGATGAATCTTTTCATCAATGATATTCCGGTACGGATTGTTCACGCGACGACAGCACTTCACAAGCGTGATTACAACCTCATCATCAACGCTGCTAATGAACCCATAACTCCGGCGAAGCTGCTTCACCGTGTGGCCATTAAACATGCGAAAGAGGAGGATCTGGATGCTATTCTGGACTTACTGGACTACACCACTCCCCAGGGCCTCATCAACGTCACCGTCTCGGTAGATGATTATGACGGTATGAAGAAGTTTCTGAAGCGAAAATTTAAGATCATCAAGGCAGCGGGCGGACTGGTGAGAAAGGGGGAGAAGATGCTGATGATTTACAGGCTTAAGAAATGGGACCTTCCGAAGGGAAAGCTTGATAAGGGTGAAAATCATCGCCTGGCGGCAAAACGCGAGGTTGAGGAAGAATGCAATATCAAGGTTGATGTGCATGAAAAGATTTGTACCACCTGGCATACCTATACAATGAAACGGCGCAAGATCCTGAAAAAGACGGTATGGTATGTTATGGATATTGTGAAACATGATAAAATGAAACCGCAGATCGAAGAGGATATAGAGGAGGTTCGCTGGATGTCACCCAAGGAAGTTTATCATGCCCTGCAGCATTCTTATAAATCCATAAGTTTCGTCTTCGATGTATATTACCGAAAGGAAAAGGTTAAGGAAGAAGAAAAGGCTACTTAGTCAATAGAATACGGCAGGTATTCTGAAATATCACCCCCATAGCGGTGCACCTCCCTGATAATCGTGGAACTGATGGCCGCATACTGCGGGGTTGTGATAAGGAATACACTTTCCAGGTCTTTATTGAGATGACGGTTTACCTGGGAGATACTGTTTTCGTATTCAAAATCTGTTGTATTTCGGAGTCCCCTCAATAAAAAATTTGCATCATATCGCCTTGCAAGATCGGCGGTTAGTTCGTTATAAACCATCACACGCACCCGCTGATTTCCATCAAATGCCTGTTCGATATACTGAGTCATTTTGTCGATGGCGAAATAGCGGACATTCTTTTTGGTATTATGACCGATGGCAATGATGATCTCATCAAACATAGTCAGACCCCGAAGAACAATATCTTCGTGCCCTTTTGTAAAGGGATCAAAAGAACCGGGAAAAATGGCGATTCTTTTTTTCATTAGTCACAAAGGTGAATGCTGTAAAGATCCAGGTACTGATGATCCTGAACTTCATCGAAGACATAACCGTATTTGAGGTAATTCGGCCTGTCGCCAAAAGAAATGTTCTTTATGTATTTATAGAACTCATTATAATGTGCCGATTCCCTGCCAAGGTATCCCCATAGTACCACATCACTGGTCTTCTGGTCCCTGTTCAGGCCTTTCATAACCAGCATAATATACTTGATGTAATCACTGAATTCCTTGATTACAAACTGGTTATAATATTCAAGTTTATCTTTCTTCAGAGTTACAATATGCAGTTTGAACCTGTCTATGTACAAGTACATGCTGTTTTTACTATGCTGTGCAGCATAATTTATAATTCCCTCCAGCATGGCACTCGCCTGATGAATGAAACCGAGCTCCGTATTTGGATACAGCTCCCTGAACCATTCAGCTAACTGCTTATTTATCGCAAATACACAAATAGCATCAGACTGAATATGTTTATAATACAGGATCTCTTCTTTCTCCGGGTTGATTGTACAGTTTAAGCTGAGATAATCTTCCAGGTTGGTCTTTACAAATAAACTTGATGGTACAAGGCTAAACTTATTGCTTTTGACAGCAACCCGCACCTTTTTCCAGAATCCCGCTGTAAGCAGGTGGTGACCGTCGAAAATTTCTTTTAACAGCGAAAGAAGTTCTGAATAGGACTTTACACTTGCTAAAATATAATCCTCGAGAATCAGGCACTGGTTGGAAACGCTGTCGATTACAGAGATCTGTAAATCCCGCGGGCCAACCTGAAGCAGTAGATTATATTGGTGAAGGTTATCGACATCAAATTTGTCGTCCTTAACCTGGTGTACAAGCTTATATTTCGTGGCCGTCTTCGAGTCCAAAATTATTCCCAGTTACCGGCTGTTGTAACGTCTGTTCGCGACCCGAAGCGCAAAGGCTTTCTGTTCGAAGCATCATTACTTTCACTTCTGGTAGGATCAAAAGGTTTTGTATTTCGTACTTCTATCACATCAACCTGAACATTACCTTTGGTCACTTCATCCGCATAAATTTCAAATTTTACGTTTTCATAACCCGGGACGTACATAAGTCTGTCAAGATTTGTATTCGGATCGAATTTAGTCTCAACGAGGGTCATGAGAAGATCACCTTTAGCAAGTTTCTGGCCAACCTGAATGGGTTGTGTATTGATTACTTCGCCGCTTTCACGGAATTTGTGTTCAACAACTTTCCCACTCTGAAGAAGCTTGTAACCCACGTTACCTTGCTCCGCCATCTGTCCAACCGAAAGTTCGAAGCCACGGAATGTTCCGTCATTGGCTGCAAGCACACTATGAGACTGGCGGAAAATCCTTTCCTTGGCAGGTATGATCTCCAGGGTATCGTAGTCTACAACAACACTATCCGCTCCGTAATCGAGTGTAATAATCGTTTCTTTCTTTTCTATAATCGGAACCTGACCATTCTTGATGAATTCTATCAGCGTATTCCAGTCTGAAGTATAGTTACCGTTCACTTCCTGATAAACTATTTCAGCTTCCCTGATCAGCTTTAATTTTTGAATGATTGCCTCTTCTCGCTGAGCGATCAATTTTCGCTCATCAATGGACGATTTTATACTACTGCCAAGGTACCATGCAAGGCCCAGGCTTATAACGAAGAAAACAATAGAAAGTATTTTGGTGACGCTCATGTCTCGGGAAATTTTATTGCAATAATAAAGAATTTAACAAGTATTACATAACGATTCAATATGCTATTTTAAGCAAACATTGTCAGAATTTAAAGTGTCGCTCAAGATTTAATAATGCTTCGGCGGTGTCAATATTTTCAAGAATCTGGTGCTTTATTCTGCCAGGCATAATCGAGAGTTCATCAAAAGTCACATATTTTACATCCTTAATGATCTGTTTTTCTTTTAATTCCGGATCCTTTCCTATGGTCGGTGTTTGATGGGGACTGGCGGTTACAAGGAAGAAAAATTCAATTGCATGCAGGGGCGGTTCCACATACTCGTGGATGGTCATAAGCCGGCCAGCCTGGATTTCCATGCCCGTTTCCTCTAGAAATTCTCGTTTCAGAGCATCTTCAAGCCGTTCTCCAAAATGCACACCGCCACCGGGCGGGATCCACATATAATTCTCCTTGCCAATTCCGTGATGGCGCACCAACAAAATATGATTGTCGTTAAACAACAGTCCGCATACCCGCACACGTACCCGGTTTCCGAATTTTTCTGCCAATGCTGGATTCATATCGTTCAAGTTAATCACAAGCTGTGGATTTGGTTAACTTAGCACTGAAAAATTATAATATATGGATGATTATAAACATCGCGTGTCTGCCTTCCTGGAGCGGCAGTATTTTATGAAACATATTGGTTTTGATTTGAATATTATTGAAAAGGGCAGGACTGAAGGTATTTTGGAAGTTCAGCAGATTCATCATCAGCAGAAAGGTCTTGTCCATGGAGGCGTTATTGCCACGCTGGCAGACATTACCGCAGGATTTGCCGCCTATACGATGGTGCCACACGATCACCATGTGGTAACAGGTGAAATTAAGGTTTCTTATTTGAATCCGGGAGTGGGCAAAAAGCTCAGGTCTGTTGGCTGGGTGCTCAAATCGGGTAAAAAACTTCAATTCTGCGAGTCTGAAGTATATGATGTCAGGGATGAGAATGAAGTCCTGATCGCTAAAGCCACAACAACCATGGTGGTGCTGTCACCCGGAGATTTAAAATGACGGTATTGTTGTCTGATATGCTTCGAAAAACCTTTCCGTTTGAACCCACAAGCGGACAGAACCGGTTTTTTGAAATTGCAGAGAAGTTTTTGGCCTCTACACATCCAAGGCCTGTACTGCTCCTGAAAGGGTATGCCGGAACAGGTAAAACAACGCTTGTAAGCACCCTCGTACAGTCATTGCCCTTTTTTTCGCAGAAGTACGTTTTGATGGCCCCCACCGGAAGGGCGGCGAAGGTGATGTCGAAATATGCCCGTCGAATGGCTTTTACGGTACATAAACGTATTTATCGTCAGAAATCGGAGGGATTGGGAATGGTATTCGAGGTGCAGCGTTCCAGGACGGAGCATACGGTTGGAATTGTGGATGAGGCATCCATGATTTTTGAAGAAAAGGGCTTCGGTTCCCGCGGATTGCTTACAGACCTGTTTACATATTTCTTTCATCAGTTCTCGGCCAACAGGATAATATTGATAGGAGACAGCGCTCAGCTTCCGCCGGTCGGACAGGAACTGAGCCCGGCATTGAACAGGAACTATCTTGAACGCGAGATGGGCGCCGAGGTATTTGAAGTTGAACTCACCGAGGTTATGAGGCAGGAGGAGGCCTCGGGGATTCTCTTTAATGCTACCATGCTGCGGAATGTCCTTGCATCGGGCGGGGAGGGAATTCATTTCCATACCCGTGGATTTTCAGATATATTTCGAATGACAGGTGACCGCCTGGAAGAGGGTTTGCGTTATGCCTATGATAATTTTGGTATTGAGAACTCGATCATTATTTGCCGTTCCAATCGTTCTGCAAATCAGTATAATCAGTATATCCGCAGGCAGATACATTTTTATGAGAATGAACTGGAAGCAGGTGAGATCTTAATGATCGTTCGGAATAATTACCTTTTTAGTCCGAATGAAAAAGGAGGATTTGTGGCGAATGGTGATTTTGCGGAAGTAATGAAAATTGTATCATTCGAGGAAATGCACGGTTTGCGATATGCCACCCTGATGCTGAGGCTTGTTGATTATCCCGCCGAGGAAGCATTTGAAGCCAAAGTAATGCTGGATACCTTGTATGAAGATACGCCCTCACTATCGAAAGAGAAGGAAGAAAACCTCTATAAACTTGTGAGTGAAGAATATGCAGATATACCATCCAGACGGGAAAGACGTGAGATGATCAAGAAGGATCCCTACCTGAATGCGTTACAAGTAAAGTTTGCTTATGCCCTCACATGTCATAAATCGCAGGGTGGACAATGGAGCGCGGTATTCGTAGACCAGGGGTATTTAAAAGAAGAACAAACCATGGAAGAATCCTACGTACGTTGGTTGTATACTGCTGTAACACGCGCGACAGATCAACTTTTTTTAGTAAATTTCCATCAAAATTTTTTCGATTCCGTATAATAAAGCAGATATGCGGAAATTTCAGGCTTCAAAATAGATAGGCATATGAAAACTTTAATGACTTTTATTTTCGGGATTTTTGTGATTGCCGGTGCAATCGCACAGGAAAAAACTGAAACCGCTCCTGCGAACGGACCGGAAATCACGTTTGAGGAAGAGACCTTCGACTTTGGGGATATCCATCAGGGTGACAAAGTGGAACATGTTTTTACCTTTGAAAATACGGGAAATGAGGCACTCATCATCTCCAATGTCCAGGTGACTTGTGGCTGTACGGCCAGCAAGTGGCCAAGGGAACCCATTGCTCCCGGCCAGTCATCGTCCATGACCATCACTTTTAACAGTGCAGGTAAAATGGGCCGCCAGAACAAGATCATCACGATTGTTTCCAATGCGACAAATCCCCGCTCCAGGGTGAGCATTGTTACCAATGTCCTTCCGAAAAAGGACGATACCGGAAGCAATTAATACGTTATTGTAAGCGATTAACAGCAAGGAGATAGTCTTTGCTGTTAATTGTTTCCTGCAGAGGTTTGATCGCTGATAATTTTCCAGCCATCGGGAAAATGATAGAAGAGTAGCGTAAAATAACCTGATATATCCCCTACGGTACGTTTCAAATAAAACCTGCCGAGCAAGCGGGCATGATGCTCACCAATACCCTTTATCTCATTTATATCAAAGTTCAACTCCCCCATAGCGGTGCGATCGGGGTAACGTTGCAGGTAGTTTTTAAGCGTAGTATCCCAGCCGTATAACGGGCCTGTGGCACCCACAAATAGCAGGCTGTCCGATTTCCAGTACCCCTCCATGAATGCTTCGATATCGCCGCTGTTCCATGCCTGTTGCTGGGTTGTCATCACAAGGATGATCTCATTCCGGTCTTTTTCAGAAATGGATGAAAGCTGGGACCATGAGTGAGATCCCGTAAAGGAGATCACAATCAAGGTAAAACACATCCTGAGGTTCAGTTGCCGCATAAGATTGTTGGTTATTTGAAATGCTTCCAGGCACCGACCCCGGTGAGCAGCCATGCCGAAATTAGCAGCAGACCACCAACAGGCGTGACAGCCCCCAGCCATGTGGTGCCTGTAATACATAAAAGGTACAGACTTCCGCTGAAAATGAATATTCCCGCAATACAGCAATGAATGGCAGTTTTAATATGGGACATTTCGTGATATAGCAGGCGTAGTATGCCCAGCATCATCATTAACAAGCTATGGTAAAAATGATACTTTACCGCAGTTTCATAGGTTTCGACCCGTCCGGTATCGACGAGCATAGATTCAAGGCTATGCGCCCCGAATGCCCCGAGTCCTACAGCGAGGGCTCCGGAAACTCCGGCAAGTAATAATGTATATCGAGCATTCATGGCTTGTTCCTTTCACCAAAGATAGCACTTCCAATACGAACCATGGTACTCCCTTCTTCAATCGCGATTTGATAATCGCCTGACATTCCGATCGATAATATGTCCATGCTGGTGCGCTCGGGAAGTTCGCGTTCACCGAGGGCATCAAAAAGGTTTTTAAGACTGGCAAATTCCCGTCTTATCTGACCGTTATTATCCGTAAACGTTGCCATTCCCATTAAGCCGCGTATACGAACATTTTGCAGATCTTTCATTTCTTCAATGGCTTCCAATAATTCGCTTTCATCAAATCCATATTTTGTATCTTCCTCTGCGATGTGCACCTGGATGAGACAGTCTATGGTTCGCCCCGCCTTACCGGCTTCTTTATTGATCATTCGCAGAAGGCGCAAACTATCAACCGAATGGATCAAATGAACAAAAGGAACGATATATTTAACTTTATTGCGTTGAAGGTGGCCAATCATATGCCATCGGATATCTTCCGGCAGTTGTTCAGCCTTGCTGCTTAACTCCTGAACCTTATTCTCACCGAAATCCCGCTGACCTGCCTCGTATGCCGCTTGAATTGCTTCAACAGGCTTGGTTTTGCTCACCGCGACAAGCACTACATTTTGCGGATCCAGAGATTGATGTAAATCGAGAATATTTGCTTTGATATCCATGTGTTTTTACTAAACTTTATCAGATCATTGCGAAACAAATTAAACCAATTTGATTCAGAGCATATGCCTATTCTGGGGACTTTATTGAAAAAGGGAATACGATTTCGGGAAAGTCTCGAACAGGACTTCAGCAATGCTTTTGAGTTACAGCGTTCGGAACTGAGAAAATTGTTGATCAACGGGTCGTTCACCCAATTCGGGAAGAAATACCAGTTTACCAGGATACTAAAGCATTTCAGGGGAAAAGATCATAATGCATTCTATGATATTTACAAGAAGACTGTTCCGATACATAATTATCAAAAGATCGCAACGGAATGGTGGTACAGGAGCCGGCAGGGTGAAGCCGACGTGTGCTGGCCAGGCGAGGTTCGTTACTTCGCCCTGAGTTCCGGAACATCGGATGCCAGTTCGAAGTACATTCCCGTGACGCGTGAAATGAAAAAGTCGATGCAGCGGACGAGCATCCGGCAAATCCTCACTTTATCGAAATATGACCTGCCAACAGAAACTTTTGAAGGAGGTATTCTGATGCTGGGTGGGAGTACTGATCTCCACAAGCATGGAAATTATTTTGAGGGTGACCTTAGCGGGATCCAGGCCGCCAACCTTCCTTTCTGGTTTCAACAATTTTATAAACCCGGAAAGGTGATCTCACGTGAGCGCAACTGGGATGAGAAACTGAATGAAATTTGCCGTAAGGCGGATCAGTGGAACATCAGCATTATTGTGGGTGTTCCTGCCTGGGTACAGCTGTTGATGGAGAAGATCCTTTCCTACTACAATATTTCCAATATTCATGAATTGTGGCCAAACCTTGAGGTATATGTTCACGGAGGTGTAAGCTTTGATCCTTACCGCAAAAGTTTTGAAAAGCTGCTGGGAAGGAAGATTTACTACATTGAAACATACCTGGCCTCCGAAGGATTTATAGCTTTTCAGACCAAACCGGAACATAAGGCCATGCGGCTGGTACTTAATAATGGCATATTCCATGAATTCATTCCATTCAACGAGATGAATTTTGACGAAAATGGGGAGGTGAAGGAAGGTGCTGAGAGCTATATGATTGATCAGGTGAAACCGGATCAGGACTATGCCCTCGTGATTTCAACAAATGCCGGTACATGGAGATACCTGATTGGAGATGTGATTCGTTTTACTTCTATTGATGAATGTGAAATTGTCATTACAGGCCGCACAAAGCATTACCTGAGTCTTTGCGGGGAGCATTTGTCTGTAGACAATATGAACAAGGCCATAGAGATGGTTTCGGATGAACTGGACATAGAAATACGGGAATTTACCGTTGCAGGGATTCCCTATGAGAACCTCTTTGCACATCATTGGTTTTTAGGCGTTGAAAGCGAGCTTGATCCGGCTGTGGTTCGCGAACGTCTCGATCAGTATCTGTGTGAGCTGAATGACGATTACGCCACAGAGCGGAATGCGGCGTTGAAGGAAATCATTGTTGATGTCATTCCGCTTTCATATTTCTATGAATTTTTGAGTCAAATGGGCAAAACCGGAGGGCAGCATAAATTCCCTCGTGTCATTAAATCTGAATTATACCGGAAGTGGAAGGAATTTCTCCAATCACATGAGATCAGTCCTGGAGTACATTCGAAACAAACGTAGATTTTAGCAGCAGCCAAAGGAGGAACAGGCAAACTGCCCAGTATAAATAAGGCCGGTAGAAATCCGTGGTATCCTTATATCGTGTTTCCTTAATTTCGGCCTTTTCGTAACCATCAATAAGTTCAAATACCCGGGAAAGTGCCTGATTGTCTGAAACACGGAAAAATTCTCCCTGGCCAATCCGTGCGATTTCACGCAGGGTCGTTTCATCCATCGTATTTTCAACCATCCGCGGACGTCCAAAGAAATCGGTTCCCAGCGGGACTTTTCCCTCTTTGCCAATGGCGATGGTATACATTTTAATATCATACGCAGCTGCGATGTTGGCAGCGGTAATCGGGTCGATATTACCCGCGGTATTATCTCCGTCGCTCAGAAGAATTACCACCTTTGATGAAGATTCAGATTCACGCATCCGGTTGGTGGCAACTGCCAGTGCACTGCCGATCGCCGTTCCCCGGTTTTCAATCATGTCAAATCCGATCTCATCAATATAGCTTTTCAGCAGGTCGTAATCAGTAGTGAGAGGGGAAAGTGAATATGCGTCTCCGGAAAATATCACCAGCCCGATCCTGTCCTGAAACCTTCCGTTAATAAAGTCAATCGCCACTTCCTTGGCGGCTTCCAGGCGATTGGGCCTGAAATCTTCAATTTGCATGGACTGTGAAATATCAATTACCAGTATAATATCGATACCCTCGGTCCATTGTTCCACTTTTTCGTTGGTTTTCTGAGGTCTTGCCAGGGCAACGAGCATGAGGGCCAGTATCATCATGATCAGAAGATCCGGAATGATACGAACGAGGTTGGTCAAACTGGAGCGCACATGGCTGCTTTTTACCGCAATCGGTAATTTCTGCTTGAGGTAATAGTTAAATACCCATCGCAGTATTATCACGAGCGGAATCAGCCACAGGATATAGAGAACCCATGGATTCTCCCACGTAAACTGCTGCCAGGTTGACGGCATGAACCAATCAAACGAAAACCAGGGCATATCGGATAATTGAGCGTCAGCCATTTTTTAATTTTTTCACTTTTCGTTCAAAACGATTTACCGCATATTCCTTCAACGTTAAAAAAGAAGCGTCGTCAAGTCCGGTTTCCCTGGGATTATAGATGGCGGAATCAATAGAATGGAGCGCATTGCCAAGCCTTGAATCCGGATGGTCACGAACCAATTCCCGGGTTGTAAAGCTGGTATAGGGAAAAGCTTCCAGTTGCTGAAGGTACTTCTTCCACATGACAACAATTTTCTCTGCCTGAAGGCGAAAATCATCGGATTTTTGCATCATCAGCTGGTCATACTTTTCCAGGAATTTCTGATGTCTTCGGTTCAGCCAGAAAACTTGCCACAATATTTTAATGGAGGCTCCAAAAAATACGATGATCAGAATGATACAAATGATCAGTATCGCTAATCCGATGAGTGCATATGGATAATTAAATGCAAAGGGTACCTGAATATAGTCTGTGTTTTCTATCAGGGGCATCGCTTCCACGGCAAGCGAATCAGGAACTTCAGTGACCACCTGTTTCAGGAATATCGTATCCGGTTGAGGGATGAGCCGGGTAGAATCTCCGTTAACCACCTCGAAGACGGGCAATGAATAGATCTGGAAAGTATCGAGTTCAAAATACGAAAGATAATATACCGCACTGTCGTAGCTGATGCCATTTCGTGTCTGTGTCGGGAAATACTCTTTATGATCAAGCTCGAATGGCGCATAATTAAAAAGAGAGTCCGGAAAAATCACATCACGGTCGGCTTCATAACGATACTTCAGGGTGTAGGGTACCGGTTCGCCGATCTTAAGACTATCGGCAAGGAATTGACCTTGTGGGGGCAACTCCTGGGCCTGCAGTAAAGCAGACCAAAACAAAAGCATGACCACTAACCCTTTCTTAAACACGTTTCAAAGTCTTGTTTCGAATTTTAAATAACTTCAACAATTTGGGAACATAATCTTCAGCAGTATCAATCGAAACGAAGTTGATTTGATGTTTCCGTGCAAATTTGGCAAGTTCCTCCTGATTATTGGTATAGTCCTGAGAAATTCGACTCCTGAAGTTACCAAAAGAAGTATTAACCCAAACAGTATTGCCGCTTTCCTTATCATAAACAGGCACAATTCCCAGTTTTGGCAAATCTGTCTCACGCTTGTCCGTTATCCTGATCATCACCAGGTCATGTTTACGGGCCAGCCCTTTCAGGTTATGGAAATAATCCTCATCAATGAAGTCACTTATGAAAATCATCACGCTTCTGCGTTTAATAATATTCAGGGTCGTAAGAATTGCCTTGGCCAGGTCGGTTTTTCTTGACTTTGGTTTCAGGTTAACAAGGGTATGAATGATATGGTATGCCTGTGAAGGTCCTTTTGCCGGCTTCACATACTTTTCATTTTGGTCAGTAAAGCAAATCAGACCAACCTGACTTCCTTCCTTTGCTGCTGAAAGCGCCAATACGCCACAAATCTCTTTCCCAATATCCACTTTTTGATGTCCGGGTTCCCCAATATCCTGGGAGGCGCTTACATCCATGATGAAAAATACCGTCTGTTCTTTCTCCTCCCTGAAGGTTTTTACAAACGTACCATGACCCTTCGCACTTACATTCCAGTCGATTGTGCGGATATCATCCCCGTACTGGTAGGAACGAACATCGTCAAATTCGAGTCCCGAGCCTTTGAAGATTGAATGAAAATCTCCCTGCATCTGGCTGTTGATAGCCTTTCTGATCTGTATTTCGTATTTTCGTAGCTTTTTAAGGAGATCTTTCATTGGCACATTGGCTGATGTTACAAATTTGTATAATATATTACTGACTAAAAAATGCGATCAACTGATAGGAACATTTTATCCATGAACGGAAAATCTACCATATTTTATACGTTCCTCCTTCTGATCGGGTTTATTTTTGGTTGTGAGAAGAAAAACACACCCATCCGGCCGGATGGTTTGCTGAATTCAGAAACAATGATTGCGATTCTGAAGGATGTTTATATTACGGAAGCACGGGTTGCGGCAATGGGACTGCATTATGATTCATCACAATATGTTTTTGATCTAGTGAATGATGACATTCTTCAGGAGCATGGCGCTACAGACTCTCTTTACCTGCTCAGCATGGATTATTACTTTGAGCATCCTGATGAACTTCGGTTCATTTTTGAGGCTGTTGTAGACAGTCTGAGTCTTCAGGAACGTAAAATGACACGGTCCGATAATCAAATATCTCCGGAAAATTAACATGCTTCTACCTTCAGATATTGAAATTAAACTGGGCTTCGATCGTATCCGGGAAATATTGCGTTCCGGTTGTCAATCCATACAGGGCTCCGAAAAAGTGGATTTGATGTCGTTTCAGGACGATTATCATTCCCTGGAGGAGTTACTCGGTCAGACGGTTGAATTTGTCAGGATCCTGGAAAGCGGAGAATCCTTTCCGTTGAGGAATATTCATGATTTACGGGATGCCCTGAAGCGGGCCAAAACCCCGGGTGCCTTTCTGGAGCCCGATGAATTCCTGGAAATTGTGCAGTCGATGGACTCGGTTTCAGGAGTTCTGCGTTTTCTTCGGGGTAAGAAAGATCATTATCCATTTCTGTTTTCCCTTGTCAAAGATTTGCAGGAACAGGTCACACTTCAGAAAACAATCAATCAGGTTATATCTGAAGACGGACAGGTAAAAAGCAATGCCAGCCCCGAGTTACAACGGATTCGTCGTGCACTTGATCAGGAACGAATTCATTTGAGGAAAAACCTCGATAAGATATTTAGGGAAGCGGTCAGGAATGGCATGGTTCCGGAAAAAGCCTCCGTTACTGTGCGCGATGGACGAATGGTAATTCCGGTTCTGGCTGAGTATAAAAGGAGAATTAAGGGATTTATTCACGATGAGTCTGCTACCGGACAAACCGTGTACCTCGAACCGGCTGCTGTACTCGATAATAACAATGAATTACGTGAACTTGAATATGCAGAAAAACGGGAGGTCGTTAAAATTCTGACCAGGCTCACGGATCAGGTGAGGGACCATCTCCAGGATCTCCTGTCCATCTCCGAACTACTGGGTGATTTTGATTTCATCCGTTCAAAGGCCCGTCTTTCCAGGGAGCTTGAATGCACTTTTCCGAAATTTAATAATAAGCCGGAAATTGAATTGGTCAAAGCACGTCATCCGCTGCTTTACCTTAATTTCAAAAAATCGGACCGCGATGTGATACCTGTATCACTGGGTCTGGATGATACGACACGTCTTATCATTATTTCCGGGCCGAATGCAGGAGGTAAGTCGGTAAGTTTGAAAACCGTCGGGCTCATTCAATATATGTGGCAGTCGGGCCTGCTTGTTCCCGTTGATGAATCTTCTGAGATGGGTATATTCAGTGATATTTTCCTGGACATCGGGGATGAGCAGTCTATAGAAAATGATTTGAGTACGTATAGTTCGCATCTCACACTCATGAAGAAGTTCATGGAAAATGCGCAGCGTTCAAGCCTTGTGCTCATCGATGAATTTGGGACGGGAACAGACCCTCAATTTGGCGGTGCCATTGCCGAAGGGATCCTCGACAAGCTCGTTGATCTTGATTGTCGCGGAATCATCACTACACACTATAGCAATATCAAGCGCTATGCCGAGGAGCATAGCTCCGTGGTAAATGGTGCAATGAAGTACGATGTGAATGAGCTGGAGCCGCTCTATGTACTGCAGGTCGGGATTCCCGGAAGCTCATTTTCTTTTGAGGTAGCCCGGAAGATCGGATTACCCGATGCCATAATCGCGTATGCCCGTGACCTCATCGGCCAAAAGCAGGTTGATGTTGATGACCTGATCCTGAAGCTGGAGAAACAGGAGCAACAAATTCGGTCAAGGGACGCGGCCCTTGCAAGCAGGGAAAAGGAGGTTGAGGAATTGCAGAGAAAATACAAATCTCTATCCTCCGAGCTGGAAAAAAATAAAAAAGAAATTATTACGAAAGCAAAGGAAGAGGCCAGCAGCATTCTCAGGGAAACCAACCGCGAGATAGAGAAGACCATTCGGCATATTCGTGAGAACCGTGCAGAAAAGAAGGAAACCAAGCGGATGCGTGAACGGCTTGAATCTCTGAAGAAAAAAGTTGATGTACCTGGTGAAGTACAAAAAACAGGTTCGGTTATTTCGGTTGAGCCGGGTGATATGGTACGCCTCATGGGAAAGGATGTGGTAGGTGAAGTACTGTCAATTCGCGGAAATAATATCGAGGTACAGGTAGGTGCCCTGAAAACACTGGTAAAGAAAAATCAGCTTGAAAAAATTTCCCGGACAGAGGCAAAGAAATCTGCCAGGGGATCCGCTACTATTCACAGCAATGTGGATATGAATCAAAAACTATCGGGATTTAATCATACCCTGGATATTCGGGGTAAAAGGGGAGAGGAGGCGATCGGATTGGTTGATAAGTTTCTGGATGATGCTCTCCTTTTCAATGCAAACGAATTAAGGATTCTTCATGGTAAGGGGGACGGGATCCTGCGAGGACTTATCAGAAATCATCTCAAAAGTTATCCCAATGTACAATCCATCAGGGACGAACATGTAGAACGTGGAGGATCAGGTATCACTGTATTTGATTTGAAATAAAAAAGCCTCCGTGAAAGGAGGCTTCAAATCAGTATTTTCAGTAATTATTGTTTTACCAGGTTGAAAGTCCAGTTACCCTGAACGCTCAGTACTTTCGCGCCAAGCTTGTCCCCTTCATCCAGTGTAAAGGTCATTGTCATATTGGAACCACTGATATTTACATTGGCCGTTTCGCTGGCAATATTATTAAAAACGACCGTAAAGTTTGTGGCACTGGTACCCTGTGTTTCATAAGTGGATACTGAGAAAATATCCACTTCGCTCGTAGGAGCATTGGATACAGAAACACCTTTTTGCTGGGTGAAAGTTATGCTGAAGTTGGACCAGTCACCCGGTGCATCGTTATTATTCAGTTTAACATCACTTGATGTCGTGGTAGCCCATGTACCGGTAATATTAGCCAATTGCTGCTCCGCAATGGTTGGATCATCGCCGCCATCGCCGCCACAACTGATGAATCCAAAAAATGATATTAATACTATCAGACTAAAAAGATAATTCAGTTTTTTCATCAATAATGTTATTTATTCACTCTGGAAATATAGAAATTTTTTTCTTGAATCTTTCCCTATGACATATCATAAAGGGCTTATAAATCAGCATATGTAATGAAATTGTCATTTGTTTGCCGGTTTAAAGTTACTAATATCCAATTTTTCATTACAAAAAGTGTATTCTTTCGGCTGATTTGAGGCAACAAATATGGTTGGTATGTTCAGGGAACTGATTTGTTCGATGTACCACGAGTATCCGTGATCATCAAGGTTTGTGGCAGGTTCATCCAAAAACACCATTGGCACATCAGAATACAGGGCGAGGAGGATCTTTAACCGCTGTTTCATACCACTGGAGAAATTTCCCACGGGCTTGTGCATAGCGTTATTGAAATATCCTATCTCGATCAATTCAGACAGAGAATGATTATTTCTGATCGATTTAAAGCTAAAATGGAACGAGAGCATCTCTTTCACCGTAAATTCTTCCACCAGTTCCATATAGGGTGCCGCAATAGAAATTTTCTGGTATACTGAATCTGCCGGTACTGAAGTGTTCTTCTCAAGCCATTCTATCTTGCCCTCAGTGGGAAGTTGAAAACCACTTAATATTTGCAAAAAGGTCGATTTTCCACTTCCATTCGGTCCGGTAACAGCATATGAATTCCCCTCGGCAAAGGAATAATCCATCCCTGAAAACAGCCATTCACGGTTAAACCTCTTACTTAGTCCGGAAATCCGGATATCCATTTTAGTAGGAATATCCTTTCATAACACCACGATCGGAATTTCGGATGAAATTTATGATTTCATCGCGTTCCTTAGAGGGGGGAAGTTCTACTTCTATAAGATCAAGCGCTTTGGAATTATTAAGCCCTTTCATAAAGAGGTACCGGTAAATTTCCTGAATTTCACCGATTTTGTCCGAATTGAAGCCGCGTCTGCGGAGGCCAATCGAGTTAATTCCGCAATAGGTGAGAGGCTCTCTTGCTGCTTTTGTATAGGGGGGTACATCCTTTCGTACCAGGGATCCGCCGGAAATCATTACATGCGCACCTACTTTCACGAATTGATGCAGCGCACTGGATCCGCCAATAATTGCATAATCTTCAACGGTTACATGACCAGCCATTTGAACTGCATTGGCAAGGATACAATTATTGCCTACCACGCAATCATGGGCAATATGAACATACGCCATGAGCAGACAGTTGCTTCCAACAACGGTTTTCCATTTATCGTTGGTTCCGCGGCTGATGGTGACATATTCACGAATTACGGTGTTATCACCAACAAACGTTTCGGTGTCTTCGCCATCATACTTTAAATCCTGGGGTACCGACGAGATTGATGCTCCCGGGTAAATCTTTACATTCTTTCCGATCCGTGCACCTTCAAAAATGGTGACATTCGGTCCGATCCATGTTCCTTCATCGATCTCCACATTTTTATGTATGGTAGAAAAAGGCTCAATTACAACATTCCGGGCAATTTTTGCCTGCGGATGTATATACGCTAGTGGCTGATTCATACTTCTTTTCTTACTATGCTGGCGGTCATGGTGCCTTCACAAACAAGTGTATTACCCACATATGCCCTTCCGGACATTTTTGCAATACCCCGCTTGATTGGTGCCAGCAGATCACATTTAATTATGATGGTATCCCCGGGAAGAACCATTTTTCTGAATCTGAAATTCTCAATACTAAGGAAGTACGTCCAATAGTTTTCAGGATCCGGAACTGTGTTGAGTACCAGTATTCCTCCGATCTGCGCCATGGCTTCAACCTGAAGCACGCCAGGCATTACCGGGTTGCCGGGGAAATGACCGAGGAAGAAATGCTCATTAAAGGAAACGTTTTTCACACCTGCAACGCTCTCCTCATCCAGGTGGATGATCTTATCGATCAACAGGAAAGGATATCGGTGAGGAAGAATATTAACGATCTGGTTAATATCCAGAACAGGTGGTAAATTGGGGTTGTAGCGGGGAACATTCTGCTTGGACTCTTTTTCCATTGCCCGCTTCAATTTTTTCGCGAAGGCCACATTTGCCGCATGTCCCGGACGTGCAGCCAGGATCTGCGCCTTAATCGGACGTCCGGCAAGGGCAAGATCTCCCATTACATCCAGCAGTTTATGCCGCGCAGGTTCATTTCGGTAACGGAGCTCAACGTTGTTGAGGATTCCTTCTTTCTTAACCTCTACCTTTGGTTTATTGAACAGCTTGGCAATACTGGCCAATTCATGTTCTTCCACAACCCTGTCTACGACCACAATCGCATTGTTCAGGTCGCCGCCCTTCACCAGGTTATTTTTGTGCAGCATTTCCAGTTCATGCAGAAAACAGAAGGTACGGCATGCGGCAATCTCTTTTTCAAACTGGCTTATGTTGGTAAGAGAAGCGTGCTGACTGCCCAGGACCGGCGAATTATAGTCGATCATCACGGTCACACGATAATCATCCAGGGGGAGGGCTGCAATTTCGACATCTCTTGACGCGTCGCGGTAAAAAAGGCTATCCTGAACCTCATAAAAATCACGAAGCGCATTCTGCTCTTCGGTGCCGGCTTCTTTCAGAATCTCAACAAATTGAATGGAACTTCCATCCATAATGGGCGCCTCTGGTCCGTCCAGCTGAATTAAAACATTGTCAATTTCAAGACCTACAAGGGCGGCAAGGGTATGTTCGACGGTAGATACACGGGCACCGCTTTGCTCAATGGTTGTTCCGCGCGACAGGTCGACCACATTGTCAACATCGGCGTCAACAATGGGTTGTCCTTCAAGATCGATCCGCTGAAACTTAATACCATGTCCGGCCTTGGCAGGTAAAAAAGTCATATTCGTTTCAACCCCCGTATGCAGGCCTACACCTGATAACGTCACAGATTTCTTTATTGTATGCTGTTTAATATTCATGATCTCTTGTCAAAGGTCGGCAAATTTATCACTTTTTCCTCCAATTCCTTCAAACGCAGGTTCAGGTCAGGAAGCTTCCTGAATACCGCGTACGCTCTTAAATAATCCTTTATGGGCATTGCCGGTGCACCCATGAGGTCAATATTTCCTTCCGGGGTTGATTTCATTAATCCGGATTTGGCAGCCATTCGCGTATTATCTCCAAATTCAAGGTGACCCGCAATCCCTACCTGGCCGGCGATGGTACTTCTCTTTCCGATTTTTGTTGATCCGCTTATTCCTGTCTGGGCGGCAATCACGGTATTATCCCCGATTTCCACATTATGAGCAATCTGGATAAGGTTATCCAGCTTCACACCATCACCAATCCTGGTCGCATCGCCATACATGGTTGCGCAATCAATAACCGTATTGGAACCGACAACGACATGATTGCCGATGATCACATGACCCATTTGGGGAATGCTCCGATAGGAACCATCTTCCTGGGGAGCAAATCCAAAACCATCACTTCCGATCACACAGCCTGCATGAAAAATGCAGTTGTCCCCGATCTTCGTTCCTTCATAGATCTTGACACCGGAATGGATTATCGCGCTGTTACCGATGTTTACATTATCGCCTATATAACTATGGGGGTAGATCTTTACATCGTTGCCAATTGTCACATTTTTCCCGATATAGCTGAAGGCACCGCGATATATATTTTCACCGGTCGTGGAATTCTCTCCTATGAAGCTGGGTTCTTCCACCCCTGTGCGCTGAAATGAAATTAATTTGTGATATTCTTCCAACAGGGTTGTAAAGCTGCTGTATGGATCGCCAACACGTAATAGTGTGGTTGGAATATTTTCCTTTGGCTCAAAATTTTTGGAAACGATAACCGCCGACGCTCTGGTGGTATAAATAAAATTTTCATACTTCGGGTTAGACAAGAATGATATTTGTCCGGGCTTTGCGTCCTGAATCTTTGCAAGCATGTGAATGGGTTGAGAATCATCCCCTTCAATCTCAGCGCCGATTAATGAAGCGATCTGTCGTATGGTGAATTGCATTCAGATGTACGGTGAAGATAATTGTCACAAAGATACATTTTTAGGAGAGCATAGATAGTATTTCTTTACAATTTTGCTCATAGCCTTAATGTTGGGTAAATCAGCTGCTTCCGCAATATCCAATACTTCCCCCTTCTTGGTAAGAATATATATTTTTTGGCCTTCGGCGATGTATGCTTTATTGGTGACGTCACCGTGCGACAACAGGTATCTGGATTCAGACCGGAACAGGCCATAGGATTCTGCAATATTATGCCTGAGTTGTTTCAAATCGTTCTTGGAAATCGGTTCATTCGTTAGCTGAATTCCAAAAAGTCGCCGTTCAAGTAACATGCTACTCAACAAAGAAAGGATCCTGTCGGGGTTGTCCTGCCAGTATTTAATTGCTCCCCAAATATCGGCATCGTCCAGCTTTCCATAGGTCTCCAGTACATTGGGGTCCTGCTGGAAATCGGTAATCTGGTACCGGTGTTTCAGGAAACGGGCTAAGGCGGGTGATGCCGGCAGCTCGGTTCCGTTTTCAACCAGTTCTTTCGCGCGTGTGATGAGATTGATGAACATTTTCTCGGCACTCACCGAAGTTTTATGAAGGTATACCTGCCAGTACATTAGCCTGCGGGCATTCAGGAAATTTTCGATACTGTAGATCCCTTTCTCTTCAACGACTACCTGATCGTCTACAATATTCAGCATGCTGATAATACGTTCCAGACCAATCGAGCCTTCGGATACGCCCGTAAAAAAGCTGTCCCGCTTGAGGTAATCCAGACGGTCCATGTCCAGCTGACTCGAGACAAGCTGGTGAAAAAATCTGCGTTCATAGGTATTCTGAAAAATCCTGAGCGCGAGATCGAGTTCATTATCAAACTCCCGGTTGAGCATCTTCATGAACTGAAATGATATACTTTCATGGGAAACCCCATTGAGCAGGCTGAATTCAAGGGCATGTGAAAATGGACCATGGCCGATATCATGGAGCAGAATCGCCACCTGACAAGCCTCAAACTCTTTATCACTGATTTCAACACCCTTACTTCTGAGGGAATCCAGGGCCATCGACATCAGGTGCATTGCCCCGATGGCATGATGAAAACGGGTATGCAGTGCCCCGGGATATACCAGGTCTGTGAGCCCGAGTTGTTTGATCCTTCGCAACCGTTGAAACACCGGGTGTTCAATGATATCAAAGATGAGATCGCTTTTAATTTGTACGAATCCGTAAACGGGATCGTTAAATATTTTCTTTTTGTTCAATCTCTTGTACGATTATTGCGTTAGCTTTAACAGGTAAGTAAATTTAGAAAGGAATAATTACAGGATGCAAAGATATTCGATTTTATGGGCAGATGATGAAATAGATCTTTTAAAGCCACATATACTTTTTCTTGAAAATAAGGGTTACGACATCACCCCGGTGAACAGTGGAACAGATGCGATTGAAAAATGTGAGGAGGTTAATTACGATGTGGTCTTCCTGGATGAAAATATGCCCGGAATGTCCGGGCTTGAAGCGCTGAATCAGATCAAGACCTTGCGGCCGAATCTTCCGGTGATTATGATCACCAAGAATGAGGAAGAACAGATCATGGAAGATGCCATAGGGGCCAAAATCGCTGATTATTTAATCAAACCATTGAATCCCAGCCAGATCTTGTTGTCAGTCAAGAAAATCCTGGACAACAAACGTCTGATTACGGAAAAGACCAATCTCACCTATCAGCAGGAATTCCGCAATATCAGCATGGCTTTTCACGATGACCTCGATCATGAGGAATGGGCGGCCATTTACCGGAAGCTCGTGTATTGGGAACTTGAAATTGATGAGACCGAAAATAAAAGCATGGCGGAAGTATTCACCATGCAGAAGGAGGAGGCCAATGCACGATTCGCACGATTTATTGATGATAATTATGAATCATGGTTGAATGACCCGGATGTTGACCGACCGCTGTTATCGCATTTACTCATGAAAAAATGGGTTTTTCCTGAAGTGGGAAAAGGGGCTCCGGTATTCTTTCTGGTAATCGACAACCTTCGCTACGATCAATGGCGTATGATACAGCCTTCTGTACAGGAGCACTTTAATATCGAGGAGGAAGATCTGTATTATTCCATTCTTCCGACCACTACCGCATATTCGAGAAATTCAATTTTCTCGGGCTTGCTGCCACTTGAGATGGCTGAAAAATATCCGTACCTGTGGGTGGGTGAGGATGTGGATGAAGGAAAGAATAATCATGAGGATGAGTTCCTTGAAAAACAGATACAGCGGAATAATCTGAATATGAAATTCAGCTATCACAAAATCAAGAAAGCGTCGGAGGGAAAGGCTTTGGCAGACTCCATCCGAAATCTGATGAATAACGATCTGAATGTAATCGTTTATAATTTTGTGGACATGCTGTCGCATGCCCGCACTGATATGGCGATGGTGCGTGAATTGGCGCCTGATGAATCGGCTTACCGGTCCATAACCCGGTCCTGGATTGAGCACTCACCGCTGTTGGAAGCAATTCGCCTGATCGCGGAGCTTGGGGGACGTTTGATTATTACCACCGACCATGGAACCATTCGTGTAAAAAGGCCTTTCCGAATCATCGGTGACCGCAATACCAATACAAACCTCAGGTACAAGCAGGGTAAAAATCTTGGCTATGATGATTCTGATAAAATCATGGTGGTGCCTAAACCTGAAAAATTGCACCTTCCAAAGACAAATGTTTCGACCACTTATGTCTTTGCAACGGAAGATCAGTTCTTCGCCTATCCCAATAATTTTAACTATTATGCCAATTATTACAGGGATACTTTTCAGCATGGCGGGGTGTCAATGGAGGAAATGATTATTCCGATAATTTCACTAACTTCGAAATATGGTAAATAGCCGGGACCCTGTCCTGACCTTTGAAAATGTCGGGTTGAAGGATCTGGAGAAAGCAGCCAAACAAATGCTCCTCACCGCAGGTGACAGGAGTGTGTGGCTGTTTTTGGGTGATATGGGAGCAGGCAAAACAACGTTTATTAAAGCATTGGCCTCTGTGCTGAATATAACAGATACAGTAGCCAGTCCGACGTATGGTATCGTTAATGAATACGTTGACAACAATGGAGAAAGCTATTATCACTTTGATTTTTATCGCATAAACGATGAGAGCGAGGCGGAAGATATTGGTGCAGTTGAGTATTTCGATTCGGGAAATTATTGTTTTATTGAATGGCCACAAAGGGTAGAGCGGTTGTTGCCTGACCGATATGTTTCGGTAAGTATTCAAACGGCATCACCAACAACCCGGCGACTTGAAATGCGCATGTATGACTAGCAAGGAATCTTCCGGTTTTGCACAGTTAGCGAAGGAAACTACCCTTTATCCCCAGGAAAAATTATATCCACTTCAAAAAAAGAAGCACTCGTTCTTTCTGGGCCTTCCCAATGAAATTTCCCTCCAGGAAAGACGTATAAGCCTTACACCCGATGCGGTAAAGTTGCTGGTGGCCAATGGTCACGAAATATGGGTGGAAACCAAAGCAGGTCTCGGATCAAAGTTTACCGATAAGGATTACAGCGAAGCAGGGGCGAAAATTGTTAAGTCGGCAGCGGAGGTTTATAAGGCACAGGCCATCCTCAAGATAGAGCCCCCCACAATCGGGGAAATTGAACTGATGAAGAAAGGGCAGACCCTCATTTCCGCAGTCCAGATCGGTAACCAGAAACCCGACTATATCCATGCCCTGAATCGCAGTGGTATCACTGCCCTCGGGTTCGAATTTATTGAAGATAAAGCCGGCGGGATGCCCATTATCCGTGCGATGAGTGAGATTGCAGGCAGCACTGTTATGAATATAGCCTCCGAGTACCTGAGCAGCAGCAACGGAGGCAAGGGTGTTATCCTGGGCGGAATTACTGGCGTGCCGCCTACAAGAGTCGTAATTATCGGCGCGGGTACAGTCGCGGAATATGCCGCCAGGGCAGCCCTGGGGGTAGGGGCGGATGTTCAAATATTTGATAACCACCTGTACAAATTACGCCGTCTGAAACATGCGCTGGGGCATCCGATATACACCAGCACGATCGATACCGTGACCCTGGCCGAATCGTTGCGTCATGCTGATGTGGTGATCGGAGCATTACGGGCGGAAAAAGGACGTATGCGATTTGTAGTGACCGAAGAGATGGTTGCTGCGATGAAAGACGACTCGGTAATCATAGATCTGAGTATCGATCAGGGTGGTGTCGTGGAAACATCTGAAATGACCACGCTGGATCAGCCTATCTTCCGAAAGTATAATGTGGTTCATTACTGTGTGCCCAATATTGCATCACGTGTTGCGCATACCGCGACCACAGCGTTAAGTAATATCTTTACACCCACCATTTTACGCGCAGCGGAAGAAGGAGGCATTGAGGAAATGATCTTCTCCCATAAATGGTTTATGAAAGGCGTATACACCTATAAAGGAAGTCTGACGAATGAGACGATAGCCCGCAAGTTCGGGATGAAGCATAAAGACCTTGGGCTGCTCATGGCAGCCCGGTTCTGATTAATTCTGGCCCGCGAGTGATTTAAGCCTGGCCTCAATAGCGCCAATTTTCGCCTCGGCATCCGCCTTTTTCTGACGCTCCATTTCCACCACTTTTTCTGGCGCATTATCCACGAAACGTGCATTACCCAGTTTTCCTTCGACACTTTTCAGGAAGCCGCGTGTATAATCGAGTTCTTTCCTGAGGTCATCGATTTCCTTTTCAACATCAACGAGCTCACCCATCGGTATGAAAAACGAATCGCCATTCAGTACAAAACTGCTGGCATCGTCGATAGATTTTTCCGTCGGCTGGTAATCACTGAGATTGGCCAGCTTCATTACAACTGATGAAAAGGGTATGTATTGGTCGAAATGATCAGAAAGAACATACAACTCAAAGCTTTCCTTGGGAGAGATGCCCTGGCTGTTACGCAGATTCCTCACCTGGGTAATCAGTTCAAATGTTATCTCACCGGCCCTTAACAGAGAAGTATCATAGTGAGCCTTTTTAGGCCATTCGGCTACGATAATGCAATCCCGCTTATCGCTGCGTTCCCGCAATTCATGGTACAATTCCTCGGTCAGGAACGGCATGAACGGGTGCAGGATTTTCATCAGCTGTTCGAAAAAGCCTATTGTTGCTTCATGGGTTTTTCGATCGACCGGATCACCAAAGCCGGGTTTTACCATTTCGAGGTACCACGAACAGAAGTCATTCCAGATAAGTTTGTACACCGTCATCAGGGCATCGGAAATACGGAATTTTGAAAAATGATCCTCAAGTTCTTCAAGTGCCTGATGAAAACGTGCCTCAAACCAGGAAATACTGATCTGGTTCACCCCGGTGTCCAGGTTGTCATCCACTTCCCAACCTTTAACCAGGCGAAATGCATTCCATATTTTATTGGCAAAATTCCTTCCCTGTTCGCATAATTTAACATCGAACAACAAGTCATTACCGGCAGGCGACGAAAACAGCATGCCTGTTCGAACACCGTCTGCACCATAAATACTCATCAGCTCCAGCGGGTCGGGTGAATTACCGAGTGATTTGGACATCTTCCGGCCCTGTTTATCCCTAACAATGCCTGTCAGGTATACATTATTGAATGGTTTTTCTCCACGGAATTCGTAACCTGCGATGATCATCCGGGCCACCCAGAAAAACAAAATTTCAGGTGCTGTTACGAGATCATTGGTTGGATAATAGTAGGAGATGTCCTCATTATCCGGATCTTCAAATCCATCGAAAACCGTTATGGGCCATAACCATGAAGAGAACCAGGTATCGAGTACATCCTCGTCCTGCTTCAGATCATCCATGGAGATGCCAGGTTGAATTTCCCGTGCCAGATCAAGGGCCTTTTCAGGAGTTTCGGCGACCACAAACTTTCCGTTGGGAAGGTAGTATGCAGGAATTTGATGACCCCACCAAAGCTGACGTGAAATACACCAGTCCCGTACATTTTCCATCCAGTGCCGGTAGGTATTCTTGAATTTCGGCGGAATAAGCTGAATGGTATCATCCATTACATTTTTCAACGCCGGTTTGGTGATCTCATCCATTTTCAGGAACCACTGCATGGAAAGCTTGGGTTCAATTACCGCATCGGTGCGTTCAGAAAACCCAACATTATTTACATAATCCTCCACCTTGTCGAGATGGCCTTTCTCCTCCAGGTCCCTGGCGATCTTTTTACGTACAGCAAATCTGTCTTCTCCAATGTACAGCTGTGCATTTTCATTGAGTGTCCCGTCATCATTCAGGATATCGATCGACTCAAGGTTATGCTTTATACCCAGTTCATAGTCATTCAGATCATGTGCCGGTGTTATCTTAAGGCAGCCTGTTCCGAAATCCATTGAGACATACTCGTCCTGGATTACGGGCACCGACCTGTTGATCAGGGGAACCACAACGCGTTTACCTTTCAGGTGGCGGTATCGTTTATCTTCGGGATGCACGCAAACGGCTGTGTCTCCCAATATGGTCTCAGGCCGGGTTGTGGCGATGGTTACAAAATCATCTGAACCTTCGATAAAATATTTGAGATAATATAATTTAGACTGTACCTCGCGGTGAATTACCTCGTCATCTGACAATGCGGTTTTTCCGACAGGATCCCAGTTCACCATTCGGACACCCCGGTAAATCAATCCTTTATTGTAGAGCCGTGTAAATACTTCAATCACCGCTTTTGAAAGGGATTCATCCATAGTAAAGCGAGTACGGCTCCAGTCGCATGAAGCCCCGAGTTTACGAAGCTGCTGTAAAATGATGCCCCCGTATTTATTCCGCCATTCCCAGGCATATTCCAGGAATTCTTCCCGGGTGATATCTTTTTTTTCTATACCTTTTTCCTTCAGCATTGCAACGACACGCGCTTCGGTCGCAATGGATGCATGGTCCGTTCCGGGAACCCAACAGGCCTCCCTGCCCTCCATACGTGCTTTCCTGATTAGCACATCCTGGATCGTATTATTGAGCATATGACCCATGTGCAACACACCTGTTACGTTAGGCGGAGGTATGACGATCGTATAGGGTTCTTTATCGGGATTTGGTTCGGAATGAAAAAAATCCTGGTCAAGCCAATACTTATACCATTTATCTTCTACCTCAGACGGATCATATTTCGTGGACAATGCCATAGGATGATGAGTTAATCAGTTCAGGGGGCAAAATTAACCAAAATTTACGGAAGGGCTTTAGGTTCTTGCCAGTGAATTTTCTTTTGAAATCAGGAATACTAACTTTGTTCAAAACAGACCTGCCATGGCTAAAAATCCAAAAGACCCAAGCTTGAAATCCTGGGTAGAAGTACCTGAAAAATCAGATTTTCCAATCCAGAATCTGCCATTCGGCATATTTCAAACCGAATACCTGGAACCCGGTGCCGGCGTTGCGATCGGTGACTACGTTCTGGATCTCACATACCTTCATGAAAGCGGGTTCCTCGATGGACTCAGGCTCCCCCAGGGTGTTTTCAACCAATCTTCCTTAAATGATTTTATTGCATTGGGAAAACGCATTACAAATTCGGTGCGTCTTCGTATTATGGACCTGCTGCATGCTGATAACCCGCTGCTAAGGGACAATAAAACAGCCGTTGAGATGGCCCTGATCCATAAAGATGAAGTGGAAATGCTGATGCCCGTGGAAGTCCGGAATTATACTGACTTCTACTCCAGCAAGGAACATGCGACAAATGTCGGTACGATGTTCCGGGACCCCGAGAACGCGCTGCTGCCAAACTGGAAACATCTCCCGGTGGGATATCATGGGAGGGCATCCTCTATTATTCCTTCCGGGATTCCGATTCACAGGCCCAACGGTCAAACCAAAGCCCCGGATGCGGACACGCCTGTATTTGGCCCGTCTAAACGCCTTGATTTTGAGCTTGAGATGGCATTTGTTACCGGGCGTGAAAACACACTGGGCACGCCGGTTTCGACCAGTGACGCGGAGGATTATATTTTTGGGTTTGTTCTTTTCAATGACTGGTCGGCCCGGGATATTCAGGTATGGGAATATGTGCCCCTGGGACCATTCCTCGCCAAGAATTTTGCCTCATCTATTTCACCGTGGATCGTAACCCTTGAAGCGCTGGATTCTTTCAGAACTGAGGGTCCCCGGCAAGATCCGGAAGTATTGCCTTATCTGTCATGTGAAGGACCCCGTAATTTTGATATTAACCTTGAGGTAGCCATTCATCCGGAAAATGCCGAGGAAAAAGTTGTTTGCCGGAGCAATTTTAAGCATATGTACTGGAATGTTTGTCAACAGCTCGCTCACCACACCAGCAACGGTTGCAACCTGCAGGTGGGTGACATGTATGCGTCCGGAACTATCAGCGGCCCGACGGACGATTCATATGGAAGTATGCTGGAACTGGCCTGGAAGGGAACAAAGCCGGTTCCTATGAGCGACGGTTCCTCCCGTGTTTTTATAGAGGATGGAGATGAGGTGATTATGCGCGGATACGCGGAAAAGGACGGTTTAAGAATTGGCTTTGGGGAAGTCAGAACCCGGGTATTACCTTCAGTTTCGATGCCATGATTATAGATCCAAGCAAGATTTCCGTACCCGAGCTCCATTCCTATTTGCTCGGTGCAGTTGTGCCCCGCCCGATTGCCTTTGCTTCCACCATCGACAAGGAGGGAAATGTAAATTTAAGTCCGTTCAGTTTTTTCAACTGCTTTGGTTCAAATCCTCCTGTTCTTATTTTTTCTCCCGCCCGACGGGGCAGGGACAACACTACCAAGCATACCTATGAAAATGTCCTTGAGGTGGATGAGGTGGTTATCAATGTTGTGAATTATGCCATTGTTGAGCAGATGTCCCTTACAAGCACAGAATACGAAAGGGGTGTTAATGAATTTATCAAGGCGGGTCTGACCCCTGTAAAATCAGACCTGATCAGGCCGCCCCGTGTCGGGGAATCGCCTGTTTCTTTTGAATGCCGTGTGACGGATATTCAGCAATTGGGTCATGAGGGAGGCGCAGGAAATCTTGTGATTTGTGAAGTGCTGCTGATGCATATCGACGATGATGTGCTCGACGATAATAACCAGATTGATCCGTTCAAACTGGACGCGGTTGCCCGAATGGGCGGCAATTTTTATTCCCGTGCCTCCGGGGATTCACTATTTGAAATTCCTAAACCTCTTCGTAACAAAGGGGTAGGCATTGATCAGCTTCCGAAGCCCATTCGTGAGAGTTCCATACTTACCGGCAACGAGCTTGCCCGTCTCGCCAATGTTGTAGAGATACCTCTGCAAAATCCAGTTATTCAGTCGGAATTGGGATCCCTGTTCTTAAATGTCGATGATAATGATATTCTGGAGCGGATGCATTCACTGGCTTCGGGTTATCTGGCAAAAGGCGATATCGAACGCGCATGGCAATGTCTGCTCTTTGACAAACGAAACGATATCTGACAATACCGGATCTTTTTAGCAAAAAATGTGATGAGCGGTTTAACCTTCTGCGGGGTTATGCCGTTATGTGAATTACAAACCAATAAAAATACCACTATGCGAATTCTTTTATCAGTTTTATTAAGTGGCCTGCTTGTCGTGGGTTTTTCTGATTTTGCCAATGCACAGCAAATGAAAAGTCCACCTGCCACGGTGAATGCTTCAGTTGGCGGTGCCAATGTAGAGGTGAAGTACAGTCAGCCATCAGCACGGGGAAGAAGTGTGATGGGCGGCCTGGTGCCGTACGGGGAAGTATGGAGAACCGGCGCGAATGCAGCGACTATCATAACCTTCGACAAGGATGTAAAAATCGAAGGCAAGAGTTTAGCCAAGGGATCATACAGCATGTATACTATCCCTGGTGAAGATAAATGGACAATTATATTTAACAGTGCAACCGGTCAGTGGGGAACGCAGTATCCTGCTGATAAAGATGTGCTGAGAGTAGAAGTTCCTTCGGGAAAAACGGGGGACTTTGTAGAGACATTCACTATATCCGCTGAGGGAGATCATGTGGTGCTGGCCTGGGAAAACACGGAAGTGAAATTCAAGGTGAAAGGTTAGTAAATAGTTTATACAGAGGAAAGCGGTTCTGAGAGGAACCGCTTTTTTTATGTCATCCATTTGGCTTAACTTTTGAGCAGATTTTTATTGAATGACAGACAAATTAATCATTGGCAGGAGCGATAAAATAGACTTGCCAGACCTGCATTTATTCAATCTGGATGCCAAAATTGATACGGGCGCATTCACTTCCGCAATTCATTATCACCATGCGGAAGAAATCATGAAGGACGGTAAGAAGGTTTTGCATTTTACATTGCTTGATCCAACACATCCGGATTATAATGATAAGTCCTTTTACTTTGAAGAATATGACCGGAGAGAAATTAAAAACTCATTCGGTGAAACGGAGGAGCGATATATTATTTCCACCCATATTCTGGTACTGGGTCATAGTTTTATGGTTGAATTGTCGTTAAGCGATCGCGGGAATTTAAAATTCCCCATTCTACTGGGCAGAAAACTACTTTCAAAGGGGTTTATTGTTGATGTTTCAAAGCGGAACCTGTCCTACAAACAAAAAATTAAAAAGAAGTAATTATGAAAATCGGAATTTTATCCCGAAACAGCCAGCTATATTCCACACGACGACTAGTAGAGGCCATTGAGCAACGTGGCCATGATGCGGAAGTGATTGATCACCTCAAGTGCAATCTTGTCATTGAAAAAAACCAGCCTACGGTTATTTACAAAGGGAGAAACCTTGATTATCTCGACGCCGTGGTGCCACGGATCGGGGCCTCAGTTACATTTTATGGTTCTGCGGTGGTCAGGCAATTCGAGATGATGAAAGTTTTTACAGCAGTGGAATCCCAGGCGCTCATACGTTCCAGGGATAAATTAAGAAGCCTGCAAATCCTTTCACGGGCTGGCATGGGACTGCCAAAAACCGTTTTTACCAACTATTCGCAGGATACCGATGGAATTATCGATGCCGTGGGCGGAGCCCCGGTGATCATTAAATTGCTGGAAGGAACGCAGGGACTGGGAGTGGTTCTCGCAGAGAACAGGAAGGCCGCGGTTTCGGTTATCGAAGCATTTCACGGCCTTCGCGCCCGCGTGATCGTCCAGGAGTATATTAAGGAAGCCGGGGGAGCCGATATCCGTGCGTTTGTTGTGGATGGTGAAGTGGTTGGAGCCATGAAACGCCAGGCAAAGGAGGGTGAGTTCCGTTCCAATTTGCATCGTGGAGGTACTTCCTCAATCATTCGTCTGAAGCGGGCGGAGAAAAGCGCTGCCATAAAGGCCGCTGAGAAAATGGGGCTGGGTGTTGCCGGTGTCGATATGCTGCAAAGTTCCAGGGGCCCGCTGATCCTGGAAGTTAACAGCTCCCCTGGTCTTGAAGGGATTGAGAAGTCAACCGGCATTGATATCGCAGGAAAAATTGTTGACTATCTGGAGCGTAATGGTGGCAGTAGCCGACGCAGGATACAAAAAGATAAGGTGAACGCCTGATGAAAAAAATCATTATTGACGGTACGTCAATTTCACCCGGGGAACAGGTCCAGATCAATGCCTTGATTGGAAGGCTGCCTACCCGGACGCCGATCACGATTCCAATTTTTGTAAGCCGGGCGAAGAAGGATGGACCCGTGCTTTTGCTGATGGCCGGAATGCACGGGGACGAAACCAATGGTATCGAAATTGTTCGACGCGCCATTAAGAATGATATTTATCATCCCGACAGGGGCACAGTGATCGCAATTCCGGTGTTCAATGTTTATGGATTTATAAATCATTCCCGCGGACTTCCTGATGGTAAGGACCTGAACCGTTCTTTTCCCGGCAGTTCGACCGGATCTTTGGCCAGCAGGGTTGCACACTTTTTTACCACCCAAATCCTTCCCCAGGTTGATTATGGAATTGATTTTCATACGGGAGGAGCAAGTCTGAATAACTTTCCACAGATTCGGGGGACATTTGACGACGAGCAGGAAACAGCCCTGGCCAGGGCATTTGCAGCTCCGTTTACCATTCATGCGCCGTTTCGGGAAAAATCCCTGCGGAAAACCGCATCAAAAATGGGCAAGCCTATCCTGGTATTTGAGGGCGGACAGACGCTAAGGCTCCGTAAACAGGTTGTTGACATGGGGTCTGATGGAATTCGCAGGGTGATGAAATTTCTTGATATGCGCGACGATGCGCCCGAACCGGCTCAGGAAACCAGGATTTTAAAGAGAACTATGTGGATTCGTGCACGTATGTCCGGAATGCATCATACGCGCGTTCGAAATGGAGAAGCTGTAAAAAAAGGAGAAATACTGGGATATATTTCAGACCCGTACGGACAGTCGGAAAAGCCTGTAAAGTGTACAGAAAATGGTTTTATCGTGGCAATTAATAATTATCCGGTTGTAAATATGGGGGATGCATTACTGCATATCGGCACTTCCTGAAGAATTCAAATCCTATTTTTTTAATATCTTACCGACATGAATGCAGAGTTGCAGGAGTATTATGAACGCTTTCGAGAGATCCTTATCCAGGAATATCTCCCTGTTCTATATGGTAAAATAGAACGTCAGGTGAAATTTCTGAATGAGGTGGATGACCTTCAGCGAAGGTTGAATACCTATGTGAAAGATCAGACAGAGCTTGGTAAAAAGCTCAACTTCGTTAGTGCTTATAAGGAAAAGCTGAAGGAAGCCGTAGACAGGCGATTTAATATTGGTGATCCGGCCGGTTTTGATGAGGAGTTCGAGGGTTTTGTGAAGGCTGCTGATAAATACCTCGCAACCCTGCCGGTGGATATTTTCCGGGAACAGTCCCCGGATCGATTTAAGTCGCGCCCTGAGGATACATTTTTCATCAAATTCCTGAAATTCTTCAAAAGCATTTTTTATGGGTTATCTACTCTCCCCAGGCGGGTGGTCAATCTGTTCAGAAGGCTGGCAGGGAAGGAGCGTCTTCTTATCCGGAGGTGGAACCACAAGGTGCTGCTGAGAAATCTTACTGAATTTTACCTCAAAGAGGAATTGATTTCGAGATTGATTGATCAGAAGGATCGGGTATATGAAAAAATGTCGTCCACCTCACTGGTGATGTGGGAACATGATGTGGAAATCGATCGCATGATGGGAAACGTTGTGAAAGGAGGAGAGTTTTCAATTGATGAGTCAATATTTAACTCCACCAGCGACGCCATTGAAGAAATTGAATCCATCAAGCCTCTGCTGGAGGAAGGAGCCCTCAATGTACTGGATGAGATCTATGAGGAGTACAGTGATGATTATGTGCGGTGCGGAACCATAGAGCTTTCCAACCGAAAATTCAATTCGGCGCATCTGATTCGCGAGCATGAGAGGAATGATCAGATCTACCTGAAACATCATGGCCGTTGGCAGAATACATTTCTGCTGATGTCTGATGACTGGGGAATTGACATTGATCTGTACCATGTCATTTTCAATACGATGCTGGAATACCGGTTGTCGACCAAAAGATTTGATACCCGGATTGATCAGACCATTCTGAAGACCTTCGGTCCCTGGAAAGAACAATTGAATTCAGCCCTTGAAACCATTAAAAATACGCCTGAAGAAGATCTGCGTAAAGATATTGAGCGGCAACGGGCCATCCTGCGCCGTGAAATGAGTGATGAGCGTCTTGGCGTTCTGAATGATGCAATTTTAAGCCAGGACTTGCCATCGCTGGTAAATAATATCGAATCAAAGATCGATAAGCTCATTGCCGAGATCGAAACGGAACGGCACATCAAGAGTGAAGTTGATTTCCTTAAAGCTACGACCTCCACCGGCATCAATCATTTTTCCCCGGGCGAACTGATCAATTTTGAGTCCTACCCGCAGTTGCTGAAACTCACGCGGAATATCAAGATTCAGATTACTGAAAAGCTGAGTACCATTCAGAATAATGTCTCCTTCCTGGGGCAGATTGCTGAATTTAACCTTGATTCTGCACTTTCACTCTTTGACGAAGAAAATCCGGAAAGTGAACCCAGGGATATTGCGCGTGAAGGTTTGGAGCGCACCATAAAGCAGATCACGGAGATCGAGACTGCATTTGCGGAGATGAAGAACCTTGTGGATAAGGAGCTGAATTCTGCGCTTAACGGCTTTTTTGAAGAGCTCAAGAAATTTACCGACAATGATAATATCACTGCCATCCGTGTTCGGATGATGAAAGGGGTTGCCATTGAAAAAAGTAAGTTTCTTCATCAGCGGGTCCTGGAACGTGGACGGCAACTTGTTCCTTACTGGATTAGCGAGGCCAAAAAATATTACCAGGAAGGACGTCAATGGATGGATGTCATGTACAAACGTTTTGGCATCAGCCAATCGGAAGTCCCGTTATCGGCGGAACTGGCAGATTTCCTTGCTGAGACCCGACAGTCTGTACAACGTCTTCCATTTGTATATCAACGCTTGTTTAAGGCAGACGCGCTCACCGACGAGAACTTTTTCGCCGGAAGGAATGAAGAGCTCCAGCAATTACACAATGCCTATAATAACTGGATGAAAGGCAGGTTTGCAAGTACGGCGATTGTTGGAGAGAAGGGAAGTGGTATGACCACTTTACTTAACTTCTACCTTGAACAACTGGCAAGTGGCAGCAAGGTTTACAGGTTAACAGCGACTGGAACAATCTTTACCCGCGAACACCTCCTGGATTTTCTGAATGAAGGCCTGGGCACTGA
>JBNKGL010000001.1:264593-337542 GCA_050289805.1 Cyclobacteriaceae bacterium
TACAGGTTAACAGCGACTGGAACAATCTTTACCCGCGAACACCTCCTGGATTTTCTGAATGAAGGCCTGGGCACTGAAGCGTCTACATTTGATGATCTACTGGCTGAATTATCATCAGATCCCAAGCGGGTAATCATCATTGAAGGGGCCCAGAACTGTTTTATGAAACAGATCGGGGGATTTGAGGCAATGCGGGCAATCACGGAACTGATCGCTCATACAAGCAGGCAGATTTTCTGGATCCTGGGGTATACAGAATATGCATGGAATTTTCTGGATAAGACGATCCACTTGTCAGACCACTTTGGATACATAATTCGTTTACAGAACTTCGATGCCAGAAGTATTGTGAATATTATACGAAAACGACACAAAGTAAGCGGGTATAATCTTCAATTCCGTCCTTCGGCAAATGATGTGCTTCGTAAAAAGTATAAGAAAATGAATGAGCAGGAGCGCCAGGCATTTCTCGAGGAAAGTTATTTTAATGATTTGAACAGGATAGCACAAAATAATGTAAGCCTCGCGTTGATCTACTGGCTACGGTCTACGAAGGAAATTACTGACGATGCGATTGTCATTGGCTCCCTGAAAGATTTCGACTTTGGATTTTTGGAGAATATTTCCGGAGACAAGCTCTTCGGCCTGGCAACACTTATCCTTCATGAAGGGATGAGTGAAGCGAATTTTATGAGAGCCATGAGCATGTCGCTTCCCCGGGCACGTTCCATATTGCATCCGATGTATGAAGATGGGATACTCATTATGGAAGATGATCAATATGTCGTAAATCCGTTGTTGTACCGGCAGACCATTAATTTACTGAAGGCCAAAAATATAATCCACTAGCATGAACCGGATACTAATCATACTATTGTCAGGGCTCCTTTTCTTCGGTTGCAAGAAGGAGAATGCCGGTGAAAACGTTACTAAGCCCGATATTCAAACGTACGACTCCCTGATTGATGAACAACTGGAGGCCAGGTACGATTCGCTGGAAAAGGCTATCCAGGAAAAGCAAACAGGAAAACCTGAAGTAAAGGAGGACACCAAGGCTGCTGAAGAGGGTGAAATTGACCCGAAAGATATTTTCAGGCTCATTTCCTTCAGCAAGATATTCTATTCCCTCATTATTGTCCTGATCGGCTTTCTCATTATTCGGTTTTTGTCGAATTTGATCGGGCGATTTGCTGAACGCAGCGCATATCACCGGATCACGATCAAAGGGCTCATTCCCATTGTCAGGATTTTCGGCTGGATCGCAATCATTGTTTTCATAATCGGGGCAGTCATTCAGCCTCCGGCAACAACGATATACGCCATTGCGGCTTCGGTAGCAATTGCTGTTGGGTTTGCCGCCCAGGATATTCTGAAGAATATGTTTGGGGGTATCATGATACTCTTTGACAGACCGTTCCAACTGGGTGACAAAATTCAGATAGGTGAGCACTATGGTGAAGTGGTGGAAATTGGATTGCGCAGTACAAGAATTGTTACACCGGGCGATTCCCTTGTTTCAATTCCCAACGGAGAATTAATGAATACCGCGGTGAGTAATGCCAACAGTGGTGAAGCGAATTGCCAGGTTCAGGCAGATATTTTTCTTCCATTAACCGCAGACACCCAGCGAATCAGACAGGTGGCCATTGAAGCTGCCCAGGTTTCGCGGTTTATTTATCTGAATAAACCTATTGCGGTTTTATTTACCAATGAATTGAAAGACCGGAAATCTGTATTGAAGATGGCTGTAAAAGCCTATGTGTCTGATATTCGTAATGAAATGGCTTTCAAAAGTGACATGACTGAAATTGTAATGCGCGAGCTTCTCAATCAGCATTTGATTGATCCGAAGGATATGTTCTGATCAAAGCCACTTTTTACTTCGGAAGTATAGAAGCATACCAGTTAAGATTGCAAGCATCAGGCCCAGGATTGCGTAATAACCATACTTCCAACCGAGTTCTGGCATATGCTGAAAATTCATTCCATACACACCTGCGATAAAACTGAGCGGGATAAAGATGGTAGATATGATCGTTAGCACTTTCATGATCTCATTCATCTTATTGCTGATCGTCGACATATACATATCCATCAGGTTGGATATCAGGTCGCGGTACGTCTCGAACATATCGATAAGCTGAATGATATGGTCATATACATCATTGAAAAAAGTCCTGTTCTCAGGTTGTATCACTTTATAATCATTTCGCAAAAGACTTGCAATGGCTTCCCGGATGGGATACAGTGATTTACGAAGAATGATCAACTCTTTTTTTACATCCTGAATCCGTTGCATGGTCTTGCTGCTCGGGTTAAGGTATACCTCTTCCTCGATATTTTCTATTTGTTCCCCGATGTGCTCCATAACAATGTAATAGTTGTCGACAACGGTATCAATGAGACGATAAAACAGGTAATCTGCATTTTTACTTCGCACCCGGTTTGCAGGGTCTGAAATTCTGGTTCGGAGCTGGTCGAATAAATCACCTTCCTTTTCCTGAAACGATAAAATATAGTTTTGGCCAAGAACGAAACTGATTTGTTCATATTGAATTTCATTACCACTCAAGGTATTCAGGGCTTTCATGGGAAGAAACAGAACCCCGTCATATTCATCCAGCTTTGGGCGTTGTTCAGTATTCAGGATGTCTTCAAGCATCAGTGGGGAGAGGTGAAAGAAATTCCCCAATTCCTGAATGAGGTTAATATTGTGCAGGCCATCGATGTTGATCCAATTTACCTTTCCGGGATCAAATTTGTCCAGTATGACAGAGGTTTCATTACTGTCCGTCTCAATCAGTTCTTTATTATCATACTGAATCAGTTCAACCAGCTGCTTTTCAGTTTTTTTCGGACCAATATGAACCAGTGTGCCCGGCGGCAGCCCTGCTTTTATAACCAGCTTGGGTTTCTTAAGAAATGTTTTTGGAATCTTGGGTAATTGCATTTTCTGGAGGATTCTGTTTGAAGACCAACGTCCTGTAAGGGAACGGAATTTCAATTCCTTCCTGGTCGAATCGTTTTTTGACAGATCTGTTCAGGTCACATTTTAAAAGAAAGGCCTCTGTTGGAGAATTACTCCAAATCCATGCGCGCAGATTTACACTGCTGTCGCCAAAGCCAATAACGCGGACGGCCACTATCGGTTCGTTTTTTTCAATATCCTCTTCTTTGCGATTATCGATGCAATTGGGATGTTTCTCCGCTTCTTCCCTGATGATCTCCAGCGCAAGATCTGCATCCGAATCATATGAAATACCAATTTCATAGAATTGGCAGATTTTTTCCTCGACAATGGTTGAATTTATAATCGTCTCATTGCTGATAATCGCATTAGGGATAACGATTCGTTTATTCTCAAAATTCCGAATAACGGTATGCCGAAGTGTAATGTCCTCAACACGCCCGGTATTGGTACCCACAGAAATGAGGTCATCAACGCGAAATGGCTTAAAAATTACGAGGAAGATTCCACCGATAATGTTTGAGAATGCAGATTGTGAAGCAAATCCGACAATTGCCGCCAGTACACCGGCACCGGCGAATAAAGTAACACCATAATCACGCAATCCGGGGACCATATAAAATATGACAATGAAAGCCCCAAGGAATACGACGAAGCTCACAGCATTCTTGATGAAATTATACTTTGTGTGATCTACGTTAATGAGCGCTGAAGCGGTTTTCAGAAAACGCGTTAAGAAAATCCGCAGTATCCGTGTGATCAGAAATGCGATGAAAAGAACAAGCGCACTAATCAGAACATAGTGCAGGACAGAATTATCCGGAATGTTTATTTCCATATATAATGAGACATGAAAAGATCCTGGTTAAATGTGAATGTTACTTTATGATATTCCAAATGTTTACAACGATTTATTCATTGGTTTTGAAAAACTGAATCGTCTTTTGGACCATTTCCATGGTGTGGACAGGTAATTCCGCTTTCGTATAGGGGTGACTGCCGCCAAATACGTGGTTAGCGCCATCGATTATGGCAATATCAATTTCCGGCAATTCATTCACGACAGATGCGGTCTCTTCCAACGGAACTGTTTCATCATCAGTACCATGGATCAGCAAAACCGGTACACTTATTCTTGCCAGGGCCGATGGTATGTGATAATCATCGCGGTTGGCAAAATAATCTTCGACGATATCATATTTCATTGGCATATCCTGCCCGGTCCTTGAATTTGGTATATGTACAACACCTTTACTTTTCCATTCATTAAGCAACGGTTTGGGCCACCGGCTTTCGAGGTCAACGACTGCACCCCATCCACACACACCTGAAATTCGGCTATCCATCGCCGTATGCAACAGTGCTGCTGCCGCGCCACGGCTGTGACCAAGCATGAGGACCTTGTCCTTATCCGCTTCATCCTCCGGCACGGGGAAACGGTTGGATTTCACAAAATCCACCACCTGCTGTATGTCCTGCAGTTCTTTTGAAAATGTATTTTCCGAAAAAGCATTAAGGTCAGCATAATCCATCGGGCTATCCGGTGTCACCCCATTGTGGGAAAGGTTCAGTTTAATAAAAATAAAATCATTTTCCACAAACTGATCCGCGATCAGCGGAAATGTTCCCCAATCCTTGAATCCCTTGAATCCATGCACGAAAATGATCAAGGGCTTCCGTTCCTGTGTTGTATTCCAGCGTATATCTACGGCAAAAGAACGATGATGCTCGGTGCCTGTAAGGATAACTTCTTTGAACAATTGCATAGGGTAAATGATTATATTTTGATTAGGGAGTATTCATAACTATAATTGTAGCCAAGTTGTCAGGATGGTAGTAAGTCTAAACGATATAAAGGCGCCCATTGCGGTCCAAATGGAAGAATTCGAGTCCAAATTCAGGGCATCGATGAAAACCAAAGTCCTTCTGCTGGACAAAATTATGAGTTATATCGTAAAGCGCAAAGGAAAGCAAATGAGACCTATGTTTGTCTTTCTGAGTGCCGGAACCTGTGGTGCCATCAATGAATCAACTTACCGGGGCGCGTCGCTCATTGAGCTGCTCCATACCGCGACCCTTGTGCACGACGACGTGGTTGATGATGCTAACTACCGCCGTGGATTTTTCTCCATCAATGCGCTTTGGAAAAATAAGGTGGCCGTATTGGTCGGTGATTATCTTCTTTCCCGCGGCCTTCTGTTATCCGTTGATAATGGTGATTTTGATCTTCTCAAAATTGTAAGCAAGGCTGTTAAGATGATGAGTGAAGGGGAACTTCTGCAAATGGAGAAGGCAAGGAACCTTGATATAACTGAAGACATCTATTACGATATTATCCGCCAGAAAACGGCATCACTGATCGCTTCCTGCTGTGCAGTAGGGGCTTCTTCGGCAGGTAAGGGTCCGGAAGAAATTGAAACAATGCGTGTCTTCGGGGAGAAAGTAGGAATGGCCTTTCAGATAAAGGATGACCTTTTTGATTACGGTGAAACCGAAATCGGTAAGCCGTTGGGCATCGACATTCGTGAGAAGAAAATGACGCTTCCCCTGATCTATACACTTCAGCATGCTTCATGGTCTGATAAGCGCAGGCTCATCAATATTGTGCGGCGTCATAATGAAAACCGTAAAAAAGTAAATGAGGTAATTGCCTATGTGAAGGATCATGGCGGAATTGATTATGCCACCGATGTAATGAACCGTTATTACCGTGAAGCTATGGAAATCCTTCAGCAGTTTCCGGATTCAGAGTACCGCCAGTCCCTCGGGGACCTGGTAACCTATACCATCGAACGTAAAAAATAACACAGTTATTAAAAAACGTTTGTAAGCCCGTAATCGGGCAGATTGCCCATATAATTCCTTATTGTTCCTTCCGGCGTGCATCATACTGCTCAATGAACGGATCAATTTGTTCTACCGGCAGTTTTTTGGCGATGATATTTTTATTCTCATCGAGGATGTAGAAGGTTGGCGTTGTCATGGCATCATACAACTTGTAATAAGGTTCTGTGAATGTTCTTGGCCCATTCACCGTGATCCAGCTCAAATCCATATCCCTGATGTAATTTTTCATCTTCACCATTGACGTATCAGTGCTTACGGCAAATACCTCCAGGTCATATTTATGTGAGTCGTAAAGCCGGTCAAGAACGGGGGTGGCCATTTTACAATGCTGACAATCCGGATCAAAAAAGTATACAACCGTATAGGTGTTGGAAATGTCATATAAACTCTTCTTTTCCATATTCTCATCCGGCATGATCAGATTGGAGGCTTTTTTCCCGATAAGACTGTTGCGGAGCTGATCGGAATATTCCTGTACATTCTTCCGGAGTTGAGCATTTGCCCAATAGTTCATTTCACCGGAAGCAAAATAAGTGTCGTTCATATGGACAAATACCTCGTCAAGTCCCATAATCCTGGGATTTTGATATTTCAGTGTAAGTGCCCAAACGAAATATTTATAGGTCTCCTGATTTTTTTTGGCAACCTGAGCAAGCTGGTCTATTTCCTTTTCAATGCTGTCTGCATTCTGCATCACCAGGCGATCGAAATAGGTATCAAGCTTGTCCCTGTAAAGAGGCTGGTTCAGGCGCAGGAATGTCGGGTCGGAGAGGTCAAAATGATCCCAGTAATGCGCTTTGTAATAATTGAATGCGGCATCCGGATCTGCCATGTCGTCGGTTTCAGGAAGGCGTTCGCGCATTTGGGCGCTAAATAATTTTGCCATAAAGCTTTCAGGATATTCCTTCATGATGGCCTCCTGGTGCTCAAGAACTTTATTATTAATGGCGGAAAGGCTCGTTTGTGCCTCTGCCCTGTCTGCCGGAGATGCTGTTGAATCCTGTATAACTTTGAGATAGGGTGCGGCTTCGTCATTTCTTGCCGCATTGTATTTCATGTCGTCAATAAAAAGCTGATTGTCAACATCACCGATCACGTTCAGGTTCATAACCAGGTCTGATGTGTCGGTCTCGAGCCTGAAATGCTGATCCTGATACACTATGAAATCCAGTAGCCGGGATTTTTTTCTGGCAAGAAAATACATGCCTTCCGGAAGTTTCTCATTTCCGGCAAAGATATGTACGCCATTTTCAACTATTGAAGTATCCACTACGTAGGTTCCCTCACCAAAAAAATTACCCATGATCAGGGGATCTGATTCAATTCCCCTGATCTCGATTTCAATACGATACCCCTCTTGCGCGTGAATTGTACCCGCGCCAAGAATAAAAGCAAGTAAAATTCCGCAGCCTTTAAGAAATATTTTTATATCTTTCATTTTTGTTTTCGGATTCCGGTCCAATGATACTTTCAATTTATGTTTCTGCCAAAAAAATTGAAGTATACAGGCCGTGTTAATATTTTTACCGTATTTATTGAATATGTCAATATCTGTCAAAAACCTCACCAAAATTTTCGGCGAGCAGCGCGCTATTGATAATATATCGTTTGATGTAAAGGAGGGTGAGATTCTGGGGTTTCTGGGTCCGAATGGTGCCGGGAAATCCACGACCATGAAAATCGCTACTTGTTTTCTTCCTCCAACATCAGGTGACGTAACCGTATGTGGCCACCATGTGATGGAACAGCCGCTGGAAGTGAAACGTTCCATTGGTTATTTACCGGAACATAACCCGCTGTATCTCGAAATGTATGTAAGGGAGTACCTTCAGTTTATCGGCAGCCTGTATAATCTTTCGGGAAAGAAACTTCAGAGCCGTGTTGGTGAGATGATCGAACTGTGCGGACTGACCAGGGAACAGAACAAGAAGATTGAAGCACTATCCAAAGGATACCGTCAGCGGGTCGGACTGGCCCAGGCATTGATACACGACCCCAGGGTCCTGATCCTTGATGAACCCACCACAGGGCTTGATCCTAATCAGATCGTGGAGATACGCAAAGTAATTAAGCAGGTAAGCGCGCAGAAAACCGTACTTTTCAGTACGCATATCATGCAGGAGGTTCAGGCGCTTTGTGACCGTGTTATTGTGATCAATAAAGGCAAAATCGTGGCCAACGATCGGATCGACCAGTTAAAGGCTATGCCGGCGGAAACAATAGTGATCACGGTTGAGTTTTCAGATGAGATTGACGCAAGCGGTCTTGAACAGCTGGAAGGAATTATAACGGTATCACATGCGGGCAAAGGAATATACGTGGTGGAATCCTCCGTGGAAAATGATGTGCGCCCGCATATTTTCAAACTGGCAACCGAGCAGGGGCTTACTTTGATCGGGATGCGGCAGGAGGAAGAAAGTATTGAAAAGATTTTTCAGCGATTGACCAGGTCATAATTATGTTTCAGGTTTTTCAAAAAGAAGTTAACACATTCCTTAATTCACTGATTGCGTATATCGTGATCAGTGTATTTCTTACCGGTATCGGATTGCTCATGTGGGTTTTCCCCGAGACTTCGGTTCTGGACTATGGGTATGCAGATATGCAAACCTTGTTTTCTCTCGGGCCCTTTGTGCTGATGTTTCTCATTCCGGCTATTACCATGCGGATGTTTGCCGAGGAAAAGAAAACAGGTACGATTGAGCTGTTGCTCACAAAGCCTCTCACCGACTGGGATATTATCCTGGGTAAATTCCTGTCGGGCTGGCTCCTGGTGATCCTGGCGGTTGCCCCGACGCTCATCTACTATTTCTCGGTATACATTTTGGGAAATCCGCCCGGCAATGTCGATTCTGCCGGGGTGATGGGCAGCTATGTCGGACTTATTCTGCTGGGGGCCGTATTTACATCGGTAGGTATTTTCGCCTCAGCTATCAGCACCAATCAAATCGTCTCCTTCATCATTGCGGTATTTTTGTGTTTTATACTCTACAGTGGATTTGATTCACTGGCATCGATAAATGTTTGGGGATCGTGGTCTGGCTGGCTGGAGCAACTGGGAATTTTATATCATTACAATGCCATGAGCCGGGGGCTGCTGGATACGCGTGATATAGTTTATTTTTTAAGTGTGATAGTATTGATGCTTTTACTCACACGGATCATTTTAGGTAGCAGAAGATGGTAAGTCTGGAAAGCAGAAAACTGGAAAGTATATTAAAGCTTGCGGTAGGAATCGCGGCGTTGGTCGTCCTCAACCTGTTAGCGTCCCGGTATTTTCACCGGTTCGATCTGACTGCGGAGGGCAGATATACCATTAAGCCTGCCACGCAGGAAATGCTTGAGAACCTCGACGATGTGGTCTATGTGGAAGTTTATCTTGACGGCCCTTTAAATGCGGGATTCAAGCGATTGCAGCGTTCTGTATTTGAAACACTGGAAGAATTCCGGATCTACTCCGGCAATAATGTTCAATATACTTTCAATGACCCAAGTGCAGCGTTGGGGGAAAGTGCCCGGAACCAGTTCATGCAATCCCTGGCGCAACTGGGAATTCAGCCAACCAATATCATTGAAGAAAAGGACGGTCAACGAAATGAACGCCTTATCTTCCCCGGAGCAATCATCTCCTACGGGGGTGCGGAACGCGGTGTGATGTTGCTGAAAGGGAACCAGGCCAGTTCGCCCGAGGAGAAACTCAATGAGAGTATTGAGAATATTGAATACTCCCTGGCATCCGCCATTTTTGAACTTACCAACATTGAACAAAAACAGGTAGGCATGGTGAAAGGGCATGGGGAGCTGGATTCCCTGGAATCAGCCGGGCTTGAACTTGCAATACAGAAGCATTATTCGCTGCGGGATGTTCGGCTTGGGTCTGATGATCTTTCCTCATTGTCGGCCATGATCATTGCGAAGCCTGAACAAGCGTTTACTGAAAGGGAGAAATATGCGCTGGACCAATACCTGATGTCCGGTGGAAAAGTGCTCATGCTTATCGATAAGCTTCAGGCTAATATGGATAGTGCGAGCAATGAATTCAATTATGCATTTCCTTTCGATCTGAATATTGATGATCAGCTCTTTCGATATGGTATCCGTGTGAATAATACCCTCATCCAGGATTTATCAAGTGCCAAATATCCGATAGTTATTGGTACGATGGGTGATCAGCCGCAGATTCAGCTCATTCAGTGGCCATTCTTTCCCCTGATCAACCGTTTTGCAGATCATCCGATTACAAGTAACCTGAATGCTGTGAAGGGCCGTTTCATGAGTACCATTGATACTGTGAAGGCCGAAGGGCTCACAAAAACGCCCCTCATGTTTACATCGGATTATTCACGGTCACTTACTGCGCCGGTCAAGGTTTCCATTCAGGACCTTCGGGAAAACCTGTCGCCCGATAAGCTCACACAAAAAAACCTGCCGGTCGCCTATCTGGTCGAAGGAGAATTCAGATCGTTGTATGAAAACCGATACAAGCCTGATGGTACTGACGAGTCTTCGTTCATTCCAAGGTCTTCTGATAACGCAAAACTCCTGGTTATCGGTGATGGTGACATAGCCCGGAACGATATCAATACGCGCAATGGAATGCCCCAGGTATTGGGCTACGATCCATTTGAGCAAACGACCTTTGGCAATGAAGACCTGTTGATGAATGCCCTTCATTTCATGATTGATGAACAGGGACTGATTACCGCACGGAATAAGGAAATTGAAATACGACCGCTCGACAAGGTGAAAATTGCCAATGAGCGTACCTACTGGCAGATCATTAATCTTGTTGTGCCCGTACTGTTGCTGATTCTATTTGGAATTTTGAGAAGTTATTTACGAAAACGCAGATTCACAGGTTTTAAAACGAATGACGATGCAGCGTAAGAAAAACCTACGGCTCCTGGCCATATTGTCAATTTTGATTGTCGCAGCAGTGATTCTCGCACTCACCGGCAAGTCCACCAGCAAACTTGATGTGGACCGTGATATTTTTAGCTATGATGATCCATCGCAGATCGATGCGGTCATTCTTGAAAGAAATAATACTTCAGACACTCTCGCTTTTATCAACGGGCAGTGGATGCTGAATGGAAAATACAAGGCGGATCCGCAACGCATTAGTGTATTATTTGCCATTTTGAAGCAAGCAAAGGTCCGCCGCCGCGCAGCGCGTACACAGCTGGATTCGCTTCAGACCTGGATTGATCAAAAAGGTGTGGAAGCACGTTTTTATGAAGGTACGGACCTGGTGAAAAGTTTTGAAGTAAGCGGGAATGAAGAACGCGGAATAACATATTACCGGGAATCATCGGGTGAACCGGTTTACCTGATGGAAATTCCCGGATACAGGAGCTACCTGGCCGGAATCTATGAACTTGACGAAAATGGCTGGAGATATCCGAGGGTTTACGATTTTAATTGGCGTAACCTGAAAGATGTTCATGTGGAATATCCAAAGAATTCTGACAGCGGGTTTGACATTTCTTCAAAGGAAGGTTTTTACAGTGTAAATCAGATCGAGGAAACGGATACGACGAAACTCACCAATTTTTTGGATGATCTTTCCCTGTTGTATGTAAATGATTTTCTTTTTCCCGCGGAAATTACCCGTTATGATTCATTGAAAGACGTGCTTGAGGCACAGATTACGGTACGTGACGTCGGTGATAATGAATACCTCATGGAAGTTCTTGGCACCTTGCCTGGGAAGTCGGAAATACTGATTCGCATCGATTCCTCCCAGTATGCGCTGGCACAATATGATGCCTTGCGAAAGATTATGCGCCCGCGTAAATTTTTCGTAAAAAAAGAGACGCCCTAATATTCATGGTGCGCGTTTCCTATAAATGATTTTATTTTTAACTTTACCCAGTTTTAACAATCACTGCATAACGAACCCTACATGAAATTTATCGTTTCCTCTTCAGCATTGCTCAAACAACTCTCGAGTATCAATGGTGTAATTACTACCAATCCTGTTGTTCCGATTCTTGAGAACTTCCTGTTTGAAATTTCGGAGGGCAAACTGGTAGTTACGGCCTCTGACTTGCAAACTTCCATGATCACTGAGCTGGAGGTTGAATCCCGTGAAAGCGGAAACATCGCCGTGCCGGCAAAAATTTTACTGGAAACCCTGAAGAACCTGCCGGAACAACCGGTGACGTTCTCCATAGACGAGGATTCGTACAGTGTGGAGATTAGTTCCGACAATGGCCGGTATAAGCTTGCCGGTGAAAATGCGACGGATTTCCCGAAGGTTCCTTCGGTAAGTGATGATTTCAGTGTAAACATGTCAACCGAGGTGCTCTCAAGTGCCATCAACAATACAATATTTGCTACGAGTAATGATGAATTGAGGCCGGCAATGACGGGGGTATATATGAACCTCACAGAAACAAATACCACCTTTGTTTCTACTGACGGACATCGCCTGATCCGCTACCGTCGTGTTGATGTTGCGTCGGAAAACGGTAATGCGATCATCATTCCCAGGAAAGCCCTTAATTTACTGAAGAGCACGCTTCCATCGGAGAATACGAATGTATCAGTGGAATTCAATATGTCCAATGCTTTCTTCCATTTTGGAAATATCAGGATGATCTGTCGTCTTATTGATGAGCGTTTTCCGGATTATGAAAATGTAATTCCTTCCGACAATCAGAATAAGATGGTCATTAACCGCCAGGAGTTTCTCAGCTCCCTGAAGCGTATTGCCATTTATGCCAATAAGACTACCCACCAGGTTCGTCTTAAAATTACCGGGAGTGAGCTTCAGATCTCTGCCGAAGACCTGGACTTTGCCAATGAAGCAAATGAGCGCCTTTCCTGTGAGCATGACGGGGGAGATATTGAAATTGGTTTCAATGCCCGTTTCCTGATTGAAATGCTCAACAACCTGCATTCAGACCGCATCGAAATGCACCTTTCCCAGCCAAACAAGGCCGGACTAATTGTGCCTGAAGAAAAGGATGACAACGAAGATATCCTTATGCTGGTGATGCCGGTAATGCTGAATAACTACGTTTAGTAGTCAGTAGTCAGTAGTCAGTAGTCAGTAGTCAGTAGTTGCGTTCCTCATCAAATTCGTCATCCCGAACTTGTTTCGGGGCCCCCTCAAGATTTGTATCCATGACGAATTCCGGGATGGTAATTGCCTTAAATTAAATTATGTATCGTATTAATTAGTGAGCTAAGTGATAGCTCATTGTTTTCCATAGTCGTGGGGATCCCGAAACAAGTTCGGGATGACGTGACTGACTACTGACTACTGACTACTGACTACTGACTACTGACTAAATCAGTGCTCACCATTCCCAACCAACAGTAGTCTGCCAGACATAATCGGAGGTGGGTGAGTTCATGACAGGTTGATTGTCGTAGTTAAGAGTGAGGCCTGATTTGATATAAAAATCCAGCGGGAATTCGTACTTCAAATCGATGTTAAAGTCAAAACGCCATCGGCCGGATTCTGAAAGGCTGGGGTAGGCCGTACCCTTCGTGAGCAGGCTGAAGTCACCGATATCGTAGAGATTTAATTCAGTACCAAACCATGCTTCCTGACTTTTTCTGTCGTCTTCGTCTATTTGGTAGTTTTCATTGTTGAATGAAAAACCTCCCTGTACTCCCCAGTATAACTGGTTTGTTCTGAAAATATATTTACCAATACCCAGTTTTGAGTTGGTTCGAAGATCAAGCAGTTGTTCTGTATTTGACAGAAAGTCGACCTGGGCAATAGCAAACCATTCATGGGGCAGTACATACCTGAAGCTGAAAAACCCATCGGTACGTTTAATGTCTTCCACTTCATCCTGCTTGCTCATGAGGCTGTTGTACTGTGCATCTATTGACCAGCGCTCCGCGATATAACCAGCACTACTCCTGATGGTGAACTGACGCTGATTACGTGCTTTGGTAAGACTGTATCCCAAATCAATAGCGGCATACAACCGATCCAGAAAACCCTGATCTACAGATTTGAGATATACAATTTCGTTAAAGGGTACAACGGTTGTTTCGCCTTCCAGTGATGTTACACTCACCGAATTATTGTCGACCGATTCAAGCGTTCCATATAAGCGTCGGCCATCGGTGGTTGAAACCAGCAGGAGCGATTTGGTCGACATATAGCCGATTCCTTCCCATTCAATTTTAAAATCCGAATCGCTGTAGTCTGTCTCAATCTGGATTATTCCCCTGTCCATGGACTTAATCTCACCCACGATATAATTCCCATTCTTAAATACAATGGAATCGGGTTGTTGAGCAAACAGGGAAAAGTTAAACAGGAGGAAAGCAAGTAGTAGTAATTGTTTCTTCATAGTTCTTTATTTAAGATCATCACGGGTTGGGTTAAATACATCGATTACTATACATTCGGAAAGTGCATATGCCGAATGCGGCATATTTGAAGGAATGGCAGCTGTCATTCCCGGTTTTAACAGAAGATTTTCCTCACCTACAACCATTTCAAGTTCCCCTGCTAATACATGAGTCCATTGGAGATGGGGGTGTGAATGTTCCGGAAGGTGCGCGCCCTTTTCCAGGGTCACCCTGGTTAGCGTAAAATTATCAGAATGTGCAATGGAAGCGATAATGCCCGGAAAAAGTTGTTTCTTTTCGAGTGTATTGTAATCAATCAGATATTTCATCAATAGTATGTAAAATTTAAAGAAACAAGATACTCAAGGATTCTAAAAATCCCATGAAGTGATTTATGATCATAATTATAATTTGTAACTTATTCTATCGATTTAATTTTCCATGGAAAACCTACTCGCAGTGATTACAGGTGCCAATACCGGAATTGGCTTTCAAACCGCAAGATCCCTTGCGATCCAGGGTTATCATGTGATTCTCACAGGACGATTGGATGCAAAGATCGACTGGGCTGCAAAAACCATTAATGCCATGTGTGAGGAATCCGGCACATCAGGAAGAGCGATCCCGATGCTGCTTGATCTTTCCTCATTTGACTCGGTACTTCAGTTTGCCGTTGATTTCGGACTAAAATATGACAAACTTGATGTGTTGGTTTGTAATGCGGGAGTAATGAATGCGCCTTATTCACGCACGGAGAATAATTATGAGCTTCAATTCCAGGTAAATTATCTTTCCCACTATCTTCTTACGCGGCTGATGATGCCATATTTACGGGATTCGAATTATCCGAGGCTTATCCAGGTGACATCCATGCTGGGCGAAAAAGGTAAAAGTTCATCCGTTGAAATGTTTGAGCAAATCGCGAAGGTACCGAAGGAAAAATACTCATCCATTCAATCCTACCGTGAGTCAAAACTCGCACAGATGCTCCTTACCCGTCATCTCAATAAATTATATCGTGAATTTCTGTTTACGGCGGCCGTGCATCCGGGTATTGTTAATTCAGACCTGTTCTACAGGCGCGTTCCCAAAGTTGCAAAGACGCTGCTTAAGCCGGTTGCATGGCTTGGTTATGTTTCGGGTACTCTTAAAACGCCCTATGATGGTGCTGACACTTCGATTTGGCTCGCAGCAGAGCCATCACCCCTCCCATCAGGAAAGTACTGGTATGAGCGAAAGCAGCGGGCCTGGGGCCATCATGCGCTGGATGACGGACTGGCCTCAGACTTGTGGGAATGGAGTGGCCGGCAGGTGAGTGAGTTTCTTGGTTAGATTACAAATAAAAAAGGCCGTCATTCGACAGCCTTTTCAGAATCCATTCTAATTACACCGTTTCCTGAAACAGGTGTACATCTCTTTGAGGGAACGGAATTGAGATTCCTGCAGCATCAAATTCTTTTTTGACTTTTTCATGGAAATCGAAATATACGTTCCAGTAATCGGCATTCGCCACCCATGGGCGGACTTTGAAATTGATGGAGCTGTCGGCAAGTTCCGCAACCACAACCTGGGGAGCCGGATCTGCCAGAATACGTTCGTCGTTGGTAACCATTTGCATTAACAGGTCCTTGGCCTTTTTGATATCATCGCCATAACCAATGCCGAATACCATATCGACACGCCGGTTTTCTTCGGCAGAATAATTTTTAATATTGTCATTTGAAAGCTTTCCATTCGGAATGGTGATCCGAACATTATCGGGAGTAGTAAGGATCGTGTTGAATATCTGGATTTCACGAACGGTTCCGGCCTGACCGGCAGCTTCAACATAGTCACCAACTTTAAAAGGACGCAATACTAAAATAATTACACCTCCGGCGAAATTTTGCAGGGTCCCCTGCAGTGCAAGACCGATAGCCAGACCTGCAGCACCAAGAATGGCAACGAATGATGTGGTTTCTATGCCAACGAAGGAAGCGGCAGTAATAAGAATGAGAACTGTAAGGGTACTTTTAAAAAGACTTTTCAGAAAAGGTCTGAGGGATTCATCGATCTCCCTTTTTATCATGACCCGGTTCAGGGCCCTTGATAAGAAATTCCGTATAGGAAAACCTATTACAAGTACTAAAATGGCCTTGCCCAGGGCAAGGACAATTTCGTAAAGTCCGTAATTCTGAAAGAATTCTTGAATTTGCTCCATAGTGTAGTATCGGTTTGATTTTAAGTTCAAATAATGTCAAACCGCTGCCGTACCGGGCACGATTTCTAGTCCAACCGCTCAATATTTGCACCTAAGGCTTTCAGGCGCGTATCGATATTCTGGTATCCGCGATCAATCTGCTCCACATTGGATATGACGCTCTCTCCTTCAGCCGACAATGCGGCAATAAGCAGAGACACACCGGCACGTATATCCGGTGATGACATTTTTATTCCACGCAGATTCTGTTTCCTGTCGAGACCGATTACTGTCGCCCGATGCGGGTCGCACAATATGATCTGGGCTCCCATGTCGATCAGCTTATCCACGAAGAACAGACGGCTCTCAAACATCTTCTGGTGAACCAGCACCGTTCCTTTCGCCTGGATGGCTGTAACCAGCACGATACTGAGGAGATCCGGTGTGAATCCGGGCCATGGCGAATCTGCTACCGTCATAATAGAGCCATCGATGAATGTATCGATCTCATAATGCTTCTGGGCAGGAATGATGATATCATCGTTTTGAATCACCATTTGTATTCCCAGCCTGCGGAATACCTCTGGAATTAATCCGAGATGCTCAACACCCGCTCCCTTGATCGTGATTTCAGATTGGGTCATGGCTGCAAGACCAATGAAACTTCCCACCTCAATCATGTCCGGAAGCAGCGTATGTTCTGTTCCGCCTAATTTCTTAACACCTTCGATATGCAGGAGGTTTGAGCCAAGGCCGGATATTTTTGCTCCCATCCGGTTAAGCATCCGGCATAACTGCTGGATATAGGGTTCACAGGCGGCATTGTACAGAGTGGTTTTACCTTTGGATAACACTGCTGCCATGATGATATTGGCCGTTCCCGTGACAGAGGCTTCATCCAGGTGAATATATTTTCCACTCAGATCGGTCGCATCAATTTCGTAAAAAGCGTCCTTACTGGAATAGTTGAATTTCGCGCCAAGCGCCTGAAATCCCAGGAAGTGAGTATCGAGACGTCGACGGCCGATCTTGTCCCCACCGGGTTTTGGGATTTTGGCTTTTCCGTACCTGGCCAGGAGGGGTCCCAGGATCATAATGGATCCGCGAAGCGCAGCTGCCTTTTCTTTATATTCCCGTGTTTCCAGGAATTCAACATTGATATCTTTTGCTGTGATCCGGTATGACTCGTCGCCCAGTTTTTCAACTTCAGCGCCCATATCACCAATTAATTCGATGAGCTTATTAACGTCGCGAATATTGGGAATTTTGTGAAGCGTTACCGGTTCGGCGGTAAGCAATGTCGCAGATACAATTTGAAGGGCCTCATTTTTTGCTCCCTGGGGAGTGATTTCACCTTTCAGGGCGCGGCCCCCTGTTATACGGAAAGAACTCATTAATTTCTTCTTCTTCGTCGGTTAGAATTGCCTTTAGATTTACCCTGAGAACTACGCTGAGAACCTGATTTGCGCGGCTTTGTTTTATAAAGCTTTTCAAAAAGGTTGTCCTCCTTCACCTTGCCCAGATCTATATCAAGCTTGCCATCTGATATGGCTTTGATGTTATCCAGTATCACGGCATCATCAATAACCTCCTTATTCCAGCTCGTGTAAAATGATTTCATCAGTTTGCCAATGTAAATAATGGCATTTTCCCGTTCGGTCGGTTCTTCCTTCTTCAGCGCTTCCTTTACCAGCAGCTCAAGGTTTCGGCCATAGTGCTTGTATTTGATGCGATTGCTCACATAGGGCATACGCTGCGGTTTTTTCGCAAGCACTTCTTTTTCCGGCATGGGGTACGGACTGTCGATATCCAGATCGAAATCGGCAATGATATACATATCATCCCATAATTTCTGATTTGTTTCTGTCGTTTCCTTCACCGCCGGGGCGATCTGCTTCATCAGCTCGATCGTGACATGGGCCAGTTCGGTTCTTTTATCCTTGTCTTCAACTGTCTTGATGTATTCGACAATGTTTTGAATGTTGCGTCCGTATTCTTTCAGGACGATCTGACTCTGGCTCGTGTTATATATCATAATGGCCGTTAATTCTCGTGTATTTTAAGTTTAGCAAAGCTAAGTAATAAAGTCTTTTCTCCAAAGTCATCAAAACTTACCTTGGCCTTGCGGTTCGCACCGCTTTCATCCATCTCCAGGACATTGCCGTATCCGAATTTCGGATGCTCCACGCGCATACCAGCCTGGAGGTTGCTGGTATCACTCGGGGTGAAATCGGGCGAAGGCTGATAATTTGATTTTTTGCGGACTGGAGTGGATGAAGTTGTTTTCTTCATCCCCGAAACGAATGATTTGGCATAATTATCATTCGGCAACGGCGTCTTTTCGCGGGAGAATTTTTTACTCACCTTGACATACGACGGGTCAATCTCTTCCAGGAAACGACTTGGTTCACAGTTCTTCAGCCTACCAAAGCGATACCTGGTAAGGGCATAGGCAAGAAAAAGTTTTGATTTGGCGCGTGTGATGGCGACATAAAAAAGCCGGCGCTCCTCTTCGAGGTCTGCACGGCTGTTCAGCATCATTTGCGATGGAAACAGGTCTTCTTCCAGCCCCACGATGTAAACGTGATTGAATTCAAGGCCCTTTGCCATGTGAATCGTCATCAGGGTAACTTTATCCCCATCATCGTCTTTTTCGTTATCGAGCCCTGTGATGAGTGCTACTTCCTGCAGAAATGCGCCGAGGCTGCTGTCTTCCTTTTCCTCATCGTCGGTAAATTCCTTGATGGCATTCAGCAATTCCATTACGTTCTCATAGCGGCTGAGTCCTTCCACCGTCTTGTCTTCGTAGAGCTCGCGCAAAATACCGCTGGACTTTGCAATCTGGCTCGCTGCATCGTAGGCATCCTGCTGGGTGATCTCATGCTGAAAGCGACGGATCATGACATGGAAATCGGCAACGGCGGAGGCCGCGCGGCTGTCCAGGAAATGGCTTGCATTTTCGAGCACTTCCCATACAGTTATTCCATGGTCATTGGCGGCTACGATGATCTTATCGACTGTCGACTGGCCGATCCCGCGTTTGGGATAGTTGATAATCCGTTTAAAGGATTCCTCATCTTTGGGATTCATCGTAAAGCGCAAATACGCCATCAGGTCCTTGATTTCCTTGCGCTGATAGAATGATACGCCCCCGATGATCTTGTATTTGATATTCATTCGCCGCAGGGCTTCTTCAATGGCCCTCGACTGACTGTTGGTGCGATAAAGAATAGCAACCTCACTATTGTGTATCTGGTGCTGCATCTTTTCCTCAAAGATGGACGAGGCTACAAGTTTTCCTTCTTCATTATCGGAGGTAGCACGCAACAGCTCAATAAGAGAGCCCTCGTCATTTGATGTCCAGACCTTTTTTGGCAACTGGGCTTTATTCTTTTTGATCACAGAATTCGCCGCATTCACAATGGTTTGTGTGGACCGGTAGTTCTGCTCCAGCTTGATAACCCGAAGATCAGGGTAATCTTTTTCAAAATTCAGGATATTTTGAATGTCGGCTCCGCGGAATGCATAAATGCTTTGTGCGTCGTCACCCACGACAGCAATATTCTGTCGTACCGCCGATAGTTTCCGGGTAATAAGGTATTGGGAAATATTGGTATCCTGAAACTCATCGACCATTACATAATGAAAACGCTGCTGGTATTTATTGAGCACATCAATGTGATCCTTAAACAAAACGTTTGTGTTGAAAAGGAGATCATCAAAATCCATCGCCCCGGCCTTGAAGCATCGTTCGGAATACATTTTATAGATCTTACCCAGCTCCGGTTTCATATTGCTTTCATCATCCGCCTGGTAAACAGGGTTGTTGATATATTCCCGCCACGATATAAGGCGGTTTTTTGCTGCTGAGATCCGGTTGAAAACTACGTTCGGCTTATATACCTTGTCATCAAGCTGTAATTCTTTTACGATCGTCTTGATCAATGATTTGGAATCATCCGTATCATAAATCGTAAAGTTGCTGGGGTACCCCAGGCGGTCTGCCTCTGCACGCAAAATCCTGGCGAAAACGGAGTGAAACGTACCCATCCATAAATTCCTGGCATCATTACCGGCTACCTTTTCAATACGCTCACGCATCTCACGGGCGGCCTTGTTTGTAAAGGTAAGGGCCAGGATATTGAAGGGATCCACTCCCTTATGGTCGATCAGGTACGCTATTCTGTAGGTAAGGACACGTGTTTTTCCGGACCCGGCACCCGCTATGATCATCGTGGGCCCTTCGGTATTGACAACCCCTTCATGCTGAGGTTCATTAAGACTCTTCAAATACTCCATTCTGCGACAAATATCGTGGACAAATTTCCACTGCAAAAGTTACTAATTAATCCCTGTTTACCAATTTAATCGGACATCATAAAATCAAGAATATCAAAAGACATATCTTTGTCCCATTATGATCGAACATGGGAAGGTAATTTTATCGGATGACGTCCGCGAACAATTTTTTGTTTGCAACCTCGAAAAGTGCAAAGGTGCCTGTTGTGTTGAAGGTGATCTGGGCGCGCCGCTTGAAAGGGATGAGCTTGAGGTAATGGAAAAAATCTATCCTGAAGTGGAGCCCTACCTAAGTGAAGAAGGTAAAAAAGCCGTTCAGGAGCAGGGCGTCTATGTACTGGATGAAGACGGGGATTTCAGTACACCAACCATTGGAGGAAAAGAATGCGCCTACGCCATTTACGATGAAAACCGGATCCTGAAGTGTGGCATTGAACAAGCCTGGATGGACGGGAAAATTGACTTCAAGAAACCCATCAGTTGCCATCTCTATCCCATCCGTATTGTACGCTATGACGAGTTTGAAGCTGCCAACTATGACCGATGGTCGATCTGCAGTCCCGCCTGCTCACTTGGTAAGGAGTTGAATGTTCCCGTTTACAAGTTCGTTAAAGATGCGCTGGTTCGAAAATACGGACAGGAATGGTATGACGGCCTGGTGGAACTTATCGAGGGAGAAACTCAGAGTTCACTGTAGGAGAGGGGAATCAGCAGGCTGACCCTGAAGCCAAGGATATTATCATTCCCGCCTGTTCCGAGTTCTGAAATATTGTCGATATAATCTGTCAGCAGATTATGCCACCCTGCTTCGAATCCTACCCCGAATTGATTATCAAAAACATACTGAGCACCAACTTTTGTAGGCAGCATGAGGGTTATATTGCGATAGGTTTCACCTTCAGCCCGGGTATTAAGCTGTCCTGAAAGTTCATTATCTTCTTCATCCCTGGGTTCAAACCGAAGAATTCCGATGCCCTGGCCCACGTAAAGGGAAAAATTTGATGTTTTGATCAGGTGATAATTTACCTGATAGGAGAATTCGACCAGTGAGGTGGAGAAAAACCGGTTAGGTGCAACAGCGGATGGGGGAATGTCGAGTCGTCTGTTTTCCCCTTTCACAGTGCCCACCAGAAATGTAAACTGTCCATTAAGCCGCTCCTTATGATTCAGCTTGAAGCCGATGGCAAAGGCACCATTGAACTGTGCATATTTATTAAGGTCACCCGCATAGGATGGGATTTCGAATCCCACATGAAGCCAGGAAGCTGCTTTTTGGTCCTGGGCATTCAGGGTGGTAAAAGCGGTAATCATAAAAAAAAGGAGAAGCATTCCTTTCAGTGAAGAAATGCTTCGGTGCATGCCTTTATATGATCTTTTATAATCCACTTAGATCGAAATCATCCATGAATTTTGTTGTGAAATCCCCTTCCTTGAATTTTGGATCGTCCATAAGCTTCAGGTGGAACGGAATGGTAGTTTTGATCCCTTCAATTACAAATTCCGACAAGGCACGTTTCATTCGCGTGATCACCTCTTCCCTGGACTGGCCGCTAACGATCAGCTTTGCGATCATCGAGTCATAATTCGGAGGAATGGTATATCCTGCATAGACGTGACTATCGATCCTCACACCATGACCGCCCGGCAGGTGGAGGTTTGTAATTTTCCCCGGCGAGGGTCTGAAGTTATTTCCGGGATCTTCCGCATTGATTCGGCACTCCATGGCATAAAGCTTGGGAGTATAGTTCTTACCGGAGATTTCAATACCCGCGGCTACTTTTATCTGCTCTTTGATCAGGTCGAAGTCGGTCACTTCTTCGGTGATGGGGTGTTCCACCTGGATTCGGGTATTCATTTCCATGAAATAGAAATCACCATTCTTGTCCACCAGGAATTCTACCGTTCCTGCGCCTTCATATTTAATGGCTTCCGCACCTTTGATTGCCGCCTGACCCATTTTCTCGCGTAATTCCGGAGTCATGACGGGAGAAGGTGTTTCTTCGATCAGCTTCTGATGCCTGCGCTGAATGGAACAGTCCCTTTCAGACAGGTGACATACCTTTCCGTTCTTATCACCAATTACCTGGATCTCGATATGTCTTGGCTCTTCCACGAATTTCTCAAGATACAGACCGTCGTTTCCGAATGCTGCACCTGCTTCCTGGCGGGCCGAGTCCCAGCCTTTTTTAAATTCGCTGTCGTTTCGAACGATTCGCATTCCGCGGCCGCCACCTCCGGCAGTCGCTTTCAGGATCACTGGATATTTTATTTTTTTGGCCAGCTTAATTCCCTCTTCCACTGAAGATAACAATCCTTCTGAACCCGGGACAGTGGGAACATCGGCCGCCCGCATAGTCGCTTTAGCCGTTGCTTTGTCTCCCATACGGTTGATCATATCAGGAGAGGCGCCAATAAATTTGATATTATATTCTTCACAAACTGCGCTGAATTCAGCGTTTTCAGCCAAAAAACCATAACCGGGATGAATGGCATCGGCGTTGGTTATTTCGGCGGCAGCGATGATGTTAGGGATGTTAAGATAGGATTCACTGCTGGCGGCTTTTCCTATACAAACGGCTTCATCGGCAAATCTCACGTGGAGACTGTCCTTATCGGCCGTAGAATAAACCGCAACAGTCTTAATATTCATTTCTTTACACGTGCGTATGATACGCAGCGCGATTTCCCCACGATTTGCAATCAGTATTTTATTAAACACAGTTTTCTGTTTTTGTGAATATTAAAGATTGGTTACAGATCACGAAGGATCAACAAGGAAGAGCACCTGGTCGTATTCCACAGGTGAAGAATTCTCTACCATAATTTTTACGATCGTTCCGGAGACTTCAGACTCTATCTCATTAAAAAGCTTCATAGCTTCGATAATGCAGACAGTAGAACCGACTTCAACTTTATCTCCTACGCCCACGAATGCCGGTGAATCCGGATTTGGTGAGCGGTAAAAAGTACCGATCATGGGTGATTTTATTTCCACATATTTGCTGGTATCGGCTCCGGAATCTGCCGGTGCGGCCTCCGTAGCTGCAGGTGCCTGTGGCGCTGCGGCCGGAGCTGCGGCTGGAGCAGCCATCTGTACAGGAGCAGCTTCCACATAACTTCTGGGATGATCTGCTTCTCTTTTTACCGATAGTTTCAGTTCCTCAGTCTCAATATTTACTTCATTCAGACCGGTCTGGGAAATGAAGTCTATAAGGTCTCGGATTTCTTTGGTTTTCATAGCAAGTCTGTTAGGGTATGATTTATTCCTTTACACGTTCCGAATAGGAATTTGTGCGTGTATCAATCTTAATTTTATCACCTTCATTTATAAAAAGGGGCACCTGAATTTCAGCGCCTGTTTCAAGCGTGGCAGGCTTGGTGGCGTTTGTAGCGGTATCTCCCTTTAATCCAGGTTCGCTGTAGGTTATCTCCAGTTCAACAAACGGTGGGAGCTCACATCCCAGGATGGCCTCTTTTTCGGCGTGATAGATAACATCTACCTCCTGACCTTCCTTCATCAGCTGGGAATTATCGATGAGCGCTTCATCGATTGCAATCTGTTCGAAGGTATTGCTGTCCATCATGTGGCAGCCGAGATCATCCTTGTATAGGAACTGGTGCGGGCGGCGCTCAACACGCGCGGTTGTAATTTTTACTCCGGCATTGAATGTATTCTCAATGACCTTACCGGTGGTAAGGCTTTTTAATTTTGTTCTCACGAAGGCGGGGCCTTTTCCCGGCTTCACATGCTGAAATTCTACGATCGTGTACAGATCGTTATTATATTCCAGACAAAGACCATTTTTAAAATCGGCGGTTGTAGCCATACGACGAGTTTATACTAAGTTACAAAATCAATTGAATAATTGAATCCTATTCAGAATCGTACGCCCATTTAACGTACATCGCTCCCCAGGTGAAACCTCCGCCAAATGCGGCGAGAATCAGGTTGTCTCCTTTATGAAGCTGTTTTTCGTAATCCCAAAGCAAAAGAGGAATGGTTGCCGCAGTGGTATTTCCATAACGCTCAATATTCATCATTACCTTGTCATCATTAACACCCATTCTGTTTGCGGTAGCATCGATGATCCGCTTGTTTGCCTGATGGGCCACCAACCATGCAACATCTTCCGATTTAAGATTGTTGCGTTCCATGATTTTGGCCGCATAGTCTGCCATGTTTGTAACGGCGAATTTGAATACCGTCGCTCCGTCCTGGCGGGCGAAATGTTCTTTTGCGGTAACCGTTTCAATCGATGCAGGGTAACGGCTTCCTCCGGCTTTCATTTTCAGGAATTCAGCACCTGAACCGTCTGCCTTATGAATAGCATCCATAATTCCGATCTCGTCCGTTGTAGGTTCGAGGAGCACTGCTCCGGCGCCATCTCCGAAAATGATGCATGTGGTACGATCCTCATAGTCGATGATCGAGGACATTTTGTCTGCGCCGATCACCATGACCTTTTTGTGAGTTCCGCTTTCAATGAATTTTGCGCCTACGGTGAGTGCATAAATAAAGCCACTGCAGGCAGCGCTGATGTCGAAACTAAATGCATTCACGGCGCCAATGCTATCAGAAACCAGGTTCGCAGTCGCGGGAAACACCATGTCGGGTGTTACTGTGGCGACAATGATCAGCTCAATATCTTCCGGATTGGTATTTGTCTTTTCAAGCAACTTGCGAGCAGCCTCGGAAGCCATAACCGACGTCCCTTTTCCTTCACCTTTCAGGATTCTCCGTTCCTTGATGCCTGTTCTGGAGGTGATCCATTCGTCGCTGGTATCAACCATTGTTTCAAGTTCAGCATTGGTGAGTACGTAATCCGGGACATATCCCTGTACTCCGGTGATGGCTGCTCTTAGTTTTGCCATAAGTAAGCCTGTTTAGTCTGTAAAATATTCTTTTAATGTCAGATAGAGATTCGATTCAGCCATCCGGTGTGTAAGCATGATCATATTCTCTACTGCCTGCGGACTGGATTTTCCATGACCGATCACAACATTGCCATTTACACCAAGTATAGGACTTCCACCGATTTCTTCATAATTAAAGCGATCGAAATATTCATCCTGTATACTTCTGGATTGAATCATATCAAAAAATGATTCTGCGAGTTTCAGAATTACATTCCCTGTAAATCCATCGCAGACGATAACGTCGGCCTTATCATTAAAAACGTCACAGCCTTCGATATTTCCTATAAAATTAATCTTGCTCGTGATTTTAAACAGCTGATGGGCCGCCTGCATAAGCAGGGTGCCTTTTTGCTCCTCCTCACCAAGGTTCATGAGACCAACCTTCGGTGAATCAATTCCCAATACCCGGTTTGCATAGATCGAGCCGATCTCCCCAAACTGAAAAAGGACGTCCGGCTTGCAGTCTGCATTCGCCCCAACGTCCATAATGATTCCAAATCCGCCTTTTTCCTTCGGAACAAATCCCGCGATACCGGGGCGGATCACACCTTCGATGGCTTTGATGGAAAACATCGCGCCAACATGCATGGCTCCGGTATTGCCGGCACTGCAAAAACCCTGCACTTCCCGGGTTTTTAAAAGCCGGAATCCAACGGGTATGCTTGCTTCCTGTTTCTGGGAAATTGCACGTGTGGGATGTTCACCCATATCGATGACATCCGGTGCATGATAAATTTCGATACGATCGTCATTGATATTGAATTGTTTCAGTTTTTCACGAACAATATCCTCAATTCCGATCAGGACCAGCCGGTCCTCTTCCGCGAATTGCTTTACGGCAAGTCCTGCACCCTGCACTGTTGCGTCAGGGGCAAAATCTCCACCCATTGCATCTACGGCAATTTTCAAAATTCCAGATCCTTATGCCAATACTTCCTTCTCCATCACAACTTTACCCTTGTAGTAAAGTTTACCTTCGTGCCAGAATGCACGGTGAGGCAGGTGATGTTCACCGGTTGTAGGGCAGATCGCCAATTGTTTGGCCGAAGCCTTGTAATGCGTTCTACGCTTATCCCTCCTGGTCTTGGATATTTTTCTCTTCGGATGCGCCATCTCTCTGTTATTTTCTACTTGTTATATTTAATTCTTTTTTAGCTTCTTCAACATTTCCCAACGAGGATCTGTCTCATCGCTTTCACTTTCTTCGGTATTTTCCGTCTCTGAAGTGTAGATTATCTCTTCTTCATCGTCTTCCAGATCCGGATGAACCTTCTTCATAGGAACTGCCAGGATAATGAATTCATACATGAACTGGGAGAAATCAATCCGTTGAGTATTGTGGGTGATCATGTAAACATCATCATCCATCTCCATTTCCTCGTCACCAAACTTGAACAGCACTTCATGCCGGTCATCGATGGTGTAAGTAAACTCCCGTAAACTACGGTCGCATACCAGTGGAACAGCCACATCAAAATCCATTATCGCCTGGATTAGCGTTTCCTGCTTAATTAATGTAAGAAACACCTTCCCCGAAGCTTCTGTTACCGGGCTTTCCTCAAAACGTTCAAAAAAGTCCGTATCAATTCCAAACTCAAACGAATATGTTCCTGATTTGAGGCGGAAAATATCAACTGAATACTTTTCTTTCGACTTCACGGCCTTTCCCGGTAATTTAAGGTTGCAAAGTTAAGAATATTCTTGAAATAGTAAATATTGAAATGAAAAATAAGAAAGTCCGGAGGTCGTCACGGGCTATCAGGCGAAATCCCTGAATACGATTCGCTTTAATTCATCATATTCGTGCAGGTGGAGATTATCTTTCAGGTACTCCACCACCGACTTTCTGAAATCCAGTTTTATGGCAATGTTATGGCAGAACAGCAGTTCGCTGTCAAATATCTTTTTGTCGATCAGCATCAGATCGATGCAGTTGTACAGGTAATCGAAACGCTGATTATCACTCAATGCACCAAAGGATCCAATGGGTTCAGGCTCCCGGATCAATTCACGGACTCCCTCCGGCGGGAAATTCTTCTTCCTTGCCAGATTATAAATCAGTTCCCTTTCTTTTTCAGAGAAATGCTTATCGGCCTGGGCAAGTTGTATGAGTATGTTGAGTTGTTTCCGTGTTACAATGTCCATAGGACAACCGATTTCTGGCTAAATATAAATAATTCGAAGAAAATTAAGCAAGAATTATCATTACAGCGGGGTTTACCGGTAAAATAATTGAAATATTTTCAATCTGCTGAAACAACCGGCATGTTTTCCGTCCGAACTTTCAGGATATCATACGCCATAAAGATTGCTGCCCGCATCGAATTTTCACCGGCTTCATTTTTTCCTGCGAGGTCATAGGCTGTCCCGTGGTCGGGGGAAGTACGAATGATCGAAAGACCGGCAGTGAAGTTGACGCCCTGGTGCGACGCGATGGTCTTGAAAGGAATGAGCCCCTGATCATGGTACATCGCCAGGATTCCATCATACTTTTTATATTGGCCCTTGCCAAAAAAACCATCGGCCGGGAAAGGTCCGAAAACCAGGCTTCCCTTGTTTTTGAATTCATCGATCACCGGTGCAATAACTTCCTGATCTTCTGTGCCGAGGAGTCCGTCTTCCCCGGCATGGGGATTCAGACCCATCACCGCGATTCGGGGTTTGCCAATTCCGAAATCTTCCCGGAGGGACGTTTCCATAATTTTAAGCTTCCGGGAGATAAGTTCTTTTGTGAGCTTCGCGCTTACTTCTTTTAACGGGATATGGCCGGTCACTACGCCGATGCGCAATCCTTCGGAAACCATGAACATGAGACTGTCCTGTGCACCAAAGGTAGCCGCGAAGTATTCGGTATGCCCCGCAAATCTGAAATCATCACGTTGTATATTGTGCTTATTGATCGGACCGGTAACAACGGCATCGATAATTCCGTCTTTCAGATCCTTCACACTCTGTTCCAGCGCCTTGTATGAACTGGTTCCACCGGCCTCCGTAACCTTTCCCATATCAATCGGCAGCATATCCTCCCAGCAATTAACCACATTGATGGTTTTATGCTGGACTTCATTTCTGAAGGTAGTATAATTGAAATTCTCAATGTCGAGGGCCTTGCGGTAAAAAGCCAGCACCTTCGTTGATCCATAAATTACTGGCGTGAAATAGTTCAGAATACGGTTATCGGCAAGCGCCTTGATAACGACTTCCGGACCAATACCGTTTATGTCTCCCAATGTAATCCCGATAACGGGTTTCTCCTTATTTTTAGAATGAGTGCTCATTATTTTTACTTACTTTAGCCCGCGCAAAATCTGCCGCATTTCCACTGCAATTTACATGATTTTGCTCCATACTAAAAAACATGGTAAGAGCGAAGAAACACCTTGGACAACATTTTTTAACCGATCAGCAGATCGCCAGGGATATAGCATTTTCGCTTTCACCCGACGGAAAATACAATCATATTCTCGAGATCGGACCCGGCACCGGTGTATTAACGCGGCATCTTCTGGACAACTGGAAGGGAAAGCTTACCGTGATCGAGCTTGACAGGGAATCTGTTGCTTTTCTTAAAAAGAATCACAGCCACGATGAGTTTGTCCTGATTGAGGGCGACTTTCTGCAAACCAACCTGTCTGAATTATTTACAGAACCTTTCGCCATTATCGGCAACTTTCCCTACAACATCTCATCGCAGATCTTCTTCAAGGTGCTGGAACACCGGGACCTTGTTATGGAAGTGGTGGGCATGCTGCAGAAGGAAGTCGCCGAGCGCCTGGTATCCCCTCCCGGAAACAGGGATTACGGAATTCTAAGTGTTTTTCTCCAGGCTTTTTACGAAATGGAATACCTCTTTACCGTTGAACCCCATGTTTTTAACCCGCCCCCGAAAGTTCGGTCCGGGGTAATTCGTCTTAAACGGAATAGTGTGACTGAGCTGGGATGTGACGAAAAATTGTTCAGGCAAATTGTAAAGCAAGGATTTCAAAACCGCAGAAAAACATTGCGAAACGCGCTAAAACCTCTAAATTTACCGTTTGATTCCGTTCCAGAATCAACACTCGGGGCACGGGCAGAACAACTTTCCGTCGATGAATTTGTAGAACTCACAAAACAGTTGCAGTCTTGGAAGAGCTGATGCAATTTGAACTTTCAAAAGAGTATCGTGAACGGCTGCAACGCGCAGTTGACAATCATGATGACACTTTTATCATCGAGACGCTGGAGGGCGTAAATTCGGCTGATATTAGTGCGCTTTTGAGTGAGTTTGATACCGACGATTCAAAGTATGTCATCGACCTGCTGGACCCCGAGATCAGGGCGGAGATCATCAATGACCTGGATGAGGACACCCGCGAAAAATTCCTTAAGGCATTTGATACACCCCAGATTACTGAAATTGTCAATTACCTGGATTCTGATGATGCCGTAGATATACTGAATGAACTTCCGGTAAAGGAACGTGAAGAGGTTATTGCCGGGCTGGACAACCAGGAGAAGGAGGCGAATATACTTGACCTGTTACGCTATGAGGATGACATCGCCGGGGGTCTCATGGCGAAGGAACTTATCAAGGCGAATGTCAACTGGTCCATCGACCGGTGTATTGAAGAGATCAGGCGCCAGGCAGAAAATGTCGAAAAGATATTCCAGATATATGTCGTAGACAATGAGGAAAAGCTGATCGGAAAGGTATCCCTTAAAAAGCTCATCCTCGCGACGAACGAGAAAAGGGTTGAAGATATTTATGAGACCGATGTCATCGCTGTAGAAACCTATATGTCGGTCGAGGAGGTTGCCCAGGTCATGCGTAAATATGATTTTGAAGCGGTTCCCGTTGTCAATGTTCAGGGTAAGCTACTGGGTCGGATTACAATTGATGACGTGGTGGATGTGATATCGGAGATTGCCGAGGAGGAACGCCAGATAATGTCGGGTATTTCCGAAGATGTTGAGGAAGATGACAGCATCTGGATGTTGACCCGTGCGCGCCTGCCATGGCTGATCATAGGAGTGGTCGGAGGATTTGTAAGTGCCAAATTTATGGGGGTGTTCGAAGCGGAACTGGTGCGTATCACCGCCATTGCTTTCTTCATACCACTAATCCAGGCTACGGGCGGGAACGTAGGGATACAATCTTCATCGATCGTTCTACAGACCCTGGCCAATCCATCTGCCTTTAGCGAAAGCCTGTTCAGGCGACTGATCAAAGTATTTCTGGTCGCGGCGTTGAACGGCCTTGTACTCGCCCTCCTTGTTTATGGATTCAACAAGATCACCGGTGGTGAAACGAATTTATCGATCATCGTATCCTGTGCGTTATTCTTTGTTGTCCTTGTGGCGTCGTTTATGGGAACCATCACACCTCTCATACTGGATAAGTTTGGCTTTAATCCGGCCCTTGCTTCCGGTCCGTTCATTACGACCACCAATGACCTGCTGGGTCTGGGGATTTATTTTTATACCGTTCACCTTTTTCTCGCATGATCACCTGCCTGGTTGCAGATACAATGCACGAAAGTCTTTTCCCAATGCTCGATTCATTGGGAGTGCGGTACTGGTATAAGCCGGAGATATCGCGTAACGAAATCAAGGCAATGCTTCCTGAACTGGACGGAATCATAATCCGAAGCAAGACCCGTGTGGATGCAGAGTTGCTTGAAGGATCGGACAGGCTTAAATTTGTTGCACGTGCCGGAGCGGGAATTGACAACCTTGATGAGGGTGTTCTCAGGGAGCGTGGTATTCATATCATCAATGCGCCCGAAGGAAATCGGAATGCTGTAGGCGAACATACACTGGGGATGCTTTTAATGTTGCTTAACAATCTTGCAAGGGCCAACCGGGAGGTCCGCCAGATGATTTGGGACAGGGAAGGAAACAGGGGTCATGAATTAGCCGGAAAAACCGTGGCGATTATAGGATATGGCAATATGGGAATGATGTTCGCCAGGAAATTATCGGGCATGGAATGTAATGTTTTGGCGTATGATAAGTATAAACCCAACTATGCCGACCGATATTGCACAATCTCTGGCATGGACAGAATCCTGAAGGAAGCCGATATTCTGAGTCTGCATATACCATTGACCGGGGAGACCCGCGGGATGGTAAATGATGAGTTTATCGCGTCGTTTTCCAAACCTATATATCTCCTGAATACGGCGCGCGGTGAAATTGTTTGCCTCTCCTCAGTGCTTAAAGGACTAAAGTCGGGGAAAATCATTGGCGCGGCCCTGGATGTGCTTGAAAATGAAAAACTCAAAACATTGTCCGACGAGCAGGAGAAAGTTTTTCGTGAGCTCACTGAACGGGACGACGTATTGCTCTCACCTCATGTCGGAGGCTGGACTTTTGAGTCATATGTAAGAATTAACGAGGTTTTAACCTCCAAACTGGCCAATCTGCTGCCGCTCCTTTCATAAAATTTTAGGATATTGCTAAAAGATAGAGTTACAAAATATCCGATGGGTGAATCCATAGTGACGGATATTATTTTTTACTACCATCACCTTATTTTTTATGATTTTTTTGAGGCAGGGAGAGCGAATCAAAGACCGGATCAATGCAATAATTGAAAAGCCCATTCTTACATCGGCATTGGTGCTGTTGATGCTTACGGTTGTTGTCCTCGGCTTCAGTATGAAATACTACCTGGCAGATTTCAATAATTTCTTCGCACAGGTAATGGCCGAAGCCCATGGTATGCTGTTCGATATCGCGGTGATTGGTATACTGATCTTCTGGCTCAATAAGAATGGTGAGGTCCGACAGCGCATCCGAACCTACAAGGATGAAATTGATGATTTCCGGTTATGGGAATCTGATGAAGCTGCATTTCGAACTGTTGGTAATATCAAGCGACTGAACCGGCACGGGATCAATGAGGTGAACCTGGTGAATTGCTATCTTACCCGTACCAATCTGAACTACGTGAACCTGGCCGGGTCCAACATGAATTCGGCAAACATTTCCAACGCGTTCCTCATCGAGACGAATTTGGAGAATGCCCGGATGAACCAGACAAACCTGGAGAATTCAAACCTGAATCAGGCAAGGCTCAACGGTGCTTATGCCAGCGGGGCAAATTTCAGAAACTCATACCTGATCAAATCTGACCTGGAAAATGCGTTTCTGATCAAGGCAGATTTCAGAAATGCCTTCCTGATGGAGGCGTCCCTGAGAAACTGTTATCTCACCGGCGCGAACTTCGAGAATACCAGTCTTTACAAGGCTGATCTCCGTGGTGCCAAAGGGCTCACAGCCGAACAGCTCATGAAGGCTAAAACCCTTTATCTTGCGCAATTGGACCCGGAAATCATGGACCAAATCAGCAAACAAATTCCCGAACTTGTAGGCAAGTAGATCGCCTCCCTATTTGTAAATCGCACGGATTAACATTAACTTTGTGTTAACGTAAAACGAAAAAGAATGCGACGGTTTCTATTGGAGACCGTTGTTTGTTTATATAGCCGGAGTAAAGAAAAAGAGAAATGAGCAAAGTGTCTTATTACACGAAAGAGGGCCTGGAGAAACTCAGAAATGAGCTAAATGAACTGAAGACCAAGGGACGTTCCGATATCGCACGTCAGATCGCCGAAGCCCGCGATAAAGGGGATCTCAGTGAAAATGCTGAATATGATGCAGCCAAGGATGCGCAAGGGCACCTGGAAGCTAAAATCGCGCAACTGGAAGAGATTGTTGCCAATGCGCGACTGATTGATGAGAGTACCCTGGACCATTCCAAGGTAAGCATCCTTTCTAAAGTGAAAATCAAGAACAAAAAGAATGGGGCTGTTTTCACCTATACGCTTGTTTCCGAAGAGGAAGCAGATTTAAAGGCAGGAAAAATATCATTGCAATCACCCATAGGAAAAGGCCTGCTGGGTAAAAAGCCGGGCGAGTCTACCAAGATCCAGACACCGGGTGGTGAAATGGAATTTGAAGTCATTGAAATCGGAGTCTGATGGCAACTATCTTCACAAAGATCATAAATCGCGAAATTCCAGGGCATATCATCGCCGAGGATGACCGGTTTATTGCTATCCTGGATATCAACCCGCTGGTCATGGGCCACACCCTCGTAATCCCCAAAACGGAGGTTGACTATATTTTTGACCTGGATGATAAGACTCTTGGAGATATGATGCTTTTTGCCCGAAAAGTAGGGCTGGCCATAGAGAAGGCGATACCTTGTCTTCGAATCGGTATTTCAGTCATCGGACTGGAAGTGCCGCATACGCATGTACACCTGATTCCAATGAACTCAATGGGGGATATTAATTTTTCCCGTCCGAAGCTGAATCCTTCCGGGGAAGAGCTGGCAAAAACAGCAGAGGCAATCCGGTCTAATCTGTAATCAGATAAAATCTATATCGACATTGTAGGGGTAACGCATCAGAAATTGCAAGGCTCGCTCTGCGGGCATATCCTCAAATAACACATCATAAAGGGCTTCGGTAATCGGAGCCCTTAATTTATAGTGGGCGATGAGTTTTTTGGTGATGAAGATTGTGTTCACCCCTTCGGCGACTTCCTCCATCGAGGTGATGATTTCATTAAGCTTTTCACCACGGGCAAGCCTGTACCCCACAGTGAAGTTCCGGCTCAGGGTACTGCTGCAGGTTGTGACCAGGTCGCCTATTCCTGCCAGGCCAAGAAAAGCCTCCACATTTCCTCCGAGTGCCTTTCCCAGGTAGATCATTTCAATCATTCCGCGGCTGATGAGCAGTCCGAGGGCATTATCACCCAGACCAAGGCCGCTCAAGGCTCCTGAGGCAATGGCAATAATGTTTTTCAGTACACCGGCCAGTTCAATTCCAATCAGGTCATGATTGCCATAGACCTGGAAGTTATCGGTGCGAAGCAATCGCTCCCCGATATCAATCACTTCCTTGAATCTGCTGGCAACCACGGTTGCGGCCGGCTGGCCGTCAGCCATTTCACCCGCCAGGTTTGGTCCGGCGAGGCAGCCCACCCGAACGACAACACTTTCTTCCATAATTACCTCACTCATTGTTCGGATATATTCCCGGCTGAGCTTCGTTTCATTTTCCAGGGTCATGCCCTCCGGAAGATTAATATCAAGGCCTTTGGTGCCATGAATGAGGATATGATAGGGGTGAAGGTAGGGAGAAAGTTGTTGCATCACCTGCCGGAAGGCAGATGAAGGGACAATGGGAAATATAACATCACAGCTGTTCGCGATGTGCATCAGGTCTCCGGTGGGAGTAATATTCCTGTGCAGCGCCTGTCCCCGATGCTCCCGCGTAACGGCAATGGTTTCAATTACAGCGGGATCTCTCGCATAGAGGAGGACTTCACATTGCGGAGCAAGAAGATTGGCAATTACAGAACCGAAACTACCTGCGCCAATGACTGCTACAGGTTTATTATACTTTTGATTCGAGGTCATAGCCATCCATTCGGTTGTGATAATAATACAGGGTGGTGAGGTCCATCGTTATGATGTCGCCTTGTTTATTGAAGATCAGGGGACGTTTGGCGTGGTACATGCCGACATTATCGATACCAAACCGAATTACCTTGTCGATGTCGCCGCGCAGATGGGGGGCAATATTCAGTTTGCCTTCTTTTTTAAGCTTAAAGACTTCATTTCTCAAATGCTGGAATTCATCACGGAATTCCTGGTAGGTGATGAAAAGCTCTTCCTCTGGAATCCTCAGAAAGTCATACAGATCCAGTTTATTATATCGTTTTCGCCAGATTACAAACGCGGTAAAGGCCACCAGGTGGCTGGCAAAAACACGGTTGATGCGATGATATTCCTTTACAATCACCTCGGCCAGCTGCCGTGTGTATTCGGCTTCCCGCTGTCTGTTAACCGTGAGTTTCCCATCGGACATGAAATAATCCCTGGTGTCAATAAATCGTCCCTGCCCGTCAATGCTTCTGCCCTTGTTATCCACGCGGTTGCCAAGCAGGTCAAGACCAGGACCAATAGAAACCGATATGTCCGATCCTTTGGCGAAGAACTTGAACAGGAATTTGGTCATTTTATAGGATGTGGAAAATTCATCCGTTTCAATGTAAAAACGTTCCTGGCCCTTCATGGCAAGGTATTGTTTGATCAGACTGGGTGCTTCAAGTACAAAATTGTAGTTAAGGGTAACGGGAACAATGAATATTTTTCGCGGATTTCCTGCAGTGTTTTCCATGTACAGGCCACGCTGGGCTTCCATAGCCGTACCCAATAAGCCCAGCTTCAGATGGGTCTCAATTTTACCCGACCTGGAGCGTGTACCGCCGGGGAAGAAAAGACTGTGCGCACCTTCCTGAAGGGCCAGCATGCTATAGGTTTTCAGGGTTTCCAGGTAAATAGGATTTTTCTTCCTTCGGTCTACCTTGTATGCCCCCAGGCTGTTCATAAAGTATGCGAATATCTTAATATTGAAGAGGTTCAGTCCCGCACCATAGATAAAGGCCGGGAGGCCGAGTGAATGTATGATCCATCCAATCAATATGGAATCAAGATTGCTGAAGTGGGTAGGCACCATCACCACGGTTCCGATTTTCGCCAGCTTTCGAAGCTGCTTTGTCTTTCCGATGATCTGGATCTTGTCACGCAAAGTGTATTCATTTCTGAAAAATGCACCGAAACGCTTGACCCGGGTGGCATTCAGCAGTCGGGCAAACCCGAATTTGACCATTTCACGGGCCATCTTATAATGACTTTGCTTGAAATTCCCGGCAATTTCATTTGTGTACCGGTACACGATCCTTTCCAGAATCAGGCGTTCCTTTGCCTCCGTATGCTGGGAGCCTACAAGGTCGACGAGGTCATTTTTTACTTCCGACCAGAATTTTCCCTCATCGGGCGGATCTACTTTCCAGGGGTTTTGCTTAATGCGGAGTTTTTCGAGATACAGTGTGGTTTCCAGTTCTTCACGAAGTTTCTCCTTTCCTTTTGTGTTGGCGATGATCCTGTCTACAGTCGTCTGAACTACATATTCAATAAACTGCTTCCGGTTTTTTGAGAGGCGCACAACCGGCCAGTCTGCCGTTCCCGGAAGGATCGGTTTGTATTTCTTATTTCGTGTAGGTTTATCCACCAAAGCCTCAGCCATACTATAACGCTTTGAAGTAAATATAAGTAGTTTTTATTCAACTTCTTGAAATAGGTTGGCCGGCAATGACTTTTGCAGATAGGCTGTCGCCTGGGTATAGGGTTCAGGCACCTCAAACCTGAGATGAATTTCATTTTCCCTTGCGTTCATTCCCAGTATTTTACGTCCGAACGGGGCTTCGGCACGCGACAGAAATATTTGGGTGCCCTCGGGAATGACACCATCGGTAATAAATTTCTGAAGTTCAGCATCCGGCACAGCGAGGTAAACCAGCGGATCATTATTTCGCAGCTGAGCGCCTGCAAACTGAACGAAAGCCTTCAGGTGCGGGGAAGTATTGGAAATGAAGAAATCATAATCCTTAACTGTTGTTGATACCGTAAGTGCTTCTGTTCCCGTATAGCCATAATACATCAGAAAAAGGCCGGCGAGTACGATGAGAAGTAATATCCAGAACGCGCCGAAGGTTTTTATGAGGGCCACCAGGGCAAGGGGCGTGATAATGCCTCCAATCACAAGCGGAAGCCAGAGGATCCGATGACGGATCATAAGATTTTTAATCTGTTCCCGGGGAAAAACTTCTTTTTTATCGCCAGCCTGACGTACCACTATACCTCCCATGGTAAGGAAGACTTCTGAGGATGGGTTTTTTGCCTGGCCAAGGGGGCATCGGGCGATTACGGGCGAACCTTCAACAAACATATTATAATAGTCTTTCCTGTGCGGAAACAGTATCCATGTGCATTTCATGAAAACGGCGGGTTACACCCTTCATGAACTCCGTATCCATTAAAACGGGAATCTCGGATTCACTGATATCCATCTGATCAATCTTAAAGGATTGTTCGTACGGACCGCTTTCGATCTTGATGATAAATTTACCATTCCAGTCGAAAAGGCTTATTTTATATAGTTCGTGGGGGATATCTCCGATAACTCGCATACTAGCAGGGTATAGAATTCGTTAATTCATTGATTTGTCAACAAGGCAACAAAACTTTAGACAAATATTGTAACTTATTCTTTAAATTTAATGTTCACATAACCGAGATTAGTAGCATTGTTTCCTGATTTGAAGATATACAGCAGGCTTTCCGGATGGCTGCGGGCCATAATGGTGTTGGGAATTTTCCTGATTTCAGCAACATCTTCCTATGCAACACACCTTCGTGCCGGTGAGATTACCGTAGAGAAAGTGGATGGCTGTGGAAGCCTTACCGTAAAAATTACCATTACCGTTTTTACCGATACCGGTTCCGATATCAATTTTGGTGACGGGTTTCTCTTTTTTGGAGATGGAACGGATCCTATCGTTCTTCCTACGATAGAGGAGGATACGCGGCCAGATCTCGGTCCGGAAGTTGGAATTGCTTCATTCTCCATTGAATATACCTATTCTTCGCCCGGTGTATATAAGATCGGCTATTTGGAGCCCAACCGGAATGACGACATTGTAAACGTCGGAAATTCGGTGAACACGACTTTCTATGTGGAAACACAGATTATCATCAGTCCGTTTGTAGGCTGCAATAATAGCCCTGTGCTGCTGATCCCGCCTATTGACAGGGCATGTCCCGGAGTGGCATTCTATCACAATCCGGGCGCCTTCGATCCGGATGGCGACAGTATTGCGTTTGAGCTGGTGATTCCGAAGAAAGAAAAAGATACCAATGTTGACAACTGGACGAACCCTGCCGATCTGAGCGATAGCAACGAGGATGAAACCGGTGCTGCCACCTTTTCAATTGACCCCATAACGGGTGAGCTTGAATGGAATGCCCCGACCATTACGGGGGAATATACGGTTGCCTTCATAGTGAAGGAATACAGAAAACTGGATGGTGAATACGTGCAGCTCGGTTATGTAACCCGGGACATGCAGATCATCGTGGAGGATTGCGATAATGAGCGTCCTGAGCTTGAAATTCCTGATGATATATGCGTAGAAGCCGGAACCCTGATCGATGCCGAAATTTTGGGATTTGACCCCGATTTCGATAGCGTTAAAATCGAGGTTTTCAGTGAAATTCTCAATAACGGAAATGTATCGTATTCGCCAAACCCGGCGAGGTTCCAGACTGTGGAGCCCAACGGGGCGAAATTGAATTTCCAGTGGCAGACTACCTGTGCGGATGTTCGTACGAATGCATACCAGGTAATTTTCAAGATTACCGATAAGCCTCCGAGAACAGGCAGTCCGCCGATCAAACAGCCCAGCCTGGTGAGTTTTGCGACATGGAATATCACCGTTGTCGGACCGAGTCCCGAAGTAACGGGCGTTACGCAGGATGGTCAGGGACTGCTGTTGAACTGGGATCGTTACAATCAAATATGCCAGGATAACCTGGGCAGGGATATCGCCAGTAATTTCGAGATCTGGAGGAGGATAGATTCCAATCCGTATATGCCTGACGAATGTGAGACCGGAATCAGGGAAGATGCAGGCTATGAGCTGATCGGTACAGCACCGATTGATGCAACGAGCTTCAAGGACAATAACCTCGTTGCGGCAGCGAAATATTGCTACAGGATCGTTGCGGTCTTCCCTACGGCGGGTGCCCCCAGGAGTATCGTTTCTGATGAGGTATGTTATGAATTTGTTCCGGCAGACAAGCCGGTCATTACCCACGTGTCGATCGATAAGACCGGCACGACCGATGGTGAAATTATTGTAGGATGGAGAGAGCCATTCCCGCAGGATCTTGATCCGAATGTTTATCCGCATCCATACCGTTATATCATTGAACGGAATGAAGGCGCGAATAACACAGGCGGATTTACAGAGGTGGCAACCGTGACGGTTAATAGTGCTACTACCGACAGCCTTGGTATTCGTGATACGGGATTGAATACCCGGGACCTGATCTATAATTACCGGATACGTCTTGAAATACCGAACGGACCGGGTGGAAGCAATGATCCGCTTTTCTCCGAGCAGGCCTCGACGGTTCGCCTTGATCCAACACCCTTATTCCAGGAGATTGAACTCAACTGGAATGCTCAGGTACCCTGGTCCAATGTAATTTCTTCCCCTCCAGGCTCCGAACACCTGGTGTATCGCGGTTTTGAAGGAGATTCGGAAGAAGACCTTGTATTGATCGCAAGGGTGGATGTGAACGGGAACGGGTTCCGGTATCTTGATGCCGGTCCGCTTGACAATAATCTGCTGTATTGCTACAGGGTGCTTACAAAGGGAACGTATGGTAATCCAAATATCACAACTCCCTTACTCAACTATTCACAGATCACCTGTACGCAGCCCAGCGATTCAATTCCGCCATGTGCTCCGTTGATTACGGTGAATAATCCTTCATGCGAGGAATTCCTGGCTACCGCTTCCTGTAATTTTGACAATTTCAGTAATGAGCTCACCTGGGATACGGATTTCGGCAGCGACTGTCAGAATGATATTCGCACCTACGAGATCTGGTACAAACCGGATACCGAAAGTGAATATCGTTTGGTCGGAACTTCGCCAACCACTTCATTTATACACGACCGGGATGAGAACGGGCAGTTGTTAACGTCCTTCAAGGGATGTTATAAGGTCCGTGCGATAGACCGTTCGAATAATGTTGGTGAATTCAGTGAAGAAGTATGCGTGGATAATTGTCCGTACTATGAACTTCCGAACGTGTTCACTCCAAACGGTGACGGTTGTAATGATGTCTTCAGCGCCTATCATGACCGTGGTGGAGTGGATGAATCAGGCTTTGGAAAATGCGGCGATATCGATGCCTCCAAATGTGCCCGGTTTGTGCGACGTGTAGATCTTACGATCTATAACCGTTGGGGAGGAGTTGTTTATACCTACACTGGTTTTGGTCCTTCAGAGCGGACCGACGAAAATTCCAATTCAATTTATATTGATTGGGATGGTGTTGGTGATAACGGCAACGAGGTAGCCTCCGGAGTATATTACTACCAGGCGGAAGTGACATTCGATGTTGTTGATCCTTCAACTGCCAAACAGACGATAAAGGGATGGGTCCAGATCCTTCGTTAAACAGAAACGGTTCACCTATCATATTCTTCGACGGTGTATGCAACCTTTGCAACGGCTTTGTAAATTTTATCATTGACCGGGACCGCAAGGGATTATTCAAATTTTCCTCGCTGCAGTCGGACGCTGCCCGTGAATTGCTGGCGGCTTATCCTGATATCATTACCGGAGATGATCCTGAAAGTGTTGTATTGCTTACCGGTGACGGACGGGTATTTTCCGAGAGTGACGCAGTGCTGGAGATTGCAGGTCTGATGGGGGGAGTTTGGCCAGCTTTTAAGGCGTTCAAAGTGTTCCCCCGTGGATTCCGGGATGCCGTTTACCGCTGGGTCGCGCGAAACCGATATCGCTGGTTTGGAAAGCGTGATGTATGCAGGATGCCCACACCGGAGCTGAAAGGTCGATTTGTCTGAAAAGGTTGAGCAATCAGGATGCATAATGTTTTTTGGTTAGCATTGGAAATCCCTAACTTTGCGCCCATCAGAAAAAACACCGTAACATGACAGCATATGTATTTCCGGGCCAGGGTGCCCAGTTTCCCGGTATGGGGAAAGATCTTTACGAGCAAAATGAACAGGCACGCGCACTTTTTGAGCGCGCTAATGAAATCCTCGGTTTCCGGATCACGGATATCATGTTTGAGGGTACGGCTGAAGAGCTGAAACAAACCAAAGTTACACAGCCTGCAATCTTTCTTCATTCTGTAATCCTGGCATTAACCTCCGATAATTTCGCCCCTGACATGGTGGCGGGTCATTCACTTGGTGAATTTTCCGCACTTGTGGCAAATAAGACCCTTGATTTTGAGGATGGGCTGAAGCTTGTTTTTCAGCGTGCGCTGGCGATGCAAAAGGCCTGTGAGATCAATCCGTCTACGATGGCAGCAATCCTGGGACTGGACGATAAGGTTGTGGAGGACGTTTGCGCGGGTATTGATGAGGTTGTAGTGGCGGCCAACTATAACTGCCCGGGTCAGCTGGTAATTTCCGGTTCCAATGCGGGCATCGAGATTGCCTGCGAAAAGATGAAGGAAGCGGGTGCAAAGCGGGCGTTGCCATTACCAGTAGGCGGAGCGTTTCATTCGCCCTTGATGGAGCCGGCACGTGCCGAGCTTGCGGCAGCGATTGAGTCGACAACATTCAATACGCCTATATGCCCTGTATATCAGAATGCCAATGCCCTGCCGTCTACCGATGTGGCGGCAATCCGGGAACAGCTGATCATACAGCTCACTGCCCCCGTACGCTGGACGCAATCGGTTCAAAAGATGGTGGAGGACGGTGCCACAAAATTCATCGAATGCGGGCCGGGGAAAGTCCTGCAGGGATTGATCCGCAAGATCGCTCCTGAGGCGGAAGTGGAATCGATCTGATTATTCAATAGTATTTAAGGCGGTAAAATGGTATCGACCCGCGTATGACGGGATGGATGATCATTTTCAATTGTCCGTTGGGAGAAGTATTTTCCCCACAATCAGGGGTTTGGGGTGGACTGATATTAATCGAACATTAGTTTTGATTTGTTTGGGGGAGCAGTTGGATTGCCCATATTTTTCCAGCCAATAATTTTCTGATCGGAATTTTCGGTTGTCCGTACCAGGGCATATTTTACCCCTGAAAAGGGGGTTCGTGGGGCATGTTCAACCTTACCCTAGTTCAGGGCGATTTGTTCGGTAATAAATTCGAATGATTTTCCGCTTTGAAACTCTATCTTCACCGTGATTTGATGCTGGTTCGGTGTAATTACCTCGTTTGTTTTGAGGGCAAATAGATAAAGGCTGGATTCGCTTTCAGATCTGCTATCAAGAAAAATACTTTCTCCCATGAAGCCATTAAGTGCTTCTTCAAGTGATTGAATCAGGGATTCATTGTAATAATTGTAAGCGCAATCCGATGCATCCAGGCAGCCCGGGGCCACGGATATCGGAATGAACAAGTTCTTCAATTCACTTCCAGCCGGATAGGTTGAGTTTAGATCGGCGTTACTTCTTATCGAAACGGTTTTTATTTTATCTGTTAGTGAATAGGCTAAATCAGCTCTCAAATTTCCGCCGAAATTGGTTTTTTGGAGACAATAATTACCACTGCTATTTGTATCCAGCAAAAGTGCGTATTCATTAGCTGTTACTGTTTCCCCGGAACCGACTGTACTGTTATTGTTAAGCGAATAGTTCCTGATGGAGGAAAAGTCCAGCTGGTAACATAATGTATCTTCTTTTTGAATACAGGATTCAAGCAAGCTGTTTGCAAGGACAAAGAACGCGATCAGTATTATTTTTTTCATCGAGCAGCAGGATATAATTAAAGAGATTCAATAAAATGCGTTAACCACTGATTCTCCTCGTGGAATAAAAGTGCTTAAAAGAAATAACAGTATTTGATTCAGGCCTTTATTTAATTGTTAAATTTTGCCTGATCAGTACTTTCATTTCAGGTTCCTCATCTGAATCCCTAAGGTATTAGGAAATAATACCTTAAGGATTAATTTATTTCACTTTAAACACTGGCATCCGGATCTTAAGAATTCAATGCCTTTCTCAATTGCTTTCTTGTTCTAAGGAACAGGAAAGTTGGAATCAAGGCAATGACCAGCCCTAAAAGCAGGCCTTGAAATACAAATCTTAGTGTTTGAGGAGTTTCAATATCATGCCTGTGATTCCAGAATTCAACGATTTTACCATCTTCAATCCTGAATACATTGATAATGTTGAATGGTTTTGTAGTACCAAGTATGAAACGACCTAACAATGTTTTTGGGTTGTCAAACGAGGAAGTCCAATGCGTGACAACTAAATTACCTTCCGCGACCTGGTAATTAATTTTACCACCAAGCTCTCCATTCTCCCAGAAGAAATCGGCAATATTTTTTTGCTCAATGGCAGCTTCGGTAATTCCTTTTCGATCACCAATGTCATGAACCACATATTGATCCGCAACATATTTTTTATAATTCTCTGTGTTGTTAGAGAACCACAAATCTTCGTAAAATGCCCGTGCAATCGCCTTGTTGGCTTCAGGACTATTTTGGGAATTGGTGCTGTTTTGTGAATGAATCACCTGTGTGCTCAGGCAGATAGTCACTATTAATACTATTTTTCTCATGATCGTCTTTTTTTATGCAAACTATGGCACACGGACTATCATGCATTAATGCCAAAAGCCGCTTGATTAGTGCAATTGGACGAAAACATCAATTCGACTCTGAAGGAAGCACCCCAAAATATTTTTTATATGCCTTTGTGAAGTTTGAAGGGTGGGAATAGCCCAGTATATAACTTACTTCGGTCGGACTTTTACCTTTGTTCTGAATTTCTGTCCTGGCATATTCCATTCTAACACGATTATGATATTCGATGGGGGGAAGACCAAATACCTGTTTAAACGAAGCCTTAAATTTTGATTTTCCCATATTGGCTGTGTTCGCAAGCTCTGTAAGTGTGGGAATCTGCGGGGTAGTGGGATTTCGTAATTTCGTTGATATTTGAAAGATCCTCCGGAGATCCTCAGGGTGAAGTTTTCCAGGATTGACACCTTTTTGGTGACTTCTAAGTTTATCGAAAAAGTGCTGCATGAAATCAAGCAGAAGCCCGTGGCATTTAATTTTATTGTTCATGGCAGAAAGGGCAACTGACAGCTTGCTTTCCAGTACGGGATCCAGGTCTTCATATACCAAACTCTTATCCCTGTCTATTATGCTTTCCCAGTCCTCAAAATAAGATTTCAGAAATGTATCACTGAAATGTATGGAAGCCAATTCCGAATCAACATTCGGAGGAATGGGAGTGATAATTTCCAGATCAGGGCCATACAGCAAAATGCCGATAGGTGAGTATCTTAAAAATTCAATGGTTTCGTCTCCTACTTTTTTTTCCTGCTTAACGTTGGACAAATTAATGTGAATCAGAAACCAATTTGTATCCGGCGGGTTGACAGATTTCATATTGACCGGAACCCTGAATTGGGATTGATGAAAGTAGTAAAACTCCAGTTCACCAGGGAATTCGACGTACTCCATTTCACCATCAATAATAGCCGGATTCGGCCGAAATCCGGTTTTAGTTTTCGTCAGGTTAAAATATCGGTCAAACTGATCTTTTATGTTTTGGGTGATGTCAATCTGGACGTCCATATCACAAAATTTATTCTGGATTTTCCGATAATAGTTGTCTTCGAATGTTTCTTAAGAATTTTATCATTCCGGCAAATTTATTTTGTCGCATTAATAATTTCATCGATCAGCATCTCTGTTTCATCACATCTTTCCAGTATTTGCTGATGAAACCATAGGTTATTATCCAGGAAATTTTCAAACTCCACTTCCTGGAACAACGGATAATATTCGGGTTTAACGTTGGACTTACCGCTCCATGGTAAATTGTCGGCTACATCCATTTGCTTAAATGATATTTTGGACAATAAATACGGGATGAACTTGTCATTAACCCATGTATCCAACTTCTCCATTCTGATTTTCCTGATCTCCGATAATACATTCCATTTATACAACAGCGCATTGATTTCTTCATTTTTAAGCAGCGCTAATTGGCCACTTTGCATGATGTTTTTAAGTGTATTGTCGGCAAAGGCCAGTTCATTGGCACCAAAAGAAACATAGAATAAACTGTCTAAATTGTATTTTGACAGTTCCTCGCTGGATGCACCGATCAAATCCATCAGTACCATCTGGGCATTCATTTCATCTTTGTTGGTTTGAATGAAGCCCTGTATGATCATTTTGTTCTCCTTAAAGTCTTTGTGAAGCTTTGTGATTATTTCCCGCTCTTCGTTTCTCTCGATCCTGTTTTGATTCCAGGTGTTGATCTGTAGCGCAATGAGAATGCCTATTACTACAAGTATTATTTCTCCGATGGCATATTTCATATACCTGCCTGCCTGGCCGGCAGGATTTCCGTTATTGGTTTTTTCCATTAAGTCGTATCGTATTTTTCTAAAGAATTTAATCATCGATTGGTTCTGATAAAGTGCATAAACTAAACACACCAGGTTGCAATCCCGATGGGATTTCCGGGGTTGGTTCTTACTATTTTATTTCGGTGCTTATCAGATTAAGAATCTCCTGGATTCTGATCTTTAAAGCCTCAGATTGCACATTTGCAGCTTTATTTAAGGTAATCGCTCTGGTAACTAAAGATTCCAGCTTTCTGCTTGTTAAAATTTCATTCAGGTCTGAACCCAGTTTTGAAGTTCCAATTTCGATCTTGTAGGAGTTGGGGTTGTTATCCAATAGCCAAAGATGTTCGGAATCGTTGATAAAACTATTGGAAATATCTCTGCCCAACCCTAATTCTGACAATACTACCTGATTTTGCCCATTGACAGTATTAGTCCATGTGACTTCAATTTCCCGGACTCCCACTACATCTGACGGCCAATTTGACAATAAACGTTTTAGTCGTTCATCGCTAATCAGTCTTAAATTTCCTGAACCGGTTAAATTATTCTGAATGGGATCGAACGTTGGGTCGTGATGTATGTAAGCGAGGTCTTTTATTATGCTATCACGAACAACTCCGTCAGGTTGGTCAAAGGCTTCTAATAGTCGAACTGCCGATATTAGAATCTTTTCCCTGGTCTCCATTTTTGATTCTAATTGTGTGAGATTGGACTGATAATCTTCCTGCAGCTGTTTTAGCAGAATTTGTTCCTTTACCCTGTCTTTCCTTTCCTCATTCCAGTTATTAACCTGTAACGCGAACAGAATTCCAATGACTACCAATAATATTTCTCCAAGAGCATATTTCAAATACCGGGCAGCCGGCCTTCCTGTTTTATTTTCCATAAGCAGATTCAGTCGAATTCGTTTGAAAAATTGTATCATATTTTTGCATTCTAGCCTATCTGCCAGTTGGATTCGGCCAATTTGATTAAGGAAAGGCTAAGAATGACACCTGTAATTCACCCAACTTTTTGTAGCCTGCGACATTCATATGAATGGGATCCCGATAATATAGATCCTTATTGAAAATATTGTAGCCTCCTAATGTAAACTGATCAAGATAGGGTATGCCGTGAAGTTCACAGATCATTTTTTGCATATCAACATATTCCACCATCCCATAATCGTAAAAAGGATCATATGCGCCCCTGTCGTTGAATGCTTTACTTGATGTGAAAAAGTAAATTTGGGCATGGGGATTGATTTCATATATTTTTTTGATGCAGTAATTGATCCCCCCGGCCTGGGTAATCAGTTTTGCCTCGTCGTAACTGTCAAATTCCGTATAATCAGTATAGGCCCCAATCTGCCTTTTATTGGTATAATCGTTGGTTGATGCCCATAGGATATAAATATCAAACACGCCTGCTTCATCAACCTGTTGCTGAAGAGATTTTCCCTGTAATGAAGAAAATCCTGCGCCGGGAACCCCATAATTGGTAATGGTCATTCCCAGGTATTTCTCCCATAAGATCTTTGCGCTGTCGCTTGGGGGAATCACAGAAACGGAACCACCGAATACGGCTACCGACTTTCCATAATTGAAAGATTCTTTAAGTGATAAGTCAGACTTATGTTGTGAAAAAACACTGGTTGAGAAAAAGAAAACCAGAACGGTCGAACAAATAATACCTCTTTTCATAATGCTATGGATTTTAACTCGGAACGGTCAAATTCGTCATAAAATCCATAGCAATCAAGGTATTACAGCTGTTCTAACTCGCCGTTTTTTCTGCGGGTTTATTGTCTTGCTCCTGCTTTCAAAATTTTGTCTATTGCCTTATTGATATCTAAAGAAGCAGCAGCCTGGCGAGGGGGAAATTCCTGGAATGTCATCAAATGGTCATTTAGAATTCCAATGGCTGGCTGCATCACCCATGATTTTTCCATAATCAGGTGAAATCCGGTGATATCATCATACTTTTCGAAAGGGTCTTTCCTTAAATTAAATAATTGAGGCATGGTATGGAAGACCATATCGTCAAAGTATCGCTCTTTGGTAGCGAAATGCATCTTCCACGGACCTACGCGCATTGCGGTCAAGCTGCTTTCGTAATAGTAGAAGAAATGATTTCGGGCAGATACATCAGTTTTTCCGGTCCAGTAATCCAGGTTATTGTATCCGTCGATATATACCTTGTAGGTCATATCTCCAACCTTTTTGCCTTTTTTTAATTCATCTTTAATGTTTTCATTTCCAACGGCGGCCATGAGTGTGGGCAGTACGTCTTCATGTGCAGAGATTCCGTTTCTGATCAAACCGGCAGGGATTTTACCCGGCCATCTTACCATAAATGGAGAACGCAGGCCTCCTTCATAGGTCGTCATTTTTTCTCCTCTGAACATGGTGACCCCTGCATGAGGGAAGGTACTCTGTTCGGGGCCATTATCTGTAGTGTATATTACAATTGTATTTTCATCCAGCCCTAATTCATCGAGATAGTCGAGCAGTTCTCCGACATGACCGTCATGTTCCATCAAGCCGTGGCCGAATAAATCCATGTCTGTACTAATTCCTGTAGCCAGATTTTCAGATTCTTCCTTTAGCCGGGTATACACATGCATGCGACTCGTGGCATGCCATATAAAGAAAGGCTTATCCGCATCTTTTGCGCGCTTCATGAAGTCTTTGCTTTTTGCCACAAGCTCTTCATCAAAAGTTTTCATTCGCTCCGAAGTTAACGGACCGATGTCTGTGACTTTTTGTTTTCCAATTACACCAAATCGCGGATCTTCTGTATTGTCAAAGGTGTTGGTTGCATACGATTCAATGATTCCACGCGGACCATATTTCTCTGCAAACTCTTTGCTCTTCGGATAATCAGCCTGCTCCGGTTCTTCGGAAACATTCAAATGATAGAGGTTGCCAAAAAACTCATCAAAACCATGGACTGTTGGCAGGTGTTCATTTCTATCACCCAGGTGATTTTTTCCGAATTGCGCAGTCATATAACCCAGGGGTTTCAATAATTCTGCGATGGTCGGATCTTCTTTTTTCAGTCCCAGGGGATTGCCTGGCTGACCAACAGTAGTAAGCCCTGTTCTTACCGGTTTTTGCCCGGTAACAAATGCGGCCCTGCCGGCTGTACAGCTCGGTTGTGAGTAATGGTCGGTAAAAAGAACTCCTTCTTTGGCAATCCTGTCTATGTTTGGCGTGGGATATTGCATGCCTAATGAATAACAGCTCAGGGAATTAGGCGCGACATCATCAACCATAATTACCAGGATATTCGGTTTGTCCTGCGCGATGGCATTCATAAAACCGAGCAGAAACACGATCAGAATACTTTTCTTCATGATTGTTTAGTTTGGTGGTTACTAAATTTTAAAGGGTGTCAGCGGTCAGGACCGCTAATTTTGAAAACACTCAAATGCCTTTTGTGTTCAGATTTTCAATCCGGAAAGAACATGTTGCTTGTTGAAAGCATCTTTTTTCATTCCGGGTACTGCTGAAAATCGTAAAAAAAATCGTTGCAGTCAAGGAGGTGGATGGTCAACTTTATTACAATTGGTGATTAAATCATTGGCTGTAGTTAACAGTGTGTTGTTTAAATGATTCTATATTTCTCAGGTTTCGTTTTTGTACGTTCAATGATCTTCCTCGCTTCCAGGTCAAGTTTCACGGTTTCGCCGTACCACTGAACACCTCCTTCAAAAGTATCTTTAACGCGTGAATACAACTCTTCCATAAGCTCCGTGTGGGTTAGCTCAGTGTTTGCCAGGATCGATAGCAGGTTTTCACGGATGGTTTCGTACTTCTTAAGTGAAATTCGCTTGTTTGTTTTGCCTGCAACAGGATGAAGTGTCTGTATCGTTTCTTCTTTCATCTCGGTATAAATTTTAAAATCATCGTAGTTACTCAGGTTCGAAAGAACTTGCCGGTTCATTGTGCAGATCCGAAGGAGATCTGTTGGGATTATCTGACAGGAAGTTTTTTACCAGCTCAAACCCGATGGAATATCCTGCCCACCTTGGAATATCAGGGCTTGTGCCCACAAACCAGGCACTGTGATTGTAAGGTTGCTGGTTCCATGAATTGCCTGCTTCATTAATCCAGTTTTGAAGTTCGTCACCGCTCAGTGCAACGGACCATGGCGGAGGCGCAATCGCGGATACTTCAATAGAAAAGTGATCAGCCAATCCTTCCGATACAACCGCCTGAAGCAATGTATTCCCATAACCGACAGACCTTCTCCTCTTCGCATGATGAATTTCATGCGCCAGCTGAGGAATGAAATGCTGTTCCAGGGTATTTTCGAGGTCAACGAAGTCGGCATTGACAGAAAGTATAACCTCGTTCGGATTCGGATTATAACCTCCCATACCGATTTCAGGGATGACAAGTGCCGGATTATCCACAATTCTGATCTTTATGTCATCGACCGGCATAAGATTCAAGATTACGTCAATTCCGGATTTTATCATCTGTTCAATTAGTTCAACTTGTGAAGCGTTGAGTTTGCCATGCTCCATAGACAAACAAATGTTATCTGCTTTTGAAATCAATGATGATGCATCACAAGACTGAAATTCATTTGAATCTGAACAGCCGGCATAAAAAGTCATAATCCCAATAAGGATCAGAACGATGAGGCTGTTTACGGGGATTTTCACGATCTTAAATTAATACTTTCACTATAGCTTACGGAATTGGCCATAATTTGATGCCTTTGAATGAAACTCACTTGATACTATGAACAGAATCTTCAGCCTTATTTTTTCATTTCTTCTTCTGATTTCTGTTTCATGCTCCGACAAAGGAACCAACGACATTCCCTCCAAGAATGAAAAGTCCTATCAGCAAATTCATGAGGAGGCCATTGTGATGGATGGTCACAATGACTTTTTGTTTTTGGTAGTTGATAATGTGTTTCACAATTACCTGGATGATCAATCTTTTGATTTCAATTCGGATCTGAAGGGAATCACACACATTGATTCAGACAGACAGGTTAAGGGCGGACTAGACGTACAATTCTTCTCCGTATGGTGTCCGGGAAGCCAGGTGGATCCTTTTAACATGGCCATGAGGCAGATTGACTCTCTCGAAGCGATTACTTCACGCAATGCTGATCGTTTGACCATTGCTAGAAATAGTGATGAATTACTCGCCGCACTTGATGAGAAAAAGGCAATTGCCATGATGGGTGTCGAGGGCGGACATATGATAGAAGATGATCTGAACAAACTGGCAACCTTGTATGACCGTGGGGCAAGATACATGACGCTGACATGGAACAATTCGACTTCATGGGCAACCAGCTCGTACGATGAACAACCGGAGGTAGATTTTCCACGGAAGGGGCTGACTGATTTTGGAAGACAGGTCGTGAATAAGATGAATGAATTAGGGATGCTGGTGGATATCAGTCATGTGGGCGAGCAAACATTTTGGGATGTGATGGAGACTACTACCAAGCCGGTCATCGCATCACATAGTTCAGTTTATAGCATCTGTGAGTGGCACAGAAACCTGAAAGATGATCAGATCAGGGCTATTGCCGAAAACGAAGGAGTCGTGATGATAAATTTCTATCCGGGGTACATTGATCCGACTTTTTCGGAAAAAGAAAAAGCATTTTTTGAACGACATAAGGATGAGTCTGATTCCCTTATGGAAGTATTCAATGATGATGAATGGATGGTGGAATATCACCTTTATCACAAATATGAGGATGAAGCGAATGCCATGAGACCTCCGCTATCCAAATTGATTGATCACATTGATTATGTAGTAAAGTTGGTTGGGGTTGACCATGTCGGGCTGGGATCAGACTTTGATGGAATTACGATCAACCCGGGACAGTTGAATGATGTTTCAGACTTCCCGCTAATTACAAGGGAATTACTAAATAGAGATTACTCCGAGGCAGAGATTAAGAAGATATTAGGGGAAAACCTTCTTCGGGCCTTGAAAGCCAATGAATAGTGATTTGAAGTAAATCTTGATGTGCTTACCAGCCTATTATTTTTTTGATGTCTTTTCCAGGTAAGCAATTAAGTTCATTAAGGTCTTTTCATTTGCTGGAATGAAATAATTCATTAATGAAATATATTTTGGATTGTTCTTATATCCAATTCCGAATGATTTTATATGGGTATGTCCATTTTTTAAGTCATCAAAATATATAACATTGTAAAAATCCCCAGCGTCTTCTTTCATAAATTCAGGGAAATTATCAGTTATTTCAGCTTGCAGAGTTAGAAGTTTTTTGGGTACATAATTTATAATGTGAGTAACGATTGTAGTACTATCTCCAATTTTTCCTCGTTCATTGTAATTTGTTTTAATAAATCCACCAACTTTTAAATCAACTTCTGCGATGGGTACAGCCCATTTTTCCCAACCTTTTTTTGTTGTGTATGCATTCCAAACCGAATCGATTGGTGCTTTTACTGTCAGTTCTTGAATAAGTACTAATTCAGGGGCATTTGTTGAATCAATCCTCGATATAACTCTTTTCTCTTGTCCAACTGTCAGTGAAGACAGAAAAACTAAATAAAGGATTAACAATATTTTTTTCATATCAGTCAGTTTAATTCTTAGGCGTTTCTTAAAAGTGGGCAATGGAATTGGCTATTATTTACCGCCTGTTATTTTGTGTCTGCCTTACCCCACATTTCAGAAACACAAAGTATTCACGTCATAGCGTTTTTGTTTTAATTATAGTTGGCATAAAATCCTTTACAATCAAAGTAAAAAATTATACCGTTTTGCATTCGTCATTTTTTGCTGTTGTGATCAGTAAATAACCTGTTCATCCAGCGTGAAAAATCCTCGGAAAAAGCGAAGCCCACTTCATTCCAATAGGCTTCAAAACCAGGCGTGTCCAGTGCTGCGCCGACAAATTTAGCGTAGTTATCCCAATGATTGTCGGGCATTAGATCCAGTTTATGCTGATGAAAATAGGTTTCCGCATGGAGCAATAACATCATATGATTCCAATTTCTGAATTCTATATCACCCGGACTTAAATCCTCCTGCTGGTTTACTTTTGCCCAGCGGTCGGCGTGTTCTGCCCTGAATTTTGACAATTCCAATGCGAATTCCGATAGGGAATGCCTTGCGGCTGCCCGGCTCACACGCGTATTCTGCTTTACCTGTTTCGACAGGTAAACCAATGTAATCACTACCGCTATGGAAGCGAACAGTTCACTGATCAGTACTATATCTTCTAAATTCATTTCACTTTAGGCTGTAGATTCACCCTCTTTAGCGTTTTTCATCCATTATTTTACCGTCAATTAGCCCCATTTATTAGAGTTTGAAACGTTATCGTCACTCACTCATCTTCGGCGCCTCATAATCCCCTCCCTGGTGTAATGTGAGGCTAACAACTTTGCCGGATGCATCCTTATTGAAGGTGATCTGTGCATCAACGATCTTACTGTAAAATTTGGATTCTGAGGAAGCAAACAGCTCACTTTTGTTTTGTCCGGTTGGATGAATAAATAGTTGATCGTCTTCACTCAGAATCTGTAAAATGAAGTCAGCATCCAATTCGTAGTTGCCGACAAAGGCATTAAGTTGTTCTTCAGAAAGTTTGATTTCAGGAACTAAATTACTTGTATCAACACCTAATGATTCCAGCACGTCGATACCATTTTGATTATTTGGATTCATTGTCACCGAAACTTTATAATTTTCAATTGATCCGGTGGTGTCCCCGCTAACCAATAGCCCTTCTGCATAACTATCATAGGCATTACCTGAATTTGGCCTTAATTCCGTATTCAGTTTGAATAATTTTAAAGCAGTTTGAATGTCATCATCCCGGAGGTAGGTATATCCTAACGTATTAATGCCTTGCTCATCGTATTCATTTCTATCAGCTTTATCTGCATAACGATTCTTCATTTCTTCGACCGCCTTGTCAATTCCTTCACTTTCAATGAGTGCGGAAATCTGAATGGCCAACGGAATTTCCGGTAGTTCGAAGTCCTCTTTCGCCAGAATATTATCCAGCGCGGTATTGATCTCCTGCATCGCGAACGAATTGCCTTTATTTGTCAACAGTATGAACGCATTACCCGTATCCAGGTACCGTCTGATGTAGGTTCTGTACCCGGATAATCCCCCGGAATGTTGTACAAAATGTTTCTTTTGATTGATTCCCCAGCCAAATCCATAGTTCGATGTATCTCCGGAAGTGAGAATATAAGGCTGAAACGCTTCATTCATCGTTTCCATGGAAACCAGTTTGTATTCCTTTAACCCCTGGTCCCATTTAAATAAATCGTCGATGTTGGAATAGATACCGCCATCCCCTGTTGTAAAAATGTCATAGTCATCCAATTCTCCGGCTGCATTGTACCCAACAGCTCTGTTATTTACCGCGGGTTCCGACAGATCATAAACGAGGGATTGATTCATTTCCAACGGAGTAAAAACATTCGTTTTCATAAACTCGTGAAACGGTTCCCCGCTAGCCTTTTCTACGATCATAGAGAGCATAACATAACCGCCATTACTGTAGGAATATTGAGTTCCGGGTTCAAAGTCTAATTCTTCCTGTTCGATCAGAACCTTATAAACGTCATCATTTTTTACACCAGGTTCGTAGGCACCTAGTCTGAAATAGTCAGGGATTCCCGACGTGTGCGTCAACATGTGTCTGATCGTAATCTTATCTGCGTAGTCAGGAAAATCAGGAAAATAATCAGAAAGTTTATCCTCATAGGATAGCTTTCCTTTTTCTTTCAGAATCATAATGGCCATGGCGGTAAACTGTTTTGAAACTGATGCCAGGTAAAAGGAAGATTCAGGCTTTAACAGCTCGCTATTATCAAAATCAGCATATCCAAAAGCGTTTCTGTAAGCGATGTTGTTATTCTGAGAAACCAGTATCGTTCCGTTGAACAGGCCATTTTCATGGGAGAAATTCATCAGCGAGTCGATGTTGTCGGCGATTGAACTGTCCTGAGGGGTGGGCGTATTACATCCGATAACAACAACGGTTAAAAATAACAAAGGGAATAATTTTTTCATATTGAGGGGGTTAGCGGGTGAAATTAACAAAAACTGGCATTGATAAAAACATTTGTATGGTAAGACTGCTATAGCTCTCTGCTCATTTGATCCGGCATGTTTTTAGTAAGTAATAAATTCAATTACTACTTCCAATGATCCTTTGGTTACATTCATTGGATTGTATTGAAATATATAATCAGGTGAGTACCAATCACCGCTTCGAATAGTTGTATCTACCTTGCCAGGTGGTATAAAATAGTAAGGTTCAACTTTTGCGGTGGCATTAATATAACCGATAATATGTAGATGTAGTTTGTCAACAAATTCGTCTTCCCTGATCTCTACTAAGACTTCTTCCTCCAAAGGTTTCGAGGTGTCATTTATAATAATGGTCGCTGTATGGTTTGGAGTGCACGAAAAGCAAAACAATACTGTTAAAAGTATTAATGATGGGAAATTGATTTTATAATTGAATCTCATAGACGATTATAATATGCGGCCTGAAGGATTTGGCTGTAATTTAGCACCGGTGCTTTGATGCCTTATTACACATGAGCCACCCGAAAATTGTAAAAAGGACAATCCATGGGTAGCCCGCCAACTCGTTTCGTTGATATTAGGCCAAGTCTTTTAAAAAAGGAATATGCGCCACCAGCTTGTCTTAACTTGTGGGACATCTTTCACTACCTGACCATATTGTCTTTCCTTATTTATATTTGAGTATTTACTTATCACAAAATTGTATTTAGGTTTGATTTTGCTAACCTGTATAATTAACAGGTCCCCTTTTTTGCGGGGTAGGTGTTTTCCTTTGCTATAATCATATTCACTGTAATAAGTTTTTCCGTCAAACTCGAAGTCATAATGGATTTTGGCTGGATTTACTTTTGTTACTCTACCAACGGTAATCAGACAATTACCATTTAATAGTCTGTTCTTATGGACTGAAAATGGAATCAATACCACGGAAATAACAACTACAAAAATCAGGATCGATTTCCTTTCATTTTTCTTCGACCTATGAAGTTCATTATGTTGATCAATCGGATTTTTCAAAAGTGAAAATTCAAGATAAGTATTACCTTCAGACAGTATAATCAATCCTGTTCTTCTTAACTATTGTCAATTTTAATTCGTCCTTCCATGTCTTAGTAATTACTACATGAAGCAAAAAACTTTGCCCCTGGTCCGTCCTAACGTGTACCATTCTCTCATTTCGAGCTTTATAATTGAAGCGATCAATCGGTGTCCCGTTAACCAATATTGTCGGCGCAAATTCAAGATTTTCAAGGATTTCTCCCATGTTCAACGGTCTCTCATTTACAAATTCGTACCCTTCTTTTGATAATTTGCCTTCTATTAATGATCTAAAGACTTTTCCCCTTTGATATTTTCCGATCAATTTGAACCCAAGTATTGCCGATCCGATCATCGCAGTTGGGAAAAAAATGTGAATATAGTCCTTCGAAATTATCCCATTGTTCATGAGAGAAATTGTCCCAAAGATTAGGAGCAATAAACCAGTGAAAATTCCCAGCTGTATCAAAATGACTTTCTTCTCAAACATTGTCCCAGATTAAATTACCGTTCACGGAAAGGTATATCAGGGCGCGTTTATTTAAAACGGTCATAAATATTTAATGCAAAAAGTGAGTAAAGGTTTACCACAATGTAGGAGCGTGTAGCTGTTGATTTTAATTCATTCTGACTGAAAGTGTCAGTTAATGCACCTGCAATAATTCCAGGGCTGACAGCCATTAGCTCTGTTGTCTCGATTATTTCAACTAATTCTGGTGACTCATTAATCTCTTTGAGGCATTTGTTAAATGCACCCGCTGAGTTGATAACATATTCATCACCTCTTAAAATGTAAAATTCACTGAACACTTCCTTTTCCTTGATGCTCTGCAGAAATTCCATGCCGTCTGTGTCAATAAAAAATTCAGGAGGGAGAGCAAATTCTTTCATGTCATTTAGAAATCTGACGTAATCGGTCTCACCATACTCTTGTATCAATTGAGATTCAAAGTCAGATATCATCCTATTTAACACTTGTTCTTCATCAGACGATAAACATTCTAGTTTGATGTCACTGGAATTGCTTTGTGAAAATCCACAAGCTGATAGAAGTATAAATATTGTTATTAGTCGCATTTCTTCTTAGGGATTCATTTGAATTTCACCTGACTCTTAAGGTAATAATCGAAGCTCTGATTTCATTCAAAATGTTGAGTGGCGTAATGTTTATTTTTAAGTTCTGTTAATATCTGCTCGGCTTCTTCCTTGTCAATCTGTTTTCCAATTATTTTCTTTTTACGGCCATATAGAAATTGAACGTGAATATTTGAAAATCCAAACATAGCTGTTCCGGCGGACCCAAATGAGTTAGAGTTATCTGCAATTTTGAATTCCCCGAGTTTAGATTTTTTATACTTTATTGAATCCTTTAAAAACCAAACACATTTTGTATGTCTTATAAAGATATTATTGATTTCAATAACCTCATATCCAAGAATTGCCCAGTAAAAATTGAAGAAGGTGTGATAGGCTCCCCAGAAAAAGAGCCCTAAAAATAAGGTAAAAAATAAATTGAAATCACTTTTAATTATTTGGTCAATTGACTGAATAAACACAATCACGAAGCCAGCAAGCATAAACGTGACAAATACGGCAATTCCTGTAGGTTTGTAACCTGGTGTGATTGTTAATATAGATGATTCCCCCTGTATTCTCTTTTGTATATTCATTCTTGTTTTATACTAGCTAGTGTAATTAGCTTTTATTTAGATCATTTGAATTTATCTCATTCATCGATAAATCAATGATTTCCGGGTATTTTGATAAGCTGATTCATATTTCATTTCTCTTTCGTGTTTTCTATTTCAGTCGCCAATGCATCCCAAATGTTCAGAATTATATTATTAGTTCGAGATTTCGCCTTTGCTATTAAAGCAGTACCTTCATTCGTCATGTGATACATCTTTCCTGTTCTCTTAACTAATCCGTTTTTCGCAAGCCAAGACAAAGATCCATGAAGTTCCTTATGAGTTGGAATGGCCTTGTTTATTCCATCTGCAATTTGTGAGATTGATTCAATGTTTGCCGGCTCCTTTTCTGTGGCATACGACGTTGCTAACAAAATCCACGATATGACGGTGTTCTCGTTCATAGGATTTTGTAGGATGCAGCCGATTCAATCCATTCACCTTTGGGTTCATGCATATTAATATGAAGTTCAGGTGCCTTCAAATGAAGCTCGATATGTACTGGTCCATTTATTAACCAATTCTGGTTTTCATATCGAGCGGTAATAACGATAATGTCAGTGGTAATTGAGTCTCCGACAATTTCATTATCAAGCTTAATAACAGCAGATTTATCTTCTCTTTCAGAATCGATAAATTTTAAAACTGTCCCCTTTATTGAGTTTGTTTTAGGATTTTGTAAGTATCGAGGTTCGTCATCATATCCTCCAAACAGTTCAATCCGATCACCAACTGTTAGTTCCTTTTGTTGTTGTTCCATCGGTTGTGAGTTCGTTTCCGTTTGCCCCAATTCACCCCGTTGACCGCAACTCCAAATTAATGTGCCGATAAGAATGTTCATAAGTATATTTTTCATACTATTCTGTGTATTGCAAATGAAGCGCGGCTACTTTAATTTCCAGTATCAGTATCAAGTTTTCCAAAAAAAATTTTGTCGTTTTCCAGCCCATATGAGGCCTGGCCAAAGGTTATTCAACCTACACCTTGTTGAGCATCATATAGATCCCAAAAATTCCACCAAGTATTCCAAGTGCCCAAAAGAGCTTCACTTTCATGATCTCAAATTTTTCATTTCCCTTTTCCTTTTGAGTAATCATTCCTGGGTGGTCAACTAATTTTTCAGCTCCACCTCTGAAGTACATCCAATAGGAGCCAATTATCCATAAGAAGATTATCGATAGATGAAAGATTGTTACAATTGGGTTTATTTGTTTTGGGTTGAAGAATTCGTCAATACTTTTTGTTATTCCCGTTAACATTCCTATTCCCATAATTGCCCAAGGAATGTTGGCATAAATCAGCCATCCCTTAATTAGTTTGTGGTAGCCATCTTTTCGTTCCGGTTTTTCAGCTATGTATTTCTTTGAATTTGATTTCCAAATAAGACCATTGGCGATTGTAACTACAATGAAGATAATCCAAAGGTGATTGATGATTGCAGGCATATTATTCTTTTAGCTCAACTTTTAAAATTCTATTCTCACCATTTAGGTTTATATAAGACAGCTTTACCTGTTGTCCGTTTCGCCTTAAAGGTCCGCCATGTGAAGCTGTATTGTTGAAACTATAGACCAATTTGAAGTCTGAGTATTCAAAATAAACACCGTTTATTGTAAAACTTTCAACATCATGTCCGTTATGTGGCATTGGGTGAAAATTTTCAATTAATCCTTCTACTACTTGATATTCATTATTCTCAAATATTTTTTGAATCCTATTTCTGTCTGCTAAACTGGAAGGAATTGTCAATAACAACACAATGAGAGCAAATCCGCTAAAAATGAATCCAAATATGATTGTAAACTTCCGCTTCGGAGATTTACTCTTGTTATATTTAATGTTAAACCAGGAAACCCCAATTCCAATCACTAAAAATAGCAAAGGCATCAGGGTATTCATGTCAAAGCCCTTATCTGTAATTTCAAATACCGTTATATAGTCCATTAATTATTTTCATGTTTTCTCAATAGTTATTTACACTCTTTAATATCTTCATATTCAAAAAATTACAAGGTCAGGCTAAATTTGGCCATGAAAATAGTACCCTTCAGCCTGTAAATTAAAATCCCTGAACATATTTAAATTTGTCATTATATATAAATTCGTTCCAGGTTTTATCTTGAAGTTTACAAATAAATTTTAATCCATGAAATATATTTCCCTGCTAATGATCTTCCTTGTTTTCGGATGTGTTCAGCCACCGAAACCGGAAGCTGTCTTCATCCAGACCGAGCAGCATGCCAGCCGGAACCTGCCCTTTTCCCAGGCCGTACGCTATGGTGACCTGTTATTCGTCTCCGGTCAGATCGGTGATACCGAATCGGGTGAGCTGATCAAAGGAGGCATAGTTCCGGAGACTACCCAAACCATGCTCAACATTCAAAAAATCCTCGAAGCCAATGGTTCCTCCATGGGGAATGTAATCAAATGTACCTGCATGCTGGCCGATATCGATGACTGGGCTCAAATGTCCAGTGCCTATGTGAAATTCTTCCCGAATCGTAAACCCGCGCGGAGCGCATTTGCAACCACAGGGCTCGCCATGGGAGCAAAGGTAGAAATAGAATGTATCGCTACGGTAGATTGATTATAGCGGGGAGGCAGGGTTAAAGCTTGCGCACCTCCAGTGGATCCGGGCATTCTGCCAGCAGTGTCCGCTGATCTTTTTTCAGAACAGGATGGATGAAATCCCCGGCAATTTCGGCCAGCGGCTCCAGGGTGAACCGGCGTTCAGGAATAAAAGGGTGGGGAATGCTGAGCGCATCGGTACGGATCACCTCGTCATTGTAGTACAAAATGTCAATATCAATGAGCCGGGGTCCCCATTTTTCGGTTCTCTTCCGGCCCATAGCCTCTTCGGTCTCCAGTATAATTTCCAGCAATTCCAGCGGGGGATGTTTGGTGAGAACCTGAATTACACAGTTTAAAAAATCATCCTGCGGTATTGGTCCCCATGCTGCCGTTTCGTACATTGATGAACGCTGAAGCACATACACCTGCCGTAACGCAAGTTGCTCTTCCGCCTCCCTGAAACGTTGAATTCGGTCACCGATATTGCAGCCTAAAAGTAGAAATATTCCGTCTGTCATAATATTGGATAAATGTAAGAACAAACGAACGATGAAACGTTACTTTTGTAAACCTGAAGTTAGGCTTAATTATGAAATTCCTAAGAAATTTACTTGCCAGTTTACTGGCCCTCATCCTGTTTTCGCTGGGAATCCTGTTTATAATAGGATCGGTTATCAACAGTGAGAAACTCACCGAGGTAAAAGATAATTCAGTACTACACCTCAAACTTAATAAGCCCATTACCGAGCGCGAAATGGAAAATCCGTTCGAAGAGTTTGGATTTGCGCCCGGCCCGGCATCATCCATCGGTCTTCAGGAACTTAGGGACGCTCTTGAACACGCGGCGGGTGACGATAAAATCAAAGGCATTCTCCTGGATATGGACGGCTTCCTGGGCGGAATGGCAAGCCTGGAAGAAATCCGTATGATGATCGCTGATTTCAAGACCTCCGGAAAGTTCGTAAAAGCATACGCCCAGAATTATGGTGAAGGCGGATATTACCTGGCATCTGTTGCCGATAAAATCATGCTTCACCCCGAAGGCTCACTGGAATTTAACGGTCTCAGCGCAAATGTTCTTTTCCTGAAAGGCATGTTCGACAAGGTAGGCATCGAACCGCAGATATTCCGCGTGGGGGATTTTAAAAGCGCCGTAGAGCCGTTCATCCGTAAAGACATGAGCGAAGAAAGTGAATTGCAGATGCGCGAATTATTGGCAAGCCTGAATACCCACATGCTTTCTTCTGTAGCCGAATCCAGGAATTTGCCTTTTGAGGAAGTTAAGAATATCAACGACAGCATGCTCGTGCAGAATCCACAGGATGCATTGGCACGGCGGCTGGTCGACAAACTCACCTATGACGATGAAGTCCGTGCGGATATCGGCGCTGAAGTAGGGGCAGAAGAGCTGAACCTGGTGACCTACAGTGACTACCGGAACAGCTATGCATCCTTCGGCTCTACAAAGAACAGGATCGGTGTTGTGGTGGCATCAGGCGATATTGTAGGCGGAAAAGGCAACTGGGATATGATTGGTTCAGACCAGTTCGTAAAGACCCTCCGTGAGCTCAGGGAAAATGATAACATCAAGGCCATTGTGTTGCGTGTGAACTCACCCGGCGGAAGCTACCTGGCCTCCGATGCGATCTGGCGCGAAGTGAAACTGGCTTCTGAAGTAAAGCCGGTCATTGCATCCATGTCTGATTATGCCGCTTCCGGGGGATATTATATTTCCATGGCATGCGATACCATCGTAGCTCAGCCGAATACCATTACCGGTTCCATCGGTATATTCTCCATCCTGTTCAATGTACAGGAGCTGATGAATGATAAGCTCGGCCTCACCATGGATGGCGTGGCTACCGGAATGTATTCAGATTTATACACTTCCGACAGGCCGTTGACCGACAATGAAAAGTCCATCATCCAGTCGGAAGTCGAAAAGAATTACGACACCTTCATCCGCAAAGCAGCGGAAGGGCGGAACATGAGTGAAGAAGCCCTGCGTGCCATAGCCTCCGGGCGTGTCTGGTCGGGAGACCAGGCCCTGGAGAATGGCCTTGTCGATGTGCTGGGTGATTTCAATACCGCGGTTTCCATTGCTGCGGAAAAGGCAGGAATTGCGGACGATTACAACCTGCGGTTTTACCCGCCCCAAAAGTCGTTCTTCGAAGTGCTCATGGGTAACAATGAGGCCGAAGCAGCCGTCATGGAAAAGGAACTGGGGTCGTTATATCCTGTGTTTCAGCAGCTCAAAAAAATGGAAACCATGACGGGCGTTCAGGCACGTCTTCCATATAAAATTGAAATTCATTAGAATTTGGTTGGTTCAATTGAGCCTTTCCTGCTAATTTGCTGATATGAATGAATTCAAAAATGACTGGTCAAGAGAGGAGATCGCCGAGATCTATAACAGCCCTGTTCTTGATCTGATATATCGTGCCGCCACCGTTCACAGGCAATATCATGAATCCGGGGAAGTACAGGTTTGTACGCTGTTGTCGGTGAAGACCGGCGGATGTCCGGAAGACTGTGCATACTGTCCCCAGGCAGCCCGCTATCATACCGATGTAAAGGTTCATAAACTGCTACCTACTGAAGAAGTGATCCAGAAAGCGCTTGAAGCCAAAGAATCCGGTAGTACGCGCTTTTGTATGGGTGCCGCATGGCGTGAAGTACGTGATAACCGGGATTTCGACCGTGTGCTGGATATGGTGCGTGGCGTATCATCCCTGGGAATGGAAGTTTGCTGTACACTCGGTATGCTTTCAGACGAACAGGCCAAAAAACTGAAGGATGCAGGTTTGTATGCCTACAATCACAACCTGGATACCAGCGAGGAGCACTACGGTGAAATTATTTCGACCCGTACCTATGACGATCGCCTGGATACGCTGGAGAATGTCCGCAATGCGGAAATATCTGTGTGTTCCGGTGGGATCATCGGAATGGGAGAGGGGGACGCCGACAGGATCGGTATGCTGCATACGCTGGCAACTTTGCCTGAACACCCCGAATCGGTACCTGTGAATGCGCTCGTTCCCGTGGAGGGAACGCCGCTTGAAAAACAACCGCGCGTGAGTGTCTGGGAAATGGTCCGTATGATCGCGACCGCCCGCATTATCATGCCGAAGGCCATGGTTCGCCTCTCGGCAGGCCGCGTACGGATGAACCTTGAAGAGCAGGCCTTGTGCTTCATGGCCGGGGCCAATTCGATCTTCGCAGGTGATAAGCTCCTTACAACCCCTAACCCTGAAGTTGTTCAGGATAAGGAGATGTTCCAGGTGTTGAACCTCAAGCCGCGGAAGGCATTTAAAGATGGCCCTGCCGTAAAATTTGAACAAATTCCACAACAATAAATTAAACACAATCACCTGTCTGGAATGAATCTTGCAGCAGGACATAAAAAAGAAACACATGAAAAAACTAGTATTATCCCTGTTGCTATTATTTCCGGCAGTACTCTTTGCCCAGGAGGAAGAAGTGAAAGCAACTTTTGAATCCTTTAAAGCAGCCATGGTCGATGGTGATACAGACGCCGTATTGGGGCTTACGTCATCCTCATCCATGGATTATTATACGAATATGCTTGATTTGGTTTTATATGCCGACAGCGCCAAGGTTGCCGGCCTCCCATTGATTCAGAAAATTGGCGTACTGGGAACGCGGGTGCGGATTCCCAAGGAAGACCTGATGGGTATGGATGGTGAAGCCTTTTTCCGCTACAACATCGACAACAACAAGCAAAACGCGCAGCAGATCCAGATGCTTGGCATTGGTGATGTGATGGCCGTGGATGATAATACTGCCCAGGGACAGGTGACGGCGAACGGACAGGCATTACCCATGAGCATTAATTTCATACAGGAAAGCTCCGGATGGAAAATAGACATGGCATCGCTGGAGAACATGAGCGAAGGTCAATTGACCCAGATCATACAGCAAAGTGGTATGGACTTCAACCAGTTCATTAAAATGGCGATGGCTCAGCAGGGCATGGAGGTAGATGACACCATCTGGCAGCCAATGGCAGAAAAATAATTAATCGAACAGATCTGAGCTGAGGTAGCGGTCGCCCCTGTCACATACGATAAAAACGATCAAACCTTCATCCAGCTCATCAGCAAGTTTTAAAGCGGCGGTCAGTGCACCGCCGCTGCTCATTCCGGACAGTACACCCTCTTCTTTGGCAAGCCTGCGCGCCATAACAGTCGCTTCCTGTTCACTCACATCGATGATCCTGTCGACCCGTTCCGGTTCAAATATTTTCGGAAGAAATTCCGGTGACCATCTTCGGATCCCGGGAATGCTGGAACCTTCCGTTGGCTGTGTGCCTACAATCTGAATCTCCGGATTTTGTTCCTTCAGGTACCGCGAAACACCCATGATGGTACCCGTGGTGCCCATGGCTGATACAAAATGGGTCACTTTTCCGTTCGTATCCCGCCAGATCTCCGGACCGGTGGTCTGGTAATGCATTCCGTAATTATCGGGATTGGCAAACTGGTTGAGCATGAAATAACCTTCCTCCTCCGCCATCTTTTCGGCAACTTCCCGTGAATATTCAATGGTTTTATCGCCCGGGGTAAGAATGACTTCCGCGCCATAGGCCTTCATGGCCAGGATGCGTTCACGTGTCGCTTTTTCAGGCATCAGGAGTGTCATATGCAATCCCATGGTCTGCGCGATCATCGCCAGCGCAATACCGGTGTTTCCACTCGTGGCTTCGACAAGACGATCTCCCCGCTTGATTTCACCCCTGTCCAGGGCGCCCTTGATCATGCCATAGGCGGCGCGGTCTTTTACACTTCCGCCCGGATTATTACCCTCGAGCTTTCCAACGATCGAAACGCCTTCCTTCACAGGTATATGCTGAAGTTCTATCAACGGCGTATTGCCGATGAGCTCAAAGAGTGTACTCATATTATTTAATGATTACCATATCGGATGTACCTTCATTGGTATGGGACATGGTGGCTTTATAATAAATTTTTGAATTGGCCGGCACACTTTGCGTAAGCCAGACATTTCCGCCAATAACGGATCCGGCGCCGATCACCGTATTTCCTCCCAGGATGGTGGCACCTGCATAAAGTACAACCCCATCTTCAATGGTAGGGTGCCGCTTGGTGCTCGCGTCTTCCTTGGAAACGCTCAGGGCTCCAAGGGTTACGCCCTGGTAGATCTTGACGTGATTTCCAATATGCGTTGTTTCACCGATGACGACCCCTGTACCATGGTCAATACAAAAATATTCCCCGATCTCGGCATGGGGATGAATATCAATACCTGTAATGCCGTGCGCATGCTCGGTGATCATTCTGGGGATCGTTTCCACTTCCAGGTCTGCCAGTTCATGGGCGATTCTGTACGCCGAAATCGCATAGAACCCCGGATAGGCACGTATGACCTCGTCGCGTGAACGCGCGGCGGGGTCCCCTTCATACATGGCGGTAATATCCTTCTGGATTGTTTCATAAATTACCGGCAGCCGTCCGAAAAACGCTTCCTCGATCTTCTGCTCCTCGGATTCCAGCAGGTTCCGGTAGAGGATCCTTCTGAGCATCACGCGCAGTTCATCGACACGCACATGGATGGATTGGATGTCCGACAGTGATTTCTCTGCAAACGGGGGAAAAAGAAGGCCCAGGAGGCCGCGATAAAAATTCCTGACCTCATGTGCGGGCGGGCACTTTGTGCATTCCTGGTGACTGTGCCAGAGCTGATTGATGAAGGATTCGTCCATGGTACGTTATATTATTAGTTTAAACGTACAATTGACACTTTAGTTCCCCGATGATCGCAGTAATGGTGCAAGAACGGCGGCGTCACCGTCACACTCGGGAGGTTCAATTCCCAGCAGCCGGCACATAAACGGGAAGACATGAATATTCTGAAAAGGGGGAACCGTGCTGCCGGGCCTGATATCCGGCCCCCAGGCATAGAAAATAGCACCCATCTCTGGTACGGTATAGGGATCGAAACCATGGGAACCATAGTAGGCATTTTTTGATGACACCTTGAAGGCATGGCCTGCATCGGCGACCAGGAGAAGATCTCCCACGCGGCGGTCGGATGAATAGTGCCATTGTGAAGGAATGTCTTCACGCAGGTATACGCTGTAATGACTCTCCTGTGATTTCAGCCTGTCATAAATCCAGCTGATATCCTCCGGGTCATTCACATACAGGTGGATATGGGTTTCGCTGTTGGATATTTTTACCGCGTCCTTCGGGAAGGTGATCAGATCCCCGAGATCAATATAGGTATCCACATCGTATTTCATTTCGTACATACCATGATCGGAGACCACAATCAGGTTGATCGGAAGTCCGCTTTCCTTAATACCATCCATAATTCTCCCCAGCAGACGGTCCGCTTCCAGCAGCACCTGGTGATTCTCCTCACTGTTGGGTCCGAAGTCATGGCTTTCCGAATCAACAATGGAGAAATAGAGCGTTACGACATTGGGTCGTTCCTTTGCCGGCAGGGAAAACCACTGGAATACCGAATCGATGCGCTGATCATTGGGGAAATCATGATCATAAATCTTGTAAATATCGGGATAGGTTCCCTGAACAGGCGCTTCAGAACCAACCCAGAAATAGGATGCCGACCGCAGTCCGTTATTTTGGGCATATTGCCAAATGGGTGTTCCGCCATAAAATGATGCATCTTCCACGATGTCCCTGTTATTGGTACGGTAAAAGACATTCTTTTCCGGATCGTAAAAAGTATTATCAACGAGTCCGTGGTTTCCCGGATACAGTCCTGTTACGAGTGTATAATGATTCGGAAAGGTTTTGCTGGGATAGCTGGGGCGCATGAAGGCGGTGGTAGCACCTTCTTTGGCGAGCTGAAGAAAATGGGGAAGCTCATAGTGTTCTGCATGATCATACCTGAAGCCATCAAAGGAAACCAGCAAAACATAGTGATCCTGACCCTTCACGGATAATGAGAAGATTAATAAGAAGCTCATTAACAGTACTTTCATATTGCAATTATATGACATCTCCGGTCATTTTCATGACCTTTTATAAAAAGGTAATATGAAATTAGTGTTGTGAATTCGCGATAAACGCGATGATATGCAATGCCATTTCGTCTCCCATATCCTCTTCGATGAAATGTCCGGTACCTGCCATATAAATATGAGGCTGGTTTTTTGCCCCCGGGATTCTTTCACGCAGGCTGCGGGCCCACCCGCTTGAGAAATTGTCGGTGGGGGAATAAAGCGTAAGAAATGGCTTGTCGAATTCCTTCAGCCGTGCCCAGGCCCGGCGATTTGCCTCGCTGGCCGGATTATCCGGTGTTGTGGGCACCAGCATGGGTGCAGAACGAATGCCCGACTTATGTGCTTCGGTAGGGAAGGGGGCATCGAACGCGGCAAGTTCCTCCCAGGTGAGGTCGACCGTTGTTTGTTCCTGCACCAGCTCAGCAACGGGAAATTTTTCATAATGCCGTGATTCTTCCTGCCAGGCGATAAAACTTTCATTGGGAATTTCATCTCCGGTAGGAAGGCCTGTATTGCTGGCGGTAACTGTCGCAAACCGCTCAGGGACTTCGCCTACAATGCGCAAGCCAATCAGGCCGCCCCAGCCATGAACGAAAAGATTGATATTTTCAAGGTGGAGCTCATTGAACAGAAGCGTTTTCAACCATTGTACGTGTCGGGCATAGGTATAATCGGAATCATTTGCCAACTTATCCGACATCCCGAATCCGATCAGGTCCGGAACGATGATGCGATAATCGGCCTCGATAAAGTTGGGGATCATCTTTCTGAACGTATATCCCCAGGTAGGTTCGCCATGCACCAATACGATCACCTTGTTACTTTTCGGATTGATATCAAGGTAATGCATGCGGATGTCACCATCCACAATCGCATAATGGGAGGGATACTTAAAATTTGTTATATTCTTGAAACGCTCTTCGGGCGTGCGAACAATTTGGAGGCTTTCAAAATCCATGCGCACTTCTCCCTGGAGCGAAGAAGAAAGTTCCCTCGGGGTACAGGATACCGACAAAATAAAGCTCAATAAGACACCAAAACTCCTCATGCTTTCGACAAATAATTACAGCGAATATAACGAGAAAGCGAATAATGAGGTTACAACATATTCCATTAACGGAGGTGTGGGGTTATAAAAAACTGATAATCAAGCATATAATAAATGCTTTTACTGAAGAATGACAAAAGGCAATAAATATCATACGGGTTTAAAGTTCAATATCAGCAGAATACATGATATGGGTCATGAATTCGGCATTATTTATGGCCTAATATTGAAGTGTCAAACAGAGAAACACCATGAGAAAGTTAAATCAAATCGCAATTTTAGTTCTAATGCTGGTGCCAGCCTGGGGCTATGCCCAATATACGCTGGACGCATCGTCCTCATCCCTCGTAGTCGAGGGTACTTCCACACTGCATGACTGGGAGATCGAGGCGGAAGGTATGAAAGGAACTGCTTCAATTGATGCTTCCGGAAAGCTTGAGACTGTAAAGTCACTGAGCTTCACGGTAGTTGTCGATGGTCTGAAAAGCCACAAGAGTGGCATGGACAAGAACACCTACAAGGCATTAAATGAAGACAAGTATCCCAACATTACCTATACGCTTACGAAAGTCAACGGTATTACCGATGCAGGTGGAGGAAAATACAAAGTATCAACCACAGGAAACCTGTCAATCGCAGGAACCACCAAGTCTGTTAATATGGATGTCGTGGCCACGGTCTCAGGAACCAGTGTGAAATTCGAAGGAAATTACCCGATGAAAATGACACAGTTCGACATTGAACCGCCAACTGCCATGCTTGGCTCCATCAAAACAGGTGACGAAGTAACCGTGAAGTACACCGTAAATTATAAAAAATAAAGACGTTAGATTATAACAATACAAATCATGAAAACTAAATCAATCATCTTGCTAATCGGTCTGCTGGCTATGGTGGCCAGTACTGCGACCGCGCAGTTTAACCGAAACCTCCAATATTTCAGATATAATGATTTCAGAGGCTTAAATGTTTATGAAGAATCCAAAACCGACACTACAGGATACACCGGTATCCAGGTACGTGTAGGGGGCGACTTCGCTATTCAATTCCAGGGCCTGAGCCAGGAAAACTTTGCCAATAACCTTGCCGACCTAAGTGGTAACTTTAACCTGCCAACTGCCAACCTGAACCTCGACGTTCAGCTTTATGACGGTGTTCGCATGCACCTTCGTACCTATCTTTCTGCCCGTCACCACGAAGAATCATGGGTAAAAGGTGGATATATCCAGATCGACAAACTTGAGTTCATCAAGCCCGGTTTCGCAGAGAACTTCATGAAAATTGCCCGATTCAGAGTTGGTTTGGACGAAATTAACTTCGGTGACGCTCACTTCCGTCGTACAGACAACGCGCGTGCCATCTTTAACCCGTTCGTTGGTAACCTGATCATGGACTCCTTTACTACAGAAGCATTTGGTGAAGTTGTCTTACTGCCTTCCAACTTCGTTGTTGTCTTAGGTGTATCCAATGGTAAACTCAATCAAAACGTGATTGTAAACGACAATACCGATAATAAACTGTCTTTCTATGGTAAACTCGGTTATGTCCTGCCCATTGGTGATGAAGGTGACTTCTTCCGTATCACAGGATCATGGTATCTGAACAAAGGAACATCTACAGGTACTTACCTTTACGGTGGTGACCGCGGTGGAGGACGTTACTACGGTGTTATGTGGGCAGATGACGGAGAAGGCAACATTTCAGGTAGCGATTTTGAACCTCGTTTCAACCCAAGATTCCGACAAATGACAGCGTTGCAATTCACTCCTTCCTTTAAACTAGGCGGACTCGAATTCTTCGGATTGTATGAAATAGTAAGTAACGGTGAAGACCAGGGTAATGGTAAATTCAATCAATTCTCCGGTGAACTTCTGTACCGTTTCGGCGGACGTGACCAACTCTACATCGGTGGACGTTACAATCAGATCAGCGGTGAAATGAATGATACTGCTGAAAGCCAGAAAATCAACCGTGTGAATATCGGTGGTGGATGGTTCCTGACTAAGAACATTGTTACTAAACTCGAATACGTAAGCCAGCAGTACAAGGATGCAGGCTGGGAAGGTTCTAAATATGAAGGCGCGAAATTCGATGGTATCGTAATCGAAGCAGCCATTAGTTTCTAGAATAGAATGCTTAAATTTTCAAAGGCCGGGGAATAATACCGGCCTTTGATTTGTTATCTTAATTGGAGAGATTCAAAATCGTGAAATCAATTCTTATCATCATCTTTACTTTGCTGGGCACATGCGCCTTTTGCCAGAAAACGGTAAACGTCATGATCGATCCGGCAAGCTCGCTCAATATTCACGGTAAAACCAATATTAACAAGTTCCTCTGTGCGCAATGCGAGACCCTCGACAGGGATACCGTACAGATCCTGATGACCACGGAAGGAAAAATTGTTCGTATGTCGAACGCTGCTCTAAAAATCCGTGTGAAGGATTTCGATTGCGGCATTAAGCAGATGACCAATGAATTTCGTGATCTCCTCCAGGCCGACGATTATCCCTACCTCCAGATGATCCTTGATTCGATTGAACCCATCAATGACAGTAAATTTATCGCGAATATCTCCATTGTTCTCGCCGGCGTTAAAAGTGAATACCGGATACCGGTGGAAGTATTCGATGATGAACATACCCTCATATGTTCAGGCAAGAGCCAGGTGAGTTTTGTCGATTTCAACCTCGAACCACCCGTCAAATTCATGGGTATGGTTAAGGTGAATGAAATGCTCGACATCTCCTTCAATCTTATAATCCGTAAAATCATATGAGCAGTTATTCGATGCACTCTTTTCAATGGGTGAGTGCTGAAGAGGCCGTTAAACATGTCGGCTCCAATCAACGGGTATTTGTCCAGGGAGCCGCCATGACACCGGAAGTTCTGGTGGATGCCATGGTAAAACGGGCAAAAGAACTACGAAACGTTGAGCTCGTTCATCTGCATACCGAAGGAGATACGCCCTACCTGGGTGAAGAATGCCGGGAGAGCTTTCACCTGAACAGCTTTTTCCTGGGCGGAAATGTGCGGAAGGAAGTGGACGAAGGCTATGGAGATTATATTCCAATCTTCCTGTCGGAAATCCACCAGCTTTTCAGGCGAAAGATCCTTCCGATCAATGTTGCCCTCATCCAGGTGTCACCACCCGATAAACACGGGTTGTGCTCACTCGGAACATCCGTGGATATTACCCTGCCCGCCATCCAGGCGGCAGACCTGGTGATCGCCGAAGTAAACCCCTATGTACCCCGCATGTTTGGGGATGCCATCATATCGGTTCGCCAGATTGATTTTGCCGTGGAAACAAATCACCCCATCGGCGTGCTGCATTCAGCGCCCCTCACCGACCAGGAAAGGAAGATTGGAAAGCATGTGGCAGAACTTGTGGAGGATGGCGCTACCCTGCAGATGGGCATCGGCGGTATTCCCAATGCGGTTCTTGAACAACTCGAAGACCGCCGCCGCCTCGGCATCCATACCGAAATGTTCACCAACGGTGTTGTCCCCCTGATCAAAAAGGGGGTGATCACCGGTGAAAATAAAATAACCAGCCCCGGAAAAATTGTGTCATGCTTCGCCCTCGGAGATGAGGAATTCTATGAGTTCATCCATGATAATCCCATGATCCAGATGAAAACGGCCTCCTATACCAACGATACCGCTGTGATCCGCCGAAATCCAAAGGTAACGGCCATCAACAGCGCCATCGAGATCGACCTCACCGGACAGGTATGCGCCGATTCGATTGGGACCTATCAGTATTCAGGTGTGGGCGGACAAATGGACTTTATTCGCGGCGCTTCACTGTCGCCGGGCGGAAAGGCGATCATTGCTCTTCCCTCGATCACCAATAAGGGGATTTCCAAGATCGTCCCGTTCCTGAAAGAAGGTGCCAGCGTAACCACCACCCGCGCGCACGTGCATTATATCGTGACCGAATTTGGCATTGCGCATTTGTACGGAATGAACCTGCGACAGCGGGCGAAAGCCCTCATCGAAATTGCGCATCCATCGAAAAAGGAAGCGCTGGAAAAGGCCGCGTTTGAAAGGTTTAAACGGTTTTAATCAGTCGATGTTCTTGAGCTTAATCGTGTCTTTCCCCCGAGTTAGCACAAGGAAATTATCCTCCCACGTGTAGTCAAATAGCCCGAAACTGAGGATGCCCGGAACCTTTGAATCAGGTATATTCTCACAAGCCATGAGCGTTGACATAAGTGCCGAGAAATATAGCTGCTTGTCCTTCTCATAAAAAGAACCCTGGAAGGTATTGCAGCCGTCAAAGCCCAGTACACGTCCTTCGGTCGTAAACAATTCGACACGCGGAATGCCCCCGGTATATTTTTCAGGATCGAGCGGCACATCATTTACCGAAACCACCGCCCAGATGTTGTGCAGCCGCGGATCTGCGACGTAATTACCGCATCCCTCAAGCTCCGTGAAATCCTCGTCTTCACCCGCCTTGTAGCGTACACGCACCTTAAAAGGACGCTGAGCGCCGCTCATATTGTCGGTGCAGACCTGCTGCAGTATCGTTACATCCAGCGAGCCAGCCTCGGTCTCCCCGCGGTACAGGATCACGTTGGCATCCTGGGCGCGTATTCCCTCGACAGGAGGGAGGGTGATATTCGGACCGTCCATCTTTGTAAATTTTATGAAATTGTCAAAATCCATCTGCACATTCCAGAAGGGCTCATTGCCGGTGGCATAAAAATCAATTCCCTCCCGGGCTAGACGTACCCACGGATCGTTGCCTTCCGCCTGTTGTTCCGCCGGCTGCGGAGATTTGGAGTCCCTGGAAAGTTTCATAAGTGTATATCGTTCATCATCAAAAGGTTCGCTGCTTTCTGAAAGCATATGGAGTTTCGCGTTGCCCACCGCAAAGAGGTTCATGTCGTTTGCCCCCTCCAGCCGGAGCACGCTGTCGGCAAATGCATAGCTGCCGGAAAGATATGCAGGCTCTTCCGAAGAACCCTGGTAGACTATTTGAGCGTCGTAGGT
>JBNKGL010000002.1:0-333183 GCA_050289805.1 Cyclobacteriaceae bacterium
GTGAATGTGCCGGTAAGTAAAACAGGGGTTGAATCAGCAATTTAGTTTGATTCAAAGCGCTATTTTTTCTAGATTCAGTCATGTGTCGATGGTTAGGCTATACTGGCAGTCCGATTTTACTGGATGATCTTTTATTCAAGCCGACCAACTCCCTTATTCATCAAAGTTTATTATCGAAGGAAGGTGCTGAGCCAACGAATGGAGACGGTTTCGGCGTTGGGTGGTACGACGATCAGCCCGAGCCCGGAGTGTTCAAGTCTATTGAGCCCGCCTGGAATGATCATAATTTAGCGGTCCTGAGCCGGCATATCAAGTCTCCTCTTTTTCTTGCCCATGTGCGTGCCACCACCGGCACCCCGATTCAGAAGACCAATTGTCATCCGTTTCACTATAAAAACTGGATGATGGTTCATAATGGCGTGATCTATGGATTTGAAAAACTGAAGCGAGATATGGCATTTACCATTGATCCGGATCTGTATTATCTGATTCATGGCACAACGGATTCGGAACTGTTATTTTACCTGGCGATAACGTTTGGATTGGAAAAGAATCCCAAGCAGGCACTGCAACAGATGGCCGGGTTTGCAGAGGATCTCGGCCGAAGGAATGGGCAGGGTAAAACCATTCAGATGACCCTGGGGATCAGTGACGGAGAGCGGCTGATGGCGGTGCGGTATTCCAGTGAGCATAAGTCAAGAAGCCTCTACCACAGCACAAGTATTGAGGCGATGAAAAAGATCAACCCCGACCTGGCGCGTTTTTCAGATGACGCGCGTGCGATTGTATCTGAACCGCTGGGTGACTTGCGGGAATTCTGGGAGGAAATCCCCGAATCGAGTTTTGTGATGATCGAAAAGGGAAGAGTGACAGTTGAGGATTTCCGGCCGGAAATCTGAGTCGTAAAATTGTAGGTTTCCGATTATTTTATGGAGGTTTATTTTATATATTTGCAATCGCTTTGGGGCTATAGCTCAGCTGGCTAGAGTGCTTGACTGGCAGTCAAGAGGTCGTGGGTTCGACTCCCACTAGCTCCACCTCCGCCCGCCGTAGCTTCGATAGAAGCGAAGGCGGGCATTTTCATTTGTACCCTTCAAATCATTTTACTTATAGCAGCAGGCGGGCTACGGTGGAGGGACTCCACTTATTATCATGAAGCTTCAGAGTCCATTTTGTTTTTAATCCTTAAAGGGAATTTCGCAAACAAATTCGAATTAATCTGATTAATACAATTGAATTCTTAATGAAACCATCACTTTTAACTTTAGTGGTTATGAAGGATTGTTTATAACTGTATGCTTTTTTGCATCAGAAAAGTATTTTTCAATTAATCATTCGATTTTTTCACTTGAATTTTACTAAATAAGTTCTTTTGATTTTACGGAACAATTATTTTAAGTCACGTTTATATTAGTACATATTCTACGCATGATTTCAAGTTAATCAGTACTATATATATGGGAAGAAAGAAAAATATGGTGTTTTGAAAACAAATATGTCGAAATCATATTCAAAGCCCTTCCTTCCCATCGATCTTATCGAGCGGCCAAGGTTGACTCATTTATTGAACAAAGCCCATGGTGCCACATTCATTTCTGCCCCAGGCGGTTATGGGAAGTCAGTAGCTGTCAACCAGTGGCTGGATACCCAGACTTGCAATGCTATCTGGGTTTCTCTCAATAATAGTCATGACGAGTTTTACCTATTCTTTGAAGAATTCATTGCCGCATTACAGCATTCAAACACCGGATTACCCTTTCATTCTAAAAAATATGTACATAGCCTTGAAATTTCTGAAGAATTTTTCATCAAGGCCCTGCTACAGGATATAAATAGCATAAGTACAAAAACCGTAGTGGTTGTCGATGATTTTCAATTCATCAGAAACAAGTTGATTCATGCTGCCATCTCAACAATTATCGGAAAAGGCAACTCCCTTGTCCGCCTTGTAATCATCTCGAGAAACCAAATGCCACCGGCAATGTTTGGCAAGACTTTGTATGATCAAATTCATAAAATTGACCAATATGACTTGTCATTAACTTCTTCAGAATTGGAATTGCTCCTGGAATCCGACGACAATAAGAATGTCAAAGGGTCAGATCTGCAGCATATAATGGATAAGTCGGAGGGCTGGATTCTCGGAGTTAAAATTTTACTTGCATTGCGGCTCAAGGGCGGCAATTTTGCCGCTAAAATACCTTCAGTATATGATGAAATTCACATCCTTCTAAATCAGTTAACAGAAAGCATTCGACCAGAACTGAAGGAAATTCTTCCCTTTTTAGCGCTGAGTGATCATTTCAGTGAAAAGTTGGTTCAGGATCTGCTGGAAGAAATCGGGATCATGTGGACCTATAAAAAGGGCATTATTCAAACATTGATTGAATCAAATACATTTCTTATTCAATCTGATGATCAATGGTATCGGTTTCATCATTTGTTTGCGGATTTTTTGAAAAGTGAGCTTAACGATGTTCCTCAGGAAACGATTCGGAAAATCACTACATTTCTTACGAAATGGTTTGAGCGAAAAGGACTAATCTTTGAAGCAATAAAATATGCCATATCTTCAAAAGATACCAACAGTGCTGTGAAGTTGATCGGTAAACACCGATTGAATGCTTTGAATGAAGAAAAATGGTGGCTTGTGCAGCGTTGGCTAAATATGCTTCCAGGAGATGTAAAAAAATCAAATACAGACTTGTTATTGGCGCAGGTCTTTATTTATGAAGACACCTGGCAGTTAAAGGAGATACCAGCCATCCTTGATTTGGCCGAAACTAATATTGACGAGCAAGAATCTCCTGAGCTTTATTCGGAGTATCTTTATCACAGGGGGTTCATAGCATTATTTATGAAATCTGATCCTGGCGAGGCGAGGAAGTTATTTATGCATTCCAAAAAGTTAAATTCAAATATTGGCATTCTGAGCTCAAGGAGAAATCTTTTCCTTGCTATGGCACGGCAGCGGACAGGAGAATTAGCAGAGTCAATTCCTGAAATTGAACTTACCATCAATCATAAAAATGAAATTAACAGCAACCAATACCTCAGGACACTTTTGGCCAGAACCTTTGTTCAATTCCTCGATGGCAATTTATTGGAAGCTGGTGAAACACTTAAAAAATACACTTTTCTCGCGCGGGATTGCCCTTATCATAATCTCGAAGCCTACAGTAATTACTTTTCCGGAAATCTCTACTTTCAGAAATTCTCGCCTAAAGAAGCCCTTTATTACTTCAATAATTGTCATCCTTTTGTTGAAAAAATGAATTATCGGTTATATCTGGATGCGGTGGCTTCTACCGCATTTACACATAGTATTTCCTATCAATTCGATAAAGCAAACGAGTCCCTGAGTCAATTGCAAGAACTTGTTTCAAGTCTTCGAGAAGTTACTTTTTATTCTTTTTTTGAATCTGCTGAAGCACGTGTGAAATGGATCTCAGGACAGGGCCAGATCATGCTCTCCTGGGCAGAAATGGATGGGGATCGGCTTCATTCCAATCAGGCATATTATCTTGTGGACGTTCCTGCCATTACACAGGTTCGTATTCTTCTTACATACGGTAACGATCGACAGCGAAAATTGGGATTATACAGATTGCAACTCATAGAAGAGGAGTTGAAAAAATTTCACAATCGATATCATACACTTGATATCCAATTACTCCATGCGCTGGCTCATTTTCAGAATCATGACCATGTAAATGCGAGAAAATATCTTTTAAATGTTCTAGTTCAATCCCATACCTGTCAATTATATCGTCCCATTGTTGAATTTTATCGCGCCGTCCCTTCGCTTTTTAACCTGACTGATATAATTGAGATACCATCCGATATCCGCCCACTGATTACAGGAGACATACTCGTTCAAAATGGAGAGGATGATGAACTTACACCAAAAGGCTTATCCATCCGTGAAGCTGAGATTGTCACACATGTGGCAAAGGGTCTTCGAAACCGCGAGATTGCTGAAATACTTAATATTTCAGAGGTTACGGTAAAGAGTCACCTTACCAACATTTTCAAGAAACTTGATGTGAAGAGTCGTAGTGAAATGGCACGTAGGTCCAGACTTCTGGGGTATATCTGAATCCAAAACTTGGTAGCACTTTTTGTGATATTAGGGTTGGAATATTAAATCGGAAAGCGCCCGCTTACAAATCATAATTACGACTTTTTTGCGACTAGTTAATTCTTGATAAATGTTCTTATTTTCTGATTTTAAAGGATCTATTTTGATAGATTTAATCTATTAAATCAATTTTTCCACAAAAATGCTGGAATAATAATAATTGAATGGATACGTGATTCTCTATGATTCACTAACGCTATATCATTTTGATTACTCACTTTGAAATTGAATGACAATGAGAAATTTGAAAGTACTGCTAACTCTACTTATTCTATGTTTCGCCATGCAAACCCTGCCTGCGCAGAATTCGGCGACCAACATCGTCTTGATCACCAATGCCAATGTGTTTGACGGTGTGAATGAAAAACTTATCGAAAACACGGATGTATTGATTGAAGGTAACCTGATAAAATCAATAGGTAACAATATCCGCGCGCCAAAAGGCGCTCAAACTATTGATGCCGGCGGAAAAACGTTGATGCCCGGGTTGATCGATGTACACTGGCACACTACCTATGCCTATTGTTCTCAAAGCATTCTTGTTCAGGGAGATATTTTGGAAATTGCAATCCGCAGCATGACCGGGGCGGAGGCTACCCTGATGAGGGGTTTCACTACCACCCGTGATGCTGGTGGTAACCCGTTCAGCATTAAAAAGTTAATAGACGACGGTGAATATCCCGGCCCAAGAATTTTGCCCTCAGGCCCACCAATTGCACAGACTTCAGGACACTTTGATTTCCGGGATAAAAATGCCACACCTACCAACCCTGCTGATCCATTGGACTATTGGCGAAGAAATATGCTGATTGCTGTAGCCGATGGAAGAGATGAGATGATCAAAAGATCACGTGAAAATTTAAGGGCGGGCGCAACCCAGATCAAACTTGCGACAGGCGGAGGTGTTTCTTCCTATTACGATCCTCTCGATGTGACAGAGTATACTTTTGATGAAGTCAAAGCGGCCGTTGAAGTTGCTGACACATGGAATACGTATGTCTTGTCACATGTAATGACAGATAAAGCGGTTCGTATGTCAATCGATGCCGGAGTTAAGTCGATTGAGCATGGTTTTTTTGCTTCCGATGAAACGCTGGATTTGATGAAGGAAAAAAATGTTTGGCTCGTGCCACAACCATTTTTAAAAGAGGACCTAACCTTTAATAACCCGGCAAGTCAGGCGAAATTCAATGCTGTTTGTGAGGCTGTGGATCAGATTTATGTAAAAGCAAGTAAGAAGGGCGTGAGTATCGCGTTTGGCTCAGACCTGCTGTTTGATCCCAAGGCCGCAGACACGCAGGGAGCTCTTTTAGCGAGATTAAGCAGATGGTATTCACCATATCAGGTTTTAAAAATCGCAACCTCTGAGAATGCAAAACTCCTTGAACTTGCCGGACCCAGGCATCCATACCAGGATGGGCCTTTGGGCGTTGTTAAGGAAGGGGCCTATGCGGATCTCATCCTTGTTGACGGGAACCCGCTTCAGGATATAAACCTGATTGCTGATCCGCATAGTAATTTCTCGTTAATTATGAAGGACGGTAAAGTTTATAAAAACACCTTGAATTAATAGATGAGAATATATAAGCATTCCACACTGATTTGCATATTCGTATGCATTTCAGTGTTGACTTTTGCCCAGGAAAAAACTCCCTTGAAATCAGGTGAGGATTCTACCTCCAACCAACTTGTAATTCCGCAAAAGGATCTAAAGGAAGTAAAACTATTGACGGCATCTGAACAGCTTGAGGATTCGGATTTTATCGGATCCTGGCCAATGTTTGGGACAGGACTTCGATTAAAAATTGGTGGATATCTCAAAGCGGATTTTGTCTACGATTTTGATGGTACCCGCGATAAAAATCAATTTTTAATGCGGACGATACCGGTAGAAGGTCAACCAGAATATGGTAATGAGGGGTACACGTCATTTTTCGCTAAGGAGACGAGAATTAATATCGACATAAGGCGAATGGACGAAGATAAATTACCACTGCAGGCGTTCGTTGAAGGTGATTTTTTCAGTACGTCCAACCAGTTCAGATTACGCCATGCTTATATTTCAGCGGGTGACTTTATTATCGGCCAAACCTGGACGACACTTTCTTTCCTTGAATCGATGGCATTTATGATTGATTTTGCAGCTGGCGATGCACTTTTTGGTGGGCGAAGCGTTCAGATCCGATATCAGAAGCAAGTGAGTAATTCGGTTAAGTTTTATGCGGGTCTGGAATATTTATCTGCCTTGGGAATAGAAAATCCGAACAATTTGGCGGGTGAAGCAAATATTCAGTATCCGTTATTAGCCTTGAGATTGGACAAAAGATGGAAATCAGGTGTGCTATTTTTGGGTACCAGTATTGCACAGCTTCGATGGGATGGGGGCAGTGGCGGGCCCAGCGACCATCATTATCAGCTCTCATTTGTTTTGGCTGGCCGACAATACATAGGCAAGAACAATTACTTTACAGTTAATTTTAGTACAGGGAATGCATATGGCGAAAATATCATAGCCTTTACAGGGAGTAATGCAAATGCTGTTCTTAATGCGAATGGAGAGCTTGAAGCTATTCAGGGATTGTCTGCCATGGTTGGATTTATGCACCGCTGGGCATCAAAATGGGAATCCAATTTTAATTATGCCTATGGCTGGCTGGATGCGCCTGCTGAACGCGCAGATTTTGCCTTGAAGAGAGGTGGCGTAGGCCATATTAACCTGATTCATACTTTTGATCAAAACTTGTCGGCCGGTGTCGAATATATCTGGGGGGCTCAGCGTACCGCAAATGATGCCTTCGGGAATGCCAGCAGGATTCAAATGATGGCGAAGTTTGCCTTCTAACTGACAATTCGGGTAGCATTAGTTTGACAAGCACTAACTGATTTATATATGTTAATTTCAGGGAGATCATAGAATCTCCCTGTTTTATTATTTTTAGTACCACGGATTACCGGAAATATTTTGCACTGTGTTTTTTCCTGCTCTCTGTTAGCTGTTCCGCTCAATCACTTGATGAGCCTGAGACAAGTGCGGTTTTGTACGGCTCCTATGATAGCCTCTTGTCGGCAACAGAAAGTGTCCGAAAAATCGCTGCAAAGGAGAATAATTGTCTCCCTGGAAAAGTATACGTGCAGATGGAAATTGATACCTCCGGGAATGTACACCAGCCGAAAATCCTGCGATCATTGTGCCCCTCAGCAGATTCAATTGCTTTGGATATCGCCAGACAACTCAAATTTCATCCGGCATGGAGAAATCAAACCAAGGTTAAATCAAATAAGATCATCATTATTCCTTTCCATCAATAACCACCCCCTATACCTTCACAAACGTCCTGTTCCGGTACATGTACCACAGGATCAGGTAGAGGATCAGAAATCCGCCGAATACCTCCAGGGCTCCGTAGTAGGGGCCTATATATTGTTCAGTACCGAAGAGGATGAACCCTGCGATGGTTGAAAAACGGATCACATGCGACAAAACATAGGCGGTAATGGCATTCATCCCAATTACCTTTAGTGGGAATGCCCAACGCCGGACCCCTTTCATATCGATAAGCCAGTAGAAAAACGCCAGGATCAGGTAACAAACCCCCGATGAAGCCAGCACGAATGAGGAGGTCCAGAGCTTCTTGATGATCGGGTGCCAGATACCGAATAGCAAACCGGCTGCCAGTCCGAGCACACCCGCCAGGATTAAATTTCTTAATACTTTTTTCTGACTCATGCCCGATTTGATCCACTCGCCTGCAAACATGCCTGAAAGCGTAGTGGCTACAAACCCGAAGCTGCTGAGCAACCACGTGTATTGCGTCTGATCCTCAAACCGGCCGAATACTAGCCTGTCAAAATACAGCGCAATATTTTCATCCGGCAGGAGCAATCCCGCTTTACCACCGGGAACAGGGATGGTGAGCAGTATCAGGGTAAAGGCTACCAGGCAGAATGCGAAAACCGCGTACTGCGCTTTTTTGCTCAGGTGCATGTAGCAAAGACAGCTGACGGCATAACCGACGGCAATCGCCTGCAGCGTATTGCTGAAGATATGAAACCTGTCAATGTCCAGTTCGAGCAAATTTCCCTGGACAATCCAGCCAAGTACAAACAGGATCAGGAATCTCCGGCCGATTTTCAGATAGATATCCCTGTTTGAATTTGTTTCCCGGATTCTTTTGGATAGGGAAAACGGAATGACGGCCCCCACGGTAAACAGGAAAAGGGGCATGATGATGTCGTAGATGGTATTCCCGGTCCAGTCGGGGTGATCAAACTGATGCGCCATGAATTGGGTAAATGGCGTGTCGACACCGCTGTAGAGCGCCCAGAAAAATTGGTCCAACAGGATGATCCCGAGCATATCAAGTCCGCGTACGACATCGATGGATTCAATTCTTGCTGGAGATATGTTTGAGGTCATACTTTTTTCAATGGTACCGGATGATTTCAAAATAAAAATTAAACAGTTGTGATCATACAATAACCCTTTATCATTTTGTCTGACGAAGGAATTTGTACAGGATTCGTCTTTTTAAATAATTGTGTATTTTGAAGTAAATCAGATTTATGAGAAATTTTCCGGGATTCGTTTTTGCATATTTGATAGTCATTGCGCTTGCTGTAGCAGGATGTTCCGAACAATCAACTGATGCACCCAATATTGTTTTCATTCTTGCGGATGATTTTGGGAATCATGATATAGGTTATACCGGAAGCAGGTTTTATCAAACGCCCCATCTGGATCAGCTGGCATCGGAATCCATGATTTTCACCAACGGCTATGCAGCTTGCCAGGTATGCAGTCCGTCCCGTGCCAGTATCATGTCGGGAAAATTCCCGGCACGTCACGGAATTACCGATTATATTGGCGCTCCTTCCGGGGAGGACTGGCGGCGAATGAACCGGTATAATAAGTTATTGCCGGCAGAATATAAGCATCAACTGGATACGGCCTACATTACCCTGCCCGAGGCGTTAAGGGAAGGAGGTTATTCAACATTTTTTGCCGGAAAATGGCATCTGGGGAGTAAGGGTTCCTGGCCCACGGATCATGGATTCGATCAGAATATTGGCGGATGGGAGGCAGGGAGCCCGCGCGGAGGCTACTTTTCACCCTATGATAACCCCAATCTAGCCGACGGACCGCCCGGTGAAAACCTCTCGATGCGCCTTGGCCGTGAAACGGTCGATTTTATCAAGTCCCATCATGAAAGTGGGAATGACAAGCCGTTCTTTGCCTTTTTATCTTTTTATGCTGTTCACTCACCCATTCAGACGACCAGGGAAAGGTGGAAGAAGTACCGTGATCTGGCTGTACAGAATGGTATTGCCGATCACGGATATGAGATGGGAAAATTTTTACCCATTCGCCAGGTACAGGATAATCCTGTGTATGCCGGCTTGGTTGAACAAATGGATGATGCCATTGGAGAGGTTCTCACAGCTTTGCGGGAATTGAATCTTGATGAAAATACCATTGTTGTGTTCACTTCCGACAATGGGGGTGTAGCTGCCGGAGATGCCTATTCCACCTCTAATTTGCCATTGCGTGCCGGAAAGGGATATCAGTATGAAGGCGGAATCCGGGAGCCCTATTTCATTAAAGTACCCTGGATGAATACGGGTGGAAGAACTTCTGATGTTCCCGTAACCGGAACTGATTTTTATCCAACCCTGCTCGAACTGGCAGGCCTGCCCTTGCGAACTACGGAACATTCCGATGGAGTAAGCCTGGTGAATGTATTAAAGGGAGATTCGATAGAAACACGACCCCTGATTTGGCATTACCCTCATTACGGAAATCAGGGAGGGGAACCATCTTCCATTATCAGGCAGGGTGACTGGAAACTTATTTATTATTATGAGGACAACCGACATGAACTATTTAACCTGGGCAGGGACCCTGGTGAAGTAAATGATGTCTCTTCGGATCACCCCGGAATCGTTTCACGGCTTCACGATGAACTTTTTGGCTTCCTTCGGCAAGTAAATGCAAAAAGGCCTGTTCCGGATCCCGGGTATTCCCCGGAGTTGGAGCAAGAACACCTGGAAAGAGTAAAGAACGAAGTGTTACCCAGGTTGGAACAGCAAAGGGTTCAATTCCTCTCAGAGGATTTTGATCCGAATAATGACTGGTGGGGTTCGGCAATAAAAGACTGAAACGCAGGTATGCAATCTTCCCCGGAGGTTTGTGTTCACTTATTTTCTGCCTTGTGCAAGCCGGGCCGTCAGGAACAGGTTAAAACCTCCAAACCCAAATATGACTCTTCCCGTGAACTTGTCACTCAATGGTAAGTTTCTGATCTGATAGGCGTTACTCGAGTAAGCAATACCTAAGCCGACCTGTTTAAAAATGAAATATTGCAGCGAAACATTGGTCTCAAGAACATTGATCTTAATATCGCTCACGTCGAGGTAAAAATATTCCAGTGAGTACCGGGCCAGCAGTCGGGGCCTCATATATCCGGCCCCATGAACACCCAGAAGTATAGCCGGGGCGATAAATTTTTCACTTTCGGCATAACTCCGGTTATTCAGGCTCGCCGACATTCCCATATTAAAGCGAACCGCACGGAGGCCGAATGATAATCCCGCATTCCAGTTTCTTTCGCTGAAGAAGGAGTACCGCCAGGTAGCCCCGAAATAGTTGACGTCGAATTTGATATTTGCAGACGCCCCGGCATAAAAGATGGTATCGTTGAATTCAATATCCTTTTCCAGTGTCAGAGAATTGGACCTTGCCATACGTGTAAATGTAAGGTTCAACTGCGATCTTTTACTCAACAAAAGAAGTCCATCGATCCGAAATACGTTCAGGCTCTGTTCAAGTTTCAGGTCGTCCTCGAAATTAATTTCAGTGCCAAGTCCAATATCCGAATCGAAGCGCACACGTGTTGTCATTGATGGGAAATAATATCCCATGGACAGATACAGTTTGGGAGAGAGTGAATCCTGTTCTTCGTTGATATAGCTTTGTGAGAAAGCAAGGTTGCTAATAAGAATCAGAGCGAATAAAAGAGCCATGAATCCGAATCCCGTTGTCGCGGAGATCATAAATTCTGGACTCTTTTTTTGATAATAATTCACAGATTTGATCGCTGTTCTCTATCTGCAAGTTGGCTCGAATCAGGCTTTAATCCAAGTATAAATTGAAGTGATTTAGGGGTTAAACATCCCCCTGAAGTTCAGCTTTTTCGGTCTTAACCGAAACTCGTCGAATCAGGTTTCCAACGGTAAGTCCCTGGACCAGGATACTGAAGACAACAATTACATAGGTCATCACTAAAAACAGCTCGCGGTTCATTTCCTGTGAGAGGCTAAGTGCCAGTGCAATGGATATTCCACCCCTGAGTCCGCCCCAGGTCATGACCACACTGGTACCCGGAACAAATTCAAGACGTCTGCTAAAAAAGGCAATGGGGGGAAGAATGGATACGTACCGGCAAAGCAGTACGAGTGGTATGGCGATTAACCCGGCAACCAGATAATTCATTTCAATTGTCAGCACAAGAATTTCCATTCCGATCAAAACAAACAAAATCGTATTCAACAGTATATCCAGAAGTTCCCAGAACTTGTCAACGTAGGTTTCTGTGATTTTTGACATGGCTGAAGCCCGCATGGTATCATTGCCTACGACAAGTCCGGCTGTGACCATCGCAAGTGGAGCAGAAAGATGAAATCGTTGAGCCAAAACGGTTCCGCCCATCACTGCGGCAAGGGTTATGATCACTTCGGTGTCATAGTCATCGATAGACCGCATCATACGATACGTTAAATATCCAAGTGCAAGCCCCAGCAGAATTCCGCCCAATACTTCCAGCCCGAATAATTCAGCGATCATCAACGGATCAATTGCCTGTCCGGGTGAGGAGGCAATGTGGTAGATCGTTATAAAAACAACGACGCCAACCCCGTCATTGAACAATGATTCTCCCACAATTTTGGTTTCGAGTTTTTTAGGTGCATTCGCCTGCTTAAGAATTCCCAAGACAGCAATGGGGTCTGTCGGGGAAATCAGTGCCCCGAACAGCAGACAGTAGATGAATGCAACATCCATTCCCAGCAGTATGAGAAGTAGATAGGTAACGCCGCCCACCAGGAATGTAGAAACCAACACACCGAGCGTTGAAAATGCAAGGATAGGCCATCGCTGAATGCGTAATTCTTCAAAATTTGTATGCAGGGCGCCAGCGAACAGCATGAAGCTCAACATGATGTCAAGCAACAGATCTTCAAAATTTATACTTGAAATAATTTCCTTTTCGGCCTCCAGGATGGTATCGTCATATTGTGCAATCCCAAGAACAATAATGGTAAACACAATGGTGATAAGCATCAATCCGATGGTAGTGGGCAACTTCAGAAAGCGTTCATTCACATATCCGAAGATCGCGGCAAGTACTATCAGAATCGTGCTGATCAGAAAAATATCCATGGCATTCAGGTTGTTCGTTGAAAAATACGAATAATTTTTATCTGTGGCATTAAGCAAAAAAGGACCGGCATGTTCCACCGGTCCTTTTTGTATCTGCTCTTCAGACAGTTAGAAATCATAGGTGATCCCGAACAGCCAATAAGTCTGAAGCTTGTTGTCGATGTTATCAAAGGTGGCATCAGGAAGCTCCAGTGTTTCACGCGCGTAATTGAGGGCCTCCTGCTTGTTATCACGCAGTCCGAACTCAAGACCCATACCGAGATTCTTCCATACCTTGTAGGAAAATGCGTTGATCCAGGTCCAGTTTGAGAGATTACTGCTTTTGTAGCTGATAAACGAAGACAGGTTTGACTTCAGTGAGAAGTTTCCGAATTTTTTACCATAGTTAGCAACGATCTTGGTACCTGCCGATGATTCAAACACATCATCCGTGCTGCTGAATACAATGTTATAGTTAAGCGGATGTATTACAACCACGAGATCAGATACCGGCTTCCAGGTAATACCAACCCCAAGATCGAGATATCCGGGATCATTGAAGTTGTTGATCAATGTTGTACGATATTCCATCAGGAAAGAAGCGGCTATTTTATCCGATAGATTATATCCGAACAAAGATTGAATGTTAAACACATCTGTGGTAGCACGGAAACCTTCTTCATCATCAGGGTCGTCCTTGTCGTCCAGTTTTACCCAACCCAGGTTAATCTGCCCTGCATTGTACCAGAAATATTTTTCACGGTCGAGGCGTGCATACGGGTTAATGGTAATTCCGATCTTACCTGATGCGTTATTCGGGATTCCCTGGGCATACCAGTTGTTGAATTCTGAAAAGCTTGCCCCAATCGTTCCAAACGCGCCTGTTTTCCATCCGGGAAAAGCATCGATCTGCTTTTGAATCGCATCTACGCGACCCTGGATCGCACTAATGGAATCCTCTTTTGTTTTTTTAATAGCTTTTAACTCATCGATCGTCTGACCGTAAGAAATTAAGCCTGCCAATAGAAAAATAATCGTTGTAAATAGTTTATTCATAGCGTGTTGTGAGTTGAAATGCCAAATTTAGAATATCCTTGCTTTCGTCCTTCTTAAATTCAATATTTTTTCATCAATATCGGTAAGAATTTGACTTGATCTTTTTGATCAGTAAAAACAACATCCGAACACGAATGTTTCAACTGACCATATTTTCAATCTTTTTTGCATATTGTGATAATATGAACCTGAAAAGAATAACTCCGCTTATACTCATCATCTTTCTGACCAGCTTTTGCACCCCGCAAGAGCAGGATTCCAATGTCATGCCACAAGAAATTGAAAATGTCCCGGTTTCCCATCAGGAGCTGCAGTCATTTTTTTTAGAGTGGCGTGAATTTCTTAAGCCGGTTGAGATCAATGGAATTCCGGATTACAGCGATAAGGCGATGAAGGACCAGTATGCAGAACTGTCTAATTGGCAAAATCGCCTAAACGCGATTGATACTGTGGGATGGCCCATTGCTCACCAGGTAGATTGGTTCCTGGTTTGGGCGGAAATGAACGGGCTCGATTTCGCACATCGGGTAAAAAAACCATGGCAAAGGGATCCTTCATTCTATGTCTGGTTTTTTTCATATCCTACCGATGTTCCTGAAAGGGAAGCTGCCAATGCCTGGGGCGCTGTGGAGTATGATTACTATAGCAAGCCTTTGTCGGCGTCAGATGCAGCTGAGATCAGTGCCCAACTGCGGAAGGCACCTGCACTCTGGGAGCAGGCAAGGAAAAATCTCACCGGGAATGCCCGCGACCTATGGGTGCTCAGTGAACGAAGTTTCAGAGCTCAAAGTGCCGACCTTGCGCAATTTGCGGCCATGATGCAAGCGGATTACCCTGATCTGGCCGCTGCGGCACTTGAAGTGAAGGATGCTTCTGAAACTTTTGCCGACTGGATTGCGGCTGAAAGTGGAAAAAAGACCGATGTTTCGGGTGTGGGTAAGGAAAATTACACCTGGAACCTGAAGAATGTTCACCTGTTGCCCTATACGTGGGATGAGGAATTAACGCTCATTGAACGTGAGCTTGCGCGAGCGCACTCATCGCTCAGGCTGGAGGAAAACCGGAACAGAACTCTTCCGGGCTGGGAGAAGATATCAACAATGGAGGATTATGATAAAGCTGTAAATGAAGCGATTGATGACTTCATGGAATTTCTGGAAAATGAGGAAATACTTACTGTCACTTCCAACATGGATCCGGCAATGCGGGAAAGAACAGGCTCGTTTGAAGAATCTGACGGACTCCGCGGCTTTTTTGAAGAGGTGATTTACCGTGATCCCATGACCATGCGGGCGCATCACTACCACTGGCTTGACCTGGCTCGTATGAGGGATAATCCTCACCCAAGTATTATCAGGAGTACACCGCTTCAGTTCAATATATTTGATGGCAGGGCAGAGGGTTTGGCAACGGGAGTTGAGGAAATGTTCATGCATGCGGGATTGTATGAAGGGCGTCCCCGCGGACGAGAATTGGTTTGGGTAATGCTGGCACAGCGTGCTGCCAGGGCTCTTGGGGCACTTTATCAACATGGGTTGATCACTGATTTTGACGGAGCGACAAAAATTGCCTCAAAATATACTCCCTGGGGGTTGCTTCCGGCGGATGGCGGCACGATTCAGGGTGAAGAACACTTCTATTTAACCCAGCCTGCGTATGGAACCAGCTATGTTATTGGTAAAATTGAAATTGAAAAGCTGCTGGCAGAATATGCACTGCAGCGGGAGGGCGACTTTAGCATGAAGGAATTCTTTGATGAATTTAATTCAAAGGGGGTTATACCTGTTTCGCTGATTTACTGGGAAATGACCGGTGATCGCTCCATGTTGAACAAAGCGGTTTCCGGAAGCCAATAGTAGAATTACAAACCTGGCATTTTATCAAATGAAATTCGCGTTATCGTTAATCCTGTTATTTTCCTTTAGCCTTTGTTTATCACAACGGCAGGAGCCAAATCAGGTGAAAGTTGGTCTCTGTTACCGCCATACTAACGTTGATTGTATTCCAGTTTTCTGTGGCGCAGACATTGCCTGAATTGCCTTATCTTACTTCGTTGGACCGATATGTAATTGGTACGGATATCTTTGTGTTTATGGCGTTTCTGGAGACTCTGATTACAAGTTTCTATGAGGACAGGGGAAAGAAAGGGCTGTCCGCTCTTATCGATCGTTCCTCGCGTATCCTGTTCCCGGTGGTTTTTATTCTTTTTATACTGCTGACGCTGATACTCTTTTAACTTTCTAGTACTCTACTTTAAGAAGTATTTCCGGATGAGTTTTCGGGGCGCTAACTGCATTTAAGACGCGAAACCTCAGGTCGAATTGATCCTTAAAACTTATCGTTTTCACATCAATAAAGTTTTCGCCGGGATGGATCTCAATCACATCCGCGTTTGAATGAAATGTATATGCTGAGAGGTTTTCCAGGATGAACGTTAACCCTGTCTTATTATTGATCTGAACGCGTGCCACCTGTTCATTATATTGCAGCTTGACAACCTCCATAGAGGCGTTTATGAGCGGGATAATATGCTCCTCCTTTCCTATCAGCTGATCTTTGAACCATACGGCAGTTCTGCCTTCTCTCAGGGCTGATTTTATTTCAGATTCTGACCGGTCCTTTGTGAATAAAAGCGTAATAGGACGATGACCCCCTTCCGGTATGCCAAACTCCCAGTCAACCAGCCCATGAATATCTGAAGTGCCCAGGATTGTCAGGTTATTATCGAGAGCGATCTGAAGAGCCTCATCTGAATACATATGCTCATTGACAACTTCTATCCCATGGAGCAACCCCTCCGAGATCAGTGTACGGTGCAGATCACTTAGTTTAGCGACTCCGTCTTTATAATGATAGGCCCACATCGGATGGTTCCAAAAGGTAAACGCTCCCTGCCTGTTTGCTTCACGGAACACCTCCATGACATCATCATTCAATAATTTGTTAGCATCCTTTATAAATATTGCATTACTGTGTCCCGGAGGCATGGAACGGGTAATTTCAGACCCGGGAACCACGATGAGGTTTTCCTGTGCTGCAATTTTTGAAGCAATTTCGAAGGAACGGTTGCGATCAGGATGTGGAATATCTTCTTCATGGGGCTGATACTCCAGGTGTTCCGTCATTGCGATAAGATCAAGCCCTTCCCGTACTGCTTCGTACACACGTATATCTGGCCATACGCTTCCATCGGAAAACACGGTATGCATGTGGAGGTCGACCATGAGCGTTTCATAGCCCGGAACATCCGGAAAGTTGTAATTGCGATTCTGGGCAGCCAGCGTAAAATGTATTCCGGCTATTAGCACTAAAGTGATGAGTGTTTTCATAGGCATAAATCTTACCCTCAAGATAATGGAGAATCCTGAATTTTATATAACCAGAAGATTATGGAAATGGTAACTTATTCCCTTCCAAGCTGTCGGAGCCATGAAGCATGATCTGCCACAGCCCCTGCAAACGTTCTTTTACTATAGTAGGGGAGTCCGAATTCCCTGGCGGTCTGTTCTACAATAGAAGAAACCTTTCTGTAATGTACATGACTGATGTTTGGCATCAGGTGGTGTTCGACCTGGTAATTCAAGCCCCCGATAAACCAGTTCAGTAAGCGATTATTCGGTGCAAAATTACTTGTTGTTGCTAACTGATGGATCGTCCAGTTGTTGGCAATCAGGCCATTTTCATCCGGTAACGGAAAGTCTGTAGATGGCACGACATGCGCCGCCTGGAATACAATGGTAATACTCAGGCCTGTAAGAAAGTGCATAGATAAAAAGGCCAGAACGATCAACCACGGCGACAATGGAATCATGATCAGCGGGATGATCAGTGTTATTGAAATGTGAACCATTTTCCAGGCGAAGATTTTTACAAATTCCTTATAAACTTCATTCTTCCCCTTGAAATAGCCCATTTTGTGATATTTGATCAGTCGAACATAGTCTTTCGCTGCAAACCATGAAAGGGTCGATAAACCATAGAAAAACCAGACATAAAAATGTTGAAACCGGTGTACCCAATATCTCCTGGCATGCGGTGAAAACCGAAGAAAGAAGGGAGCATTGATATCATCGTCATGTTCCTGAATGTTGGTATAGGTATGGTGAAGCACGTTATGTTGTATTTTCCATACATTGGCATTGGCCCCCAGCAGGTTCATGGAATATCCGATGATCTTGTTGACGCGACGATTCTTTGAATAGGAGCCATGAAGGGCATCATGCATGATGCCCATCCCCACGCCTGCCATGCCAATTCCGGCAAGGAGGTACAGGGCGAACATAAGCCATACGCTCGACACAATTCCCAGGCAAAGTATGGTCAATGGTCCCAGGAACAGGGATAACATAAAAATGGTTTTAAATACCATTTTTCCATTTCCCTGTCGTTGAATTCCATTGGATTTAAAATAATGATTGACCCGGTCATTGAGCTTTTTCGTAAACTCAGTACCGGTTTCGGTGGAAAATTTGAGATTCTTAATTGTAATAAATTTTGATGATGTTGTTGCAAAGGTAAGATAGTTTCCTGATACCTGGCATTAAATTATACATTCAGGAACTATAATCCTTTAAACGGTAGATATCAAATATACGTTCCATTTTAGTTTTTGTTCAGGTTTACCGATTTACCACTTCGTGCAGAATTCATCGCCGCCTGGAGGATTTCCATGACCACCATATTATTTTCGAGCGATGAAGGATTATAGGGCTCCGGCTTAATTTCCCCGTTTATAACGCCATAAAAATAGGCAAAGGGGTCGTTTTCCTTATAATCCAGCGGAGGTGCCTGACGGGATTCCCAGGAATCTTCGCCGGGCAAACGAATTCGCATGTTCGTGCCGTCATCGGCAAATGCAAACCCGCGTGTGCCATAAACTTCCATATCCTTGCGGCTGAATGGCCAGTTCCACGATGCCTGGATGATCACCTGCGCCCCGGGATAAGTGACAATTATAGTAGCTTCATCATCGACCTTTGGATATTTTTCAGGCTTAATTTGCTGCGTCACGGCAAATACACTGGTGGGACGTTCCCCTTGCATGAACCAAGTGCTCAGGTTTGCGCCATAGCAGCCAAAATCCGTAAGCGCCCCGGCTCCATTCCATTTGGGGTCTGTAAGCCATTCAAGAAATTCACTGTTTACACCAATTTCTTCAGGTCCCTCATGTCCGTCATGGATGACTATTTTTCGAATATCACCGATTTCTTTGTGTTCAACGACCATATCGAATATGGTGTGATTGGAACCATACCATGTCGTTTCATAATTCGTTAAAAGCTCAATTTGATATTTTTTTGCCAGGGCTTCCATCTTTCTGGCATGTTCAAGACTTACGGCCAATGGCTTCTCAACCATCACATGAATGCCTCGGGGAGCACATTTTTCAACAACAGTGAGATGATCATAAATGGTATTGAAAGCAAATACAGCTTCCGGCTTGACCTCATCAAGCATGGTATCGATATCGGGATATACGATATCCATTGAAAATCCATGCTGATCTGCATAACGCTGTGCAAGATCTATGTTCGATTCCTGGATCCCTACTATTTCAATATCACCCCGGTCTTCACGTCCCAGGATCCAGTGTACGTGGGTATGGACAAGTCCCACCACAGCTACCCGCAACGGTTTTTTGGATTGGCCAAAACTTGCAAGAGAAATGAACAGGCCGAAAATTAAAATATACCAACGCATACCGATCTCGTTTTATTCATCAAAATAATGTTCTTTTCCGTTGACATCGGTATAATGATAATAAATCATCGAGGGCCATGCCGCGGATTGATTTAACTTCGACCATTTTTCAAACGCAGCCGTTAAAGTATCAATGACTGCGGGATTTTCAGGATACCTGTCCGTGAATTCATATGGGTCATTCTGAATGTAATAGAGTGACGAATCACCATTATCCTCATTCCAGATCAGCTTCCAGTCTGCATTCCGAACACCCCGGTTATCACCCATCTGGAAAAAAATATATTCATGGGGGATGGTGTTATTCAGGATGGAAGAGGTGAGATCCGACCCATCATAAATCCTGTCGGCAGGCAATTCTGCACCGGCAGCCATAGCGGAGGTAACAAAAAGGTCTGTAGCGTGAACGATATGATCATAGGTGATATTTTCAGGCAGAACCCCGGGCCAGGACATGATCATCGGAACCTTCACACCACCTTCAAAACTGGTGATCTTACCACCCTGGTATTGTCCGTTCGTAGTTGTAAGATTGTACTCTGCGCCACCGTTGTCGCTGATAAAAAGCACGAGTGTGTTTTCGCTTAGTCCGCTTTTATCCAAATAATCAAAGAGCCTTCCCAGGTTGTCATCAAGTGATTTGATCATCGCGTAATGGACCTTTTTGTAGGGGTCTTCAATTGATTCAAACTGGGATACATAGTTATCAGGTGCCTGCAATGGTGTATGCGGGGCATTATACGCTGCCACGCAGTAAAAGGGGCTGTCCTTATTCTTTTCCAGAAAAGCAATGGTCTCCTCAGTTATAGCATCTGTGAGATAACGCTTTTCATCTATCACCTGCCCATTTTTCTGAATCGCATGCAAGCCATCACGCTGCCCTTCCCAAATGTATTGATCGGTGAAGTCTTCCGGGATTTTCTGGTCGGTAAACCCATCTGTACCCTCCGGTATGTAGAGACTATGGGATGCCATAAATCCATAGAATTCATCATACCCAAAAGCAGCAGGTGCATTTTTTTGAAGCTTACCAACGTGCCATTTGCCCATATACCCGCTGGTATAACCCTGTGGTTTTACAATTTCAGCAAGACTTATTTCAGATAAGGGCAGTCCCATTTCCGAAATAACAGTTTCATCCGGAACCTCCGTCTGATATTGCGGTTCCCAGGGATAGCTGTCAATCAGGTACTTAAAGGCGTAATACTCCATGCGGTTTGAGAGATATCGCTCGTGCAGCTGATGCTCAAATCCAAACCGTTGATTATATCGACCCGTGAGGAGGGAGGCTCTTGAAGGACTGCAAACAGGTGAGGAAACATATGCATTGGTGAATTTAATGCCACGCCTGGCTAACCGCTGCATGTTGGGAACATGAACAGGACCGTCGGTGTAGAGGTCCGTATCAGCAATGCTCAGATCATCCACAATGATCCAAAGGATATTAGTTTTTACAGAGTCAGGTGAATACGTTGCGGTCTTTATATATTGTTTTTTGCCACTGAGCAGTTTAGGGTCGGCCTCGAGATTGAAGTTGCCCTTATCCATCGGAATGAACATATAGATCAGCAGGCTGGGTATAATGATGATTGAGGGCAGGAAAAGATTTTTAATTTTCTTTTTCAAGGAATTTCCGGTTATTTTCAGAATTCAAAATATACGACTATCTACTAATGTAAAAAACCGTCATTAATTAATCCGACGGAAAATAGATGAAAAAACACCATACTTTTTGCCGGATTTGTGAATCATTATGTGGTCTGGAAGTAGTAACCGATAATGATACCGTTGTATCGATCACTCCTGATCCTGCCCATGTGGCGACGGAAGGATTTTCCTGCGTAAAAGGACTTCGGCAGCATGAAATGTACCAATCCCCGGATCGCCTAAAATATCCGTTGAAACGAATGCCCGACGGAAATTACGAGCGGATCCCCTGGGAACAGGCCATTTCTGAAATTGGCGCGAAAGTCAGAAAAATTCGTACTGAAGACGGTCCTGATTCAATTGGAATGTATGTGGGAACTGCCGCCGGTTTTGGCGTTCTACATCCTGTTTTTGCACAGGGTTTTATGACAGGCATCGGCTCGAAGAGTATGTACGCGTCAGCAACACAGGATTGTTCCAACAAGTTTGCCGTCTCCCGGCATATGTACGGATTTCCCTTTACACTCCCATTTCCGGATATCGAAAATACAGAATGCCTGATTGTGGTTGGTGCGAATCCTGTAATTTCGAAATGGTCTTTTCTTCAGGTTCCCAATCCGGTAGAAAAACTCAAACAACTTGATCGAAGGGGAGCAAAACTGTATTTCGTGGATCCCAGAAAGACCGAATCCGCCCAGGTCGCCGGCTCCCACGTTTTTATCAGGCCCGGAACGGATGTTTTCTTTTATCTGTCATTTCTGAATGAGCTAATAAAACAGGATGGCATTGATCAGGATCAGGTAGCGAAATGGACTGAAGGTTATGATGAGCTCAAAAAGCTTTCAGAACGCTGGACAGCAGACCGAACACAGAAGGTTACGGGAATTCCTGCCCCTGTGATTCGAGAAATGGTTGCCGCCTATATTCATGCGGATGGTGCTGCCCTGTATTGCTCAACGGGTGTGAATATGGGGGGTAACGGAACCCTGGCATTCTGGATTCAGGAAGCGATCAATACCATTTCAGGAAACCTCGACCGAAGGGGAGGAACACTTGTAGGAAAGGGGATCATTGATTTTATCAAATTCGGAGTAAAGAACGGTGTGCTCATGCGTGATGATACGTCGCGTGTTGGAAATTTTTCGGCTGTTAATGATGCTTTTCCCGGGGGTATCATGGCGGATGAAATCCTTACACCCGGCGACCGGCAACTGAAGGCTTTGTTTGTAACGGGGGGGAACCCCCTGATCACAATGGCGAATTCCGGCCGTTTACGAAAAGCATTTCAAAAACTTGAACTGTTGGTAACGCTGGATATTTATCAGAATGAAACAAGTTCTGAAGCGCATTATGTGCTTCCCTGTACCGATCCGTTACAGCGGCCTGACCTGCCTTTTATCTTTCCTCTGATGCTGGGCTTGCAAATGAAGCCCTACCTGCAGGCTACGAAGGCCATTGTTCCGACACAAGGTGAACAAAGGGATGAAGCCTCGATCTACCTGGATCTTGCCCGGGCTTCCGGGGTTTCAATATTTGATTCTGCTGTTGCGCAACGATTCTTTGAATTTACCGCTGCCTACCATTCACGGGTGAAAGGAAAGAAATTCCGGAGTATTCCCCAGGAAGCCTACCTGAATGGCCTCCTGCGTCTGTCGCGTCAGAAGTCGTTTAAAGGCCTGCTGAAACATCCACATGGGATTGAACGTGAGCCGCATCGGCCAGGGTCATTTCTGGAAAAGCGGGTAATGACAGCAAGTGGCAAAATCCAGCTGGCCCCGGAAATATTACTTTCCTATGCCGATAAACTTGAAGAAGACTTCAGCATTGAGGAGCAATCTTCAGAACATTTTAAACTGATCACAAGACGGGCTGTAACGACACATAATTCATGGACGCATAACATCCCTCGTATGATTGCCAAGGGCAGGGATACCAATTATGCATATCTGCATCCCGATGATATGCAAGCCCTGGGTGTGCAGGAAATGGACCTTATTGATATAAGTACCGATGCGGCGACTATACGAATTCAGGTGAAGGCACTGGATACGCTTATGGAGAGGACCGTGGCCGTTCCACATGGATGGGGCCATCAGCATGCCCGCGGATTATCGGTGGCGAATAAAACGAAGGGAGTAAACGTGAATTTATTAGCAAAAGACGGACCTGAGAATGTTGACAGGGTTTCCGGAATGGTGCATCTCACAGGTATTCCCGTTCAAATCAGAAAATCTGATGGTAAATTTCAGCCCACATGGTCGGGTATTGACGCAACAATTGAAAATTAAGCAGCGTGGCACACGGAAGATTTGATAACCCTGTTATTGCAGCATTAGCAGGCGTAAAGGACTTTTTTAGAAAACAGGATCTCACAGACCGCCTGAAAGAATCGGATAGGGCCGAAGGAAAAACCGTGCTCATCACCGGAGCAAACTCGGGACTTGGCTTCGGTATGGCTGTTGCATTTGCGAAGCGGGGTGCACATGTGATCATGGCATGCCGAAGGGAAATTCCACAGGCCGGCGAAGAAGTAAAAAAGCTGAGCGGTTCAGACAATATAGAAATGCGCTATGTGGATTTCAGCAAGATTGAAACGATCCATGATTTTGCGGATGCGCTCGCTAACGATGGTATTTATATCGATGTTTTGGTTTTGAACGCGGGTGTGGCGTTGCCGGAATCAAGGCCTACTGAAAGTGGGCTGGAGGAGATGTTCCTGGTGAATTATATGGCCAATGTGATCCTTGTATCAAGATTAATCTCTTCAGGTGTAATAAGGAATTCAGCGGTTGCGGGGAATGCTCTTCCCGGAAATGTACCGCGTTTGCTCTTTATCTCCTCAGATTCACACCAGGGTTCATCCTTTATTGATCATGAGCAGTTTGGTACTTATGAGAAATATGGCGTGACGAAAGGGATGAATTATTACAGTTATTACAAACTTGTCCTGAATACATATGCCACGGAACTTTCACGGAGGCTTAATCCGGGCCCTTCACCGGATGTAATTGTAAATGTGATGTGCCCCGGGCCCGTTAATTCCAAAATCATTAAAGAAGCGCCCTGGCTTTTGAGAAAAATCCTGGGAGGTATATTTTCTGTTGTTTTTAAATCACCGGAAGATGCGGCGCAACCGGCTGTATATATGTGTATTTCAGAAGATTATGCCGGAAGGACCAACGAATATCTTCACATGTTCAATGTCAAAAGAATGGATGAGAAGATTTACATTCCCGAGGAAGGCAGTAAACTCTGGGATCATACCTACCAGGTCTGGCAGCAATATGATCCCAGGGCCAAAGACTATCTGATACTATCAGCCATGCCGACTGAAAAGGATAACTGATTCCATAAAACGGATTCCCGGTCTATTCTTTCATTTTACAGGTTGATAATCCAAATGGAGCATACAGCGGACAAAAGCCCACAAAACTTGTAAGCACGAACACAACTGCCAGGACAAGCAGAACAATTCCAAGGGTTCCGCTTATCACATTGGTATAATACAGCACACCAATAACCGCAGCAATCAGTATTCGAATGATCCTGTCGGCGCTTCCCATATTCTTTTTCATAGCATTATGATTTGGTTGTCAAATATTGAATGATCAGAACGATTGCCGTTATCAATGCAAGGCAGGTAAGACATACCAGCAGAAACCGAACAATCTTGTTACTGAACATAACCCAAGATACATGTTCTAACATAGGATTAAAGTGATCTGAATCAGGAATTGAAATAATTTTCGAATGATGAAAAAGCAACATTGATCACATTTTCAATAACTTTAACAGAGATTATCAACCTTTCAGGCCAAAATCAGGTTTTCATAAATACATATGAATGAAAGAGTCAACCGTGTGCTCATGAAAATTTCGATAATAGGAACCGGTAATGTGGGGGGTACCCTCGGAAAAGCTTTTAAACGGGCAGGCCATGATGTTATTCTGGGTGTTCGAAATCCTGCAGATTATAAGGGCAAAGGAGATCTTGAAGCCGCAGGGTTGAAGGCATTACCAATTTCAGAAGCTGTTGAATGGGCAGAGGTGATCGTTCTTTCTACTCCTGCAACAGCGGCGGTGGAGGTTGCCCGCAGTCTTGGTGATACGAGTGGAAAAATTATTATTGATACCATGAATATCGTCATGGGCCGCGGTCCTGAAGGATATACCAATACTTCACATGCCATTCTTGACCATACGCACTCCAATGACCTGGTTAAATGTTTTAATACAACAGGATTTGAAAACATGGCCGATCCGGTTTATCATGGAGCGGGAATAGACATGTTTGTCGCGGGTGACAGTGTGCGTGGTAAGGCCATTGCGCGGCAGCTTGCCCTCGATATTGGTTTTGGAGCCGTGCATGATATGGGCGGCAACGATAAATTTTTTCTGATGGAGCAGTTAGCCAACGCCTGGATCAATCTCGCCATATTTCAGGGCGAAGGGAGAGATTTGGCTTTCCGGCTAGTGCGTCGATCGTCCTGATGGTACATTTTCCATCCGTAATGATTCAGCGCTTTTGAAAATGGTTTCAATCACTTTCATATTTTGTAATGCATCTTCAAGCGGGGTAGGCACACCGGTGTGATCCAGGATGGAACGACAGAAGTAATCAGCCTGAATGGTGTATTGGTCGGCTGCTACGACTTCAATAATCTCTGTACCGTTTTCAGTTTCAACGTCGATCGTGCAATTCATATCCGCCGGCACATTCACTGGCCGGTTTACACGTATTCTCCCGTGATTACCCAGGATTTCAACATACTGATCCGGGAAGCTCTGGGTGCCGCACGTAAACGAAGAAAATTTACCATCGCCAAAATCCATAATGGCATTTGCCAGGATGTCAACGTGCCACTGCGGGTGATTTCGAAGACTGCCAAAAACGCGGAGAGGTTCATGGTCGAAGAGCCAACGAGCGATTGAAATACAATAGCATCCTATATCCATCAGTCCTCCGCCGCCTTTTTCAGGATCTGTACGAATATTCGTAGGGTCGTCCTTGTAATAGGTGAAAAGGCTGTTGACCTGGTTGATATGTCCGATTGATCCCTTGTCAATGAGACTCTTTACCATTTGCCATTGGGGGTGAAAGCGGTACATGAAAGCCTCCATGACCATAACATCAGGTTTGGTTCGGGCATGACTTACCAGTTGTTCAGTCTGTCGCACATTAAGGGCAATGGGCTTTTCGCACAAAACATGTTTTCCCAGGTCCATGGCCCGGATGGTCCATGGAACATGCATGTCATTGGGAAGAGGATTATATACGGCATCAATTTCAGGGTCGTCCAGCAGTTCTTCATAACTTCCATAGGCCCTGGAAATATTATGTTTATTGGCCACATTTTCTGCTTTATCAATAGATCGGCTGGCAATGGCAGTGATTTCGCCAAACTGACTTCTTTCTACGGCGGGAATAAATTTATCCCGGGCAATTTTGGCAGTACTCAGGACTCCCCAACGGATTTTTCTCATCTAACAAATTGTTTAAGAATCGGAATTTACGAAAAATACGCAAGGCTTACCAGACAGATTTTGACAAAGCCCTTGAAATTTGCCTATCTTTCATTTGAAATGGGGAAGGAATATAAATCGGATCATATTGTACGGGCAACCTCCTGGTTGTTGTTGATCGGGCTGTCGCTTGCCTTGATGATTTTGGGAAAACAGCTCTTTATTCCACTTACCTGGGCTCTTCTGTTTGCGTTTATTTTATTTCCTTTTTGCGACTGGATGGAAGAAAGGAAGATTGGAAGGACCTGGTCATCCCTGATCGCCACCCTGATCTTCACTATACTCAGCAGCGTCATATTGTTTTATCTTGTGTATCAATCGGTACGTATTCTTCAGCAGGAAGGAGCTGTGTATGGCACGATTTCAGAGGCTTTTGAGAATATACGCCTGTGGTTTTATGATAAGCTGGGCATGGAGGTATTTCATCCGGATGATGGCGCTCAGCTTGGTACCGATTCGCTCGGTCGGGTCGTGAATTTCGCGGCGCGGGAGATCAGCTCCATCGGCAAAAATATTGTAACGATAACGCTCATCCCGATGTTCCTGTTTTTCCTCCTGCTTTATCGTGGATTGGCATGGAAATTTACGAGAGCAAAATATGAAGGGAAGCAATTGGAGCAAATGGAAAATTTCTATACCAAAAGCCAATACTCTATCCAGAACTATCTGTGGGGAACATTAATTTTAACTGGGGTGACCTCACTGATGGCCTTTGTTATACTTCTTTTGTTTGGAATTAAATATGCGTTCTTCTTCAGCATATTCATCGGTATACTTAATCTCATCCCATATATTGGAAATCTCGCTGCGTTTATCGTGGTATTATTATTTGTGTATGTCACAAAGCAGGATATTGGTCTGACGGTTTTTTGCGGATTGGCCCTTTATGGCGCCAACCTGATCCAGGAGAATTTTCTTCGACCCAAGCTGGTCGGAGACAAGATGAAAATGAATGCAATGGTCGTTTTTACGGGCGTCATTTTGGGCAGCCTGATCTGGGGATTTTCAGGCATGGTGCTTTTCATCCCAATCCTCGGGGTATTGAAGTCATTGTTCGAAAGCCATCATAGCCTCAATGTATACGCCATATTTTTTGAAACCGGTGACGAACCGTCGGAAGACAAGGATTAATCGGATACGTTTTTAGCGTTTTTGCCTTTTCTGATCGTAGTTATAGCTCCATGAATCGCACATTTGACCCAGTAATTGATGGGGCCTTTAAAAGTGATGCGCTCCTGTTGAAAGATATGGGTGGCATCAGTTTTAGAATGCTTCAGGATGACACCATCCGCCAGGGCGGTTAGGAGAGCAGATCCAAAATTCTTTACGTCAGGTGTATGCTTTTTAAATATTTGGATGTGCAGGTCTTCATAGGACATCAGTGTGGTTCCTGTAGCAATGGAATCATTTCCGGTAACCGAAAGATCAAACTCCTTAAGGAATCCGGATTTAAATTTTACTGCTTCCAGTGGATTAACCATTTGATTCAGAGAGTCCAGCACCATGTTGGTTAACCGAGCCTCAAGATTGAAATTATTGGAGTCAAGTCGGGAGTAATTAAAGTCGAGCTTTCCGGAATTATAGAACCGGGCGCTTCCTGTCAATACATTCTCCGGAAGATGAAGAGGCTCCCGCAGGTTCATCTGAAATTCGATATCAGTAAATGACACATGACCTTCCTGGCCTGTTTTTTCTCCAACTTCATAATACGTCACCATGCCTCCCGATGCCTGAATTTCCTTCAGGCTGAAACTTTCAGATTGGAGTATAAGTGCGCTCAATAATGTTGGTTTTGTGACCGGTTCAGGGTCTGGAAGAGTTTTATCCCTTCTGATCGTAAAATTAAAGCCATCCAGGATGAGCTGTTCGGCGAAGAAACGGTTATTCCTGATCAATGAATCCCATTGAACCTGGCTGAATATAAGGTGATCAAGGCTTCCTGAAACCACATCATTTTCGGTTTCCATTTTTTGTACGAACTCCGGCTTGGCATCAATTTTAATCCTGTAAATGTGAAGTTTATCACCGTCATTTTTAATTTCCCCGACACTGAATGTGGAGGAAGGAGTGTCAAATGTAAGATCTGCCACTGCAATCTCAACTTTATCCTCCTCGCTAAGTATTTCGATTTCCCCGAAATCGAATTCATTCTGTCCTATGGCTACACTCCCCGGGGTTATATTCAAAACATCGAATAGACTGAAGGGTGAGAAACTCTTCTTTTTTTCCTTTTCAATGATGTTCGTCGTGTCCGGATCGGAGGTAGAATCATTTTTACTGTTGATTTGAACCCGTGGGTTATATACGTCAATCTCTTTCACATGAGGTAACGAGGAAGGGTGCCATTGTATATTTTCTAGCCGGATACTGTCGAGGTTCGAGGTAATGGTATTTTCGGACTGATGAAATGTAATTTTGTCTAAACGGGCCAGGTCAATACTCCAGCTTGAATCTGAGTTGACAAAAGGGCCAATGCTTAAGGAATGCACGCCCACAGAATCACCTTTAGGAGTAGTCAGTGAAATACCTGTAATGCTTGAATTATTCTTATTGTCAATTTTAATATCATCGACATTTACGACCATTCCTTTATTGGAATGCTCAATGTCATAAATACGGGATGTTAAAGAACCAAAGTGGGTTGAATTGCCGGCGAATGAAAAGTCAGTGAGCTCAAAGTTTTCGGATATAAAAGATAAATGGCTGTCCTGGCTTAATTCAAGATCGGTGGTAAGCTTGTCAAACAGAATTCTTTCAAAATGGAACCCTTCCTGGGTTTTTTCACTTTCTTTTTTTGGTTGTCCATCCGTTTTGGGAAGACTGCCTGACAACGCCATTTCTTTAATATACAGGGTATTCCAGAAATGGTAGAACGGCCTGTCCATTGAGAAGTTTTCCGGCGTTGCGGCAAATTCCTTAAAATTGAAATCAATCTCCCGGTAGGATCCCTCCAGTGATTCAATATCCAATCGCCTGGGTCTGAAAAATACATTTTTCAGAGAAGCTGAAATATCCTTTTCATCATTGCTGAATTTTACACTCGAAGACTTGAAATAGCGGAGATCATATGAAAGTTTTCCTTCAATGATCAAGTTATCTGTGACGGCAAGTAATTCGCCAATGGCGGCAGAAGTCTCACCATAATTATAATTAATATCGATGTTATCAAATATGGCTTTGCCAAGATGTACGGTAGACCTCTCGCCGGATGGTTTCTTTTTCTCTTTTGAGCTTTGAACAATATCACCAGGAGATTCAAAGACAGTGAGATTTCCACCGCTGATTAAAAGTGAATCTGCCAGCAGGTCATTGGTATAAATGAAGTTGAAAATATTGAAATTATAAAGGCCGAGGGTTTTACTTGTCAATAATTCTGAATCAATATTTGTGTCGATGAGAACAATATCCTGTATGTCCACATTGTAATTCTTGTCATAATTCATTTCCGAAAACTGGATTGCCAGTCCATTTCCCAGGTCCAGTTCAGTACCGCTTAATGACAATTTCAAATCCTCGATCATCAGCGTGCTGCTGTCTTCGGTAACGATGAAATTTGTTGTTTCAAGAGTCATCTCAGGGAGGAAAAGACGAACAGTATCTGCCGGACGCATAATGTTCAGGTGTAATTGAGCCTGGTTAATCTCCCCGTTTCGAATTAATAATTCCTTCAAATTCTTTTTCAGAATGTCTGATACAGGTTGGCGGCTTTTAACTTTATTCGGATCTGTTTCATGCGGGTAGATATTGGCGGTAACTATAGGCTGATTTATCTGCAGGAGATCAAATACATATTCTTCGTCCATAAGTTTCGCATAGTCCATATCCTTAATAACCACAGAAGCACCCTCAAGCGACAGCATAATCCGGTTAAGTGAATCTTTCTGGATAAACGAATAATTATCGATTTCAAGCGCATGCCGGCTATAACTCCAGCTTATGGAATCAAATGAAAAAGAACTGTTTGTAAAATCAATACCCTGTTTTTCGAGCATCAGTTTAAATTGTGCATCATCGGAAAGATTCAGCATATTCCAGTTCTGAACAAGCAGATCGATCAGCTGTACCTCCAACATCTTTTCGGAATTATTCAGTTGAAGATCGGCCCTGTAAATCCTGAAATTTTCGATATCAAAGTGATCAAGGATGGCCTTTATGCCCGGGTAAAAACTCACAATTTCATGTGCCAGGTTAACCGGTTCCTTCTTCCCGGGTTCTTTTGATGTTTCCGGCTTTTGGGTACTAACACGGGCCAGGGGTTCCATGATGCTGAAATCTTCTATTTTGAGCTGTCCGCGCTTCAGTAAATCAAAGAAAGATCCCAGGTTCACTTCGATTTGTGGAATAGTCACGCCTAAAAGTCCCGTGGAATCAGATTTGTCAACCTTTGAAATACTTACCCCGGTCAATGAAAAGTATAGCTCAAGGTACTCAATGTCAGTGTCGTCAATGATTAGTTCATATTGACCGTTACTTTCTTCGGCAACCAGGTCTACGAGCGTTTTTTTGAAACCCTGAACCTTGAAAAATATCAGCCCCACACACAAAAGACTCAGAATAGTCAAAACGGAAAAAATCACCAGCCTCCGAATTCTTCTTTTCCTCCGTTTTTTCTTCCGGATAAGTTCCTGATGTTCGCTTTCTGTCATCCGGTTTATTTGCAGTTTAATAATGACAGATTGAATTCTTCCGGATCGGCCTTAGTAAGAATGATGCGTTCATAACTCCTCCTGTCAGAAAGAAGAACCAGGTGAATCCCCGGGTTTAATAGTCTATTGTTTATAATGAAACAGGCCACGATGGATGATATTTTATGTAAAATATGAATTAAAATTATTTGCAGCGAACATTCGCGGATGTAAAATGGCTGAAGATGATCCATTCTATAATTTCATACAAGTGCTGAAACGGCTGCTTGAGAAACTGCTGTTTGTAATGACAGACCTTGCATTAATATGAACAATATCGATACTCGCCCTGGCAATGTGCTTGGAATACACACAGATATCAGGCCACCTATTTTGCCTTGAAAATATGAGGGAGCATCAATAAAAGGGATTGGCGTGATTGAATCAGTTGGATTTGCCGTCCCTGATAATTCAGGGACAGCAAATCCATCTTATTATTAAAGCCGAACAGTAAATCCTACGGGGGCACGTATTTCACCGGGGTCATACATATTAAGGTAAAGAACCACAGGTTCAGACTGACCTTCCCAGGTAATTTGATATTTATCGAGCAGTCCCATGCCATCAAAACCGCGCTCTGTCTCGAACGTGCAACAGCTGCCGATTCGCATGTACCTGATGGATTGTCCCTCAGGTCCCGCAAGAGAATTTAGAAATAATCGCTGTCGTACTGCCCCGGACGACAAGTCCCCACCACCGATATTCACGGGATTTTGGGCTGTATATCCATACGATAAGTCTGTGGAGATCCCGAATAGCTGAATCCCCTGATTACCCTGTTCAAGATAAGTCATATGTTGAACTTTCATAATAGGTTCCGGGCTGCAGCGTGTAAATAGCAAGACGAGTAGTAGTAATCCGTAGCGCATGGGTGAATATTTTGACTTTTATCCCGTGAAAAGTCAAAGTGTAACCCACTTTTATGTAAGTTTTATGTCGGAATTAGAAATTTTTTCATTGTTTCCGGCATTATAAATGACAGGATCAATCCAACTAAAAGAATGAAAACCATAAGAAAAAGGATACCCAATGGAAAGATAAGCAGACCCTTCATGAACGCGTGAATTCGGGTATTATGACGGTAAAAGTCCATAGCAAAAAAGGCGGTATATAATACACTTATACCTGTAACGATACCCGTAAGAGAGACATTTGTAATTTTAAACAAGGCAATTGAAAAATAATTAAGCACCTGCGAATGGGCCAAAGTATAAAGAACTAAAACACTGGTTTCCAGTAAATTAAATTTACTCTTGCGGAATAACAGCGCTGTGGCGAAAAGAAAGAAAGGAAAGAAAAAGAACGATGCAAACTTAAAATTGCTAAAAATTAATCCCTGGAGATACTGCTGCTGTTCCATTTGTTCCTCGGACAATTCGCTCGTTTGAAAGAGGGATGTTTGAGCTTGTGTATAGGAGATCATATCAACATTCAATATTTCAATCAGGAGCACAAAAACGGTAAGCATAATTAAGTAGTATCCTACAGGACCTACATAACGAACCCGGTTGCCTTCAATGTAAGATTTAGCGACAAAACCGGGCCGGTAAAAGAGTTCCGTAAATGTATGCCCGAATTTAGAATCAAATCCGATAAGCTTATCCTGGAGATCGTCAAAAAAGACACGAAAGCCCAGCCGTCCAACTGCTTTTTTTTGGCTGCAATATGGACAGTATTCAAATTCATGTGGTTTCCCACAGTTAACGCAATCTGGCATTAGTCGGCGATTTCAACGATCATTTCTACTTCGATAGGTATGTTATTGGGTAGGGAACCCATACCAACGGCAGCGCGTGCATGTTTACCGGCTTCGCCAAACACCTCGGTCAGCAGATCAGAACACCCATTCACCACTTTGGGATGATCTGTGAAATTGCCGGCTGCATTCACCATTCCGATAACCCGTACAATGCGTTTTACCTTGCTCAGGTCGCCTACGGCATCTTTCAAAGTAGCGATCATGCAAACACCTGCAAGCCTTGCAGCAGCGTATCCTTCCTCAATGGATAAGTCCTCACCCACTTTTCCCCGTTTGAATTCACCTCCGCAGGGACCATGTCCGGCCAGGAAGAGTAAATTTCCAACCCTTACATATTTTACATAGTTGGCAATGGGTTTTTCAACCGCGGGTAATGTGATCCCAAGTTCAGAAAGCCGGTCTTCCGGTGTTTGTGAAAAAGCCGGGATTGAGAGAAAAGCGGTAATAAGAATCAGAAAAATTCGGTTCATACTTTTTTGTCTCAAGATATATAAATACCTGATGTGATACAATCAGTATCAAAAAGGTGTCAATGCATTCAGTAGCCTCGAACGAATTATTATCTTTGTCAGGATAAATATTCATTATGTCGAAGAAAACATTCAAACGTCATACAATTACAGCGGCATTGCCATATACCAATGGCCCTGTACATATTGGTCACCTCGCGGGAGTTTATGTGCCAGCGGATATTTATGCCCGTTACCTTCGAAGCAGAAAGGATGATGTGGTTTTTGTTTGCGGATCAGATGAGCATGGCGTTGCCATTACGTTGAAAGCGCGAAAGGAAGGTAAGACCCCACAGGAGATCGTCGATCAGTATCATGCGCAGATTCGTGATTCTTTTAAGGAATTTGGAATTGCCTTCGACATTTATTCAAGGACATCATCACCGGTACATCATGAAACCTCTTCAGAAATGTTTCGTGACCTGTATGAAAAGGGTGTTTTCGAAGAAACTACTTCCGAGCAGTTTTATGATGTGGAGACTGAACAGTTCCTGGCCGACAGATACATTATAGGAACATGTCCGAACTGCGGTTTTGACAATGCCTATGGAGATCAATGCGAAAAATGCGGCACCTCGCTCAGCCCTTCCGAACTGATTAATCCGAGGTCTGCACTAAGTGGTGCTGAGCCCGTTTTGAAACAAACAAAGCATTGGTTTTTACCCATGGGGGACTATGAAAACTGGTTGAGAAAATGGATCCTGGAAGAGCATACAGAATGGAAGTCAAATGTATACGGACAATGTAAATCATGGCTGGACGGTGGTCTGAGGCCCCGGGCTATGACCCGCGACCTGGATTGGGGGGTTAAAGTGCCTGTGGAAGGTGCTGAGGGCAAAGTTTTATATGTTTGGTTCGATGCGCCGATCGGATATATTTCCGCGACAAAGGAATGGGCCGATGAAACCGGCAACGACTGGAAACCTTATTGGCAAGACCCTGAAACGCGGCTTTTACATTTCATAGGAAAGGACAATATAGTCTTTCACTGCATTATTTTTCCAGTGATTCTGAAAGCAGAAGGAAGCTATATTTTGCCCGACAATGTTCCTGCTAACGAATTTTTAAACCTTGAAGGCAATAAGATCAGTACTTCAAAGAACTGGGCTGTGTGGCTTCATGAATATCTGGATGATTTCCCGGGTAAACAGGATGTACTCCGCTATGTGCTTTGTGCGAATATGCCGGAAACCAAGGATAATGATTTTACGTGGAAGGATTTTCAGGCGCGGAATAATAATGAGCTGGTGGCTATCCTGGGTAATTTTATTAACAGGACGCTCGTCCTTACCCATAAGTATTTTGATGGTGTAGTGCCTTCGGCAAACAGTCTTTTTGACATTGATCAGGAGTTAATTGACCAGATTAAGAATTCTCCCGTTTTGGTAGGGGAGGCACTTGATCAGTTTAAATTCAGGGAAGCACTGAACGAATTTATGGCACTTGCCCGGGCAGGTAATAAATACCTTGCGGAAACCGAGCCGTGGAAAGAAATAAAGGATAACCCGGATCGCGTTGCCACGATCCTGAACCTTGCCTTGCAGGTAGCTGCGAACCTGGTGATAATCGGGCATCCTTTCCTGCCATTTTCTATGGAGAAGTTAAAAAAGATGCTCAACATTGATTCTGCAGACTGGGCGAATGCCGGTGTTTCCGACATTCTTCAGGCCGGAACAAACATTAATCAGCCGGAACTTATGTTTGAAAAAATTGAAGATGATGCCATTAAGGCCCAAATCGATAAGCTTGAAGCTACTCGTGTATCAAACGAATCAGAAGAGACCGAAGAGAGTGTAGCTCCTTCCAAAGCAGAGATTCAATACGATGATTTTGCAAAGCTGGATATGCGGATAGGTACTATCCTGACCGCAGAAAAGATGAAAAAATCCAAAAAGCTGCTCAAGCTTACCGTAGATACCGGTTTGGATACACGTGTCGTGCTTTCAGGGATTGCCGAACATTTTCACCCGGATGAAATAATCGGGCAGCAGGTAACGATTCTGGTAAACCTTGCACCCAGAAAAATGATGGGTATTGAATCTCAGGGAATGATCCTGATGGCAGAGGACTCAGACGGGAAATTGATATTCCTCTCACCGGCGGATTCTGCGGATAACGGTTCTCAGGTAAGCTAGTTTTGCCACTTTCCGGTCTTCTCTTCGAAGGTGACATTCCGTGATTTGATCATGTGCACTTTGATGTGGGCCACGACTTCTTCTGCACCAGTATCAAGAACTATTTGCTGCGCATTTTTAATCACTTCCATCACCTCGTCATAAGGGCCTTCAATTACTGTTTCCATGGGTGTGACCATGAATCGAAGCCCGGAGGCGCGGATTACATTGATTGCCTCATCGATCATGCGGTATGCTGATTCGGGATTTCCAATGGGAACTATCTGGATGGAAGCGTTGATCTGATATTTCACTAGTTCAGTCGTTAAATTCATTCATCGTTCTTACGATTCCGATGGTGCAAAATGAAAGAATCATATCCGAAGCCTTTTGAAGCGGACCATCCAGTTCCCTGAATTCCTCCTTGCTGAAATTACTGAGCACATAATCCACCTGGTGACCTTTGTGAAAATTATCTCCTATCCCGAATTTCAGACGCGCATAATTCTGGCCTCCGGTGAGTTGCTCAATATTTTTCAATCCATTATGGCCGGCAGAAGAGCCTTTGGCCCGCATGCGGAGTTTACCAAATGGCAAGGCGATATCATCGGTGACCACCAACAGGTTTTCCTTTGGGATCTTTAATTCCTGAAGCCAGTATTGAATCGCTTTACCGCTGAGATTCATATAGGTTGTGGGCTTGATCAGATGAATCTTTCTTCCTTTATGAGCGATCTCCGATTTCATCGCATGACGTTCAACACTGAATGAGGCCCCTTTTTCTTTTGCGAGATAATCAAGGGTTAAAAAACCTATGTTATGACGGGTTAACTCATACTCAGGGCCGATATTTCCCAGGCCTGCGATCAAATATTTCATAGGACAAAAATGATAAAAAAAATCCTGTCATGTGAACATGACAGGATTTTGTATTGTAATGCGGGAAAATTAAGATTCCGTGCTCTCTTCAGCAGCTCCTTCGCCACCCTCGGCACCTTCACCACCTTCAGCAGCTTCGGCCGCAGCCAATTCTTCTTCAAGTTCCTCAGCTTCTTCCTCAGCCGTCTTACCGCGAAGTGCTCGTGGAATTTCCACAACAGCAACCGATGCGATTTTCGGATCCAGGATTTCGAAATTCACTTCAGTGATCTCACCCACTTTGATAGATCGTCCAAAGTCAAGTTTCTCCAGGCGAACTTCAATGAATTCAGGCATGTTCTTAGGCAATGCCTTAATTTTCAGGTATCTTCTTTTCTTAATCAGCGTTCCACCTTTTGTAACACCCGGGGATGTTCCTTCAAAGTGAACCGGAATATCCATTTTAACGAATTTTCCTTCGAATAGCTGTAGAAAATCTACGTGCAGGATCACTTCACTTACGGGATGGAACTGGATATCCTGCATAATTGCCTGATAAACATCACCTTCAATGTTGAGGGTAACAAAATGGGCACGATCGGAATAAACCAGGTCACGGAAAAGGATCATCGGTGCATGAAAGTGAATTTGCTCTTCGCCTCCATAAATAACACATGGAACGTTTCCTTCTGCACGAAGTCTTCTGGATTCTGATTTGCCGAGATTTGCTCTTTTAAACCCTATAATCTCAACTGTTTTCATCTTATATTTAATTTAGTTAATAGTTACGATTGAATAAATAATGCACTAATGGAGCCATGTTCATGAATTGCCCGGATTGCCCCGGCAAAAAGATCGGCTACCGTAAGTACCTTGATTTTTGAAGATTCCCGTTTCAATGGAATGGTATCCGTTACAACGAGTTCTTCAAGTACTGAATTTTCAATATTTTCATAGGCATTTCCTGAAAGGACCGGATGTGTTACCACCGCCCGCACAGAATTTGCGCCTTTTTCCTTCAGTAGTGCCGCTGCTTTACACATCGTACCACCCGTATCGATGAGATCATCAACCATGACCACATCCTTTCCTTCCACATCTCCAATCAGCCTCATTGAAGCCACTTCATTTGCACGCTGGCGATGCTTATCACAAACCACCAGTTCCGCATTGAAGAACTTGGCGAATGCCCTTGTGCGTTTCACTCCTCCAACATCCGGTGATGCAAAGATGAGATCCGGCAGCTGAATCGACTTCAGGTATGGAATGAAGATTGATGTCCCGTCCAGGTGATCCAATGGTATGTCGAAGAATCCCTGAATCTGATCTGCGTGAAGGTCACAGGTCATAATACGATCTGCACCCGCGGCAGACAATAAATTGGCCATTAATTTGGCCGCGATCGAAACTCTTGGCTTGTCCTTACGGTCCTGGCGTGCATACCCGAAATAAGGTACAACTGCCGTTACATATTTCGCGCTCGCCCGCTTTGCGGCATCGATCATTAATAGTAATTCGAGAAGGTTGTCTGTAGGAGGGAAGGTAGACTGTATTAAAAATACATCAGCACCGCGTACTGATTCACCGAAATAAGGAGAGATCTCCCCATCGCTGAACCGTTGAAGCGTGCTTTCACCTAACGGCTTTCCATACGCTTTCGCGATCTTCTCAGCTAGATAGAGCGAACTTTCCCCGGAAAATATTTTTACTTTCGACATACCTTTTTTGCTGTCAAAAAACTAGGGTGGACATCCCGCCCACCCCGGTTTTTTTATAAGTTGCCCGACTAGGGCTCGAACCTAGACTCTTCTGAACCAAAATCAGACGTGTTGCCAGTTACACCATCGGGCACTTTCCCCTCGAATTTGGGATGGCAAAGGTAATATTTATTTTTAAAATATTACAAGAGCATTCTAAAATTCTTATGGTGTTTGTCGCATGATTTCTTGCTTTTCATCAAGGAACCCATCGGCAAAAAACTGATATTTATTTAAAATCGAACGAACAGCATTACGCACTTCGCGTTGATCAGCGAAATTTACCTGCCCGTAATTATCAGTCGCATAACCCTGCCAGATTGAAATATTTTGTTTTCGGTCGAATACCTGAATGAGCAGCGTACCCCTTGGAATATTCAATTTTAACTGATCATATTGAAGATCCCGGTCTTTCTTACGCATCCATTCTTCAATATCAGGCTGAGAATAGCCTCTGAAATTCAGACTGTCCATATACACGGTATATGAAAGAAGAAGGTCAGGCTTACGGTCCCGTAACTTATAGCCCAGAAAGTTCATGTGAGACTCAATAGAGCCCCGGATCATGCCGCTGACTTCCGTCTTTGCTGAAGTGAAGTTTTCTTCCTGACGGATAAAGTCGTAGGAGTTATACTTATCGAACCGGCCACGATAGCTGTAGTCATATTCTACGGGCAGTTCCTTATAACTGAAGCAGCCCGTTAAGATGAGGATAAATGCAATTGAGTAGATTTTTTTCATGGGAGTACATTAGATTTTGGGCCTATGAATTTACCTAAAAAAATCTCAAAATGTACAAGATATTTGAAATAAAATCGGGTTTGTCAGCTATTAAACAGATTGATTTTCAAGCCATATTCGTGCAGCAATAAACGGAATGATCCATGGTGAAATTTCATCATTTACCCGATCCGATGGATAGTGAGCCCAATTCCACGGATACAGGGATCTCTCAATATGCGGCATTATAGCCAGGTGACGTCCATCCGGAGATGTAAGTGCCGCCGTTGAAAAGTCAGACCCATTCGGATTCCCGGGGTATTGGTCATATGAATATTTTGCTGCAATGCCATAATTACTTTCCTCTTCAGGCAAGACAAATTTACCCTCACCATGAGCCAGCCATACCCCCAGGCGTGATCCCGCCAGCGGACTTAGCATCACAGAATTATTTTGAGGAATTTCAATATTAACAAAGGATGATTCAAACTTTCCGGAACTGTTATGGTGCATTTTTGGGTGAGGCTGAAGATCCGGATACAGCAAGCCCAACTCCATCATGAGCTGGCAACCGTTACAAACTCCAAGACTCAAGGTGTCTTCGCGCGCGTAGAAATTCCTGAGTGCCTTATTGGCTTTCTCATTGTAGATAAATGCCCCTGCCCATCCTTTGGCGGATCCCAGTACATCGGAATTGGAAAAACCACCCACGAAGATGATCATCTGAATATCAGTCAGATCTTCACGTCCGCTGATCAGATCAGTCATATGAATATCCTTCACCTCGAAACCTGCCTGGTATAGTGTCCACGCCATTTCACGGTCGCCATTCACGCCTTTTTCGCGAATGATGGCACATTTGATTTTTCCCGGTTTCGTGCGGCGGAGCGATAGGTCAAGATCGGATAAGATCCCTGTGAATTGTTCCGGGAAGTGGAAGTTTAATGGTTGTTCACTGAAATTGGTAAACCGCTGTTCCGCATGGTTGGGTTCCCTTTGCTTGAGATCCATGCGGTACGAATTTGAGAACCATGTACTTCTTAACTCATGAACATCCAGCTGGAAACGTTTTCCACGATGACGCAGATCAATCGAATGGTTTGGAGTTACCTGGCCGATGCGATATGCGAGAAGATCATATTTTTCAAAAATTTCATGAGCGGCTTCGTTATTCCGAACCTGGATAACAACCCCGGGCTTTTCAGAAAACAGCAATTTCATCAAATCCGATTCGGGGATTTCTGAAAGATCGATATCCATCCCGCATTCGGTAGCGGGGAAGCACATTTCGAGTAAAGTGGTAATGAGTCCGCCTGCAGAAATATCATGACCTGCAACCAGCTCGTCTCTGCCTACAAGAATCTGAATGGCATGGAAACATTTTGCGAAATATTCCGAATCGGTAATATCAGGTGGCTGCTGCCCAATTTTACTGATCACCTGTGCAAAGGAACTTCCATCAAGGGAAAAAGACCCGCCGGCAAAATCAATGTAGAAAATACCGCCTTCCGAACGGGTGTTCACCACCGGGGTAATGGTTTTGCGAATATCACTTACTTCTCCGACGGTACTCACGATAACTGTTCCCGGGGAAGAAACGGTTTTGCCATCCGGATATTTCTGAGTCATGGAAAGGGAATCCTTTCCGGTAGGAACATTAATGCCCAGGGCAATCGCGAACTCGCTCAGTGCTTCAACAGCGGTATAAAGACGTGCATTTTCTCCCGGGTTTCGGGTAGGCCACATCCAGTTTGCACTGAGAGAAACGCCGTGTAAACCATGGCGGAGCGGAGCCCAAACAAGGTTGGTAAGCGCCTCGGCAACTGCCAGTCGTGATCCTGCTGCGGGATCGGCCAGCGCTGCTACCGGGGCATGTCCGATAGAAGTTGCGACACCTTCAAAGCCCGCATAATCCAGTGCCATGACACCAACGTTGTTCAGCGGAAGCTGTATGGCGCCACAGGTTTGCTGGGTGGCGACTTTTCCGGTTACAGACCGGTCCACTTTATTCGTGAGCCAATCCTTACAGGCAACAGCCTCCAGCTGCAACACCTGTTCGATGTATTGATTCAGCAATTCCTGATCATAGGATAGCGAATCGAATTTATCTGTTTTTGTGACGTCCTCCATGATGGTTTTCGGGGAGGACCCAAACATGTGACTCAATGACCAATCCATCGGATTGTGGCCGGTTTTTTTGTTTTCGAAAACAAATTTCTGATCATTGGTTACTTCACCTACTTCATACATGGGAGCCCTTTCACGCTCGGCAACCTTGCGAAGTGTTTCCACATCTTTCTGATGCATCACAAGTCCCATCCGTTCCTGCGATTCGTTGCCAATAATTTCCTTATCAGATAGGGTGGGATCTCCAACAGGCAGTTTATTCACATCAATCCGCCCGCCCGACTCTTCCACAAGTTCGGATAAACAATTCAGGTGCCCGCCTGCGCCATGGTCATGAATGGACACGATCGGATTCTCGGCCTGTTCCTGCATTGCCCGGATGGCATTCATTACCCTTTTCTGCATTTCAGGGTTGCTGCGCTGCACAGCGTTCAGCTCAATAAGGTTGTCAAATTCACCTGTTGCAACGGAAGATACTGCACCCCCGCCCATTCCGATCCGGTAATTATCACCTCCCATTACGATGATCTTATCCCCTTCAACAGGATGGCCCTTCTGGCTGTCTGATTTTTTTCCAAAACCGATTCCCCCCGCGAGCATAATCACTTTGTCATACCCAAGAATGGTATCGTTCTCCTTATGCTCAAACGTAAGTACGCTACCACTGATCAGGGGCTGGCCGAATTTATTACCAAAGTCACTCGCGCCGTCCGATGCCTTGATGAGAATGTCGAGCGGCGTTTGATATAACCACGGACGTTCCGGAACTTCTTCTTCCCATACCTTTCCATCAACGGTTCGCGGGTATGAGGTCATATAAACTGCCGTTCCGGCGAGGGGCAAACTTCCTTTACCACCGGCCAGCCGGTCACGGATTTCCCCGCCACTTCCGGTCGCTGCTCCGTTGAATGGCTCCACGGTAGTTGGAAAATTGTGGGTTTCCGCCTTCAGGCTTAATACGGTATCAATCTGCCGGGTAGCAAAGTAATCTGCGATGTCCTGACGAACCGGGGCGAACTGATCTACTTTCGGACCTTCAATAAATGCGACATTATCTTTGTACGCCGAAACGATGAAATTGGGGTTTTTCTTTGAAGTCTCCTTAATCAGCTGAAACAGGGTTCGATCCTTGGTTTGGCCGTCAATGATGAATTCACCATTAAATATTTTGTGGCGGCAATGCTCCGAATTTACCTGGGAGAATCCGAATACTTCGCTGTCTGTGAGCTTTCTGCCAAGATCCTGGCTTACAGATTCCAGGTATTCTATTTCTTCTTCGCTTAGTGCAAGGCCTTCGGACTGGTTGTAGGCAGCGATGTCTGTCACTTCGCGAACGGCTTCCGGTTCATGGGCTATATTAAAAATATCCTGATTCAACCCCGAATATTTCATTTGAAGCATCCGGTCGAAATCGAGGTGGTCCTCATCGGAACGATGGAACATTTCTATTCTCTGGATTCCCTGAATGCCCATATTTTGAGTGATTTCCACTGCATTGGTGCTCCAGGGAGTAATCATCTCCTTCCGCGGACCGATATATACACCTGACAGGCTTTCCTGTTCCAGCGACTCTGCGTCGCCGAAAAGCCAGCTTAATTTTGTCAAGTCTTCCTGCGTTAAGATATGGGAGGTTCCGACGGCATAAACGGTGTCATGCAGTCCAAGAAAGAAACGGATCATCATGATTGCATTGCTATTATGCTGCAAAAGTAGCTAAAAGAAAATAAAGAAGTGTTGTCTTTTTATGAATACGAAAGGACGGGAAGCTAGAAGAATTTTTTGTAGTTTTTTTCATCCGACCAGAATTCATGACAGGCATCAATATGTGTTTTTTTGAATGACTTATCCTTTTTAAGTTCTTTCCATTCACCGAGCCCCAGGCGTTCACACATTTTGTAGAACCTGTCGTCCTGTCCGTTCTTTCCATTTTTTACCAATGCACTCAATAAGGGCCTTCCGGCAGCATACTCCGATTCTGAAATTTCATCCAGGATTTCACCCAGAAGCTGCTTTTCATGCTTGATATCCATGTTCAGACCCAGATCAGTTGTTACGATAAGCCTGCGATAGGAAACCGGCATCGGATCGGTACGGGAAAGCTGAATTAACTTATTGCGTATTCGTGTATTCAATTCTTTTTTGGTTTAGCCTGTCAACAAAAATAGGGAATTAGAAATTTTTTTGCCTACGTAAAGAGGCAACCTTTGAAATAAGCTGATTATGCCCGCTTTCCGTTTTAACAAGACGGGCTTTGTCTACATATTTCAGAAGCTTGTCCATTGCCTTCGCAGTAATGATCTTATCAAACTCCCCTACATAGATAGTAAGATCTATCTGATACTTGTTTATAATGGATCCTGTTTGTTTCATGCTGAATGAAAGCGGCTTAAACATGATCCAGGAATAATAAACCCGCCGCCGTTTTTTTCGGGTATCCATATGCAGTGCCGCAAATTTACTCAGTCCCTTGTCCAGTAACCCCGCACGTTCAACCACGCTTATAAGACTATAAAAGCGCCATGGCTTTACGATCATGCTGCGAAAATATGGTTTGATAATGAGGGGGTAGTTCGCGAGGCTGTACCAGGTGCTTGTTTTGACTCCATCGGGCGCCAGTAATATGATGGAATCAACACGGCCGGGCAGTGCGTGCAAGCTGGCAAACACAAATTTACCGCCCATGCTGAAACCCATCAGGGAGAACCTGTCGATGCCTTCAATTTCAAGAAAAGATTCCAGGATCTCTTTCCAGATCACAGGTCGAAGGGGTCCGAGCGAATCAGTCCAGAATGACTGACCGTGGTAGAATATATCAAAGTGAATCGTGGTAAAATGGTCGGGATCTTCCAGCGGAAACATATCCCGTGCCGACTGACCGAAGCCATGAAATGTTAATAAAAACCTGTTGCCGGTACCGCGGCGGTAATAATGGAGTACTATTTCATGCCCTCGGATTTTAAGCCTGATATGTTCTTCCTTTGCCTCTTCTGCCATGGCGGAAAAATAATTTAAAATTTTTACACTTTCTGCCGAACCTTTTTAAATGCCTGTCGTTAAGAGTGCTATAAACCCAGGAAACTTTAATCATACTGAAAGTTTCCATAGTGTTAAGTTAATGTTAAGTAGTTGAAAGTCAATGGAAGTAAATGAAAAGATAATTGCTGCGGCAAGTGAATTATTCCAGCGATACGGGGTGCGAAGTGTTTCGATGGACGATATCGCCTATCATTTATCTATGTCCAAAAAAACGCTCTACCAGTATTTCAAGGATAAGGATGATATAGTCACCACGGCCTTCCGCAGGCATATGGACAAGGAGAAGGAGGAGTACGATGTCATCTACCGGGAATCCAAAGACCCGATTGATGAATTAACCAGGGTATCGGTATGTATGCGGAAAGATTTTAAAAATATCAATCCGTCACTTCTGTTTGATATTCGAAAATATCATCCGAATGCCTGGGAGATCTGGCTTGAATTTAAGAACGACCATATCTACGGAACCATCATCGATAACCTCCGCAGAGGAATTGAAATGGGATGCTTCCGTGAAGATATTGATGTAGAGGTGATGGCCAAACTGCGGCTTGAACAGGTCCAGCTGGCATTTGATAATCAGCTGTTTCCCCCGGAAAAGTTTGACCTGCCGTCTACTCAAATGCAGTTCTTCGAACATTTCATCCGCGGAATTTTGACACCCAAAGGGCTCAAACTATACGAAAGCTATCTCAACGAAAAAGAAGCCTCAGAGCTATGAAAAAAATAATTACGACAGTACTTCTCTCCGTTGCCATTTCAGGGATATCCTTTTCCCAGGATAATGCATTTACTCTCGATGAATGTATAAACTTTGCCCTTGAACACAATCAGGATTATTTGAACGCAAACCTGGAAACGGAGAAATCAGACTACTATGTAAAGGAAACAATTTCAGACGGATTGCCGCAATTAAATGGTAATCTGGATCTCACTTATAATGTAAAAATCCAAACCACCTTTATTCAGGATTTCATTTCACCGGCAGTTTATGGGGTTCTGCAGACAGAGGGGCTGCTGGAGCCGGGACCAACACCTGATCCGCAGTTTTTCCCGGTGCAATTTGGGACCAAATATGCGGGCAATGCCAATATCAGCCTGAATCAAATGATTTTTGATGGAAGTTTCTTTGTAGGGTTAAAAGCTGCCCGAACCTATTCAGAGCTCTCCTACAAAGACAGGATACGCTCAAAGATTGATGTGGTTGAAGCGGTGAGCAAAGCGTATTATCTGGCGATGGTGAATGAGGAACGCCAGGAACTCATACTGAAGAACTATCAGCGTCTCGACACATTGCTTCAGGAAACACAGGCGCTCTATGAAAATGGCTTCGCAGAAAAAATTGACGTGAACCGTATTCAGGTGCAGTTCAACAATATTAAGGTTCAGCAGGATAATATTGCCCGCACAGTGGCCTTGTCGAAGGCCCTCCTGAAATTCCAGATGGGCATGTCACCCAAAGATGACCTTGAGCTGGAGGATTCCATTGAGGAAATCATTTTCCAGGAGATACCCGATGAGGTATACCAGGATTTTGACTATAACCGCAGGATTGAAATGTCGTATCTGCAGACAAATATTGAGCTGAACCAGCTGGATATTAAAAACGTGAAGATGGGTTATCTGCCCGACATTGATTTATACGGGGCACTGGGCGCTACCGCAGGGACCCAGTCGAGCGGTGAATTGTTCAAACCCGGGACAAACTGGTTTGACTTCAGCGCGGTTGGATTGAGATTGCAGCTACCGATTTTCGATGGCCTCAAAAAAAGCCATCAGATTCAACAGCGGAAGATCCAGGCACTGCAGCTTCAGAATTCGAAAGAACAGCTACAGAACAGCATTGATGTCGAAATTCAACAATCCGCAACCAACTACCAATTATCGGTAGACAACCTCGAAGCGCAGCTGGACAATATGAAGCTGGCGGAAGAGGTCTATAACGTAGCCAAAATCAAATATGAAGAAGGTGTCGGGTCGAGCATTGAGGTAACCAATGCGGATGCCGATTACAAAGAGTCACAAACCAATTATTATAACGCACTGTATGATGCCCTGATCGCGAAAGTGGAACTTCAGAAAGCATATGGCGTGCTCATTGAACAAAACTGATAACAACAACTTAGAAACTACCAAAAAGATGAAAAAAATCTTGATATACATCACCTTGTCTGCTTCCGTTTTGGCCGGTTGTACCGGCAGCGATACGCTGGAATCAAAAAAGGAAAAAGTGGCTGAATATAAAAAGGAAGTTCATGAGATCAACCTGAAAATCCGTGAGCTTGAAGATCAGATAGCTTCAATGGAAGGGACATCCCAGCAGACCAATGCAATTCTCGTAAATACAACTCCTGTTCAACCCAGTCGTTTCTCACATGCGATTGAGGTGCGGGGAAATGTGGCTTCCCGAACCAACGTCTTTCTTTCGTCTGAAACCGGCGGTATCATCGAAAGTGTTCGGGTTGCGGAAGGCGATATGGTAAAAAAGGGGCAGGTGCTGGTGACTGTTGACAATGAAGTGATCAGAAATAACATCGCAGAGGTAAAAACGGCATTGGATCTTGCACAGGCTGTTTATGAGCGTCAGAGCAACCTTTGGGAGAAAAAAATCGGAACGGAAATTCAATACCTGGAAGCAAAGAACCGCAAAGAATCTCTGGAGAGACAACTGGCGACGCTGGAATCTCAGCTGAACAAGACCATTATGCGTGCGCCTTTTTCGGGAAGTATCGATGCCGTAGAAGCAAGGGTAGGTGAAATGGCTCAGCCCGGCATGCCGCTGGTGCAGGTTGTCAATCAGAAAGATATGTATCTGGAAGCCGATGTATCTGAACGGTTTATTGGTGACTTTACTAAAGGTGATAAGGTAGAGGTATTCTTTCCCGTTCAGAATAAGAAAATTGAAACATCCATTACAGCAGTTAGTGAAATCATTAACCTGGAAAACCGCACGTTCAAAATTGAGATGCGTATGCCCAAGGTTGATTTTGTGGTAAGACCAAATCAGGTTGTCGTTATTCAGCTGGTTGACTATACGAAGGATTCGACCATAGTGGTGCCCACCGAAGTAATCCTGACGGATGCAGAAGGAAAATTTCTTTACATCGTTGAAGAAAAGGAAAGTGAGCAGGTTGCCACTAAAGCCCGGCTGAATGTAGGGATGACAAGTGACGGGAAAACTGAGATACTTGACGGACTCGATATAGGTGACATCGTCGTTTTGCAGGGCTATCGTGACCTCACCGAAGGCACCATTGTGAAGCAAACAGAAAAATCTACTGAAACTGCCAAACTTTAATTCAACATGGCCGAAAATAAAGTATCAAAGAACACGGAGTTCGAAGAAAAGGAATTTGGGTTAACCGTCGCCTCGCTGAATAACCGTACGACGGTATTTTTCCTGCTCTTCCTGATCGTAGTAATGGGGGTCAACTCCTACATTACCCTTCCCAAGGAATCTTATCCGGAGGTTTCGCAACCCATGGTTTACATCGGGACTGCCTATCCTGGCAACTCGCCTGTGGATATAGAAAACCTGATCACCCGGCCGCTCGAGAAAGAAATCAATGATGTTTCCAACCTGGATAATATCAAGTCGACTTCAGTACAGGATTTTTCAACGATAATCGCTGAGTTTGATCCGGATATTGATATAGAGGATGCCTTGCAGAAAGTGAAAGACGCCGTAGACCGTGCAAAGCAGGATCTGCCTTCCGATCTGGATCAGGATCCCAATGTCTTTGAAATGGATTTTTCTGAATTCCCGATCATGAATATAAACCTGTCGGGAAACTATCGAATTGAAAAACTCGAAGACATCGCTGAAGATTTTAAGGATGAACTTGAAAAGATATCCGAGGTTTCATACGTCGAGATTCGTGGTGTGGATGAGAAGGAAGTTAAAGTAATGGCAGACCCGTATCTCATGGACGCGCGGAAAGTGAATTTTTCAGATATCGAGAATGCTATCAGGGCTGAGAACCTTACTTTTTCCGGCGGTAGTATCAAAGAAGGAGATATAAGAAGAACACTCAGGATCGTGGGAGAATTCGATGATCCCCTGCAAATGCTGGATATTGTTATCAAGCATCAGGATAACAACATTGTATATCTCCGCGATGTGGCAAAAGTGGAATTTGATTATAAGGAAAAACAAAGCTATGCACGTCTGGATCAGCGTCCGGTGGTGTCGGTGGATGTCGTGAAAAGAAGTGGTGAAAACCTGCTGATAACGACCGACAAGATCAATCAAAAGATCGCGGAGATGAAACAAAGGTATCCCGAAGACCTGGAATTCAGCATCACCAATGATCAAAGTCAGATGACCCGCGATCTGGTCAACAGCCTGGAAAATAATATCATATCAGGTGTGATCCTCGTGGTACTGGTACTGCTCTTTTTCCTGGGAACGAGAAATGCCCTGTTTGTGGGAATTGCGATTCCTGTTTCGATGTTCATGTCGTTCCTGATCCTGAGCTTCCTGGGCATTACGATCAATATGATGATCCTTTTCTCACTCATTCTGGCGTTGGGTATGCTCGTTGATAACGGGATTGTGATTGTGGAGAACGTTTACCGCCTGATGGAAGATGGTATGTCGCCTTTGGCGGCAACCCGCCTCGGAGTAAGTGAGGTGGCGTGGCCGATCATTACCTCGACGGCGACCACACTTGCTGCCTTCCTGCCATTGGTTCTTTGGCCCGGTCTCATTGGTGAGTTCATGCGATATCTTCCCATTGGAGTGATCATAACGCTGGCATCATCCTTATTCGTAGCACTTGTAATCAATCCGGCATTGATATCCATGTTTATGAAAATAGAGGATCATACGAAGATTGATCATTTCAAGACGTTACGTAATGCAGGTGTGACTATCGCTATCGGCATTGCGTTAATATTTACACCGGTTATGTGGCTGGGGAATATTTTGATTTTCTTCGGTCTTCTTATTCTGTTAAATGTGTATGTACTGGTACCGCTTTCAGACAGGTTCCAGCGTAATTTTCTCCCCTGGCTGGAAAATCTTTATTCTTCTACCGTGAGTTATGCCCTGAAGGGAATCAGACCCTGGCTAATTTTCTGGGGTACCGTAGGATTATTGATTGTGGCTGTAATGCTGAATGCTCAATATCCGCCAAAAGTTGAATTCTTCCCTGAGAATATGCCCAAGTATGTGAATGTATTCATTGAATTCCCTGATGGAACGGATATTGAGAAAACGAATGATTTTTCAAAAGAAATTGAAAGCCGTATTGCAGGTGTAATTGAACCTTACCAGGATATCGTTGAATCCATGATCGCAAAAGTGGGACAGGATACTGCAGATCCCAATGACCCATCTGCCTTTGGCCAGTCGGATACACCCAACAAAGCCCGTATTACCGTGAATTTTGTTGAGTTCAAAGAAAGAGGAGGTGTTGATACTCGAAAAGTCATGACTGAAATCAGGGATGTGGTGCAGGGGTATCCCGGCGTTAACATAACGGTTGATAAAGATAAGATGTCTCCGCCAACCGGTAAGCCTGTAAACATTGAAGTGACCGGGGAAGATCTTCCAACATTGATCGCCATTGTTGAAGATATGAAGAATTATATCAATGAAGCTGGAATTGATGGTATTGAGCAACTGCAAACTGACATGAACACCGGTAAGCCTGAATTGCTCATCAACATTGACAGGGAAAAGGCCCGACGTTTCGGCCTGTCGACCCAGACTATTGCCAATGAGATCAGAACATCCCTTTTCGGAAAGGAGATTTCAAAATTCAAGCAGGGTGAGGATGATTATGAAATACAGCTGAGACTCCAGGATGAATACAGGTATGATCTTGAAGCATTGCGCAACAAGTCTATCACTTTCAGAAACCAGGTGAATGGTCGGATTATGCAAATCCCGATCTCTTCTGTAGCAGAGCTGGAGCTAAGCACTACCTACGGATCAGTTCGACGTAAAGACCTGGATCGGATTATTACGCTGTATTCAAACGTTTTGGCAGGAGCTAATGCTACGGAAATCAATGACCAACTGATGGTTCTTCTTGAGGATTTTCCAATGCCAACGGGCTATTCATATCGCTTCGGCGGAGAGCAGGAAAAGCAGGCCGAGGAAATGGCATTCCTTCAGCAGGCACTGATTCTGGCTGTTTTCATCATTTTTATGATCATCGTTGCGCAGTTCAATAAAGTGACAACTCCGCTGATCATTATGTCATCTGTCGCTCTGAGTACTGCCGGAGTACTGTTGGGCATATTCGTTTTTGATATGAAGTTCGTAATCATCATGAGCATGATCGGAATCATATCACTGGCCGGAGTTGTTGTGAATAACGCAATTGTACTGGTCGATTTCATCGAACTTATCCGGAAACGGAAGCAAAAAGAGCTCGGTGTTGACAGACTTGATTTCAAATACATTAACGAAGCAATCGCAGAGGCAGGAAAAACACGTCTTCGCCCCGTATTGCTTACAGCTATTACAACCATACTCGGTTTAATTCCGCTGGCGTTTGGAATTAATTTTGATTTTGTGAAGTTCTTTACAGACTACGAGGTGGATTTCTATATCGGAGGTGATAACGTTGTCTTCTGGGGTCCGATGTCATGGACGATCATTTTCGGGCTAACATTTGCCACATTCCTGACCCTCATAGTAGTTCCGGTGATGTATCAGTTCTTTGCAAAAATCAACCGCAAATTAAATATCAGTTAAAATTTAAATCGGGGTTCTAAACAGACCTCGCCAGATAATAGATGAATAGGGTTATAATAATAGGTATTGTCTTAGCAATTCTTCTGCTGATCGATTTATATGTCTACCAGGCAGTAAGTTTTGTATTAAGGAACTTTTCCTCGACCACACAGCAGATTGTTCGTTACGTATACTGGTTTTTTACACTGGCTACATTTGCTGTGATACTCCTGTACAATTTCGGAGATCCGGATATCTGGAAAGGAAGTACGCGGGGTGTCGTATTTTCAATTATATTCATCAATTACTTTTCCAAGGTTTTTGCAGCACTCTTCCTGGTTGTGGATGATATTGTAAGGCTGGGCCGCTGGATCGCAGGTCTTTTTCAATCCGGCGGCACATCAGTGAGCGAAGGTCAGACGATCACCAGGAGTGAATTCCTTACGAAAAGTGCCCTTGTGGCCGGAACCGTTCCCTTGCTTACCATGACCTATGGAATTATTTCGGGGGCTCATGATTACAGGATTCGTAAAAAAACGATTTATCTGCCTGATCTGCCGGCCTCCTTCGACGGGATTACCGTAGCACAACTTTCAGACATCCATTCCGGAAGTTTTTTTAACAAAACGGCCGTAAAAGGTGGCGTGGAAATGTTGAATGCTGAAAAGCCGGATATGGTATTTTTTACGGGTGATCTCGTGAATAATGAGACTTCAGAGGTGAAGGATTATGTTCCGATTTTTGAAAAGGTAAAGGCTCCACTGGGTGTATTTTCAACCACTGGAAACCATGATTACGGCGATTACAGAAGCTGGAATTCAGAAGCTGCCAAAAAGCAGAATTTTGAAGATCTCAAAGAGGCGCATCGTTTAATGGGCTATGACCTGCTAATGAATGAAAACCGTTTTATAGAAATCAACGGTGAAAAGATTGCCATTGTGGGAATTGAAAACTGGGGTACAGGAAGGTTTCCAAAATATGGCAAAATGGATCAGGCCATGGCAGGAACGGATGAGGCTTCAGTTAAAATACTGCTTTCCCATGATCCCAGCCATTGGGATGCACAGGTCCTGCCGGAATATCCGGATGTCGATCTGGCATTTGCAGGTCACACACACGGATTTCAATTCGGCGTTGAATGGGGCGATTTCAGATGGAGCCCTGCGCAGTATGCCTATAAACAATGGGCTGGATTATACCAGAAGGGACAGCAATACCTGTATGTGAATCGAGGTTATGGGTTTATTGGATATCCCGGAAGAGTTGGCATACCGCCGGAAATTACTCTGATCACACTAAAAAAGGGAATCAATCCTGCAGCTTAACCCAATCGTCGCTTGATGATACACCAATACTGCCGTCATCATAAACCATCAGAAAATCAAGCATCACCGGTGTTCGGCAGCCCTGAAATGAAGTCTCTCCGGTTGCGCGCAAAATGATTGGGTAGGAATATCCGTAGTCTCTTTTAATTCGCACCAGGCTGTCGTTTTCATTGATCAGAAAACCATATTCAACTTCGACCGGCCCTTTTTTGCAATCTTTCAGGGCCATGCCGAATATGTCGTAAACATAGGTACCCGTCCCGTCACCACGAATTTCAAGGTAGCCATCCTTTGCTCCTGAATATTTTCCGTTGAACTGATCTACATTATAAATCGTGCGATAGGACTTGCCCTCGTACTCCATCTGGCGGATAGGGTCTGAATTTTTGTCCTGAACGACATAAACAGCCACTAAAAGAAGGAGAATTCTCAGCATTAAAATGGCAGGTCTTCTTCTCCGCTTGAATCAGTATTAATCCATTCCGGCTCTTCCATATCCTGGGGTGCAGGCGGAATATTGGCATCCTCCTTCTCAAGACGCCATGCCTGAAGTGAGTTGAAATATTTCACTTGCCCCTGTGGATTGGTCCACTTACGTCCTTTCAGGTTGAAATAAACATTTACCTCGTCACCCGCTGAAAATTGATCAAGTTGTGCGCATTTGTCTTGAATCATTTCAAACTGGAGAAATTCAGGATATTGAGGGTTTTCCACATATTCAAGGACAAAATCCCGTTTTTGAAACTTGTCTGAAATTTTCTGTATATCCGAGATCTCTAAAATTTTACCTTTTACGTTCATGAGTGATTTGATTTTCTAACAAAACTAATGGGTGATAAGTGATTACCACAACTTTATCTTTTTTTTCTGAAAACAAGCCGCATTACCCACAAAAAAATGAGTACGCCTACCAAAATAATAAAGAGCGTGGCAGCATCGATTTGTTCTACAGCATGCATTTTATAATGAATATTTTAATTGAATTTTCAATTCATGTTCCCCGGACCCTGTATGTCGTGGAAGCGAAACCGTCATTGCCCAACGCAGCCAGCACATTATTTTCCGGTTAAAACGATGCCGGATCAGGATAATAGTACGATAACCTTTTCCGTAATACGAAGGTAAGGAAAATGATCCCCAAACGTCTCTTTCAAATGTAAATTCACGCGTATAATAACTGTCCGTTTGAAAAAACATCATCCGCAGGTTCCAGGTAGTTCGCGGTTGTTCCGTAATCCAATCCGCTGATATAAGCCATCCCCGTTCATCGTCCATTATTTTTCTGCGATTAAACTGTACACGGATACGTAATTCATGTGAATTTTTACGAAATGTCAGGTGCAGCTGGTGTTTAAAGGTTGTAATCGTATGTTTCAATCCAGGTGACTGATCCCTGGTTTCCGCTTTTGTTAATACACGAAGATTCAAAACGGGGGAGAGGGTTAATGACAGATCGAGCCGTCCATCACGTCCTCGCACAGAACTGTTGTGCCGATACGAAAACCACGGGATCTTGTAGAGGTCGGCGTATGCGGTAAGGGTTATTTGTTTTCGAATGCTATATCGTAATCCAAAATAAGTACCGTGTTCATTTCGGTTTCCCGTGCCCGTTTCTGAAAATCCATTCCCGTAAATTGTGAAATAGCCGGGATCATATTTGCGCAACAGGAATACAAGCTCCAAATGCCGGCCAATGGAAGATGATATTCCCGATATCCATGATTTTGAACCGGATGGATTGCCGGCAAACTCAAACCACATTCGAAGATTTTGAAACCTGTAATTTGCAAAAACCGAATATTGCAGGAATGATTTTCCTTCCGGAAGGGGTTTTTTATAAAGATCCTTGTTAATGAGGGAATGCGTTAACCTGTCACAATTAACAGAATAGCCAATCAGCCATTGGTCGGAACGATATTCAGCGAAATTTCCTACAGACAGGATGCCGATGGATTTTCTGCGATGTACGGACGCCTCATCATTATGGATGCCCGAGCTGGAAAAACTTCTAAATGTGTTTCCGTCATACACTGTGGCATCTCTTCTGCTGTAACTCAAATAGCCCGATGTGTTCCATCGGCCTTTTCCTATCGTGACTGCGCTTCCACTCATCCCGCCTGATTCACTGAAAGTACCATTATGTGAAATAAAACTGCCGGAAGAAGGCAGGGGAAGGTAGGATCCTTTTCCCAATAAGAATGATGCCTGATGAACCAATCCGTATCCGGTATGAACCCTGAAATCACCAACTATAAACCGTTTTACCAGGCCGTAGCCATTTTTCCGAATAAAAAAATTGACATGATCTGCCCCCCAATAACCCTTAGAGGGCTTAAATTTCCAGGATTCACCCGGATCCTGATCAAATCGCAGGCCTGAAACCCACCCTCCCCGAACTTCTGCCTGAATGCGTCCCCGGGTGTGGATACCTGAGTTTTCCTGGCCGAAATTTTTTTCAGAAAGCAACGTGACCTCTAACGCTTCCGGCTTTAAACCTGCATTCATTGAAGCCTCCCCGAATGGAGATTCAGGGATTCTAAAATATGATTGCAGCCTGAGGATTTTTTCTTTTGAAAAACCCGGGATTGCCTGTAGTTCATACCGGGAAATAATGGGTCCATATTTTTCGCGATAGCGCAGAAGTTCTGCAATGTCATCGGCCGACAGAAAATTCATTAAAAAGAGCTGTTCGTTGGTTGCATCCCCCAGGTTAATGGGAAAATCCCCTGCGATATCGAGATTTTCCAGATCACTAAGATACTCTGGTAGTTCCGGCTGAGCATTCAATTTGATACAGCACAGAATCAATATCCCCCACAAACTATTTGGATTCAGAAAACACATAATTGAATCCGGTTAGGGCCCGTGAACCCAGGTAGGGGTGGCCCGTAATTGAGAATGCAATCGTCACCTGTTTTAATACATACTCCATACCGATCCCTGAAGACCATCCGCCCGTTTCCAATCCTGCGACTATGGTTAATTTTTTGATGACATTCAGTTCACAACCCAGAATGAAATACCCGGGATGCACAGGCCCGTCATTAAATTGAATTTTGACCTGCATACCATCAGTCACACGAATTGAGGAAGCGATTATCCCAAAGGTTAACAAATCACCTTTGAATACATAGGCTTGTAAAATGCCAGCAATCGTGATTCTGGATCCTATTGCTACACGATACCCCATTCCTGCAAATGCTTCATGCACCCTGTACCTATTCACAGTTTCAGAGATCAAACCATATTGAATCCCGAAACTGGCTGAGGAAAACCTGAAAACAGCTCCGCCAATCCCGCTCCATATTGAATAGCCGCCTCCACCAAAATATTGTATTCCCAGACCGGCACCTGCTATGCCGTGCTGCCAGTTCGCACTCATGTAGCAGTTGATAATGCCTGAATCCCCGTAGAAATTTCCAATACCGCCTGAAAGCTGGGTTCCGTTAATTCCTGCCGGGTTATGAAATACAGCGGTACCATCTGTACTAAGTGCTGAGATCCCGCCCAATCCGTTTTGCCGGACTGTATAGATCGGAAAATCCAGCTGTGCTGTGGTGATCATGGGAATGATCAAAAACGCAAAGAGAATAAAAATGAACATCCATAGACAATGTGTACATCGTCATGGACTAATGAAGGCCGTTAGAACTCTTTTTTGAAATTCAGGAAGAAACCACCTTCTTTTTCGGCGTTGAAGCTATATTCAAGTCGAAGAACTGCATCATAGAAGGTGACAAAATCGATACCCAGCCCTGTTCCAAAGAGAAATTTATTGGAAAGGCGTGTATTCAAGCCTTCAGACTCATAAAATTCATAATTTCGGGCATAACCCATATCGAAATAAGTCTTCAGGTATATGGCGATCGGGATTCTTCGAAATTGTTCAATAGGAATGAAGCCTGCAAAGAGGTCGGTCGAGAATATTTTCTTTTTAAAGGTAGTCCGGTTTAACAGAAGATGCTGTCCTTCAATCAGGTAGAGTTCGTACCCACGGATGTAATCACTTTGGTACCCCAGCCCTGAAAGAGCGGAATAGGGCGGGTTTTCGGGTGCACTGACGTAAGCAGCGGAATAGTTCGACAGATAATAATCCTTACCCAGCGGTGAATAGTGGATATATTTTACCACAAGTTCCGTTTTGTCAAGATCCTTGTATATCCCCAGTCCGTTTTTTTTAATGGTAGCCTGGAAATAGTGTCCGTTCAGTGGATATGAAAACAAGTCTCTTCGATCTATAATAAACTGGTATAATAAACTGAAGTACTTCTGTTTGAGCGATGAGTCGTTGTAATAAGACGGGTTGGCCAGCAAAAGAGTATCCGCTATATCGTTATTGTTATAGGAGATCTCAACATTATGACGGGTATAGAATGAATTTCTGAATGTATAACCGATATTGACGAGCCTTCTTGTTCGAAGGACCTCATCACTGTCAAGAAACTGGGCAACATGGTTCACAGTTCTGTAGGCTACATTCTTATTATCGGCATATTGAAGGGCAAAATTCAGTCCGTGTCGCTGTGATTTGTCGATATACGGCATTTGATAGGCTACGGCAAAACGTTTCGTGAAACCAAATTGCGCATCCAGCCGCAGGCGTTCATTCCTTCCTCTCGTATTATTTTGATATAATTTCAGTCCGTACGAAACTCGGCTGAGATCCCCACCCTGGTTTTGGATCCAGTCATTGAAATTTCTGTCGGCTAGCGAAAAAATGGGGACTGGAAAAGTATACCACCTTTCAGAAATCTCAATAAGAATGTCCACCCTGTTTTGGAATGGCGGCATAACGGTCATTTTAACCGTATTGAAAAGCCGCGTATTCATTATTTTTTTTCTGTCGGCTTCCAGAATGATGGCAAGCTCCTCAGATTCGTAGACATCACCGGTTTGAACCGTCATTTCCCGCAGGATAATGGGTTTCTTTGTCTTTTTATTTCCGACGACAATGATCTGCCCTATCTGGTAGTACCGAATGGTATCAGAGGAGACACTATCGGCATGAAGGGTCGTGTGTACCGGCAAATGATTGCCCGTAAATAATGAAAATAAAGAGAGCAGCACAACCAGCATGCCTGAGAATTAGATCTTTGTGGAAAGATAAATATACTATTTATATCAGATTTTCAGTTGGGTAACCGCTTTGAATGTCCGATTATGGATGTAATCAAAGGTTTTTAGGCTCCTTTCCCCGGATTATTGCGCGGTAAAGAATAATGATTCCGGCAATAATCAAAGGGATACTGAGTATTTGCCCCATGTTAAATGCAAGGTCATCCTCGAACGCGACCTGATTTTCCTTAAATAACTCATGAACAAATCTCAGACCGAACAAAATGATCAGGAACATCCCGAGCAGCAATCCCTCGGGTAATTCACTTTTATAGTGAAACCAGATGGCGAATAACAGGAAAAACAGCAGGAGACTGGTAGCAGATTCATATAACTGGGTAGGATGCCGCGGGATACCATAGATTGGCACGGATGCCCGGACCCTTCCATCCTCCATTTGGGTCACCTCAAAATTTTCGTACAGGTCTGAATCAAATATGAAATGGTCATTCAGGTAATACCTGGGATCAGACAGGTATCGGGGTATATTATTCTGAATAAACCTTTCGACCGCTTCTACGGTATTTACATTATCCTGGCGTTCATAGGTGAGCACCATGTTGATGGGAACATCATTATTCTCGTTCAGCTGATAATCCGTTATTTTTTCAAATTCCACATCTTCAATTCCGGTCTGGGTGGGGCGCTCAAGAAATTCCCGAAGGTCCTTGGCGAAAACCACACCGTAATTGCTATCGGTAGGCTTCCCGTAAATTTCAGAATTCATAAAATTCCCGAACCGAATCAGGCAGCCTGTGAGGGCAACTACGATCACAATTCGGTCAACCACCTGTAAATAGCTCTGGCCGGGTCGTTTGACTGGCGTAAATATGGGTTTTATCCCTTTGAAGTGAACATCATATTTGCTGTACAGCCAAAGAGCAAACAGAATTCCAAATGCCGCGCCATGGCTTGCCAGTCCTCCTTCCCATATTTTCAGAATATCAATAGGGTTCGAAAGATATTTATCGGGTTCATAAAACAGAACATGTCCCAGCCGCGCACCGATGATAGTGGCGATTACCATAAAGACCGTGAGTGTTTCCACATCTTTCTCCGGCTTGTTTTCCTTTCTGTAGATGTAAAACATGATCTGCTGACTGATGATAAATCCCATCGCGAAGAGAAGACCATAGTAACGTACAGGTCTGCCTCCCAACAGGGGAATGAAATCAGGGAAAGTGAACAGTTCGGGCAGCGCCTGCCAGATGATATAGGAAAAAATGGACATGCCTGCAAAGTTACATATCTGGCTGGAATACACAACGTGTACTAATTACTCATTTGGTCATCAACTTTTTAGTTACGAAGGAAACGTAATACATCTCGTGCGCATTGGCTTCATACTATCTACGGGGGCTTCATCATAAATAAAGACGATAAATGTCATTGCTTTCTATGCGAAAAATCAGGGTTCTGAAGGGAACTAAATAATAACTTTTCTAGTACCACTTAAATTTATCTGTCATGAAACATTTTAATTATTTCGCATGCATTATTTTGCTTGTCGCTTTCACTGGACTGGTCCAGTGTACACACGAAGATGAAGATGTTATTCCTGTTGTGGGGCCCGATCCGATTGAGCACGGAGATGAGACCCTGATTTGCACAGACTGTACTCCTCTGGAGGCAAATGGCGCTAGTTCTGATTTTAATTCTGGTAATGTTCCTCCCGGGGAATGGTATTTTGACAAAGCGCATTCAAATGTTATGTGGGAGTCCCCTTATAAGGTGTTTGGTTCAGATCTGACTGGACGCTTTAATTATTTTGTCGTTGAGAACCTTCATTTTGATGAAAGTGATCCGGCATCCCTGGAGTTTAGTGGCTACGTTCGCCTGAATACTGTAAATACCGGCGAGCCGGGTCGAGATGCTGGATGTCTGTTAGGTACTTTCGGTACTGAGGCAGGTAAAACCAATGAGACAGAAAATATTGCCATGATTGTTTCGAAGAGCAACACCGGAAAATACAGCTCTACGGATAGCGGATTTATCGTGGAGGCTGATTTCACGTTTAATGGTTTTACCCACCCTGTTACGGTAAAGCTATATTACTTCACTCAATCTGATCAGAGCACTTATGAAATGGCAGGATTCTCCGGGCAATTTGAATTCAATCCATTATCCGACTTTGGAATCAGTTCAACTAATATTGATGACCATGTAGTGGTCAAGTTGAATCTTCTGTTCAAGAATAAAAATTCTTAATCAACGGCGCCATGAAATCAGGACAAATAATGTTTATGACAATACTCGTTATGATGGGTATAGTAGTCCATGGATGTTACTACGACGAAATATCTCCGATTACCGAGTTGCCGACAAATGTAAGCCTCAAGAACGACGTTCAACCGATATTTGACCGGAATTGCAACACCTCAGGATGCCATGATGCGGTACCTGCTCATGATCCTTCCTTAGTAGTGGAACAGTCTTATGGGGCTTTGATCAACGGTAATTATTTAAATACCATTGACCCGGTATCCAGTAAGCTTTATCAGGAGATCCTTTCAGGAAATATGCCTCCATCGGGCACATTGTCTGATATCGATCAGAAAATTATTCTGGGATGGATTACTGACGGAGCCAAAGACAACTGACTTAAATTCCTGAAATAATGAAAAACATACTTACTATACTTTGTGCAATGATGCTGCTGGGTTTCTTGCCAGCCATTGCACAGGATGACATTCAGCAGGAAGATATACCTGATCACAGGCCCGTTAGACCTGCATTTGAAAGTACCTGGCTGATTGATAATCAGACCACGGTAGTTCCTGGTCATAAAACATTTCAATTCGATATCCAGCACCGTTTCGGATCGGTTGAAAATGGACTTGAGGATCTATTCGGACTTTATGCGCCCTCTAATATACGACTTGGTCTTAGCTACGTTCTTTTTCCAAATCTTTCTGTGGGTTTTGGTTTTACAAAGGATCAGAAGCCTGTTGATTTCAATCTGAAATATGCGATCTTTCAACAGACCAGGTCGGATAAAATACCGGTGAGTGTTACCTATTTCGGTAATATGGCCATGGATACGCGCAATGAAGAGTTCTTCCGGAATTCCTCTGACCGCTATTCTTTTTTCCACCAGGTAATTATATCGAGGAGGTTTACCCCGAAGTTTTCAATTCAGGCAGCGCCAAGCCTTTCACATTTCAATATCGTTAGTGATACTCGTTCAAATGATCATTTTGCAGCCGCAGTTGGTGCAAGATATCGTTTTACAGCACAAACATCTGTCATTGTGAATTATGATCAGCCTTTAACGAAGCATACGGCCGGAAACCCTAACCCGAATATCAGTTTTGGAATTGAGATTGCGACCAGCTCCCATGCCTTTCAGATTTTCGCGGGGAATTATAAGGGTATTGTTCCTCAGTACAACAATTTCTTTAATGGGAACAATTTTGAAGATGGGGAATTCATTATTGGCTTCAACATCACCCGTTTGTGGAATTTCTAATGAAGATGAAATATGAAAAGGGACCGACATATTATGTTCAGGAGAGGCCTTGAAAGAATACTTAAAATCCTATCAGGAAAAGAGGAAATGCACTCTTCAGATACTAATTATTACCTGACGGAAGATGGTAAACTGGTCAGTCTGAATAATGAGCATAAGCCAAATTCCTGGCGGAAAAAGGCAACTGATGAACAGATCAAAAACTGGATCAAAAAGAAAGCGACATGAGAGAGACAAACAAAAAGCTTGTGAACAGGCGTGCTTTTCTCAAGCAAGGAACAGTGGCATCAGTGATGGCCCCACTTGCCCTTGGTAAAGCGGACAGTCTATTTGTCGATCCGGCGATAGTTCCTTCAGGGAAAATGGTCAGGTTATTGTCGGTAGACGGTGAAATCATTGAAGTAGATGAGGCATATCTGAAGCCAGCACCTGACATTCATATTCCGGCGTCAACCGATCCGGATCCAAGGAAAGGCATTCCGGGAAGAAGATTTGTTATGGTGATTGATCTTTCACGATGCAAAAATTTGAAGAAATGCCAGTCTGCCTGTTCGAAAATGCATTATGTAACCGGTGAAAACAGCTGGGTGAAAGTGTATGCCATGCAGGAGTCTGAAGATACAGCCCCTTACTGGCAACCCACGGTATGTATGCATTGTGACGAGCCTCCGTGTGTTAAAGTTTGTCCGGTGGACGCTACTTACAAGCGAGGAGACGGAATCGTCCTGATTGATAATCAAAGATGTATTGGATGTCGGTTTTGTATGGCGGCGTGTCCTTATTCCACAAGGGTTTTTAACTGGGGTGAACCGGATATTCCGGAGGATGTCAAAAATCTTGAATACTCACCTGAAACCAGTGTTCCACCTGCACGCGGTACCGTAGGCAAATGTGATTTTTGTCCGGATATGCTTCGACAGGGCAAACTACCCCATTGTGTGTCGGCGTGTCCGAATGGAGTATTTTATTTTGGGGATGAAAATGAAGATACCGTAACCAATGGAAGTGAAACGATTCGTTTATCAACATTGCTGAAAGACCGTGCCGGATACAGGCTGATGGAAGACCTCGGAACCAGTCCCAGGGTTTACTACCTGCCTCCGGTAAACAGGTTATTTCCTTTCGAAGAGGGGCTTAAATCTGAATCAGAGAATGATGAAGGAGGATATTAGTAAAACGGGAAAATCGCATCTCGCAAATGAGAGAATTTTGCTTGAGAAACTGCGCCCACAGCCATTTACGCTTACCGGAAGAGTATGGGTATTAATTCTATTGCTGGTGGTAGCTATCGGTTTGATCGCCTATATTCGTCAGGTTCGTCAGGGTCTCGTAATTACCGCTATGCGTGATTATGCCTTTTGGGGAATTTACATTTCCAACTTCGTATTTTTTGTGGCAATAAGCCTTGTCGGATCTCTTGTAACGGCTGTTCTGAGATTGTCCCATGCTACCTGGAGTGTCCCGCTTTCGAGGATAGCGGAAATGATAGCCGTGGCAGCTATAATCATGGCATCCCTGATAATTATTGTTGATATGGGGCGTCCTGACAGGATGGTCAATTTATTAATTCACGGGCGATTGCAGTCTCCAATAATATGGGATGTATTGGTTATATCCACCTACCTGGTTGTTAGTGTGCTCCTCCTTTATTTTCCGCTGGTGCCGGATCTTAAGCTATTGAGCCAGGATAAGTACCTTCCTTCTGTCCTTCGTAAATGGTATGGGAAAATTTCCCTGAACTGGAAAAACAGCAGGGCTCAACGTTCCATACTGCACAAGGGAATCCATATGTTATCGGTGCTGATCATTCCGCTCGCTCTGGGTATCCATACGGTTACCGCATGGTTGTTTGCAACAACGTACCGACCCGGCTGGGACAGTACCAACTTTGGCCCTTATTTCGTTTCAGGAGCTTTTGTGGTAGGTGCGGGAGCAGTGGTTATCATGATGTATGTGGTGCGTCGCAGATACAAGCTGGGAGAATTTATCACCGAAAAGCATTTTGATAATATGGGTAAGCTGTTGGTCATGTTACTGCTTATCTATCTTTACTTCAATATAAACGAATATCTTGTTCCAGCTTATAAAATGCGGGCAGCGGAAGAAACACACCTCGCGAGTCTTTTCACGGGTTCGTTTGCGCCATTGTTCTACAGCGTGTTGATACTTGGAATGATTTTGCCCGCAGGAATCATGATGTTTAAAGAAGGAAGGAAACCGGAAATCATGATGGTCATGGGAATTCTTGTAGTTGTTGGTGCATGGTTCAAACGATATCTGATCGTAACCCCAACCCTGCTGCACCCTTTCCTTCCAGTTCAGGGGGTTCCTCAAAGCTGGACATCGTATTCGCCCACGATGGACGAATGGGCGATAACTGCAGCGTCTTTGGCTCTCTTTTTGTTGCTTATAACGCTGATGGTCCGTGTTTTTCCCATTATACCGATTGACGAATATGTAACCATCAAAGAGAATGAAGAATCGTAACCTTTTGAGAATAGCAGTTATCACGTGCAGCATGATCATCCCGGTGATTTTTGCGGTTGCGCAGAAGCCACAAGCGAGGTTGAGGCTATCCTTTGTCCAGAATGATTCAGCCGCTTACCTTGTATCACGTGTTACAACGCGTGTTGACAAACGCTATGAAGCCGTCGCTGGTGCCCATGTCATATTCAGCATGGGAGGGGAGCTGCTCGGAGAGTCTGTGACTGAAGAGGACGGTGATGCGCTTTTTGTACTTCCTGATTCATTCAGTGACATTCAGGGCCTCGTTAAATTTGAAGCTGAGATAAAAAATGATTCGAAGGTGGCTGATAAAATGACTGACCTTGAAGTGTTGAGGAGTACGATCATGCTTAAGCCTCAGGAATCAGGGGATTCTGTTCGCCAGATTCGTTTGCGATTCATGGCCATGTCAGATTCGGCGATTGTTCCGATACCCGAGGTGCAGGTTCAGTTCTATATAAAAAGGATGTTTTCCCTGTTGCCGGTAGGAGGTGATTATAACTTTACAGACGATGAGGGAAATCTAGTCTTGGATTTTCCCGATGATATTTTGGCTGATACGCTGGGTGGCGTGACTCTCGTTGCGCAAGTGACAGATCACGATCTTTACGGAACAGTCTCTGGCAGTATCTCAGTCCCATGGGGGATCGGGACAGCCGGTGAGCTAAATGAGGAAAGAACTTTATGGGCCGCCAGGTCAAGTGCGCCATGGACCTTGTTGCTTTTTGCAAATCTGTTCCTCCTGATGGTCTGGGGAATCATTGTTTATTTGATTCTTCAACTTGTTCAAATTCGAAACCTTGGAAAAAAACCACATAATGTGCATAACTAAATAATACACTCAATGAAAAAGTTGCTTATAATCATGTCCATATCCCTGTTTATCACGGGATTTATGTACCTGCAACCCGAACAGGGAAATGAATGGCCGGTTCCGGAAGCGGCCCGAAAAATGACAAACCCGGTGCAAGCCGACGATGAGACCATCATGATCGGTAAAATGCTGTATGATAAGCATTGTAAATCCTGTCACGGCAAAAATGGTGAGGGAGATGGTCCAAAATCTGAGGAGCTGGAAACTTTCCCGGGGGATTTTACCTCTGAGGAATTTAAGTCACAAACAGACGGAAGTATTTATTACAAGACCAGTGAAGGGCGGGACGATATGCCGTCGTTCAAAAAGAAACTACCCTCTGATGAAGACCGATGGATACTGGTCCATTATATTCGGTCTCTCAAATAGTTGAGGTCACATATGGTCCTTTTTATTCTTGACAAGGTCGTACAAAAGTTCACGTGCGCGGTGTAACTGGGCCTTTACCGTGCCTAAAGGTGCTTCAAGTTCATCTGCTATTTCTTCATAGGAAAGTTCTTCGAAATAGCGCAGACGAACCAGGCGCTGATATTTTGGGGGTAATTTTGTGACAAAAAGCTGAATGAGTTCGATCTTCTGGGTTTTGATGGCGCGTTCCTGCGGATTTAAATTATGATCCTCCACGTCGATCGTAACTGAATCGCCATTATCATCCTGAAAAGATGTATCAAGACTCATGGTTTCCAGCTTTTTCTTTCGGATGAAATCGATGGCGTTATTGGTGGCAATTCTAAAAAGCCAGGTACTGAACGTATAGTCTTTCTTGAACCGGTGAAGGTTCTTGAATGCTTTGGCAAAGGCCTCGATGGTCAGGTCTTCGGCATCGTCCACGTTCCTTACCATTTTAAGAATCATATGGTAAACCGGACGTTTATACCGCTCCATTAGTTTCGCAAAGGCCTGTTCGTCCCCGTTATTGACCGCATCATCAATGAGATCAAAATCTTCAAGCGCCTTATCTGAAAACTGTTTTTTTATTTCCATCGGACTGTTTTTCTAAATATTGCTGCCATACCCGTTACCGGATATAAAATGGCAAACAGCAAATCCATGGGTAAAACCTTCCCGGTGGAAAAAGGGATTTCGAGTTTTTGACATGTCCTTTTAAACGTTAACAGCAGTAAAAGGGTTCGTAAAACAAGCCCTGAAATACTGTAAACCCAACCCATCGGCTGGAAAAGAAGTATACCCATGAATATATAACCAAATATATGCGATAATGACAAAACAGCCAATAACATGCGGGTTGCTGGTCGGTAATGGCGGCCAACGGATAAATGGCGCATTTTCTGAATGTAGTAACTTCGCCAGGTCTTTTTTGGATAACTCCAGGTTAATGCATTTCTTCCAATAATCACCGCGGTTGTTTCCTTTTTTGCATGTTTATTCACAAAAATATCGTCATCACCTCCTGTCACATGACCGTAGCCCCGAAATCCTTTTTGTTCTAAAAATAGCCGCCGTACATACGCCAGATTTCGTCCTACACCCATATAGGGATTTCCGGCAAGTGCCATGCCCAGGTAGTGGATGCCCGTCCATATGGTCTCATACCGGATAAAAAGGTTAAGCAAACCAGGGCCAGCGGTATACATCGAAAATCCCAGCACAAACTCTTTTTTATTAGCAATACCCCCTGACATGGAATGAATCCACCTGTCGGATTCAGGGTAGCAATCAGCATCGGTTAATAATACCCACTTCTTACGTGCGGCTTTGATGCCAATCGACAGGGCATACTTCTTTCCATTCATATTCGAGGGCAGATAGTCTACTTTGGCCAATCGTAAGTGACCAAATTGTTCCTGAAACTTTCTTACCAAAAGGCTGGTCTCATCATCCGATCTGTCATCCACGATGATTACTTCATAATCGTGATAATCCTGTGTACACAGCAGGGGGATCAGTTGTTCCAGGTTTGTTTCCTCATTTCGTGCGCATACCACCACCGATATGGATTCCTTGTCAGTTGACACCGGCTGTCGGTACCGGCTGAAGACGATAAACATCCATATTAAAAAAACAGCCTGGACGGACAAGCATGCGATAAATGCCAGAAGAAGAACAGGGTTGGGCATGATTTCAAAATATGGGTAAATATACTACAGGTGATAATACGACAATATCGGGCAGTGATTTATCTTTTACATGAGGAACATCGCATATTCTGTTATTTTTGGGGGATGAAGTTTGAACTCTCCCATAAAGACAGCAAGTCATCGGCGCGTGCAGGAAGCATTACGACGGATCATGGAGTTATAGAAACACCAATATTCATGCCCGTTGGTACTGCGGGAACTGTTAAAGCCGTCCATCAGCGTGAGCTTAAGGAAGATATTCAGGCGCAGATAATTCTGGGCAATACATATCATCTGTACCTCCGTCCCGGACTGGACGTAATTCAGGAAGCCGGCGGACTGCATAAATTTAACGGTTGGGATGGTCCTATCCTCACAGATTCTGGCGGATACCAGGTGTATTCACTTTCAGGAACACGAAAGATTAAGGAAGAAGGGGTAACATTCATGTCCCATATCGATGGATCCAGGCATACCTTTACGCCGGAAAATGTAATGGATATACAGAGAAGGATTGGAGCCGATATCATCATGGCATTTGATGAATGCACGCCCTATCCCTGTGAATATGGGTATGCGCGTGAAAGCATGGAAATGACGCATCGGTGGCTCGAACGGTGCTGCCGCAGATTTGATGAGACCGAAGGCCTGTATGGGTACGATCAAACTCTCTTCCCCATTGTTCAGGGTAGTGTATATCCAGATTTGAGAAAGCAATCTGCGGAAGCAATCGCCGAATTTGGACGGGAGGGTAATGCGATCGGTGGATTATCGGTAGGTGAGCCCGCTGAAAAAATGTATGAAATGACTTCGCTTGTGTGCGATATATTGCCCGTGGATAAGCCCCGCTACCTGATGGGCGTAGGCACTCCGGCAAATATTCTGGAATGTATAGCGCTGGGAGTGGATATGTTTGATTGTGTAATGCCCACCCGCAATGCCCGCAACGGCATGTTATTTACCACCCAGGGTATCATCAATATCAGGAATGAAAAATGGAAAAACGACCTCAATCCTATTGATCCTGAGCTGGGAGGGTATGTCAGCACTTTTTATTCACGAGCATACCTGAGACACCTGATTCACAGCAAGGAAATTTTGGGCGCGCAAATTGCTAGTATTCATAACCTGACTTTTTACCTTTGGCTCGTGCGGGAAGCACGTAAACATATTGTGGAAGGAGATTTTGCTGTTTGGAAGCAAAAGATGACTAATATTATATCACAGCGGCTCTGAATGAAACTGATCGATAAATATATACTCAAGAAATTTCTGAGTGCATTTGTATTCACCGTACTGATACTCATGGCGGTGATTGTGGTAATCGATATCACAGAGAAGCTTGATAAATTCAGTCGGTCGGAGGCAACGACGATGGACGTGATAGGTTATTACCTGGATTTCGTGCCCTGGATCGCCAATATGATTACGCCCATCACTACATTTATCGCAACAGTTTTTGTTACAGCGCAGCTCGCAGGCCGAACGGAAATCATCGCAATTTTATCCAGCGGAATTTCATTCCGCAGGATGTTGGTGCCATACTTTATTGGCGCAAGCTGTATTGCCCTGCTTACCTTTGTCCTGAGTGGATGGGTGATTCCGAACTCAAATAAATCCCGAACCGCCTTTGAAATGGAACACCTGGGGAAATCTGAGAATTCATCCCTTTCCAATATTCACCTCCAGACAACTCCTGATACATACCTGTACATACGTACGTACAATAATGAATCAGACATGGGGTTTGATTTCACCCTTGAAAAGGTAAAGGGTACTGAAGTTACAGGCAAGCTTACAGCCAATCGCATGCTATGGAATGAGGAGGTCGAAAAGTGGAAACTGATGAACTGGAAATATCGCGAGCTGGATTCAATGCGGGAAGAGCTTAGTGAAGGCAGGGAAATGGACACATTACTCAATATTCTGCCCGGAGACTTTGAAAATATTTATCGCGCGTATGACGCGATGACATTCAACGAATTAAACGATCATATCGAAAAGCTCATGATGCGGGGAGCCAGCGGTGTGCAGGTATACCTGGTTGAAAAATACACGCGTTATGCGGCACCCTTTGCGGTTCTGATCCTGACATTCATGGGTGTTATTGTTTCTTCACGTAAAACCAGGGGCGGGGCCGGCCTGAAGATCGCAATCGGTTTCGTCCTCTCATTTTTATTTATCGTGTTTTTCCTTCTTGGAAAAACATATTCGGAAGCAGGTTCTATGGATCCGGCTTTCTCGGTTTGGATTCCGAATATCATTTTTGCAGGAATCTCCCTGGTCATGTATAAATATTTACCACGCTGATGTCTGCGACCCAGGATTATATTCGCCTGCATATAATTGTGCTTTTCTGGGGATTTACCGCGATTCTGGGTGCATTGATTACCATCCCTTCTGTCGAGATTGTTTTTTACAGAACGCTGTTTGCATTCATTGGGCTGGGAATTTTATTGAAATTTCGGGGCAGAACGCTGCGAATGCCGCGGTTGTCGCTGCTCCAGATATTGGGGACGGGCGGACTTATCGCAGCTCACTGGATTCTGTTTTTTGCCGCAGCCCGCGTGGCCAATGTATCCGTATGCCTTGCGGGAATGGCGACCTGCTCCTTATGGACCAGTTTTCTCGAACCCATTTTCAATAAAAAGAAAATTCTCTTTTTCGAAGTACTCCTCGGGCTGCTTGGGCTGGCAGGCCTGTGGGTCATATTCCAGTTTGATTTTCAATATAAGTGGGGAATCATAATGGCCGTTATTTCGGCATTTTTAAGCGCCCTTTTTACTGTTCTCAACGGGAGCTTCACCAAACGACATAATGCCTATACCATCACATTTTACGAGATGATCGGTGCCTGGCTTAGTGTTCTCCTTTTTCTGCCTTTTTATAAGGAGTTTCTGGCTCCTGACGGGCAGATTTATCTGAATCCCACATCACTGGACTGGGTCTATCTACTAATTCTCGCGATTGTATGTACTGTATATGCCTACAGTGAATCTGTGGAGCTGATGAAGCGCCTTTCGGCCTTTATTATCAATCTTACGGTAAATCTCGAGCCTGTTTACGGGATCATACTGGCATTGATACTCTTTCCTGAAAAGGAAAAAATGCCGGGAAATTTCTACCTTGGGACAGGGCTTATCCTTATCTCAGTGCTCCTCTATCCTTTGTTGAATAAATATTACAAGCGCCGATACCTTAAAGTGGACAACTTACGATAACTGTCCGGTCCAGCTGAAGAATTCATTGTTTTCATACTCAGACGGCTCCTTCTCAAAGAGTCCAAATACCGCTGAGCCAGAACCCGACATGCAGGCGTAGAATGCTCCGTCGTTGTATAAGGACTTTTCAATTTCATTCAGAATGGAGAATTCCTTGTAGGCAGAATTACAAAAATCATTCTGTAACCCATCCTTCCATGAATGCTTGTCGGCTCGCAGCAACGAAGATACCGGTTCACGGTTTTCGGAGGGAGTCAGGTTGCTGTAAGCCTGCACGGTGGATATGTGTATGCCGGGATGAATGATCCGGATATATGTGCCCGCCAGCGAGATATCAATGGGATGAAGGTCTGTTCCGGTTCCGCTGCCTGTCATTGGCCTGTTTACGATAAAAAAAGGACAATCACTACCGAGCTGAGCGGCATAGGACCGCATTTGGGCTTCTGGAAGATTCAGGTCAAAGAGTGAATTCAATAGTAAAATTGTGAATGCTCCGTCAGATGAACCTCCGCCAAGTCCGGCACCCATTGGTACTACTTTATGGAGATGCATTTTTACCGGAGGAATGTCATGCCGGTCCTTCAGCAACTTATATGCCTTTACACACAGGTTTGAGTCACTGTCTCCCGGTACTGTAAGACCTGTCTGCGTCAGGGAAAATTCACCGGCGGGTATTGCTTCCAGAATGTCCGTTAGAGGCACAGGGTAGAAGCATGTATCCAGATCATGATACCCGTCTGATCTTTTCCGCAGCACATGAAGGCCAAGGTTGATCTTTACATTCGGAAAAACAACCATCGATTACTTCGATAGCTCGGCAATGATTTCTTCGGTAATTCCTGAGGTGGAAAATCCTCCGTCATGCATCAGGTTTTGCATCGTCACCATTCGGGTATAATCGGAGAACATCATTACAATGTAGTTCGCACAATCTTCTGCCGGAGCATTGCCCAAAGGGGACATTTTATCGGCATAATCGTAAAAGACATCAAAACCTGGTACACCGGTTCCGGCGGTAGTCATGGTCGGGGACTGTGAGATGGTATTCACACGTACTTTGCCGTTTTTAGCGAAACGGTAACCATAACTTCTTGCGATCGACTCAAGGACAGCTTTCGCCTGGGCCATATCTCCGTAGTCGGGGAAAGTTCGCTGGGCTGCGATATAGGACAGTCCAAGGATGGATCCCCATTCATTCATAGATTCTGTTTTTTCCGCTGTCTGAAGTACTTTATGAAATGAAATACCTGAGACATCCAGTGTTTTCAGAAACCAGTCGTAATTGAGGTCACCATAATCTTTGCCTTTTCGTACGTTCGGGCTCATGCCTATTGAATGGAGCACAAAATCAAGCTTTCCGCCAAGGGCTTCCTTTGATTGTTCAAAGAGCAGCGCAAGGTCCTCAAGGTTGGTGGCATCCGCCGGTATGAGTTCTGCTTCACACTTTTTTGCAAGGTCGTTGATAGTACCCATGCGAAGAGCAATAGGAGCATTCGTTAAAACGAACCTGCCGCCTTCCTCATAAATTTTTTCGGCTGTTTTCCAGGCAATCGAATTTTCATCGAGTGCGCCAAAAATAATTCCTTTTTTTCCTTCGAGAAGTTGATGTGCCATGGTCAGATCAGATAAGATTGGTAGTTAATAATGCACAATATTACGAAAATACTCAATTATCACATCCCTTTGTTCAACCTTTACCTGCTTTGTGCATTCGGGAGATCTGCCGGTAGTTTTCTGATTTCGATATTTTATATCACATTTACAAAATGAACATGCGCGAACATCCCATCGGAATTTTCGACAGCGGTATAGGAGGACTTACCGTGGCACATGCCATCAAGGAATTGATGCCGCAGGAATCGCTGATTTATTTCGGTGACACCGCACACTTGCCCTATGGAGACAAGTCTGAGGCGGCAATACAGGCGTATTCGGTAAAAATTGCCGATGTGCTGCTTCAGCGAGGATGTAAGGCCATCGTTATTGCCTGCAATTCGGCCAGCTCCTCGGCCTATGAACTGTTGAAGGAATATGTTGGAAGCAGGGCATTGGTTGTGAATGTTATTGATCCGATGATCGAGCATGTCCGCGCAAATTTTCCTGAATCCCACATTGGCCTTATCGGTACGCGGCGAACAGTGGATTCAAACATTTACGCATCGAGGATAGCGGATGTAGTTGGCACCGTTGAATTATCGTCACTCGCTACGCCCTTGCTGGTTCCGATGATTGAGGAAGGGTTTTTTGATAACAGGATCAGCGCTGAAATTATTGCCAACTATCTGGATGACCCCACCCTCGCCAATGTTCAGGCAATTATTTTAGGGTGTACGCACTATCCTCTTATTCGCCAGCAGATTGATGCCTACTACGGGGGTTCGGTCGCTGTTCTGGACAGTTCATTGATCACCGCCCTGCACTTGAAATCGCTTCTCGAGGAAAAAGACCTTCGTTGCGATGAATGTAAGGGGGAAGATGAATTCCTGGTTTCCGATTTTACCGAGTCATTTCAGGCTTCAACCCGCTTGTTTTTTGGTGAGAAGGTACGTCTGACAAATTATCGACTTTGGGAATAAGTTTAGTAAATGTTTTTTTCTTTATTTGTATACAAGAGACGCGTGAGGAAAATATTTTTTTATGTCTACGATCCTGTTTTTTTTACCCTTTATTCTGGCATACACTGTAGTGGCTGTATATGCCGAAAGAAAGGTATCAGCCTTCATTCAGGATCGCTATGGCCCGATGGAAACCGGGAGTTATGGCATACTTCAGACGGTAGCCGACCTCTTGAAATTGCTTCAGAAAGAAGATCTTGTTCCTGCCAAATCGGATAAACCTCTTTTTCTGGTTGCGCCTTTTGTGCTGTTTGCTGTTGTTTTCACCGGATTTTCGGTAATTCCACTCACACCTGCGTGGGGCGGTGCGGCAATGCATACCGGAGTTTTCCTGTTACTGGCGATTGTTTCCCTGGATGTTTTAGGAATAATCCTGGCGGGATGGGGGTCTAACAACAAATATTCACTTGTTGGGGCCATGCGTTCGGCGGCACAGATTATTGCATATGAAGTACCCCTTACATTGAGCGTACTTTGCGTACTGGTTATAACCCAGACTCTTGACCTGCAGGAGATATCCTACATGCAGGGGCTTTTGTCGGAGCAGGAATCTTTTCTTTTTGGCATTCGTGCATTCAACATTCGTGTTGATGAAATTGGCGGTTTGCTGATGTGGAATATCATACAGGTACCGGTTCTGATTCCCGTATGGGTCATCTTTTTCATAACGACTCTGGCGGAATCAAACAGGGCGCCTTTTGACTTGCCTGAGGCAGAATCTGAATTAGTGGCAGGATTTCAGACAGAATATTCGGGCTTCAGATGGTCTGTCATAATGCTCTCGGAGTATGGTATGATGCTGTTGGTGAGTATTCTTGGTACGATTTTATTCTTTGGAAGCTGGAATACACCTCTTCCGAATTTAGGTCCGGTGGCACTGGCAGATTGGACTACAGGTACGCCGGGAAGCTGGATTGCGGAAGTATGGGCCATTTTTTGGCTGCTTACCAAATCTTTGTTCTTCGTATTAATGCAAATGTGGGTCAGATGGACCTATCCCAGGGTAAGGATTGATCAATTGCTTACGTTGGGATGGAAATACCTGACTCCCATGATTTTATTTTTATTATTCGTATGCGGTGTTTATCGTTTACTGATGAATTGATTTTTTAATTTTGAGAGTATTTGTCTTCATATGGCTAAGTATTTTTTCGGCTATTTCTGTTTTTGCACAGGATATGGACCGACTGCGATCTATAATTAATGATCCCAATGCCGAATTATCTGTGCGTACCAAAGCGACCATAGATCTGGCTAGCATTTATCATTACCAGGATCCTGATTCAGCTGAGAATATGCTGAAGAGCGCCCTTAGTTCTGCGGAATTACATAAGGACAGCGTCAATATTGCAAGTGCCTATTATACCTACTCACAGATCAGCTCAACCAAAGGAAATTTCAAGGAGGCCATGAAATATGACCTTCTATTGCTTGATATCGGTACAAAGATGAACAGCAACAAGATCCGGTCCGATGCCCTCAACAATCTTGGTGAGGACTACTTTGATCAGGGAGCGTATGGTATGGCGTATGATCATTATCAGCGATCGCGTAAAAAGGCCATTGAAGCGAATGATTCTTTATTGATGGCCATTACCACGTACAATGTTGGGAAAGTACTGGGTGCACAGGGTCAGCTGGACAGAGCAAGGTTTTACCTGGACCGCTCAAAGGAAATCAGTACCCGTATTGATGATGTGGATGGTATTGTTTACTGTAATTTGAAGCTCGCAGAAATTGAAATGAAATCCGGGGATATTGAGAAGGCCCTTGATATTTTAATTAATGCCGAATCTACCATTGAATCCAATAATATACAGGCGTTGAAGGGCGAAGTTTACAGCCTTTTTGCGGTCGCTTACGAACGCAAAAAACAGTATAGCAGCGCGTTGGCATATTATGATAAACTCGGCGAAGTCAATAATAATGTGGGCAATTATCTGGGTGTAGGACAAAGTTACCTGGGGAAAGGAAGTGTTTGGATGGAACTGGGTGATTTTACACGATCCCGTTCATTTCTTGAGCAGGCAGTAGATATTGCCAGGGAAAAGAACAATAAAGAGCTGCTTCGGGATGCCTTCCTTGAGCTTGCAGTTTTAAATGAAATTCAGGGTAATTATCGAGCCGCCCTGGATTTACAGAAGAAATATTACGACCTGAACGATTCATTGAATTCGGAACAGCGTAATGAACAGTTTGCCAACATGCAGATCATGCATGAAACCGCGCAGAAAGATGCGGAAATCCGTTTGATGAAAGAACGGGAACAGCAACAGCAGTCTTTGCTCGACGGGGAAGAGTTTAAGAATAATATTCTCGTAGTGATTCTTGCGCTTGGGGCTGTTATTCTTTTTAACCTGTACCGCAGCAGTGTAAAGCGTAAGAAGACGAATAAGATACTGCTGGCCCACCAAAAAGAAATTGAGGACAAGTCAAAGGAGATGGAAGGTCTTCTATCAATGAAAGACAAATTCCTTTCTATTATCTCCCATGACCTCAGATCGCCTATAAATTCACTGCTCGGAACAATCGATATGCTCAACAGGGGCCATCTTACGGAGAAGGAGTCAAAAGATTTAATGGGATCTTTGAAAAACAGGCTTAACAACACCAGAAAGCTTCTTGACAATTTACTTGACTGGACATTGATTCAGATGGATGAGATCCACATCAAGATGAAGTCGCTGGATCTGTATGATATCGCCCAGGAAAATGTCGAATTCTTCCACGAGACCAATGAAAAGCATATTGTATTCTTCAACAAGGTGAAAAAGAATACAATGGTCATGGCTGATCATAATATGCTGGAACTTATCCTGCGCAACCTCATTGTTAATTCGATAAAATTCACCCAGGAGGGAGGCTTCATTGAAATTGATACGGAACAAGGGTCTGACAATATGCTGGTCATTTGTATTTCTGACAATGGAATTGGTATGACCGAGGAACAGGCTGAAAAATTGTTTGATACAACGGCGTTATTTTCAACCCCGGGAACCGCCAATGAACAGGGGACAGGACTAGGCCTGAAGCTTTGTAAGGAGTTTGTAGACCGGATGGGAGGTACCATATGGGTGGAAAGTGCGAAGGATGAGGGAAGTGTATTTAAATTTACCTTAAAAATACCTGATAGGCCCTGACAATTTTTTATATTCGACTCATAATCGAATAATCGATATATATGGGTAATTCCTATTGGAATAATATCAGGACCACAATTTCAACATTGTTGAAAGGACTCCAGCTAACCTTTCGGCATACTGTTCAGGCCCGTCATACACATACCAAGACGGGAATATCTGAAGAAGCATATTTTGATGTTCCGGATGGCATTATGACCATTCAATATCCCCACGAAAGTATACCGGTTCCTGATAACGGGCGCTACAAACTTCATAATGAAATAGATGATTGTATTGTTTGTGATAAATGTGCCAAGGTTTGTCCTGTCGACTGTATCGAAATAGAATCCATAAGGGCCACAGAAGAGTTTGGCAAAACATCAGACGGCACTTCAAAGAGGATTTACGCTGCAAAATTCGACATTGACATGGGTAAGTGCTGCTTTTGCGGCCTTTGCACCACTGTTTGTCCTACCGAGTGTCTTACCATGACAAAGACCTATGATTTCAGTGAATTTGATGTCGCTGATCATACGTATTCATTTGCCACGATGACCCCGCTTGAGATCCTCGAAAAACAGAAGGAATTTGATGAATTTCAGCAAAAGAAATCCGGTGCTCAAGCCACTGAACAAACGGATGCCCCGCGCCCTAAGCCGAAGATGAAACCAAAGATGCCAGGTTCCCCATCCGCGGAAGCTCCTGAGCAAAAGCCAAAACCTGTGATCAGGCCGAAGCCGGTAATGAAGCCGAAGCCGGTAATGAAGCCGAAACCGGTAATGAAGCCGAAACCGGTCATCAAACCGAGACCCCTGATCCCAAGGAAGAAAAAAGACGATGATGAATAGCCTGTTGATGATCATATTCAGTGCATTGGCAGCCCTGGCTGTGACGTTCATGCTGTTCACCAGGAACATCATGTATGCAGCGTTCGGATTGGTTACAACGCTGATTAGTCTGGCGGCTATCTATGTCTTGTTTTCAGCGGAATTTGTGGCCGTTGCGCAATTGATGATCTATGTAGGCGGAATAATTGTTTTACTGCTGTTTGCAATTATGTTAACCCAGAAAACCGGACTGGGTGTGTTAAAATCAGGCACTGCCAGGTTATTTATGGCACCCCTTCTTTCTGCAGTACTGCTGGTACTTCTGGGTGTGCTGCTCTGGGAATTTCCTGTTAATACCCGCACCGGGGAAGTTTCAGACCCGATCAGAGGTTTAGGTGTCCGGCTGCTTTCTGAACATCTGATCTCGATGGAATTGATCGCTGTGCTATTACTCGTTGTGCTGATAGGTGCAGCGACAATCGCAGGAAAATTTTATATAACGAGTAAACGGAGGGTACCATGAGTATGAATATATTGCTCTTGCTCGGTGCCTATATGTTCTGCGCTGGACTGGTAATTGCCATTACACGAAAGAATGCCATCATGGTGCTCATTGGAATAGAACTTATGCTGAATGCCTCAAATCTGAATTTCATTATTTTCAGTGGTCAGGCCGACAACCGACTCGATGGCCAGTTATTTACTCTTTTTGTGATCGTGCTGGCCGCCGCCGAAGCTGCTGTGGGTCTTGCGATCATAGTACAGATGTATCGAAAATTTAAAACAACGGAATTAGACAGGGTAACAAAGCTTAATAACGAATGATACAGCAGGATCACAGCATTCTTTTGATGTTGGCCGTGCTGGTGGTTTTAGTACCACTTGCAGGGAGTGTGGTCCTCATTCTCATTTCCCGGTTGACAAGAAAAGTTTATCCTTCGGTCCAGACAATATTTTTGTTTGCAAGCTTTCTCGCAGCGGGTATGCTCATGTATCTGCTGGGAACAAATCCCGAATCAATTATTCATGAGAAATTAAATTGGTTTACTGTCGGAAACCAGGTGTTTACCGCGGGATTGCTTATAAATGGATCTGCCGTGATTATGGCTGTGGTCGTTACGCTAATCGCAACATTGGTAAGCCTTTACAGCCAGGTTTACATGCGCTCATCGGGCGGACAGCTTCGGTATTACGCGATGATAGGTTTTTTCACCTTCAGCATGCTCGGAATCGTATTTGCAGATAACCTTATCCTCATTTTCATATTCTGGGAATTGGTGGGTTTGGCTTCCTATATGCTGATCAATCATGATTATCAATTGCATGTCGCGAACAGTGCCTCTAAAAAGGCATTCATTGTGAACAGGATAGGTGATGCAGGATTTATGTCAGGAATAGCACTCCTCTGGATGTTTTTCGGCACAGCGGATCTTACAGAGCTTTCGGTCCGAATGCAGGAGTCTGCCTTGATAGGATCCAACTGGGAGTGGTCCGGGAATAGTGTTCCGGCCATACTTCTAACGCTGGCCGGTCTCGGACTTTTTATGGGTGCGGTAGGTAAGTCGGCCCAGTTTCCATTACAGGTCTGGCTGCCTGACGCAATGGCTGGGCCCACGCCGGTATCTGCCTTGATTCATGCCGCCACAATGGTAGCAGCCGGTGTATTTCTGCTATCAAGGATATTTGTATTGCTGGGCTGGGATGTATTTCAGTTTATTGCCGTTACAGGTGCGATTACCGCATTTATGGGTGCAGTAGCTGCACTTACTCAGAATGATATAAAACGGGTGCTTGCCTATTCTACCATAAGTCAGTTGGGATACATGGTGATGGGTATGGGAACCGGTGCATATGATGCCGCCATGTTCCATTTGCTTACCCATGCATTTTTTAAAGCAGGTTTATTCCTTGCTGCCGGCGCTGTGATTTATTCATTGCATCAGTTTGAATCTCAAAAAGGACTTCATTTTGACGCCCAGGACATGCGCCAAATGGGCGGCTTGAGGAACAGGTTGCCCGTAACCTTCGTAACATATACCGTACTTTCAATGGCATTGATCGGGCTTCCGTTGTTCAGTGGATTCCTTTCAAAAGATGCGATTATTACAGGAGCGTTTGCGTGGGCTGGAGAACAACCTTCCTGGAAACACTTTGTGCCTGTGGCTGGCCTGATTACGGTAGCTCTTACGGCATTTTACATGATAAGGCAACTGTCGCTCGTGTTCTTTGGAAATTTCAGGGGCGCTAACACGACTGAAGGATTGTCAGACCCGCCGGTGATTATGCGCGGTATTCTCATTTTTCTGGCTCTCATGTCATTAGGACTCGTGTGGTCCTTTAACCCGCTTGATGCCTATGGAAGCTGGATATTTAATTCGATGCTGCCACCTCTGATGGTCGCCCCTGATATTCCATCAGGATTTCAGGAAATACTGGTGGAGCGGACTCATCATTATCACCTGCTGGTTTCGGGATTCTCAATAGGGATGATCATAGTGGGCTCCGTACTTGCCCTGCGTAAGTTCAGACCATCAGGCGCATATGTACAGGCATACCAGGGAATGGGTGAACCACCGGGATTTATGGGCCAGTTATCCTACAATAACTGGTTTCTGAATACTATTTATAATACGATCATCATAACGCCGGTTTTGAAAATTTCATCCATTCTTAGCTGGATTGATGTTAAAGTAATCGACAGGATCATTGACTCTTTCGCAATCGGATATGTAATTCTATCCAAGATGGCCGGCTGGTTTGATCGGAATGTTATTGATGGATTTGTTAAAATGGTTGCGGCATTGGCCCGCCAGACAGGACAGATTACCTCGGGGATATTGAGGGGAAATGTTCAATATTATGTTTTAGTTGCCTTATTTGGCGTGATAATAATTATATGGTTTGTAATTTGATTATATGTTGACGGATTACCTGCTGAGTCTATTGATTTTTGTGCCCATATTCACCTCTGTGGTCATATTGATCCTTCCAAAAGGATGGAACAAATCATATAAATGGATAACCCTGGCCGTGGGCGTGTTGCAGTCGTTGCTGCTGATTCCGGTATTCAGCAGCTTTGACCCGGCAGTTGCAGATCCCGGCTCTATGAGTGGCTTCCAGTGGCTTGAGTATCGGGACTGGATCCATATGGACCTTGGGAATCTGGGAATTTTGTCTGCTCATTATTTCCTCGGCCTTGACGGACTAAATGTCTGGATGGTTGTACTGAGCGTGCTCGTACTTCTGGTAAGTGTAATTGCCTCCTGGAATATCGATGACCGGAAGAAAGGCTACTTTGCATTATTCCTTTTGCTGAACGGAGCGATCATCGGCTGTTTTACATCGCTCGATTTTCTCCTCTTCTATATATTCTTTGAATTCATGCTTCTTCCAATGTTCTTTCTCATTGGATTGTGGGGCGGCCCGCGAAGAGACTATGCCGCGATCAAATTTTTCCTGTATACGCTTTTTGGTTCAGTACTGATCCTGGTTGTAATGATCGCGCTGTATCTCTCTGTCATTGATCCTGCAGCAACAGCTTCGGAGATGAGCGTTAGTACCGATGTGGTTCAGACCATGTTGCAGAATGGTGAGATACCTGGAGGCCGCATGGTGCATACATTCAATATGGTATATATGACAGATCCGGCGAATATTATACCGGGAAGTCTGCTGGATAATGTTACCGGCACTGTTTTTCTTGGTCTCCCAATGCGTATGTGGGCGTTCCTTTTGATTTTTGCAGGATTTGCAATTAAAATTCCACTTGTGCCGGTGCATACGTGGTTGCCGGATGCACACGTGGAGGCGCCTACGGCCATTTCTGTTATTCTGGCCGGCGTATTACTGAAAGTTGGCGGATATGGTTTGATCCGTGTTGGCTATTTTATTTTCCCCGATGGAGCGACACATTTTGCCTGGCTGGTGGCGTTGCTGGGGGTAATAAGTATTATTTACGGGGCGATGAATGCGCTCGCGAGCAAAGATTTGAAGAGACTCGTCGCCTACTCCTCGGTTTCACATATGGGATTTGTCGTACTCGGTGTGGCGACCAATACGGCTGAAGGAATCGGAGGTGCCATCTATCAGCTCTTCAGCCATGGAATTATATCGGCTGCATTGTTTATTCTTGTCGGAGTAATTTACGACCGGACTCATGACCGGTCTATCTCCAACTATTCCGGGCTTGCCTCCAAAATGCCTGCATTTACAGTCTTGTCTGTCGTGTTCTTTTTCGCTTCAATGGGTCTCCCCGGCATGTCAGGCTTCATTGCAGAGATCCTTGTTCTCCTGGGTGCCTTTGCGTCACAATCGGTGAATGGATTTGTTGGCAGGGGTTATGCGGCAGTTGCGGTACTGGGAATGATCCTCAGTGCAGCTTATTATCTGTGGACCCTGCAGCGCATGTATTTTGGTGAATTCTTTGTTCGGAAATCCAACGTTTCACTTCCTGACCTGAGCAGAAGGGAATATATCCTGTTGCTTCCGCTGGCGTTTTTTGCGATTTTGCTGGGGGTCTTTCCTTCTTTACTGCTCGACTGGATGAATCCGCTGATCGATTCAATGATTGAATTGATATCTGTTCACAGTAAGGAATTATTATTGACCAGTACAGGATCATGACGGATGTTTCACAAATTCTAACTGATCTGAAGATCCTTCTGCCTTTCCTTCTGCCGGAACTGGTGTTGGCCGTAACAATAATCTTTGTTACAATTTCAACGCTGAAAAGGGGTTTGCCCTTCCAGGTGGCGCATGGGATCGGAATTACCGGAATTCTTATTTCACTATTCCTTACCCAATCCAATGATGTTGTATTTCCCGGCGACTGGATGATATTTGATGAAGCGGGAATTTGGTGGATATCATTGCTCGATATTACCCTTATTTTGATTTTACTTTTTCGCACCACACGGCACCTTCGTGTTCTCGCGGGTGAATATGTAATCATCGCCCTGATGATGCTGCTGGGTGCACATTTCCTGGTATTGTCGAACCATTTATTCCTGGTCTATTTATCGGTGGAAATCTTGTCTTTATCGGGCTATATGCTGGTTGCACTCCCGTTGTACCGAAAGAATATTGATGCGGGCTTTAAATACCTTGTGTTTGGCGCCGTATCTTCTGCTCTCATGTTATACGGAATATCACTTTTTTATGGACTCGAAGGCAATCTTTCATTGGCCGTGGCAGTTTCGGGGGCAGATCATTGGACGACCCCACTTGGATATGCCGTTCTTGCGCTGATAAGTTTTGGATTATTATTCAAGGTGGCGGCAGTACCCTTTCATATATGGGTACCGGATGTATATCAGGCCACCCCAATGCCCGTGATCACAATACTATCGACCATTCCGAAAGTGGCAGCCATCGCTTTTTTAATGAGGTGGACGGGTTTTGTGATGGAGTCGATGTATATCACCGCCATTCTTGCGGGCTTATCGATGCTGGCCGGTAATTTCGGGGCACTTCGTCAGAATCATGTAAAGCGCATGATGGGATTCTCAGCGATCGCGCATACCGGCTTCATGCTGTCGGGATTGCTGCTGATGGAGTATAATCCTGCCTATTTATTATTCTATGCCGCCATTTATGTGCTCATGACGATCGGAGCATTTCATTTGCTCAACTTTTTTGAGAACAGGTTTGGGACGGAAAAACTTGATGATTTTTCCGGTGCATCAGCAGTATCAGGCTGGAAAACGATCTGTATGGTCATATGGATGATAGCACTTACCGGCCTGCCTCCGACCGCCGGATTCAGCGCGAAATTATTCCTGTTTGGAGGATTGGCTGGAATGTATTCTGTGATGAATGATACATTTATACTCACACTACTGCTCTTTGCCGTCGTGAATGCTGTGGTATCATTGGCATATTATGTAAAGATTCCTTATTTCATGATTTTCAGGAAAGGGGAGGCCCGGGTTTGGATGGCAGAAAAAATATGGACAAAAGAGAATTTTTTAGGAACAATTTTAGTTTTAGCCGTATTAATTCTATTCTTTAAACCGGAGTGGTTGATGGGATCGATCAATAGTATTAGCTTTGTACCTTAAATATATGCAATGAGCGAGCAGATCAAGCATGAATGTGGTATCGCAATGGTGCGTTTGCGAAAACCGTTAGCCTACTACATTGAAAAATATGGGACTCCCGCATATGCTGCGAATAAGATGTATATCCTCATGGAGAAACAGCGTAACAGGGGGCAGGACGGGGTTGGAATTGCGAATATTAAAATTGATCAGAAACCTGGTCTCCGATACATCAGCCGGTATCGATCCATTGACCAGGAGCCAATAAAGCAGATTTTCGAGAAGATCGCCAAGAAATACAAGCGGGCCAAAAAGGAGGGGGGCGAACGATTCTACGATGAACAGTGGATGAAGGAAAATTGCGCCTTTACCGGGGAGGTCTGGCTCGGTCACCTGCGTTATGGTACCCACGGCAAAAACAGCATAGAGAACTGTCACCCATTTCTTCGGCAGAATAACTGGCGAAGCCGAAACCTTGTAGTAGCCGGTAACTTCAATATGACCAATGTGGATGAATTGTTCGACATACTGGTTCGACTTGGACAGCACCCCAAGGAAAAGGTTGATACGGTAACGGTGATGGAGAAAATCGGTCACTTTCTTGATGAAGAAAACAATGAGATATTCAGAAAGTACAAGGATGAGTATTCAAACCAGGAGATCACAGAGGTTATTGAAAGTGAAATTGATCTGCAAAGGGTTCTGAGCAGGGCTTGTAAGGATTTTGATGGGGGTTATGCCATGGCCGGAATGGTTGGACATGGTGACGCATTCGTTGCCCGTGATCCCAATGGCATTCGTCCTGCCTATTTTTACAAGGACGATGAAGTCATCGTGGTTGCTTCAGAAAAGCCCGCGATAAAAACAGCCTTCAACGTAGATTATGAACAGATTGAAGAGATTAAACCGGGACACGCACTGATCATGAAAAAGAATGGCGAGGCCGGACAGTATAAGTTCATTGAGCCCGGCGTCAAAACTTCATGCAGTTTCGAACGAATCTATTTTTCAAGAGGTACTGACCCGGATATTTACCAGGAGCGGAAACAACTTGGACGGCTGCTGGTTCCTCAGGTATTAAAGGCGATCAACTTTGATCTGCGGAATACTGTATTTTCCTACATACCCAATACTGCTGAAACTGCGTTTTTGGGCCTTATGTCGGGCATGGAAGATTACCTCAGCTCACTCCGGAAAGAAGTTATCCTGGATAAAAAACCTGTGATGGATTCGCTGGAAGATTTTCTGACCTTCAGACCAAGGGTGGAGAAGATTATTCTTAAGGATGCCAAACTCAGAACATTCATAACCGATGATAATTCAAGGGATGAAATGGTCGCCCACGTGTATGATACTACCTATGAGGTAATAAAAAAAGGCGTGGATACCCTGGTCATCATGGATGATTCGATCGTTCGGGGTACCACACTGGAGAAAAGTATCCTTACAATGCTCGCGCGTCTGGACCCGAAGAAAGTAGTCATCGTTTCTTCAGCACCCCAGATACGTTTTCCGGATTGCTATGGAATTGATATGTCGAAGATGAGTGAGTTCGTCGCATTCCGTGCAATGGTAGGTCTGTTTAAGGATCATAACAAGGAAGATATGCTTGGAGAGGTTTATGAACGCGCTAAATGGGCCCTGGAAAATAGTGAAGCTGTAAATCATGTGAATACACTGTATAATGAGTTTACCGCCGAGGAAATTTCCAATAAAATTGCTGAAATAGTAAAGCCTGAAGAAATGACGGCTGAACTGGAAGTGGTGTATCAAACAGTTGAAAACCTTCATGATGCATGTCCGAACCACCTGGGTGACTGGTACTTCACAGGAAACTTCCCGACGCGCGGAGGAATGCGTGTTGCAAACAGGTCGTTTGTGAATTACATGGAGGGTAAGATGGTAAGAGCGTATTGATAGTCAGTAGTCAGTAGTCAGTAGTCAGTAGTCAGTAGTCAGTAGTCAGTAGTCAGTCCCGAAGGGATCCCTTTGGGATAGTCAGCCTGCCTACCGGAGCGCAGGTGAAGGTAGTTAGCCAGCGCTTACGGGAGGTAGAAGTCGAAAATCATCTCATTCATGCACTTAAAATGTCCTTTCGGACATTTGTCATATCCGATCTTGCTGCATGGCCGGCAATTGATTTTATTATTTTCAAAAACTGTGAACCGGGTCCTGAAGGGATACTTACCGAATAGTGGGATGGTATTCCCCCAAATACTAAATATTTCTTTCTTAAAGGCTGCCGCAACATGCATGAGCCCGTTGTCATGACTGAATACATACTTTGCCTGCTTTACCAGGGATGCGGATTCGTTGATTGAAAACTTTCCACACGCATTGTAAATGATTGTTTTCTTACCTAATGCATAAAGACCTTCTTCGTACGGCATGGATTGTTCATTTCGTTCAAAGAATTTAAGGATTTGGTTGCCTGTTTCTTCATCCTCCGTGCCGCCAAGCAGGATGACCGGTTTATTGATTTTATCGCATAATTCGATCATACGGCTTACAGGCAGACGTTTGGTGCCGTGCTGGGCACCAATGGCAAATGCAACGAACTCTTTATGAAAGGCTTCGGGGAATTGGCTGATGGGAACATGTTCATCATCGGGAATAAAATAATCCAGTCCGAGGCTATCCATTTTTATTCCCAAAGGAGTGACCGTTTCCATGTAACGTTCAACAATATGGTGATTCGGGAGCTTGTTGATTTTCAGGTTAACCATCAGCCATTTTTCAAGATTCAGTTGGTTGAATGACTTTCCCGCGACCTGCAGGCGTGCTTTGATGATTCTGGTTCGCAGATTATTCTGCAGGTCGACGATATAATCGAACTCCTCATTTTTTAATTGCACGATCAGGGAAGAGAGATCGTCATCGAGCAGGTGAATTCTGTCGATATAGGGATTTGAGATGAGTAATGAATGGAATTCCTTCCTTGTGCAGTAATGAACCTCAACATCATCGAGCTGCGTTTTCAGGTTCCGTATAACAGGGCTTGTGAGTACAATATCTCCAATAGAAGAAAACCGGATGATCAGAACCTTTTTAATGCTCATGACTTACTTTCTGAATACTATTTTCTTTACGCTGGAGGAAAAATTCATCCAGTTCATCTGCTGTGAGCGAGGTCAGGTTATCCTCCGGGGTTACCAGTCCTTTACGTGCCGCCATCACACCAAAACTAACATCACTGAAGCCCCTGATGTTATGGGCATCGGGATTTATGCTAATTTTAATTCCCCTGTCCAAAACTTCGGGGAGATAAGTCCAGTCGATATCCAGCCGTCGTGGATTCGCGTTAATCTCGATGCTTACACCATTATCTCGACATGCGTCAAGAATTGTGGGCATGTGAAGAGGATATCCCTGTCGACGTAATAATAAACGGCCGGTAAGATGTCCCAGAATTGTTGAAAATGGATTCTCAATGGCTTTCACAAGTCTGGCGGTTGCCGTTTTGAGATCCATATTCAGAACTGAATGAACAGATATAATTATAAAATCGAATTCTTGGAGGAACTCATTCGGATAGTCGAGGGAACCATCACTAAGGATATCACATTCAATCCCCTTAAAAATTCTGAAATCAGGATACTCCTTTTGAACCATGTCGATTTCCCTGAATTGTTCCATTACACGGTTTTCAAACAAACCATTGGCATAAAAAAAGGAAGACTTACTGTGATCCGTCATTCCCAGATAGGAAAATCCCTCTGCATGGCATGCCTCAACCATTTCCCGAATGCTTTGCTGTCCGTCGCTATAGGTGCTGTGGGCATGAAGAATTCCTTTGATATCTGATTTCTCTATAAGGTTTTTAATACGTTCGGGATCTGTTTTCAATACGTCCGGAGCGATCCGGATATCCGCAGGTATAAACGGGTGGCCGGCCTTTTGATATATTTCTTCTTCGGATGATATCGAGTGTATGGCATTTCCAAGACCTAATGACTGAACATGACTTCGTGGTCCTGTTGTAATCATGGCTTGTGCATAGAATTGTTCGTTTGTGGCTTTCCGGAACTGAATATGCATTCCTGAAGGTTCATGGATTCCGCGCCAGGCAAACGGACTGGAACGTTTTTCATCGTATGCAAAATCACCGATCTCTTTCAATTTCGCGAATACATCATCCTTATCCTCGATGAGATATTCAAACTCAGAAATGATCAGATCATGGCGTCGGAGCGAACCCGTTTCACTTACCAGGTATCCTTTAAAATGCTGTGAAAGGAGTTCGAGTATCTGGTCATTCCATACCAGCGCTTCCGAGATGAGTAACTTATGTTTATTGTCAAGATAAAAATTCAGCGAATCCTGTACCTGCCGTATGGTCTTTTCACCAAATCCCTTTACCTTTTCCAGCTGACCGGATTCTATTGCATCTTTTAGCGCCAGTGGGGATGTGATTTTAAGGTCTTTCCATAATAATTGGATTTTCTTTGCCCCCACACCGGAGATATTGAGTAACTCCACCACTCCTTTAGGCGTTTGTTCCAGTAGCCTTCTCAATTCGGTACTTTCATTTTCTGCAATGATTTCGGCAATTTGTTCAGCAATACTTTTACCGACTCCTTTCAGTGCCTGAAGTTCTTCAGGGCTCATGTCTTCCAGTTTTCCGGTTACACGCTCAAGGTTGAACAATGCATTGTTAACAGCCCGCACCTTAAACTCATTAACCCCGTTGATTTCCATGAGTGATGCGGTTTTGCGTAAAATTCGTATGATATCCTTGTTTTCCACGTGTGCGGTATGGTTATTGATGTTATTGAGAATTATGTAAATTTAACCAAATGATCTTGGTTGATTCAATAATTAACACATGAACTATTGGTTATTAAAAACTGAACCGGGCACCTATTCCTGGGAAGATTTGTTGAAAGATGGAAATACATTCTGGGACGGGGTTCGGAATTACCAGGCGAGAAATTATCTGAAGGAAATGAAATCAGGAGACCTGGCACTGTATTATCATAGTGTAAATGAAAAACGTATTTTGGGCATCGCAAAAGTAGTAAAGGAGTCTTATCAGGATCCTTCAACGGATGATGACAGGTGGGTGGCAGTTGACATCGAACCATTTTCATCACTTGAAAACCCGGTTACACTCGCAGATATTAAAGATGATGAAAGGCTTGCGGATATGGTTCTTGTGAAGAATTCACGACTTTCCGTTCAGCCGGTTTCGAAAAAACAATTTGATCTCATTGTTCAGAAAAGTAAGATTTGAATGATTAAGAAGGTTTCGATAGCGTTAATGGGGCTTTTTCTGGTTCTTCATGCCGTATCAGCACAGGAACAGGTAGCCCGGTATGAACAGGAAAAAAAGGACAACGGTGAATACTTTACTGTAATACCGGGGGGAGAAAATGGGTTGATGCTGGTTCGTGAAGATAATTCTGTTCGGGGCAGAGAAAATAAATGGATCCTGACGAATTTGGACACGGATTTGCAAGAGAATTGGACGCAGGAATTATCCGTAGATGCGAAGTTTGATTTTCGTGCATATGAACGTTTTAAACAACATCTCTACATAGTTTTTGTCGAGAGGGACAGAATGGTCAGTGAATTTCTTATTCTTCAGATTGATCTTGTCACAGGGCGGATTTTGCCGTTTACCGTTCAGAATGAACTGGCTTTTGAACTTACCAATATCATTGTGGTACAGGACCGTATTGTACTTGCGGGATATGTGCGTGAGAGCCCTACGATTCTTTCCTATACAGTAAATGAGAAGAAATTTGATGTGGTTCCCGGCTATTTCACCGCCAAAAGTGATATCATCGACCTCAGACCAAATATGGATGGGATCACGTATAATATTGTTACGATGGAACGGTCATATTCCGGTTATTTCCTGCGATTGCGCACCTATAGTTATGACTCAGATATTCTGTTCGAACGGGAGGTTCAGATGCGAGATAACCTGCAGATCATTGACGGGCTGACCCTCGGATTTGTAGACGGCAATATAGCCATTGCCGGATCTTATGGTTCACAGAATTCAAATTATATCCAGGGAGTTTATTTTGCGGTTATTAAACCGGAAGGCCAGGATAATACCGTGAAATACCACGATTTTGGCAATTTTGAACATTTCTTCGATTATACTAATCCGCGCAGGGCGGAACGACTTGAGGAAAAGGCAAGTGAAATGTCTGATAGGGGAAAAGATCTTAAGCTCAGCCTTCGGTTGTTTCTCCATAATATGATAGAAGTAAACGGCGAGTATGTCCTGTTCGCAGAGGTCTATGATCAAAACTATCAGCGAACCAATGTTCCCTATTATTATTCACCCTATGACAGGTTTACATCAATATATAATCCGTACCGGTACCGATATTTCAGAGAAGCATACCGGGGTTATGATGACTTTCAGAATAACATGGAATTTGAATTTCTGGAAGCGATTGTTATTGGCATCAACAAAAATGGCGACGTGAAATGGGACAACAGTCTTGTGGTGGATGATATCGAACAGGTTTCTACTTCGAGTATGGTGGATGCATATGCCGACAGGAGCTTCGTACATATGCTCTACAAACATGAGGAAGAAATTGTATATAAGTCAATTCCCTATTCATCTGCACCTATAGAGGATAACTGGATACCTATTCGTCTTGAAAAAGATGTGGATGATATCAAAAGTACGGATGAGGAAATTGGAGGAGCCGGATACTGGTTTAATAACGCTTTCTACGTTTGGGGATTTCACCGGATTGCCAGTGGCGGTGAAAAGCGGAACGTCATTTTTATAAACAAAGTAATTTTTTAAGAATCCCTTTTCCACAGGTCGAGGCCTCATTCAATTCCTTCGGAAATCAAATGAGGAATCTGCATTCAGTAAATCAATTTTATTAACTAACGTACATCACGCTTTTTACAGCTTCAACGGTGCGCTTTACATTCGGAAGAATAGCGTCGATCAACGTTGGCGCATAGGGAAGCGGTACATCCATGCTGTTCACCCTGTGTACAGGCGCATCCAGGAAATCAAAGGCATATTTCTGAACATGATACGTAATTTCTGAACTGATCGCTGCCAGTGGCCATGCTTCCTCAACAATGACGAGCCTGTTCGTCTTTTTAACAGAATTCACCACCGTAGCGTAATCGAGAGGTCTAACCGTTCTCATATCAATCACTTCGGCAGATATACCGTCGTTCGCGAGGGCATCTGCAGCCTCATAAACGACCTTCATGGTCTTACCGAATGAAACGATGGTAACATCATTACCCTCGCGTTTAATATCAGCAGCGCCAATCGGAATCAGATATTCGCTTTCAGGGACTTCACCCTTGTCACCGTACATCAACTCAGACTCCATGAAAATTACCGGATCATTATCGCGGATGGAAGACTTTAATAAACCTTTGGCATCGTAGGGATTTGAGGGTACCACAACTTTCAGTCCCGGGGTATTTGCATACCAGTTTTCAAAGTTTTGTGAATGCTGTGAGCTCAACATTCCCGCATTCCCGGTTGGACCCCTGAATACCATTGGGATATTGAACTGACCGCCAGACATCGACATCATCTTGGCAGCGCTGTTAATTACCTGGTCGATAGCCACCAGAGAGAAATTGAAGGTCATGAATTCAATGATAGGCCTCAGTCCGTTCATTGCGGCTCCAACACCTACACCGGCGAAACCAAGTTCAGCGATAGGGGTGTCAATTACCCGGTTGGGGCCGAATTCATCAAGCATACCCTGACTCACCTTGTAGGCGCCGTTGTATTCGGCTACTTCTTCGCCCATAAGAAATACTTTCTCATCTCGACGCATTTCTTCGCTCATGGCTTCGCCGAGCGCTTCTCTGAATTGAATTTCTCTCATTTTAACCTTTATTAAACAGTCCCCAAAATTAGGACATCAGGGTAGATTATCAAAAAACAATTTTTGATAAAATAAAAAAGGCTCTCCGTTTCGGGAGAGCCTTTTTCTGAATTTTATTACGATTATTTCATCGCGTCAGTCCACTGCGGGAAACTTCTGTACTGCAGGAACTCAAGATCATTCATTGCTTTTTCTTTCAGACTTGGATCTACTGAAAATGCTTCTTTCAGAATTGTTGCGATATCATCTTCGCCAGCCTGTCTGCGGGCAGCAACAATGGCAGTCAGGTAAGTAGCTTTTGCATACATTTCGTCTTTTTCAGTTCCGTATGTATTAGCATATTCACCTCTGAGGGTTTCATAAGCCACTGGCCATCTTTTGTCAAGCACCTGAGCAAGCGCCTTGTTGAATACGTTTGCTTTTGTCTGTGAAGCATTGGCAAGCGTAGTCTGTGCTCCGGTGTAGTCAGCCATCATAATCTGAGCTGCACCTTTTACACCGTTCAATCCCTGAGTCACCTCGTTAGAAGGGCTCATCGACAATGCTTTGTTTACATGCTGAAGTGCTTTGCCAGCGTTACCGTTCGCAAGTGCCACAGATGCAAGGTTACCATGAACCTCAGCAGTAGGATTCTGATTCGCTGCAATCTCAAGTTGAGTTTCAGCCATTTCCATGTACTCAGCACTGCGTGAAGGATTCTGGTTTGCCATAGCAATGTAAGTCGCTGCAAGGTTGTTATGAGCATTCCAGCTGTCTTCTTTCTGAATAGCAGCCTTGTAGATCGCTTCTTTTTCAGATAATGAAGGCGTCATCGACGCAGCATACATCATTTCTTCAGCGGAAAGCGTGTCTGCAGAAACAGATCCGCTTACAACCTGCTTGGCAAGTACAGCGATTTCTGCATCAGTCTTCTTATCCTTAACAGTTAGGATTTCAGTTTTGGCAGTACGAAGCTTGGGATATAACTCACGGAAAACTTTATTATAAGTAGACAGTGTATGTAATTTATCTTCAACCTCCTCGTAAGTTCCACCGGCGTTGATGATGTTCAACCATGCTGATTTCTCTTCAGAAGAAAGCCCATCGTACAATGCAAGTGAATCCTTAAATACAGTCCAGTCTTCTACAACATCCTTGATAATGAAGTTAATGCTGTCTGCTTTGCCTTCATAGTCATATTTATCCATTTCACGACGGTAGAAAGCTTCAATCGCTTCAGCACGATTCTTGGCAAGGTTAGAGTTAACGCGTTCCGGACCTTCAGGTGAGTGAGTACCTGTGATTGTTACTGTACGGGTCAGGTTCTTGGCAGCAATGTATGCGTCAAGTTTTTTACCCATATCACCACTTCTTTCAGAGCTGCGTAAAACAGAGCTTCCCTGGTTGAAGAAGAAGTTTACACGGGTGGGGATCAATTCTTCCTGATTGTTATATCCATGATCTGCTTCTGCAGCATATGCTACCGGGATAACCATTTTAGAAGTTGTGATCAATCCGGGCGCTACGGTCATGCGCGGAGTTTCCTTTGTTTTACCGTTTTTCGGATCTGATGCCACTCCCTGAACCTGAAGTTCGCCAGGGTTCATCGCCGGTGAATAAGGGAATGAATAGCTTTTTGATTGCTGGGGGGATTCTTCCTTTGCGTTAGGGAAATCTTCAGAACGGAATTGAACGGCTTCCAGTTCTACTTCGCTCTCTCCATAGTTGTAAAAAGTGCGTACAGTGTACACCTTATCTTTTTTCAACATTTTAACGGGAAGATTGGCAGACATGTCAAAAGCTACCGTATCTGCATGTACCTCAAGAGGATTGGGAGAAACAGTGAGATTTTGATCTTCAGCCATTTTAACCATTTGGTTCAGAGCGCAACCCGAAAGGCCTATCAATCCGAATAGTACAATAGCGTAGAATAATTTTCTCATTGGTTTATGTTTTTAAATGACTGGTTGAATTGTGTAAATATCCTTAATAATTTCCTTAATAAAACATTTGAGTGCAATATTAACTAAAATTTCAGGAATTTAGAAGGCACAATTGAATAAGTACACATTATATTTGTGAATGTGCATATATATCGTTCAGTAAACTTTTTAAGGTGTTTAAGTGTATTAATAAATAGACCTTGATTAACTTTTAACCAATTATGCTAAAAAGACTCCAGGATACTTTTGAAGCGCAGGCTTTCGGCGTATGCACGAGGATGGGGGAGAAGCTTGGTATATCTTCATCCAGCATTCGGATGTATTTTATTTATGCGTCATTTCTCACGTTTGGATCGCCGGTTTTGATTTACCTGGCCCTGGCTTTTATCATGAACATGAGGAAACATTTGCGACGCAGAAACAATACCGTCTGGTATTATTAGGCGTATTCAGAACTTACGTGCGTGTTTCAGCTCCTGAAAATTACGGCGTGAATCCATAAAATATTCCCAGACTATACTTCCTTTATACATCGTATCAATATTGCTTATGCGCATGAGCGACTGACTTTCAGTACGTTTCTGTCGGTTGAGCTTCATCTGAGACCAGAAATCTGCATGCGCGCGAATCACGGAACCCGCATGTTTCCATTGTAAAATGAATATAAAGCGTAAAATAGCCACGAAATCGAATAATACACGAATCATCATTCGGTTGAACAGCAGCGCAGGAGCGTAATTCTTATATAATAAACTAAGTCCGTTCCGGAAATTGAGGTAAGTCTTTTTGGGATTTGACTTGCTCAGCGTACCACCGCCGACGTGATACACAGTACTGGAGCCCTGGTAGACCACTTTTCTTCCCATTCCCCAAAGACGCCAGCAGAGGTCAATTTCCTCCATGTGGGCAAAAAAGTCACGATCCAGACCACCGGAGGCCATAAAATCCTCGGACCGGATAAACAGACACGCCCCGCTTGCCCAGAAAATTTCCCTGGAATCGTCGTATTGACCTTCATCGGTTTCGAAGGTTTCGAAAATTCTCCCCCTGCAAAAGGGGAACCCGTACTGATCCAGGAATCCTCCACCCGCACCGGCGTATTCAAAAGTGTCTTTTTCAGTATAGGATAGAATTTTTGGCTGAATGGCCGCGACAGATTCATCGTTTTCGAAAATTTCCAGTATAGGGCTGAGCCATCCGTGGGTAACTTCTACATCTGAATTGAGCAAACAGAAATACTTTGCGGTAATTTCTTTCAGGATATGATCATATCCACCGCTGTAACCGCGGTTTTCCTGAAGTTCCATGACTTCAATGCCCGGAAAGTGGGTCTTTACAAAGTCTACTGAATCATCGGAAGACGCATTGTCTGCAACAATAATCCTCGCCTCCCCGCTGTGTTGAATGACATGTGGAAGGAACTGAGCAAGGTATTTCCTCCCGTTATAGTTTAGAATAACAATTGCAAGATCTTTCATTTACATCATTCCGCTGAGATCAAGTCCCGGAATGTTTGGCATTATTCCTTCCGTACTTTTACGTATCTCTTCCTTAGCGAGAATTTCAGCTTCGTCTGTTGCTTTATTAACCGCTGCAACAATCAGGTCCTGGAGCATCTCACGGTCCTCGTCCTTCATCAGAGACTCGTCGATCATCACAGAGATTAGTTTTTTCTTACCGTTCACACGGGCTTTAACCATTCCTGCTCCCGACTCAGATTCCACTTCAATGTCTGCGAGCTTATCCTGCGCTTCCTTCATCCGGGCCTGCATCTCTTTTACCTTGCCCATCATTTTCATCATATCGAACATAACCGTATATGTTTGTTACTTCACAAAAGTAGGAATTGTTGTGGTAATTAGTGGGAGAGGACCAAAATACTTGCATCACGCGTAGTTTCCTGCCCCGCTTCATCGACCAGTCGGATTTTTATAACATACGTCCCCTGCGGTACCCGTTCCCCATTGTAGAACCCGTTCCATGGACTGTCGATATCATCACTGTGAAAGATCAGCTCTCCCCATCGGTTGAAAATATCAATGGAATAGGATTGTACATAACGGGCCCTGATTACCAGTTCATCATTCAATCCATCACCATCGGGCGTGAAGGCTTCAGGATATGCCAGCAGGTTGGACTTGTAAAGCTGCACAATGTAGGAGTATGAGTTTAGGATGGATCCGTCATTGGCAATTGCCCTGATTCGGTAATACAGTATTTGACTCGCATCATCATCCGTCTCCAAATACGTAGTATCACTCGTTTGAACCACATTGAAGAAATTCGTTCCATCATACGATTTCTCCACAAAATAATAGGCCACTCCCATGTCATAACCCTCATACGGAGGCCATGAGATCCTCACTTCATCCTGGAGACTGATGGCTGCATCAGGTGTCATTACGCATGCCTCAATATTATCAGGGTTTGCATTCCCGCAGGCATCTTCCGGAATAACTTCATAGCAGTATGTGAAAAATCCGGGGTTAATCGCCTGTGTATCGGTGAAGGTAAGATCTGTCGTTGTCCCGATCAATGCCGGAACCTGGGTGTCTCCAGTGCGATAGACATTAAATATCGTGGATCCAGGTGGAACCGGGTAATCCCAGGTTAGCGTAACCTCATTGCCATTTGGAATGGTGCTGATATTGTTGACCGCAATCGGGGGGAGTTCATTATTGGCCAGAATACAGATCTCTGCAGATGTAGATAAAGCGCTTCCGTATGCCGCCTGAAGATAATAACAATATGTCGTTCCGCAGTTAACGTCCGGATCGCCGGCGGTGCGTTCATTATTCATCGCAGAGGCCAGGAAGACACCGTCCCTGTACAGGCTGAAATTACCCGTCGGGTTATTGGTGGTCCAGTCGATCTGGTTTATATTGTTCTGATTGAACCCGGAAAGCTGGATAGAACATACTTCCTGGGAACTCGCAGACGCACCACCGCAGGGATCAATGGCATCGAGCCTGAAACAATAGTAATTGTCGCGGGTAGAAAGTAAATCAATAATTTGGGATGATCTTGTATCACTGAATTCTTCATAAAGGCTGTAGGCTCCACCATTGGTCGAGATGAAAAGCCTGTAAAGAACATCGGCCTGTGTTCCTAGTCCCAGGGTTATCTGCTGGTCACTGGTGACGGCGAGACCGGTAATTTGTCCGGCCGGTAACGTCGAAACCGGCGTGAAGGTTTTCATAGCAGGGCTGCAATTATTAGCCCATCCGGCATCTATGCCTTTCACCGTTATGGTGCGAGCCGACGCATCCGGAAATGTATGTGTCTGCTGAGGAGAATTTACAGGTACCGTGACAACCGGGCTTCCATCGCCGTAATTAATTTCATATTGATCATAATTCGTATCCAGAATCTGCAACGCCACACTGTTGCCCGAGCATGAAAATATTTCAAATGCCGGAGCGGGTTTATCTTCGATCGTTATGGTGATGAAGTCTGAAACTGCATCGAATAAAATTTCCATTCGATACACCCCGGGATCTGTATAGGTATATTGATAAAAGTTTGGAACCACCTGGAAATTACCGTCGCCGGTGTAATCAAAATCACAGGAGCAACCGGCCGTACAATCACAAACCGGATTGTTGTTCGTTATGTTTATGGTTAATCCCGGACAACCCCTGATCTCATCAACTTCAAAAAGTCCGTTTTCACTCGAGTACTGCGCAACAGCCGTAAGAGTTGTTCCGAGCCAGAGACAGACTACCAGGCCAAGGAGATATTTGAGACGGTTGCAGGTCATTCGAAACGGAATATAATTGATTTCAACTTAAACGAACAATATATTAACTCATTGCGCGGCGTTAAAACTTATAAGTTCTTGAATAATTAAAGGTTTTGACAGGAATTGTTGATCTCCGGTCTTCATATTCTTCAAAGAAAATCCGTCATTTTGCATTTCAGATTCACCTGCAATTAACACAAAAGGTATATTTTTTTTATCGGCATACGAAAACTGTTTCTTCGCTTTCGCAACTTCCGGGTAAAGTTCGGCATGAATGCCCGCTGAACGCAGGCCCTGAAGAAATTCCAGTCCGTAATGCCATGATTCCGTATCAAAAGCCACGATCAGGGCTGTGGTAAAGGTGTTGGCCGACTCCGGAAAGAGTGAAAGCTCTTCCATCACATCATACAATCTGTCAACCCCGAATGAAAAACCGATCCCGGAAATACCCGGTAAACCGAATACACCCGTTAGGTCGTCATACCGGCCACCGCCGCTTACGCTGCCAACACTCACCTTATTCACCTTTACCTCAAAGATACAGCCGGTGTAATAGGATAAACCCCGTGCCAGGAGAGGATCAAAGTCAACGTGCTCCATGCCGGATGATTTAATGAGGTCAAACACTTCACGTATATCCCTGATTCCTTCATTCCCGTCCGAAATGAAATTCTCTATCGCCTCAAGTGATAATAAAGTGGAATCAGTCAGAAGCGGCAAAAGCTTATCTGTCGCGCTTTCAGTAAAGCCCCGGTCTCTAAGTTCCTGCAGAACTTTATCGGAACCGATCTTGTCAAGCTTATCGATTGCCACACATAATTCTGATTCCTTTCCGGGCTCTCCGATTGCCTCGGCAATAGCGCGGAGAATCCTGCGATGATTGATGCGAATGCTGTAATCCGTGATCCCGAGTTGTTTGAAAACTTCCCGGATCATCCAGATGACCTCCGCCTCACACAGCAGGGAGTCAGTACCCACGACATCCGCATCACATTGCTGAAATTCACGATATCTGCCCCGTTGCGGACGATCTGCTCTCCATACAGGCTGTATTTGGTAACGCTTGAACGGCATGGAAATCTTATGCTGATTCATGACAACATAGCGTGCAAACGGTACTGTGAGATCGTATTTAAGTCCTTTCTCACTGATGAGCCCGGCAAGGTGTTTCGAACCTTTGCTGTAATCGGATTCAGACGTTTTGGAAAGGAAATCACCGCTATTTAGTATTTTATACAACAGTTGATCCCCTTCATCACCATATTTCCCGGTTAATACGTCCAGGTTCTCCATGGCCGGTGTTTCCAGCGGCATAAATCCGAATTTGCGAAATACCTTTCTGATCGTATCAAGAATATAATTCCGCCGGGCCATTTCTTCTGGTCCGAAGTCACGCGTTCCTTTCGGTAAGGATGGTTTTGAGCTCATGGAAACAAAACTACAAAAAAACTGCGAAGCCATGCTTTGAACTTTTATACCCGGAAATGAAAATAGTGGGAGAAGCCTTTAAATAAATTAATTATTCTATTATCTTTGCACCCTTATTTGATCAAAATTCAAGGACATGGCTATTACCAGACTTAAGAGAAAAGCAAAGAGAAATAAAACCAGGGCATCTGTACGTCAGGCGAATATCAAGCGATTAAACACCAAGCCGGTGATTAAATCAGTCGATGTTGAGGCGATTAAAGAAGAATTCGAAAAGAAATCTTCCAAGCCTGCGAAGAAAGAAACGAAGAAAGAAGACAAGAGCGAGGCTTAATCTTCCCCGGATAAAGCTTCTGTTCTTGTTGACTATATACCCGTCGAAAGACGGGTTTTTTTATGCCCTTTTTCCAAGTTCGATCACTTGTAAATCCTTGATGGCTCCCGAATCCAGTGAGAATCGCACCAAGGTTGAAATCTTATGAAAACCCTGTTTTCCGGCAGCACCCGGATTAATGTGCAGCAGGTTGTCAATGTTGGGATCCCGCATAATTTTAAGAATATGCGAATGCCCGTCGATGAACAGATCGGGCTTTTCCTGCTGGATAATCTTTCGGACCCTGCTGTTATAGCGGGGAGGATATCCCCCGATGTGAGTCATGTAAATTCGTACACCTTCCAATGTAAAGAAAAGATCCTCAGGATAGCGTGCGCGTAAATCCTTTCCATCTATATTACCGTAAACAGCACGCAGTGGTTTAAATTTTTCCAGCTGATCTGCTGTATCTGTAATGCCAATATCTCCGGCATGCCATATTTCATCGCATTCTTCAAAATAGACGAAGATTTTTGGGTTCAGAAAGCCGTGTGTGTCAGACAGTAAGCCTATCCGTTTCATAATTCAATGAATTAAACGATAGTTTTGAACAAGGTTAAGTGGAAACCGGCAAATTACAATGGTCTATTTATATATCTTTGGGGCCTAAATCGGACTGATTATGGCATTAACACCCTCAAAAATGCTTCCGCTGGGAACAGAAGCCCCGGATTTTACATTACCGGATACGGTTTCCGGGCAAAATTTGTCGTATGCCGACATACGCGGTGAAAAAGGAACCCTGGTCATGTTTATTTGCAATCACTGTCCGTACGTGAAACACGTACAGTCTGAGCTCGTAAAACTTTCCAATGACTACACGAGTGAAGGCGTGGGGTTTGTGGCGATCAGTTCAAATGATGTTGAGAAATATCCTGAAGACGGCCCGGAACGAATGCGGGAGGTTGCCCGTAAGTGGGGTTATTCATTTCCATATCTGTTTGATGAGACCCAAGGTGTCGCCAGGGATTTTCAAGCTGCCTGCACGCCGGATTTCTATCTTTTTGACCACCAGGATAAGCTTGTGTACCGGGGGCAGCTCGATGCATCACGGCCGGGAAACGGAAAGCCACTGGATGGTAAGGACATGAGACAGGCCCTGGATGACCTGATCCATGGGAATCCTGTAAGTGAAAAACAGGTCCCAAGCCAGGGCTGCAATATTAAGTGGAAATCCTGATCAGTTAATTTCCATTAAGCTGATATAATAATCGGGATTTACCGAAAACGCAAAATCTGGCGATGATGCCTCATAGGTTTGCCAGCTATTGGTGACACTGAGCCTGACAGATTCTCCGTCGACAGATACATCAACGGGCATTTTAAAGCGCCTGATCGTGTTATTCCATCGGTAGTAAAGCGTATTGCCTTTCCTTGCATATTCAAGCACAGGCACTCGTATGTCGCGGAGATACTGGTCAAAAACAGGGGATAGTGCTTGTCCCGTTTCTTTTATCATGTACGATTCGATCATCTGGGTTGTCACCGTTTCATGATAGAACTCTTTATTCAGACCACGTAAAACATCTCTCCAGAGGCTGTCGTCATTTACAATTTGCCGGATCATATGAAGCATGTTGGCTCCTTTGTAATACATGTCGCCGGAGCCGGAATGGTTCACATTGTAAATTCCAATGATTGGTTCTTCATTCTGAATATTCATCCGCGTACCACGTGTATAGGCCCCGGCAGCCTCTTTTCCGAAATAATAATCCAGGAACAGGTTTTCTGAGTATGCTGTGAAACTTTCATGGATCCACATATCCGCAATATCCTTGTATGTGATGTTGTTGGCGAACCATTCATGGCCGGACTCATGGACGATGATGAAATCAAATTTCAAACCCCATCCACTGCTGCTCAGATCACGGCCCCTGTAGCCGTTTTGAAACCCATTCCCATAGGTTACGGAACTTTGGTGTTCCATGCCAAGATAGGGGACCTGGACCAGTTTGAATCCATCCTCATAGAAGGGATAAGGGCCAAACCAGTACTCGAATGCTTTCATCATCCTTGGAGCCTCTTTAAACTGCTCCCGGGCTGCTTTTTCATCTTTAGGCAAAACATAGTAGTCCATCGAGAGCGGGCCATTCTCACCGTCATACGTTTCGGAAAAATGTACATAATCCCCGATGTTGATGTTCACACCGTAATTATTGATGGGGTTGTCGACAAACCAGTGATAAGTCGTAAATTTTTTCCCCTTTTCAACCTTTCTCAACCGTCCATTCGATACGTTCATCAATCCTTTTGGAACTGCCACGCTGATAAGCATACTATCCGGTTCATCGTACATATGGTCCTTACAGGGCCACCAAAGGCTTGCTCCGTCTCCCTGACAACTGCTGGCGACAAAGGGATTACCCTTTTCATCCCGCTGCCAGGTAATGCCCCCACTCCAGGGTGGGTTCGGACTAACGCGAGGCCGGCCTTCATACATAACCTTAACTGTTCCAATGGTGCCAATTGCCTGCTTCTCCAATCCGTCGATGAAATATGCATTCCCTTCACGTCGAAATTCCAATGCCCTGCCGTTTTCCTCGACACCGGTAATTATTAACGGCGGCTGAAGGTCAATCTGCATTGTAACAACATCGCTTAATACCTTGTAGGTAATCGAGTTGCTCCCTTTAATGGTCGAATCCGCAGGGTTTACAGTGATGTCGAGGTGGTAGTATACCAGGTCCCACCAGGAGCGTTCAGGAGTGATGGAACCCCGAAGGGTATCCTGCCTGGTAAATGTCTGGCCCAGTAAGCCAGTAGAAAGGGCCATGAATCCAAGGAATAAAATGTATCTGCAGACACGCATGATCACGAGAGTGCTTGTTCGAGATCTGCGATCAGGTCATCAGCGTCTTCTATACCCACGCTTAAACGAATCAGCGAATCCAGAAGTCCTACTTTCAGGCGTTCCTCCCGTGGAATACTGGCATGCGTCATGGTCGCCGGGTGGTTTGCAAGCGATTCAACACCGCCAAGTGATTCTGCCAGGGAGAAGTAGTGGAATTTTTCCATTACCCTGAATGCGTCTTCCTGGTTGCCATTCACCAAAGTGAACGAGATCATTCCGCCAAATCCACGCATTTGTGCCTTCGCGACTGCATGATTTGGATGGTCCTCAAAACCGGGCCAGTAAACTTTGTCTACTTTGGGATGATTACGAAGGTACTTCGCGATAATTTCACCGTTCTGACAATGACGATCCATCCTCAGGTGGAGTGTTTTTATGCCGCGCAATACCAGAAAGCAATCCTGAGGCCCGGGAGTCGCACCGCATGAATTCTGAATGAAAGCCAGGTCCTCCTGGAGTTTCGGGTCATTCACGACAAGCGCACCCATTACAACATCTGAATGACCGCCTAGATATTTCGTTACAGAATGCATAACGATATCTGCGCCAAGATCCATTGGGCTTTGAAGGTAAGGTGTTGCGAATGTATTATCTACCGCCACAAGGATGTTATGTTCTTTGGCAAGTTCCACAACTCTTGCGATGTCGATCACATTCATCATCGGATTGGTAGGGGTTTCCAGCCAGATGAGTCGTGTATTTTTATTGATCAATGGAGAAATTTCATGAACGTCGCCCATTCCGGTGAAGTGAAAGCGGATGCCGTATTTCTCAAAGACTTTTTTAAATATCCTGTATGTTCCGCCATAGAGGTCATTTGCAGCGATCACCTCATCTCCGGGATTCAGCAATTTGATCACCGCGTCAATGGCGGCAAGGCCAGATGCGAAGCATAAGCCGAACTTCCCGTTTTCAAGTGCGGCAATGCTGTTTTGCAGCGCAGTTCGGGTTGGATTATGTGTTCTGGAATATTCATAGCCTTTGTGTTTTCCCGGTGAGGCCTGCACATAGGTACTCGTTTGAAAAATAGGGGTCATTATCGCTCCTGTGGAGGGATCTGGTTCCACCCCTGCGTGAATTGCTTTAGTTCCGAATTTCATAAAGGGTATATAAGAGGAGGGGAGAGTTCCCCTCCGTTCATTTTTTAAATTGATGTGTTGGGATCAAATCTTTCCAGGTAATCCGCAACCCGTCGTACGACCATTCCGCCCAGTGAACCATCAACAACGCGATGGTCATAGCTATGAGAAAGAAACATTTTATGTCGAATCGCAATGGCATCTCCATGTTCGGTTTCCACCACCGCAGGTTTTTTGGTAATTGCGCCGAGAGCCAGGATAGCAACCTGAGGCTGCATAATAATCGGTGTACCCATAACATTACCGAAGGAGCCTACATTTGATATGGAGAATGTTCCTCCGGAAAGCTCATCAGGCTTTAACTGATTATTCCGTGCTCTCCTTGCGAGATCGTTCACTTTTTTTGCCAATCCGGTAATATTATATTGATCCGCGTTATGGATTACCGGTACAATCAGGTTTCCACTGGGAAGTGCCACAGCCATACCAATGTTAATATCACGTTTCTTGATGATCCTGTCTCCATCGACCTGGATATTGATCATTGGATAATCCTTAATTGCCTTGACAACCGCATCGATGAAAATGGGGGTGAAGGTAAGATTGTCACCTTCACGTTTTTTAAATTCATTCTTTTTCCGGTTACGCCAGAAAACCACCTCGGTGACATCGGCTTCCACAAAGGACGTCACATGCGGGGAGATACGCTTTGAATCAACCATACGCTGTGCAATCATTTTACGCATACGGTCCATTTCAATGATCTCATCCTCGGCACTTACCGAAATATTCACTTTCTGGGCCGGTGCAGACTGTACAGTTGTAGTGGCAGGCGCTTCCATTGTGCTCACGCCGGTTCCCCTGGTTTCAAGGTAAGAGAGTATATCATGCTTGGTGACCCGGCCTTCTTTGCCGCTTCCCGGTATTTGTTCCAGTTCTTCTTTCCCGATACCTTCTTCTTTGGCTATATTTTTTACTAGAGGTGAGTAGAAACGGCCATTCGAATTTGATGGAATATCCTGTCCATTACTGGTACTCCCGTTGGATGTGGCTGCAACGGCCTCCTGAACTTTTTCAACTTCAACGGCGGGAACCTCAGCGGGAGGAGCAGGGGCATCTTTCGTTTTTTCTTCCTTTTCGGTGGTAATGATCGCGATGGGATTTCCTACAGGAACGACATCGCCTTCATTTGCCAGAATTTTAGTAAGTACACCGGCATGGGTGGAGGGTACTTCGGTATCAACCTTGTCGGTCGCTACTTCCAGTACGCTTTCATCTTCCTCAATTGTATCACCTTCCTTTTTCAGCCAGGTGAGTACAGTCGCTTCCATTATGCTTTCACCCATTTTGGGCATGATTAACTCTACTTGTGCCATTCTAACGTGTTTTGTCCAACAAAACTTTAGTCAATTCCAGATAAATTCGACTGTAAATTTACTATTTTACTCTGTTACTTCAATCGTTTTCGATAATCTTATCCGAATCATGTTCAATACTGCAACTGCACTGGCCCGGATGTTTACCTCCCTGTCTTTCCATAGCTGAAGTTTGCGTGCATAGGATTCCTTGCCGTCGTCATAGGCGATCCAAACGGTACCAACAGGCTTTTCAGGTGTGCCGCCACCCGGGCCGGCGATGCCTGTTGTAGCGACACCAATATTTGCTCCTGTTTTAATGCGTACGCCCGCTGCCATTTCAAGGGCTGTTTGTTCACTCACTGCCCCATGGTCCATCAGTGTCTGATGATTCACACCGAGAAGTGCTTCCTTAATCGTGTTCTCGTAGGCAATTACAGAACCTACAAAATATTCGGAACTGCCGGGAACTGATGTAATGAGGTGTGAAAGATATCCGCCTGTACAACTCTCGGCTGCTGCAATAGTCAGGCACTGGTCACAAAGCATTCTGCCAATCACTTCCTGGATTTCATCCTTGTCAAAACCATAAATATAATTACCTGCAAGGGGCATGAGCCTTGCAATCTCTGCCTCTACCTGTTCTTCCAGCTGTTTGCGGTCATCGCCAAATGCGGTGAGCCTCAGCCTGACCTGTCCCAGGCTTGGCAGATAGGCCAGTTTTATATTTTCTGGGAGCGCGTCCTCCCATTCCTGAATTTTATTGGCGAGCCAGGATTCACCAATACCGATGGTTTTCACCAGCTTGTGATAGATAACGGCGGTTTCAAAAACCTCATGCAGTCGCGGTATCACCGTATCGGTCATCATTTTTTTCATTTCATGCGGTACACCCGGCATCGAAACAAAAACTTTTCCATTCCGCTCAAACCACATTCCGGGAGCAGTTCCCAGTTTATTTTCCACCACTTCACAGCACGTCGGAAGCGTCGCCTGCAATTCGTTTATCGGTGTAAGTTCGAGACCCTTCGAGTGAAAAAATTCCTTAACCTGTCGAAGGGCCTCCTGATTGGGTTCCATGCCGCAATCGAAATATTTTGCCAGCAGTGGTTTTGTAAGATCATCCCTGGTAGGCCCTAAACCTCCTGTAATTAAAACAATGTCTGCCCTGCTTTCGGCTTCTCTGAAAGCCCGCAGAATATCGTTTTCGATATCTCCAACCGTTGTTTTTTGCGTAATACGTATACCTGCTCTGTCGAGGATGTCACTGATCCACTGACTGTTGGTATCCAGAATTTGTCCGTACAAAATCTCATCACCTATGGTGAGGATTTCGGCCTTTATGATTTGATCCATTACATGCCTGGTTACTTCATTTCTTTAACAAATATCCATGATTGTAAATGAAGTTTGGTCTGGAATTTGATAAATACATAATAATCTACAATACTAACATGAAGAATTACCTGCTGTTACTAACATTTTTTGCGATTTCCTGCACTTCGGCTCAGATAAATCAGACATTGGGCGATATCAATAATACCATCAGCGGTGGTGGTGTTACCGAAAACGACGTAGCGAATGGTTTAAAGGAAGCGCTGATAAAAGGGGTTCAGAAAAGCGGCGAAACGGCCGGTGTGCCTGATGGTTTTTTAAAACGTCCTGAAATAAAGATTCCTTTTCCTGAGGATGTTGAAAAGGTGGAAACCAGATTGAGGCAAATCGGGCTGGGCAGTGAAGTCGATAAGTTCGTGGAATCAATGAATCATGGTGCGGAGGATGCCGCCGCATTGGCAGTGCCTATTTTCACACAGGCAGTAAAGGAGATGACCGTTCAGGATGCATGGGGAATATTGAAAGGCAATGATGTGGCGGCGACGGATTATTTGCGTGAAAAGACCTCGGATCAGCTTTATGTCGCCTTTGAACCGGTAGTAAAGAGTTCCCTGGAAAAAGTGAATGCGACGCGTTATTACGCCGATATTATCAATACCTATAATAAGATACCGCTGGTCCAGAAAGTGGATCCTGATCTGAATGCCTATGTTACTCAAAAGGCTATGGACGGACTATTTTACCTGATCGCTCAGGAAGAAAAGAAGATCAGGGAAGATCCTCTGGAACGAACTTCAGATTTGTTAAGGAAAGTCTTTAAAATGCAGGATTAACGCGCGATAATTACCTTATTTCGGAAATCCCCAAAATCCGTCTGTATCAGAAATATATAGATTCCCGGTTGCAGGGAGGCTACAGACAGGTAGGCTTCCGGCTCTTGCCAGGTATGCACCTTGCGCCCGCGGGTGTCAAAAGCGGAAATCTTCTTAATGCCGGGTAAGTCAACCGTTATATGCGTGTTGGCCGGATTTGGAAATATGGAGTTATCAGTAATCTGAGGATCTTCGATACCTGTAATATTCACTACCTCAAGGATACTGCTGAAGCTTTCTGAACAACCCAGCTCATTCATTGCCTCAAGCCTGATCTGATACGTTCCGGGTGCAGTAAATGAATGGGATATCTCGGTTCCCGATCCAATTAAATTTCCATTCACATACCAATCGGCAGAAGTAACCGATGCATCTGCACGTAATGCCAGAGGAAGGTTAAATGCCATGTTGTAGGGTGAGGACGGAAGTTCAAATTCAGCATTAATAGTTGAAACCTCAATGGTTGCTGCAGACAAGTCACTTTCCAGCAGACCCGATGCGTCACTAAAATAAATTACAGTATCCCGGGTTATACCGGCAATATCAAAAGACGATCCTTTATGCAGCAGAATGTTATTTGTTGAATAAAAATGATAAAATGAATTTCCGGGGTTGAGAAGATAATTACTTCCCCCACATGTAATGGCATTCACAGGAGCCGGACTTATTGCCGCGGCCGGACTGAAATTTTCCTCGACCCGACCTGTACATCCTTCCGTGTTGGTAACTTCATGAATGATTGTAAAATCACCAATACCGGCATAGTTGTAGCTTGCATTCGAACCAAAACCTATCCATTCCTCCATACCCCCGTTAGGCCGAACGTACCAGTTGACGTCATTGCTTCCGGATTCGCTGTTAAAATGAAGCAGGGAGGCGGTTGAAAGATTCGTACTATCCTGGTACCAGATAAAATCTGTATTCAATTCAAATTTGTCAAACTCAATGGGAGCGGCCAGACTCTCAATTCCCCCGGGCGCTGTTTGAGTAATGTAAAGTGTTGAATCTTTATCGATGCCGGTGAATGAAAATCTGTCGGCTTCATCCAATACCGTTGTCATCTCGCGATCACTGTAGAGTCTGAATACAAAATTGCTCTGCGGTGCTATTTCAAGATTGAGATCTCCGCAGCCTGCTACATATTGTCCCTGCGGTCTCGGTGTGCGGGCGATTACAGGCAATGTGCGGGTAAGCTCCTCTGTGCAACCAATATTGTTGGTGGCTTCGAGAGTTATACTCATCAAACCTTCGGTGGTGAAATGGATAGCAGGGGACTCCCTGGTCGATGTGTAACCATTCGAAAAAGTCCAGTTCCATGAAACAGGCCGTGTGCTGAGGTCTGTGAAATGTACCAGTGTATTATTGTTCTCATCCAGAATGACCGTATCAGGATCGATGTCAAACCCAATATTCAGCAAACTTTTTCTGACAGGAATACTGAAAACATCACTTGTAATATTGTCTGTTACCGAAGTGGCATAAATGGTATTCAGCGTATCAAGACCTGGGGATGAGAGTTGAATACCCGTAGAAATTAGTTCGTTGCCGAAAGGATCACGATAGAAATTAAAAATTTCTCCGGGCGGATCAATCAACGGGACGTCACCCGGACAATATTCGGCTGTATAGAGGGTGGGCGGATTAATTCTGAATTGTTGGTAGTGTTGTTGTGCTTCCCTGATATTGCTGATTAATTCTGATAATGATGATGCAGCCGAAATGGCGATGGTAATATTCTCTGAAGTTTTTGAATTCAGGGCAGGGATCTTCGAGATCAGCATTGATGCCACATCATTTCCGCCGCCGGAAGTACCTGCGGCTTGTTTTGGATCAAGGTCATAGAGCAAATTTCTCTTTACTTCATCTGTTATGGTGCCGGGGAGATCTGAAATATTTCCATTCGCATTCCGTTTATCGATTGCGAAATGGACACTGGCGGGACCCTGAATTGTGGCGATTCCGCTGAACAATGTTCCGTCGCTATTTTCCGTCACACTTAAATTTAGACTGTCGATCCAGTAATTATGATTCATTGCGGGATCCGTCAGGTCGAAATCGGCAAAGAAGCCAATGGCCAGATCTTCAAGTGCTGAATTACCAATGTTGGTTACCCTGTACTCAAGGATCATTGCGTCGTTGTCATCCCAGGCCAGTAATTCCTGCTCGACTGTCACATCCAGCGTGCTCAGGGCATTTTTGGTTTTGAACTCACTGACGGCATAATGATCTGCAATTGAATTCTGTTTTAATTTAATGGGCACATCATTACTGAAATCATTATCCCTGAATGGCAAAATGAGATTCCCGGGAAGGTTATCCGCAACGACATCGTTAGAAGAAATCAAAAACGCAATATTTTTAAGAACAGGCTCATTTTGGTAGGTAATTCCTTCGCCGTCGCTGAACAGATCCGAGGCAAAGCCCAGATTGCCATTGCCGGCGATGGAGAAAGCCAGCTGATCACTTTCGATAGTCACCCAATCAGGGGCTGTGGTGATTTCAAAATGTTCATAATCATCATAGGTTCCATCCTTGTATTCAAGCGTGAAGTAGATCTTTTCATTAGCCGGCGTGTCATCAGCGAGGATTACAATGAATTCCTGCTGGGGTGATTTTTTCTCGAGGGTATTGATCACACCCAAATTGATGGTATTCTTTACAATCGAAACGTAGGGAGAAGACGTTTTCAGCGTAACACCAAGATTATTGGTATGGTAAAGATAGTTTGTGAGTTCAAGTTTGATTCTCACACTATCACCATAGAAGACAACATCGCCTGCGCCATTATTTATATCTATGCCCGAAATTCTGACAGCAGGAGAGGTAATATTTGCCAAAGCGGCAAACATGTTCAGTCTGCCTTTGCCAATGAACTGTGCAAAAGCCTGATTACCCGGCAGGTCATCAATGGGATCACTGTTGACGCGTACCCGTTCCATTGCCTGTATCGCATTCAACTGAGGATAACGTGCGCGAACGAGTGCTACAGCACCCGCTACCTGCGGAGCTGAAAGCGATGATCCTTGTTTTCTAATATAATCATCCGATCCGTTCGTAGTGAGGATCGCCACACCGGGAGCGGTTATATCCACGTTTCTGCTATAGGTGGCCCAGGGTGCTTTCAGATCCGAATTATCAGTAGACGCGACCGACAAAACATATCGAAATGACGCCGGATAAAAATCACGTAAACCATTGGTATTTCCTGCCGCGGCTACAATTGCCGCATCCTGCACCAGCACCGCATAATCAATTACATCCTGTCCGAATTGAGAAAATGGAGCTTCTGCCCCCCAGGAAAGATTTATTACGTCACAACCCAGATCAGCTGCGAGGGCAATGGCTTCATACCCATTGCTGAAATTATTACTGTTACTTTGAAAAATCTTTATTGGCAGGATTTTAGAATTATATCCCGTTCCGGATATCCCAATATTATTATTTGTTCTCGCACTGCTCACTCCGCTCACCCATGTGCCATGCCCGTCGGTATCATCAGAAGGGTTATTGTCATTATCGGCAATATCCCATCCGTATCGATTGTCCACCAATCCGTCGCCGTCATCATCAATACCATTAATGGGATCATTGGGGTTGATGGCAAGGTTATCTGCCAAATCAGGATGAACAAGGTTTATTCCACTGTCAAGGATGCCGATCACCAGGGTACTGTCTCCTTTTTCAAGTCCCCAGGCATCCCTTGCTCTAATTAAATCGATATGTTCCTGGTCTGCACTTAACGGATCATTGGGTGTATGAAGTGGCGTAAACAGATAATAGGGTTCTGCATACAGGATGTCACTGCGTTCATTCAACGATGCAATCATCGCTTCCAGATTATCCGGATCTGTCAGCTCCAGGAAGTAAATGTCTGATAAGGGGTGTTGTGCACTCCTGGCCGATGAGGATGACCTGATCCATGGGATTGCCGGTTTTATCTCCCGTATTTCTGCATTCGTTTTGCTACCCCGTGCTGATTTCTGGGTAGGGTTGAGGTAATCCGGGTTTGTGCCGGGCGCCATCCTGACGACAATGCGGCCCGGAAGAATTTCAGCTTTGCTTTGTGCCATTACCTCTTCTCCCAGGCCTATGCATACGGCAATGGTAAGGAGGAGGAGAACTCTCCGTGCAGGATTATGGAATATGTTCAGCATCAGATGAAGCAAAGCGCAGATACAAATTTAATTATTAAAAACAGAACCTGTATCTTCGCTACAAGCGATTTAAAACGTTTTCGAAACATGAATTTATACGATAAACATCAGGAATTACTGGAAAAAGCCATCAAGGCCTTACATGAACGAGTTTTTTATGCAGCTTTCCCCGAATATCCCGGAGCTTCGGTTTATGGTGAAGATGCCGATAAAAAAGGCAGGGATGATTTCAAGTCCCACCTAAACTCGAATTTCGAAGAGATGCATACCGATGAGCCTGAGAAATGGGTTTCGGATGAGGTATCACCATATCTTCAGGAACCGCTGAATATCGGGTATCCTGCCCTGAGTGTGGATACATTACTTTCCAACGCGGAAGAAGCGCGCAATTCTTGGAGACGTGTGATTCCGGATGATCGGGCCGGGGTACTTATTGAGTCCCTGTACGGTATGCAAAGTCGCTTTTTTGAAATCGCCTATGCTACCATGCATACAACGGGGCAGGGCTATATGATGGCCTTTCAGGCGTCGGGTCCCCATGCTGCAGACAGGGCCCTGGAAGCCATTGCCTCAGGATATGAGGAATTGAAGCGCTTTCCTTCCCATACCCGGTGGGATAAGCCCATGGGTAAGTACAACCTTGTAATCGACAAGACCTGGCATGCAGTACCGAAAGGAATCGGTTTAGTGGTGGGATGTTCAACTTTCCCTACATGGAATTCTGTGCCAGGACTTTATGCATCACTCATAACCGGGAATCCGGTTATTGTGAAGCCCCATCCGGGGGCTGTTCTGCCGATTGCGATCGTTGTTTCAGAAATTCGCCATGCCCTGCGTGAAAATGGTATGGATCCCAATATCTGTCAGCTGGCTCCGGACAGCTTTGATCATCTGATCACAAAGGATCTGGCTGAAAATCCCGCAGTAAAATTAATTGATTATACCGGTGGATCAGCCTTTGGTAATTATCTCGAAGGACTTCAGAACAAAATTGTATTTACGGAAAAGACAGGTGTAAATTCAGTGATTCTGCATTCTGCCGAAAATATTGATAAGGTAGCTGCTAACCTGGCGTTTAGTATTTGCCTTTATTCCGGCCAGATGTGTACAGCACCGCAAAATTTCTATATTCCCGACAACGGAATTTCAACTCCTGACGGACAGGTTTCATTCGAAGATTTCGCTGCTAAACTAATTGAGCAGATCAATGGCCTGGTGGATAATCCAAAAGCCGGTCCTTATGTTCTCGGCGCAATTCAGAATACCCTCACATGCGAAAGGGTGAACGGTGTATCACAGATCGGTGGAAAAGTCTTGCTTGAGTCCCGGGAAATAGAGAATCCGATGTTCCCAAAAGCAAGAACAGCAACGCCTGCCGTAGTAGAAATTAACGCGGACGATAAGGATAAATATTCTGAAGAGCTTTTCGGGCCTATCGCTTTGCTGATCCGTACCCGGAGCATAGAGGAGTCAATCTCCCTGGCTCGTGAAATGGCCGAAAATCATGGCGCGATTAGCTGCGGGGCGTATACTACAGACCCGGATATCAGGGAGCTGATTGCCGAGGAAATGGCGCTGGCGGCAACTCCGGTATCATTTAACCTCGTGGGCGGTATCTATATGAATCAAAATGCGAGCTTTAGCGATTTCCATGTCACAGGGGGAAATCCTGCAGGAAATGCGTCATTTACTAATCCTGAATATGTAATTAAACGTTTTACATGGGTTGGACACCGCGAGCCTGCCTCGGTTTAGGTATCATAAAACCATAGCTTTATTGCCAGTATGATCACCATGACTACAAGGAGACGTTTGATCCAGACGTCTCCTTTGTCGACCGACCAGCGGCTGGCAGTCCAACCTCCCAGTGAAGTTCCAAGGGCCAGGACGATGGCATAGCCCCAGTCAACGATCCCGGCAAAAATGAAAACTCCCAGTGAAGCGATCGTGTATACAAGAACGATCAGTACTTTGGCACTGTTTGTTTTTACAAGGCTGAAACGATTGATGCCTGTGAGTGCGGCCATGATGAAGAATCCGGCTCCCGCCTGTATAAACCCGCCATAGATACCGATAAAAAAGAACGCGATGATACCGCCAACCTTATACCGGGAAGTCATTCGTTCGATTAGTCCGTTCACGCCTGGCTTCTTCTGGAAAATGATGGTTAGAACCACCATCACCATGACCAGTGCAATGATCTTTTTGAATATATCCTCCGGTATGTCAAGTGATATTCCCGCTCCGAAGAAGGCTCCGATAGCGGCTGATATTCCCAGGTAAAGTGAATACGGCCAGGCTGAGACACCTTTGGAGCGGAAACCAAGTACTCCGAATACATTTTGGGAAAAAATACCGATCCGGTTCGTGGCATTTGCTACCGTTGGTGGCAGCCCGAAATAAATTGTAAGCAATGGCAGCGTAATTAAGGAACCCCCGCCGGCCACCACATTGATAAACCCGGCACCAACTCCTGCTAAAAAAAGCCATACATAACTCAGCCATTCCATGGAGCGCTAAATAAGCAGGATTTTTTGAGAAACCAATATTTGGAATGATTTACCGGACTTTGGCGCGCGGTATGAATTTTGCGAAAAGGCCTGGAAAAAATCGCTTGAGGTATACAGCGAATACTTCCTTACCGCCGATATAAACTTCTTTTTTCCGATTACTTATAGCCTTCATTATTTTACGGGCACAAACAGCCGGATCCATACCGTTCGCCTGTGCATCATCCATTTTGTTGAGCGGACTTCCGTCGCCCGTCAGGGCATTCACCGAAACATCCGTTCGAACAAATCCCGGACAGATGAGGGTAAAATAAATATTGGTGTTATGCAGTTCGGCACGGACAGAATCATAAAATCCATGCAGCGCATGTTTTGAGGCTGAATATCCGGATCGGTAGGGACTGCCAAACTTTCCAACCAGGCTGCTGATTACAGCCACGTGGCCCTTGTTCCGAGAAATGAAATGAGGTAAAAGGCACTTGGTAAGCGCAATATTTCCAAGAAAGTTTACCTTCATCAGCCGTTCAAAAACGGCAAGGTCAGTTTCCAGTGTAAGCGATCGCTGACTGATCCCGGCATTATTGATCAGCAAATCGATGTGTCCAAATTGTTGAATAGCCGATTCGCATAATGAAGGCAATGCGCTCGTTTCTTCCAGGTCCATGCCAAGGACTGCCGTCATATTAGGATAAGATTCAGCTGAGCGACGTGAGATCGCTTCCAGTTTCTCGGTGTTTCGTGCTGAAAGAATTACATAATACCCTTCCCGGAGGCATAGGTTGACAAGCGCCTCTCCAATACCGGAAGATGCGCCGGTAATCCAGGCAACTTTTTTGTCAGCCATTTCTTCGACGATAAATCACAAAATCAAAAGAATATTTGTGTCGGTCATCTTTCGGATGATGAATTCGTGAAATTTCATCCCATTCTGAAAAGTCTACTTCCGGAAAGAAAGCATCACCATCGAATGATTCGTCTATTTCAGTCAGGTACAGCAGATCGGAATATGGGAGGCCAAGTGAATAAATTTCACCTCCCCCAATAATAAATACCTCTTCCTGGTCTGCATTTCTTGCGGATTCCAGTGCTTCCTCAATGGAATGGACAATCTCTGTTCCGGGGGCCACATAATCATCCTGGCGTGTGATGATGATGTTGGTGCGGTTTGGTAATGGCCTGTATTTATCAGGGATGGATTCAAAATTCTTTCTCCCCATGATCACAATGTGTCCTGTGGTTGTTTTCATAAAGTATGCCATATCATCCGGCAGATGCCAGATGAGGTCATTGTCTTTGCCAATAACCCCGTTCTTTCCAACCGCCGCGATCATTGATATTTTCATTCGTCAATAGGTTTATCCGGAATACTGTTACCCAGAAGGAACGCTCCGATGTTCATTCGTTTTTTTCCTTGCCACTGTAATTCATCGATGGCAATTGAGCCTTCAGATGTGGAGATGTGCCAGTAGGTTTTCTGGTCTGTTGAAGAGGATCCGGGAATTCCCTTTTGCTCACTTATCTTATGGGCTTTTAAAATTTTTACGGTCTGACCATCAATGGAAAGCCAGGCGGAAGGGAAAGGTGATAATCCCCGGATGAAATTATAAACAATCCCTGCTGGCTGGTTAAAATTGATCTTACAGTCTTCCCTGAAAATTTTAGGGGCCTCGTGGACATCTTGTCTGTCTGGTTGAGGAACGCTGGTGTAGGAGCCAGATTCAATTGCCCGGGTCGTTTTAAGCACGAGTTCGGCACCCTTACGCATTAACCGGTTGTACAAGGTGCCTACGGTGTCATCCGGCTTGATTGCCTCCTTTTCCTGAAATATTATTTCCCCGGTATCAATTTCGTGTTTGAGAAAAAAGGTAGTCACCCCTGTTTCTGTTTCCCCGTTAATGATGGCCCAGTGGATTGGCGCGGCACCCCTGTAATCAGGAAGCAGGGATGCATGCAGATTGAAGGTTCCCAAAGGAGGCATATTCCATACAGATTCCGGCAACATCCTGAAAGCAACCACGATCTGGAGATTTGCATTCAGAGATCGCAATTCATTGAGAAATGCCGGGTCCTTCAGGTTAACGGGCTGCAAGATTCGCAGGCCTGCCGATTCGGCATATTGTTTTACCGGAGAGGGTGCCGGTTTTCGTCCGCGGCCCTGTGGCTTGTCGGGAGCGGTGATCACACCAACAATGTTAATTCCATTTTCAACCAGGATCTGTAATGAGGCTACAGCAAAATCCGGTGTTCCCATGAAAACAATTCGCAGGTCATTCATGCAACAAAACTACATTTTTCGAAATTATTAAGGGTACAGCAGGTAACCTTTCCTCAGACTTTTAAACCTGTCCAGCGAAGGCTTCCATGATGATCGTATCCTGTCTTCAGAAACACCTTCCCTAATTTGCTTGCGAAGAGAAGCGGTTCCCGCCAGTTTTTCGAAATAATTATTGAAGAATTTGTCCTTGTCCGGAAACAGGTTGTAGTATTCAATCAAATATTTGAGGTCAAACCCTTCGATCGCATTCTTGCTTGTGAACAGTGTGCCATAGCAGGTTTCATTCTCATAGGGTGGGTATTTGGCCATCCCTTCTATTGAAACGGGGGTGAATGAATACTCCATAGATGTGAGTTGCGGATGTCCGATCTGCTGAAAGGCAAGTGTAGTTCCTCTTCCGACAGATATGACCGTCCCTTCGAACAGACACAGCGACGGATAGAGCTGGATTGCCAGGTCATTGGGAAGGTTAGGTGAGGGCTTCACCGGAAGTGAATACGGCATATCATGCGAATAATTCATCATCGGAATCACTGTAAGATCGCATTGGACCCCGCCGTTCATCCAGCCTTCTTTATTGATCATATTCGCCAGTTCACCCACGGTCATTCCGTGCAGGACGGGTATGGGTGTCATTCCTACAAATGACATAAACTCCTCCTCCATTACCGGTCCGTCAACATATTTACCGTTGGGATTCGGGCGGTCCAGTACGATCATTCGCCTGTTCGATTCGGCGCATGCTTCCATGACATACTGCATACTGCTGATGTAGGTATAGAAACGTACACCCACATCCTGGATATCGAAAATAACGACATCAATATCTTCCATCTGTTCCGGGGAAGGTTTCTTATTAGATCCGTAAAGAGAAATGATCGGAAGGCCCGTGCTTTTATCTCTGCCATCCGCGATGGATTCCCCTGCGTCAGCTGTTCCGCGGAAGCCATGTTCCGGTGCGAATACCTTCACAATATTGATTTTCCGTGCTAATAATGTATCAACAAGATGAACACCATTTATAAGTGAGGTATGATTCACCAGGAGTGCAACACGTTTTCCCTCCAGTTCAGGAAGGTATAATTCCATCCTTTCAGCCCCCAGGCTCAATTCAACGGGGGATTCAGGACTCTGTGTTTGCGCACAGGAAAAATTCAATAGGAAAATAGCGAGGAAGATCGTAAGCCGGTTCACCAGATTTATGTTTATTTGTGACTTACGATCAAAAGTACGCATATTCTTGAACCTTCCTTATTTCATATCTAAAAGAATTACCGGTAGTGAAATGGGTGGATTTTCAGCCACCATTTATCGTATTGCTATTGCAAGTATTGGGGTGGGACTCGCTGTGATGATCATTTCATTTCTTATCATGATCGGTTTTCAGAATACGGTAACCAATAAGATATATAATTTTAGTGCCCATATGATTGTTACTAAATATACCAGTAACGATACATTTGAAGAAGCGCCGCTGTCGCTAAACAATGATCTGTACCAGAATTATAAATCCTATGATTTCATTGATCATGTTCAGGAATACAGCCATAAGGCGGGCCTGATCAAGACCGAAAATGAAGTTCTTGGTATCATTTTCAAGGGTGTCAGCTCGCGGTTTGATACGGTTCGCTTTGATCAGTCCCTGGTGGAAGGCAGGTTTATTAATTTTGATGACCCTTCCTACAGCAAGGAGGTTTTACTCAGCAGGGAAATAGCCAACAAACTAAACCTTTCACTGAATGATGATGTAATTGTTCATTTTTTTCAGAATCCGCCCCGGGTCCGAAGACTTAAGATCGTAGGAATCTATGAAACGAATCTTTCGGAATACTATGACAATAAATTCATCATTGGCGATATACGACTAATTCAACGGCTGAATAACTGGCCCGACAGTGTTGCCGGAGGGATGGAAATTTTTGTGAAAAATGCGCAGGATATGGATGCTGCAGAGGCACAGGTATTACGACTGATGAATTATGATATGGCGGTGCAGAAGGTGAGTGACAAATATATTCAGGTATTCGACTGGCTCCACCTCATCAGCCGCCAGGTAAATATATTCCTCACCATTATTTTGCTGGTCGTTTGTGTAAATATGATCTCGATAATACTCATTCTGATCATGGAGCGTACGCAAATGATCGGATTGCTCAAGGCTTTCGGATCTACCAACAGAATGGTAAGAAGGATATTCTCATACCACGGGATAGGAATAATTGCCAGGGGCCTACTGCTGGGGAATGTCCTGGGTCTCGGACTCTGCCTGATTCAATATTACTTTAAGGTAATTCCTCTAAATCCGAAAGACTACTATATGAGTTTTGTCCCGATTGGCTGGAACTGGCAGATTGTAGTATTCCTGAATTTCCTGACTTTGATCGTGGTCGCTTTGATCATCCTGATCCCTACACTCGCCATCAGCCGGGTGGAACCCATCAAGAGTATACGCTTCGACTAATCCTCGAGGGCTGCGACACCAGGGAGCACCTTTCCTTCCATATATTCAAGAAGCGCACCGCCACCTGTGGATACATAGGAAACGTCATCTCCATAACCAAGATTATTGACTGCTGCGGCTGAGTCCCCGCCGCCAATGAGGCTGAAGCCGCCGTTTTTTGTCGCAGATACCACTGCCTCGGCAATGGCTTCGGTTCCGGCGGCAAATTTACTCATTTCGAAAACCCCCATGGGTCCGTTCCACAGGATGGTTTTACTGGATGAAATGATCTTTGAGAAGACTTCCCTGGCCTGAGGGCCGATATCCAGACCCATCCAGCCATCAGGAATAGCGGTATTTAATGATACCTGGGTGTTCGCATCATTGCTGAAGGCATCTGCGATAACCGAATCTATCGGTAATTCCAGGTTAACACCCTTTTCTTTTGCTTTTTTAATGAGGTCCCTGGCAAGATCAACTTTATCTTCTTCTACAAGCGAATTACCTATCTGGCCGCCAAGGGCCTTAAAAAAAGTGTAGGACATACCGCCACCAATAATGAGGTTATCCACCTTATCGAGTAATCGTTCAATGATCAGGATTTTGTCTGATATTTTTGCGCCTCCCATTATGGCCGTATAAGGTCTTTCCACATTATCCAGAACCTTTTTGGCATTTTCAATTTCTGCAAGCATCACATATCCGCAAACCTTGGTATCAAAAAATTGAGCAACAATACTTGTACTGGCGTGGGCTCTGTGCGCAGTGCCAAAGGCGTCATTTACATAAATGTCTCCATGATGCGAAAGCTTTCGTGCGAAGTCTTCGTCGCCTGCGGTCTCTTCCTTGTAAAAGCGAAGGTTCTCCAACAGCAAAATTTCGCCTGGCTGCAAGGCTGCAGACATGGCTTCGGCTTTTTCGCCGATACAGTCATCCGCAAATTTCACTTCGCCCCCGAAACGTTCGCTCAGATCCGGAACCAGGTGACGGAGGGAAAATTTATCCTCCGGGCCAGATTTGGGCCTTCCCAGGTGTGACATTAACACGACTGACCCACCGTCATTCAGGATCTTTTTAATGGTCGGGACGGCAGCCCTGATCCTGGTGTCATCAGTAATTTCAAATTGATCATTCAGTGGCACATTAAAATCCACCCGGATTAATGCTCTCTTATTTTTGAAGTTAATGTCGTCTATAGATTTCATAGCAATTTTTTTGAGGACCTAAATATACGAATGACATGTGAACAATATGCATTTTGAATTTGCTAAGTTGACCGGTATCGGTCGGGGAATTTATGATTAATCCCCTGTTTCGGCGGATGCGCGCCTGAGTCGGTCGTTGATTGCCTTGCCAAGTCCTTCTTCCGGCACCATTTCAGCGATAATTTCCGTTACATCCAGGCTATCCAGTTCCCTCATATAACCAAAGAGATTCTTTGCCGCCGTCGTCAGGTTCCCGTCAGGTGCCAGGATGCGTTGCTGCGATGCCGGGATTGTATCAATACTATTTGAATAAAGCAGGTACCCGGCCCGGGGATCCGGGATTCCTGTCTCTAGGGACGGCACAAGACGAAAAGGTTTACCCGGTGCATAGTGACTTTTAAGCATACCGGGTGCCTTGGGATTTGAACTTGAATGAGGCATGATGCGTACCGGGCCGATTACTTTTTCTATTTCATCAATACTCAATCCGCCCAACCGGTAAACGGTTGGGAGATCATCCGGAAATCCTACAATCGTCGATTCAAGACCAACACGGGCCGCACCTCCATCAATGATGTAGTCAATCTTGTCTCCCAGCTGTTGGTTTACGTGCGCTGCAGTGGTCGGTGAAATATATCCGAAAGGATTCGCGCTGGGCGCAACCAGCGGGAAGGACAGGGATACCAGCAATTCAAGCGTAAGTGTATTATCGGGGACCCTAAGCGCTACATCCGGCATTCCTGAGGTGACGATGTCCGGAATACACGGGTCTTTTGGCAGCAAAAGTGTTAGCGGTCCCGGCCAGAAGTGTTCTGCCAGAATTTTTCCCTTGTCAGGGATCTCTGTGCAATATAGACTGGCTTTGTCGAGGGATGATACGTGTACAATGAGAGGATCGAAAGATGGACGGTTCTTCACCTCAAAGATTTTTGTTACCGCTTCAGGGTCCAGGGCATTGCCGGCCAGGCCATATACCGTTTCAGTTGGTATGGCTACCAACCCCCCGTTTGAGAGAATTGTACGCGCCTGATCGATATCGTTTCCGATGATTGCCATGGAAGTAGGGGGCAAATTTGATGATTTTTATTCAGAATGCGATATTCATATGGGTCGTATGGCCGTCATATTTGGAAGGGATGATAATTCGTTTAATTTTACGCAAGGACAATCATATAAAATTCGTCAACCTATGAGTAATAAAACAAGATCCGTATTGAAGGCGTTGGCTGTGATCCTGGTGATTCTGGCAGTTGTTATGCAACTGGAATTGATTATAATTCCTTCCCTTATTGCCTATAAATTCTGGTTGGCAATTATTGGTTTCGCATTATTGCTTTTCGCTTCGCGCTGAAGACCGTACTTTCCGGGCCATTCGAATGATCGATGGTTCATCACCGATTAACTTTTCCAGTGAATTCAGGGGAACCCATTCAACAGCATTGGATTCTGATGAAATAAGTATGGACTCAGCTGGATTGCCGGTGAACTTAAATCTGATATCATAATGATAATGTTCGGGGTCTGATTTCCGCGCCGGGATCAGATGCACATCAATATCAAATATATTTTCATCACTCTGGAGTTTCTTCAGGCCTGTCTCTTCCAGCGCTTCCTGTTGTGCAACTTCAAATACATCCGTATTTCCGTCTGCATGTCCGCCAGGCTGAAGCCACCGGTTCAGTTTTTTATGATGAACCAGGATGCAGGAGCGTTCGTCAGGACTTACGATCCATGCGGATCCGGTAATATGGCCCTCAACCACTGCCCGGTCAAAACATTGTGGTTCCCTGCTTATAAAAGAGATCATGTTTTGGACATGCATCGCCTCAGTTTCGTCCCACGGCTGGTAGGAGGAAAGGGCTTCAAGAAGATTGGACCTGCCCTCTAATTTACTCAATGATAATCGTGACTTTATTCAGCTTTTTTTCTTCGAGCTTGTCGGTCATGACACCTGCGCCAATATTGTTTTTATCGCCTTTTTCTGCATTTACATAGTAAACACGGGCTTCCAGGTCTTTTATTTTTACCTGTCCTTTTTCATCGGTATAATAAATTTCAGTGGCCGGATTTGTTTCATTGCGATAATCTTCTTCAGAAACAAATAATCGAACAGATGCATTCTCAACAGGGTTGCCAAGCTCATTCAATACTGTGATCCGGATTGATGTATTAAACACCTGTGCCTGTGCAGTGGCTACAGTTAAAATGAATAATATGAATGCGGCAAAAAAGTAGTTCTTTTTCATAGTAATTAAGTCTTAATACAAAGGTATCAATTGTCTGAGATTAGCAAAGTATAAATTGACTAACGGATCAGCAAAATAGCGCCACGTTCCTCCTGCAAACCCCTGCCGTCTTCATATATCGACTTATAAATAACACGATACGCATAGGTGCCGCCGGGAACCGGTTTGCCCGGATTGTTGTCATAGCCGCCATTCCATTCGAAATTAAGATCGGATGACTGGGCGATCATTTCTCCCCATCGATTGAAGATGAATACCTGGAAATCATTTTCAGATACCAGGAACGGGTATACTTTCCAGACCTGATTTTCCTGTATGCTGCTGCCCGGCTTAAACGCATCCGGGGCATTGATCCGTGCCTGGCAATCAATGAGAACATTGATCGTAGCGCGTGTTACACATCCAAAAGCATTGGTAATTTCAATTTGTATGGGCCCTTCCTTATAGACAGTCAGCACATCACCATTCAGGCTGTAATCCGGTCCCATACCAACAATGGGGTTGCCTTGTTCATCGAAATATTCAAGAGAAAAATACGTAGCATTTCCAGGGTCAATCGTAGCAGACCTGTTTTCTTCTACAGGATCATCGGGACAAATCGAATAAGAGCGTTCAATTGTTGGTGGCAGAGGATCCGAATTAGCGAACGTAACGGGTACGGTTGCTGTCGTGGGACAAAGTCCGCCTGACTGATCCACTGTTTCAATAATCCAGTCTCCCTGGGCAAATACCCGAAGCTCTCCGTTGATTATTTCATAATTGCCTGGTGCGGGATCCAGTACCCGAATGCCAGGAGCATTGGTCGTAATTGGTATCTGAGCTTCATTTACATCGCAAGCGATAACCTCTTCCGGAACATCAAGCGTTGCCAGGGGAGGTGTGCCGATGACAATATTTTCGATTGTATTCGTACAACCATCACCACCCAGTTCTGTCACCTCCATATTGTATACACCTGCGAATAATCCGGTTGCATTGATGGTTTGAAGCCCATCTGCATTATCATAGGTGCCGGTAACAATGCCGTTATCGGAACCTTCGAGTCGTAAAATATAATCAACAGGATATCCAACGGTGTATCCGGCATCCGGAATAATGCTTACCGAAACCTCACCATCATCCGCAGCACAGGTAGCATCTGTTGGCGTAGCGTCGAGGGTGAAGCGAACACCCATATCGGTGAGTACTGCAGAGGCCGCAGACTGACAACCAGTGATCGTGTTGATCACATAAATATTATAGGTTCCTGCCGGCAGGTTATCCACCACCTGATTTACAGGCCCGGGAATAGTATCGCTTACAAAGGCGATCGGACCCGACAATTCAAATGCATAAGACCCCGTAAGTTCAGGAATTGATACCGTAAACTGGCCATTGCTATTTCCGCAGGATGACGGATTAATGATATTATTAATATTTACGACGGGTTCGCCAAAAATTTCGAATGTCGCAAATGCCGGCAATGGCATACTTTCAACAATCTGGCAATCCGGAATTACATCCACTCTCACGGTGTATATTCCAGGGTTCATGGTTGAAAACTCATATGTTTCTCCTGTACCGGATGATACCAGGACGCTGTCTGAATCGTAGATATTCCAGCGATATGTTTCCAGGCTTTGCGTATTGATCACATTGAATTCCAGGGTTTCACCAATACAGCCCGACATAACTTCCGCCCCGATTTCCTGGGGCGAGGTAACATACTGACTCGCAAAATTTGGCAATCCCAGTAAACTCCTGGTGAAACCACCGTCTACGAGGTTTTCTCCCAGTCCAAAGCCATCGAGCAAATACCCGGCATCCTGGATTGGCACGGTGGTCATATCGGCATTGGGATTCGTAATAGTCGCCAGGTTTGCAGATCCGTCGCGGGCGATATAGATCTGGCCGTCTGGTCCCAGTTGCATGGCACCCAGGTCTGCAGATGCTTCACTGGCCACAAGATTTCGGGAATTCCTGATGAATGATGGATCTGTTTCATTGCCTGCGACCGTTGTGCTATCGATCTGCCAGCGATAAACCTTGCTTGGTCCACCGGGAGTGCGGATTGTTGCAAATACCTTCCTGTAATCAGAGCTGAATTCAATACCATACACCTGACCGGTCTCATTACCAAAATCAAGTCTCAGCGGATTTGAAATTTCGCCCGAGGTATTATCAAAATCAAATAATTCCACATAGTTCTCGGTATTGGACTGTGAAACACCCACGGCAAGTTTTCCGGTAGGTGCGAGTTTCATGTACCCCTGGGCCGTAGAGCTAGTTGCTGAATTATGAACAGACCCAACGTTGCTGACGATAGCCGCTCCTATACCCTGGGCATTTACCGGGTAGGCCCTGAAATTACTGTTACCCCATTCGTGAACGACTACCCAATTTTGATTTCCTGTAATTCGTTCTGTGTTGGGGCTGTAAAGTTTGGTAATGATGATATCATCATTTGTATCGCGGATCAGATCGCCAAGTCCATCGCGCTGCTTGAGATCAAAAACAACATAATTCAGTTCATAGGAGCTGTTTCCACTGGGATCATATACCTGACGTGCCAGGAATATATAAAACAGCGTGGCATCATTGGGGAAATCCATTATGAACACCGACTGAGTTGCATTCTTACTTCCACCAATGTCAGTTGCAACCAGTTGACCAAGCCGGTCGTACAGGTCGACGCCATCACTATAAAACAGGGGCTGACCATTATCATCACAGAAAATAGCACAGCCTTCAGGAGCGATCAGCTGATTTCCTCCGAACAGGTCATCCGGGTCACCAAAAGGTATCGGTCTGGCAGGCCCGGGATTATTTACATCAACGATGGGATTAAAGTCAATTCCAGCGTGTTCCCCGAAATACCAAATAAAGGCGCGCTGCTGGATCGCCCTGTATTCAACCACTCGTAATGACTGGTATGCCACACAGCCCGTTGTCGGATCTGTGGCGGTAACATAATAATTTCCTGCAGAATCAATGGTGGTTGTCGCGTCATCGATCAGTTGGTTTGACCATCTGAAAGTGGGTTGAGGTCCTTGTCCGCCACCTGACGATTGTGCTTCCGCTGTATACTCAACGGCAAAATCTTCGGCACAGACTGTATCAGACTGGGGGAAGCCGCTGATTTGGAGGTCAAACTGTGTAATATTCGCAGCCTGGGTAAAGGTTGCAGAGTCACCATTCAGATAAACCCGTAATGCCACATTATAATTGCCTCCTTGTTCATAGGTATGAAAGGGTGCAAGATCAGTTGATCCGGCTCCATCTCCAAAATCCCAGCGCACACTGTCGGCACCGGGCTCGATTGTTGGGAAAAAAAGCGTAGGTACGCTGGCACATGTACCTGCAATTTCGATGGTTGCCATGATCATCGGATCGAATGGAGGCAGGAAAGCCGGAAACTGGCGCCCCTGATAATTGATGTTCCCCCCGAAAGCGTTCGCAGTATATCGTACCTGTGCTGCAATAGTATCGGGATCATTGATCCTTCCAACCCGCAATGATCCGTTGGTGTGTTGATATAAATGATAAATGGAACTGTCAGGAGCCATTTGAAGTCCGTAACTCCGCAGCATATTTTGTGTCGGAACAGGACGCAGCGTAAGTGGTGTTTCGGTGAGGTCTACCTGCATTAATGCATCTGAAGGTGAGCTAAAATTTCCTGAGAGGAAAAGATAGCGTCCGTTATTGGACCATTCCGTATCGTATATATTATATACCTGTGTTGAACCACTGGTTCCCGGGATCGCAGTGGCTGCGGCACCGAAGGCACCGGTAGCCGTATTAAAAGTTACCAGTGATGCGTTTTCAGCGGCGGTTCTTGGTGCGATCGCCAGCTGACCTGTTTCAGCATTGTAGGAAAAATTATCTACGACAGTAGGTGCATTCACAATGAAAGTTGGAGGCAATCCTACGGTTCCGGTAGCGTCGATATTAATGGCGTTGTAGCTGGTGCTGGCAGTTTGATGGGCAATCAGCCAAAATCCACTTCGGTCATCCTTGGGAAGGATGATCATCCCGGGGTCATAGGTACCCGCAAGCCCATTTACAGGCTGATTCTTGGTGGTCACATCCCCGCGCGGAATGGCATTGGCATTCGCCGCATTCAGGTTCATGTCTACCGTAGTAACCCTGATGGAACCATTGTTGGTGAATATGAAATACTGATCCGGGTTATTGGGATTTGCACAGATCGCCACTCCCTGGTTTACGCCGCCAGACCCGGAAAGACCTGTGCCATTGGGCATGATGTTATTATCCCGGTCATAAACGTTGATCCCATCTGTATAAAAAAGGATGACGCCTGATACAGGATCAGTTGCGACGGCGCTCATTCCGGTCCCCAGGTTTCTGGGTATTGTAACAGCTTCCGCAGCATATCCGGGGCGGATGAAACGGAACCCATTTCCGCTGTTTCCAAAATACCAGTATATGGTGGATTGTGTTTGTGCAAATGCCGAAAGCGTTACAAACAATAATAAAAAGCCAAGAATAAATTGTCTGAAAAAACCTTTCCTCATGGATTCCCGGGATATATGTTTATAACTATTTTAGACAGCAAAAATTGTGCGAGTTCTGTCATTCTTGATTATTTATCATACCATTGATTATACAAATAAGCGTTTTAGTGCGTTATTGAGTTCAATATATGTTGCTTTTTCTTCTATAAGGTTAACGAAAATATGGTAACCAGAGAATGAAGTGTAAGTTTTGACTGGTAAACGACGGTGTTTTACTGGAGAGTTTTGTTATTTTTGATGTTCTTGAGAATTTGAATCCGGGATCGATGCGTTTTTCTTTGCTCATAGTATTATGTTTTATTCTGATGGCAGGCCACAGCGCTCATGCCCAGGATCCTCAGTTTTCGCAGTTTTATGCGGCACCGTTATATCTGAATCCTGCCTTTGCAGGTTCAACCCAATATACACGTGCTGGCCTGAACTATCGTAATCAGTGGCCATCAATCGAAGCGAACTTTGTAACTTTTTCAGGCTATATCGATCATTTCTTTGAAGATAAGAACAGTGGGGTAGGCTTACTATTCATGCATGACAAGGAAGGCCGCGCCGGTTTGAAATCAACATTTGTAGCACTTCAATATGCCTATCAGCTTCAAATAACGCAAAACCTGTTCTTCAGACCGGGATTTCAGTTTGCCTGGTATAACAGGAATGTCAATTTCGCTGATCTTACCTTCGGGGATCAGTTCAATGAATTCGGCGAAGTGATTCAGCCAACCGGTGAAGTTTTTGGCAATACCAATAAAAGCTTTATTGACCTGTCTGCAGGAGGTGTTTTATATACACCAAATGCCTGGATCGGATTTTCTGCGAATCATTTGAACACACCACGGCAGTCATTTGATGAGAATGTGGAAATCGAAGAACTTCCGATTAAATTTTCTGTTCACGGCGGATATAAAATCCAGTTTAAACCAGGTGTTATGGGGAGTGGATTATTTGCACGCAGGCAGGAAAGAAGCCTGACCCCAACCTTCCAATATAAATCACAGGGAGAGTTTGACCAGTTTGATCTGGGCTTGTACCTGACGCTCGAGCCGGTTATTATCGGGGCGTGGTATCGTGGGTTGCCGATTAAACAGATTGATGGTTTTAATAATAATGAGTCAATCGTCTTCCTTCTTGGTTTTACCAAAAAAGGGCCTGAAGACACATTTAATATAGGGTACAGCTATGACTATACCATTTCACAACTCGGAGCAGCCAGTGGTGGGGCTCATGAAATTTCTATCTCCTACATTTGGTCTAACAGGGATCCAAGGAAACCACCGAAAGACGTTATGAGAATACCCTGTCCGGATTTTTAAGCATATGGCAAGAAAAAGAAATAACGATTGGAAAAAGAGGGATGGCATTGTATTCTCCACCAGGGATGACTTCAGCTACGAATACTCATCGGATGAGGAAACCGAAACACCAGCTCCCGGAAATCAGAAATTGAGAATTTTACTTGACACAAAGGCACGTGCTGGAAAGAAGGTAACATTAATTCAGGGATTTCGGGGAACTGACGATGACCTTAAGCAATTGGGAAAGAGTCTTAAATCTTATTGCGGCGTCGGCGGCACCATTAAGGATGGTGACATACTCCTCCAGGGGGATTTCCGTGACAAGGCCAGGCAGTATCTGTCTGGTGAAGGCTACAGGGTTTCCTGACCTGCGATAATTCATTTGCTAAAATTAATTGACCGCTTATATAAAAGGCGGTAACATTCTCTTTGGCTGTTGGTTAAATTCGTGATTGCAGTGTTTTCTGCATTATGGAACGAATCAACAAAGCAAATATGAATTCAACCTCTTCAAGGCAACGCCTCAAATTTCTGCTGGCGTTACTTCTACTGTTCTCGTATCATTTTTCCCCTGCCCAGGATGATAAGCTCCGACCTGTCTCGGATGTTTATGCACTCCAAAATGTTCGGGTAGTCACTTCTCCCGGCAATGTGGTGGAAAATGCAACCATTGTTATTAAAAATGGATTGATCCACTCCGTGGGTCAGAATGTTTCAATCCCTCCGGATGCAATCCTGGTGAAAGCAGATTCAATGACTGTGTATGCAGGGTTTATAGACGGACTGTCGAATGTGGGTATTCCAAAACCAAAGGAAGAGAATAATCGCAGAGGCAATGTGGATGATCCCGGAAATCCACCAAATGAGCTAGCCGGAATTACACCCGAAGCAGATGTGCGCATGGCCCTGGATGCATCGGACAGGTCAATTGGATCAATGCGGAATTTGGGTTTTACAATGTCTCATACTGTGCCTTATGGCCGTATGCTCCCGGGGAAAGGAGCGATCATATTATTATCTGGTGATGATGCAGATGACCTGGTTTACAAAGACCCGGTTAGTTTTTACAGTCAGCTCGAAGGTTCCCGCGGGGTTTATCCAAGCACGGTCATTGGTGTGATGGCAAAATACCGGGAGCTGTATCGTCAGGCACAACTCGCCAGAAGCAATGCGAATACCTATGCGCAGAACCCTGCCGGAATGGAACGGGCTTCATCCAATCGGGTATTGGAAGCATTCTACCCTGTAATCGAGGGTAAATTGCCGGTAATGTTCCATGCCGAGGATGTCAAGTCGATCAAGCGAGCCCTGACCCTGCAGAATGAACTTGGCTTCAAGTTGATGATTGGAGGAATAAAACAGGGATGGGATGTGCAGGATGAGCTTAAAAATTCGGGTATCCCGGTTTTCCTCAGTCTTGATTTACCTGAGTGGAAAGAGGAAAAAAAGGATTCAACAAAAGAGGATACCAGCAGTGAGGAAAAGAAACGGCTTGAGGAACGAAAGTCCTCAATCCTGGAAAAACATTATACACAGCCATCGGCATTTTCTACCGCAGGAATTCGATTTGGGTTTAGCTCCCTCGGGGCAAAGGAATCTGACATCCATAAGACCCTTTTGAAAATGAAGGAAAAAGGTGTTTCTGAAGACGTTCTTCTGGCCGGGTTAACGACCTATCCCGCGGAACTGCTCGGACTGTCACGTGTGGCGGGAACGGTAGATGCCGGAAAACTTGCCAACCTCGTGGTTACAGATAAGAGTTATTTTGAGGAGGGTGTACAGGTGCGGTATGTTTTTGTGGAAGGCAGGCTCTTTGAGTTTGAAGAGAAAAAAGCATCTCCAAAGAATGGGAAAAAGTCAGAAGGACCGGAAGGGACCTGGTCTTATTCTGCGGAAACGCCGAATGGTACCGGAACGGGACAGATTTTAATCCGGAAGTCCGGTGAATCCTATACCGGTGAGATAAAGGATAATCAGTCCGGCTACAGTTTTGATCTTGACAACATTACGGTTGACGGAAAAAATATGATGTTTGAATTCACGTATAACGACGGAAATGGTGAGCTACCCCTGAAAGTGGATCTGGAGGTTGATGGGAATACTTTTTCCGGAATGATCGATGGTGGATCGATAGGAAAATTTCCGATTAAAGGTCAGAAACTTCCGCAATAAAAGCAGGCATCGTAAAAAATAAGAAATATGAAAAATATAATATATACCATTGTTCTGTTGCTGTTACCTGCCATTTCCTTTGCGCAGGAGACGGGCGACATCATTATTAAGAACGCCACGGTAATAACGATTACGAATGGCACCCTGGAAAATACGGATGTACTTATCCGTGATGGGAAAATTGAAAAAATCGGTTCAGGGCTCAAAACACCGAAGGACGTGAAGGAAGTGGATGGCACAGGTAAATATGTGATGCCGGGAATTATCGATGCCCATTCGCATATAGCGCTGGATGCCATTAATGAAGCCACAAGTCCGGTGACGGCTGAAGTCGCGACTGGTGATGCTCTGGATCCGTTTGATATCGGCATCTACCGGGCGCTAGCCGGGGGGGTGACTATCAGTCATGCCATGCACGGTTCGGCAAATGCAATTGGCGGACAGTGTGAGACCATAAAACATCGGTATGGCACGACAGATCCTGAAGTATTAAAAATGGATGGGGCTCCGCGCACGATAAAATTCGCGCTTGGTGAGAACCCAACACGGGTACATGGACAGGGAAGCAATATCGTTCCCCGAACACGTATGGGGGTTGAGTTTGTCATTCGACAGGCATTTTCCGAGGCTCAGGAATATATGAAGGAGTGGGATACCTACAATTCCAATAAAAGCAAAAAGGGTTTTGTTGGGATGGCACCAGAATACGATCTGCGAATGGAAACACTTGCAGATATTCTGCGTGGTAATATCATTATTCATTGTCACAGCTACCGTGCGGATGAAATTTACATGCTGATGCAGGTATGTAAGGATTTTGGTATTAAGCGCCTGGTATTTCAACACGTGAATGAAGGTTTTAAGGTGGCACCTGAACTGGCAGAATTTGGAGCCATGGCATCTGTATTTTCAGATTGGTGGGCATATAAATTTGAAGTTTATTATTCAACAGCCTACAATGCCGCTATTTTAACACGGAACGGTGTGGTAACATCCATCAATTCAGACTCAGGAGAATTGATTCGCCACCTGTATCATGAGGCAGCCAAGACCCAAAAATATGGCGACCTTACAGACGATGAAGCACTTGGATTGATCACAATCAACCCTGCGCGCCAGCTTGGAATTGATGATCGCGTTGGTTCTATTGAAGAGGGTAAGGAAGGTGATGTGGTAGTCTTTGGTGCTCATCCGCTGAGTATCTATGCGATTCCGGAGATGACGATCGTAGATGGTATCGTCCGGTTCGATCGCTCACAAGATCCGGATGATATGCGCATATATGCAGATCCGACTGAGAAAATTGATGTTATGCTGACTGATCATGAACACCAGGATCGTTGCATGCAGGGTACAGAATTTTTGTTTAACTATTAATCCCTGGTAATATGAAATTTATAAAGAAAAGTATGATCATGGGAATGCTGCTCATCGCAGCAGCTGCAATGGCTCAGTCCTCACCCGGGGAGACAGGAGTTTACGCGCTCACCAATGCTACGGTTGAAACAGTGACCAATGGAACGTTACGCAATGCCACTGTCATAATCAGGGATGGGAAAATCGCTGCGGTAGGCACCGATGTTACGATTCCCGGAGATGCAGAAAGAGTGGACTGCACAGGTAAAACCATTTACCCGGGTATGATTGACGGGGGCACCCGACTTGGAATTGTGGAAGTAAATTCAGACCCCAGAACGCGGGATTTCAGCGAAATAGGTGAGATAATTCCACAAATGCAGGCACTTACTGCGGTGAATCCAAACTCGGCATTAATTCCTGTGACGCGCGTGAGCGGTGTGACGACTGCCTTGACAGTGCCTTCCGGGGGGATTATTTCCGGAACCGCCGCATTGATTGACCTTTATGGGTACACTCCGGATCAGATGTTTGCCGGGTTTAAAGGAGTTGTTATGAACTTCCCTGTAACCGGCCGCAGGGGATGGTGGGATCGAAGAACTGATGAAGAGATCGAGAAGGAAGTTGAAAAGACTAAAAAGGAACTGAATAGTGTTTGGGAAAAAGCACGGACTTACGCGCGAATTGATTCCGCCCTCTCTGATAAATCTGAAAACGCCGGCTACTATCCTGAAATGGAAGCATTAATGCCGATTGTCCGTGGCGAAGGAAAATTGCTGATTGAGGTGAACACTGCAAAGGACATTAAGGAAGCTATTGAATGGGTTCAGAAAAACAAGCTTGATGTCATTTTTACAGGAGTTGCCGAAGGCTGGAGGGTAGCCGAAGAGCTGGCGAAAGCCGGAATACCGGTTATTACAGGGCCGGTATTGAGTCAGCCTACACGAAATTATGACCGTTACGACAAAGCCTATGCGAATGCCGGCCTGATGCAAAAAGCAGGAGTTAAAGTGGCGATCAGGACTTCTGAAGCCGAGAATGTGAGGAACCTTCCTTATCATGCCGGTTTTGCTGCAGCTTATGGTTTAGGGAAGGAGAATGCGCTTAAATCAATTACGATAATTCCAGCGGAGATCTTCGGAATTGCTGATAAGGCCGGATCTGTTGAGGTTGGAAAAAGAGCCAATCTCTTTATTGCCGATGGTGATATTTTCGAAACTCAGACAAAGGTTGAGCAGGTGTTTATTAATGGTTGGAAAATCCCCATGGAAAGCCGACAGACTGAACTCTATGATGAGTTTTTAAAGCGGAGTCCCGGATTAACCAAATAGTTATAAATTTTCAGAAGGACCCTGAGCACTAGTTCAGGGTTCTTTTTTTTATTTTCATAGTATTTCCCCCGTGAGCATACTATTTTTGCGCCATGTCTGAACAGATTCTAATTCTTGATTTTGGATCCCAGTATACCCAGTTGATCGCGCGACGGGTGCGGGAATTGAATGTTTATTGTGAAATACACCCGTATAATAATATTCCTGAAATTACCGGTGAAATTAAGGGCGTGATCCTTTCCGGTAGCCCGTGTTCTGTGCGACAGGAGGATGCACCGGATGTTGACCTGAGCTCATTCAGGGGCAAGGTTCCGGTACTGGGGGTTTGTTATGGCGCGCAACTGATGGCCCATAAATCAGGTGGAAATGTGCTTCCATCAGAAATCAGGGAATATGGAAGGGCAAAGTTGTCGCGTGTTGATCAGCACAACGAACTTATGAAGGAAATTGGCATCGGTTCGCAGGTGTGGATGTCCCATGGGGATACAATAAGCGAACTTGGCGACAAATTTGAAGTTATTGCCAGCACACATTCGGTGAACGTTGCCGCATACCGAATTGAAGGTGAACAGACCTATGGCATTCAATTCCATCCGGAAGTGACACACAGTGAGCATGGAAAAACGCTCCTCCGGAATTTTGTGGTCCATATCTGCGGTTGTCATCAGGACTGGACTCCTGATATTTTTGTGGAAACAACTGTGGCGCAATTAAAGGAACAGATTGGCAACGACCAGGTTGTTATGGGCCTGTCGGGAGGTGTGGACAGCTCAGTGGCGGCCACTTTGATCCATCATGCGATCGGCCCCCGTCTGCATTGTATCTTTGTGGATAACGGACTGTTGCGGAAGAATGAATTTGAGGATGTGTTGAATTCCTATAAAGGAATGGGACTGAATATCACAGGCGTGGATGCCCGCGAGCGATTTTATGATGCACTGAAAGGGTTAACCGATCCTGAAGAAAAGCGCAAAGCTATCGGGCGTACGTTTATCGAAGTTTTTGATGACGAAGCACATAAGATTCAGGATGTTGCCTGGCTTGGCCAGGGCACAATTTATCCGGATGTAATTGAATCTGTTTCAGTAAAAGGACCATCGGCTACCATTAAATCACATCATAACGTAGGTGGATTACCGGATTTTATGAAGCTCAAGGTTGTGGAGCCTTTGAATACACTATTTAAAGATGAAGTGCGTTTGGTAGGAAAGACATTAGGGATTGATGATGCAATTTTAGGGCGCCATCCATTCCCTGGTCCCGGTCTGGGTATTCGAATTCTCGGGGATATCACCCCGGAGAAAGTAAGGATATTACAGGAGGTGGATCACGTATTCATAACCAGGCTAAAACAGCATGGTTTGTATGATGATGTCTGGCAAGCGGGTGCCATGTTGCTGCCGATACAGTCGGTGGGTGTAATGGGAGATGAGCGAACCTATGAACGTGTTGTGAGTTTGAGGGCCGTTACAAGCGTTGATGGAATGACTGCAGACTGGTGCCATTTGCCCTATGAATTTTTGGCAGATGTATCCAATGAAATTATTAACTCCGTTAAAGGAGTAAACCGGGTGGTTTATGACATAAGTTCAAAACCGCCTGCAACTATAGAATGGGAATAATCTATTTATGAAGAAAGTATCTTACCTGATCGTTGTTGTCTTTATTTTTATTTCGGGGGTTTTACAGGCTCAGATTAATTACCAGCAGCAATACCTGAATGCCAAGGATCTGTATAAGCAAGGGCAATACGCCCTGGCGATGGAGGCATTCAAGCCGCTGATCAAACGGGATCCTCAGAATCCGTTTGCTGCCTACGCATCCTATTATCTTGGGGTGTCAACCTATAAGGCAGGGTATACAGACCTGGCCCAGGATGTTTTTGTTCAAACGCGTGAGCGCTTTCCCAACTGGTCCCGGATAGATGAGGTGAATTACTGGCTGGCCATAACATATTTTGATAATGATGATGATATTCTGGCCATGAATGTTATTTCAGGTATCAAAAACCCGCAGATAAAGCAGGATAGTGAGGGACTTATCTATAACTACCTGATGCCTGATGCCACACCATCAGATATGAAGGCCATTTATGATCGATATAAATTGCCGGTGATCGGCAAGATATATGCAGCCAAATTGAGTACGGCGGCACTGGATCAGGACGGACGGGAGACTCTTGAAAATCTTGTAAACACCTACAACCTTGACCCGGACAAGTACCTGGCTTCAGTACATACCTCCGAGCTAAAGGATTCATACAAAGTGGCTGTGATGATGCCTTTTCTTGTGAAATCACTGAAGCCGAATGACAAAAAAAGGGTAAATGAGTTTGTGATTGATCTTTACAAGGGACTTCGTATGGGCTTTGACAGTTTGCGAAAGACCGGGGTGAACATCGAAGTATTTGCGTATGATACGCAACGGGATACAACCGCAACACGTGCTATTCTTCAGCAGGATGAATTGAAGGGTATGGATCTGATTATCGGTCCGTTATTTCCCGGGCCAACAAAGATGGTGAATGAATTCAGTCACCAATACGGAATTAACATGTTCAATCCGCTTACCAGCGCCCCGGACTTCATCAATGATAATCCGTTTTACTTCATGTACAACCCATCCGTTTTAACCATCGGGGAGGTAATGGCGAACTATACTTTTGAGAAATACGGAGATAAACCAGGAATTGTAATGTACGGTGAGACCAGTAATGACCGGTTACTTGCACAGGCATATGCAGATCATTACAATGAGCTGGGAGGTAAGCTTTCAATTGTTGTGGGTATTGACAAGGACAGAACACGGGAAATACTTGAAATTCTTCTATCCAGCGAGAGTATTAAAGAAGCAGCCTCCGAAGAGGGCCGTGAAAATATGGCTATTCAATCTGATAGTATCGGGCATATTTTTGTGGCATCATCAAACAGCCTGATTTTTTCAAAGGTGATTAGTGCGGTTGAGACTCGCGGTGATTCCATCAAAATAATCGGGTCGGCCGACTGGATGGAGCAACCGGTTGTTAATTATGAAGTTTACGAAAGACTTGGCGTTACGATGTATGCCCCGGGCTTCGTAAATAAGCAGCAGCCGGGTTATGCGGACTTCCGTAAAAAATATATAAGAAAACACAGGGAGGTGCCTTCAGATTATTCGGAGAAGGGATTTGAAATCGCAATGTTTTTGGGACAAAGCCTGAAAAATTATGGAAATTTCCCACAGGTCGGATGGATGGAAGCCGGGAAGATGAAAGGAGCGATTACCAATGGATTCGAGTACAGGAATGCACAGGACAACCAGTTGGTTCCGATTCTTGAAATCGGTGGAAACAAAATGAAAACGGTGATTGAGACTCGTCCGATGGAGGAAAGTAAATGATAACCGAACGCAGCAAAAAACTTTTCGAAGAGGCAAAGAAATTTATACCCGGAGGCGTAAATTCACCTGTACGCGCTTTTAAAGCCGTTGGCGGAGATCCACTATTTATACGCCGCGCAGAAGGTGCCTATGTTTATGATGAGGATGGCAATAAGTTCGTGGAACTCATCAATTCCTGGGGCCCCATGATCCTGGGACATTCCCACCCGATCATTGAGGATGCTGTTAGGGAGGCCATTCATGATTCCCTGTCCTTCGGCGCTCCTACCGAAAAGGAAGTTCAGATGGCCGGTTTGATTACTCAAATGGTCCCTTCTGTTGAAAAAGTGCGGATGGTAAATTCCGGTACGGAAGCTACCATGTCGGCAATACGAGTTGCGAGGGGCTTTACGGCAAGAAACAAGATCATTAAATTTGATGGCTGTTATCATGGCCATGGAGATTCTTTTCTCATCGCGGCCGGTAGCGGCGCCATGACCATGGGCACTCCCGATAGTCCGGGAGTTACGCCTGGCACTGCTGCTGATACCTTAATTGCCAGATTCAACGACCTGGACTCTGTGGAGAAGCTTGTGCTGGAGAATCCGGATGAAATAGCTGCCATCATTGTGGAGCCTGTTGCCGGAAATATGGGATGTGTACTCCCTTCGGCTGGTTTTCTTGAAGGTCTCAGGTCAATATGTGATAAGGCCGGCATTGTACTTATTTTTGACGAGGTGATGACGGGGTTTCGTCTGTCACAGGGCGGTGCCCAGGAACGCCTTGAAGTAGAGCCCGACATGACTACCCTCGGAAAGATAATTGGAGGAGGAATGCCCGTGGGAGCCTATGGAGGCCGAAAGGAAATCATGGATTTCGTTTCGCCCCAGGGTCCTGTCTACCAGGCAGGCACACTATCCGGAAATCCCGTTGCCATGGCAGCCGGACTTTCAGTACTTCGGTATTTGCGTAACCATCCTGAGGTCTATACCCGGATCGAAGAGACTACCCATACCATTGTTTCAGGGTATAGGGAAATTTTAAACGAGATCGGAAAGGACTATACCATCAATACGATCGGATCCATGGTAAGCCTGTTTTTTTCGGAAGAACCGGTAATTGATATGGACTCAGCAAAGAAATGTGATACAGCATTGTTCGGAAGATATTTCAGGGGAATGCTCGAGAAAGGGGTATACCTGGCACCATCGCAGTTCGAATCATTATTCATTTCCACAGCGATCACACCAACAGAAACAGATCATATTCTCTCCGCGACCAGGGAAGTGATGAGATCCATTCATTAATACATCATGAATGATGCAATCATTTCAAGGATGAAAAAGGTTGTGATCAGGATCAGGTAGATGAAGCCGACCAAATTGAATTTCACAAGTGTTTTAAACCATCCCTGCTTGTAAACACGCAAAAATGAAATGTATGCATATGTGGTAACCAAAACGTAAACCAGGAAATTGATGAAAGAACTTACGCCATCACTTTCAATCACGAAATAAGTAAAGATCAGGGTTAGTCCGTAGGTGAAGTAGGCAAAGGAGTGAAGATGAAAACCATGAATGATGTGATTTATGTAGAGAAAAGGTCGACGAATGTACAGCAATTTTAAGGCGCCCGCGAAAATAGGGATTAAGATCAGCATCATGATTGGCAGGTTTTTAACGATATAGGCTCCTACCTGTTCCCTCTCAGCCCTCATTATTTTAATCCCCTGCGTGGAAGCATAGCGCTCAAATCCCGTAATGGGCTCCGTACTCAAAGAGTCTATAATCTGCTCTTCGGAAAGCTCATCATTTTTGGACATCTCATATAACTTTTCGAACTGCTCAAACAGGAAGAAGTTGGAGGACGTATCAACACTGATGCTGGTTTTAACCGGATCATTTAAGCCCGTAATATCCATTTTCATTATAGAGCTTGAGTCCTGGGGGTCAAGCAGCAGCGAGTCCAGCATAAACGCATTCAGATTATTCTGAAGTTTTGCTCGTTCTTCTGCAGTTGTATTTTCCCGGATTGCACGGGAAAGAGTTTTGTAATCGGCCTCTCCGCTTTCATCCATTTCCTGCAAAACCTCTTCCATGGATTTGGCAGACAGGGTTTCTTTCAGAACTTCCCTGTCTTTTTTGTCGAGAAAAGAAAGGTTTGCAGTGTCCTCAACTGATTTCTGAAATTGACTCGTCTGCTGCAGCATATCCTTCACCACGAGCGTGCACACGAAGAAATAGAATAAACTGACAATTAGGTACACCCGCAAAGGATGCGCATAGGTCATGCGCTTACCTTCCATATATTTATTGGTCAGAAAACCAGGCTTAAACAAAAACGGACCCGCACTCTTGGCGAACCGTGAATCAAAGGCGAAATAGTTTGAAAAGAAATCATTGATCAGGGTTCCGAAAGAAACATTATTGTCGTTATTTTCCTGTCCGCACAGGGGACAATAATTATAAGTGCCGTCAAGTGACGCACCGCAGTTAAGGCAATTATTTTGCTTTCTTCTGATTTTCATGGCATAATTATCACCGGAAAATATTAAAAAATATGATCAATCCGGGTGAATCGTGAAAAAATACTTGGCTCGGTTACGAATCTGAATTTAGTGTCATAAATAGAGTGCCTCGTAAGGTATAGTGCATTTTTGTGTTGTTTGACTAGGAAAAATGCCTTACATTGGACATTATTTTATAATACGATCGTATCATTTTTTAACTTGGAGTTCGTGAAGAAGTTATTGTTATTTTTTGCTTCGCTGTGCTTTATTTCATTTTCCCAAGCACAGGACCGTCGGGATAAAGTGCCTGTAACATACGAGGAGCTTTACGATGAGCCATATTCAATCAGTAAGCTTTTTGTTCATTTTCAACCTATTTACGGTGAATTATGGAAAGCGAATGTAAACGCAGGTTTCGGATTGGAGGCTACTTATATCTGGAAGGACAAGATGACTTTCCGTGCTCATGCCCGGAAAAGTTATACCCGAAAGTTTGATCTTTCCAGGGATCTCGCGGAGCGCAATAATGATATGGAGAATGAAGCCAATATTTTCAACCTGTATGAATTCGGCGCAACATACCATTTGAAAGATTACGAAAAGAGCTCCACCACTAAAATGGTATTGTATAAAAAGAGTTATAAGGATGGTAAATGGGCCGCCAGGGTGCCCTTAAATGCTGAAGTACCCTGTACACTGCGTAAAATTGTAGGCATCCGACTCGGCGGAATATTTTATGATACTTCCGTAGATTTGAAGAGTGCGCTCGAAGATCAGGGCGGATCCGTAACAGATTTTGTAAACGCAGAGGGAAACCCATTACCCGCTACACTACCGGATGAATTCGGTGATCCCCGGGATATTTTTGTTTACGGTAATATGGCCGGTGCAGGTGTATATGTAGGATCATCCATTACCTGGATACGCAATGTCGCTGTCGATTTCGATAATAATTACCAGGAAGGTGTTGATGACCTGATCCTGACCGCCTTCTTTGACCTGATCATTACACCCAAACTTACAGTGGATGATGTATTCTTCCAGGATGAACCCTATGCTACCGATGTTGTTGAAACAAGCAAGGTAGGATTCAGACTCGGACTGGAAGGTAAATTTAACCGAACGCTGTCATGGGCATACGGTGGAGAAATTGGCATGCGTCCCGGCCTGAAAAAGCGGGGCTTCTACGCAGCGATCAAAGTAAGTTTCCCGGTATTTTCTACGAATCTTGACTATTCTGTAGAGGCCTTCGGCAAATAAAACTACTCTTTTTCCAGGAGTCCCCGACGTATTTCACAGGAAGCGGTGATACCTGCTTTCAGGGAATCTGCTACCGAGCAATACTTTTCAAGGCTTAGGGTTATTATTTTCTGAACTTCTTCCATTTCAGCATCAGGAGAAGTAATAATGAAAAGCAGCCGAATGGCAGTATAACTTCTCGGAGGGTTTTCGTTTCGGTCGCCTTCCGCGCGAATTTCCATAGCCTCCAGGGTTTTTCTCCTTTTTTTGATCATCAGTGCAACTTCAACAGCTACACAGCCAGACAAGGCAGATAAAACCAATTCCATAGGCCCAAGATGTTCCTTGTCACCTTCCCGCATATCAATTCTGGCCGAATGCCCATAGTCGTTCTGCGCGTTGTATACATAATCTGTAATATGTGTTGTCGTGATAGCCATTCAATTGGTATTTTAGTTCTATGAAAGATCTTTCCAAAATTAAAAGTAAAATTCGGGATATCAGGAATTTTCCGAAAGAAGGAATCATTTTTAAGGATATTACACCTTTGCTTGCCGATCATGAATCATGCGCGGATGTCGTAAGCGCGCTTGCCGAGCCCTTTAAAAATGACCCTCCCGATGCGATTGCCGGTATCGAATCACGTGGATTTTTATTTGGGATGCTGTTAGCAATGCATTTTGGTGTGCCTTTTATACCTGTACGTAAGTCAGGGAAATTACCCTATGAAAAGATCTCTCATTCCTATGCGCTGGAATACGGAGAAGCAACCATTGAAATACATACAGATGCCTTACAGCCCGGTTGCAAGGTCCTGATTCATGATGATCTCCTGGCGACGGGGGGAACGGCGGCAGCAGCAGCTAAACTGGTGGAAAAACTGGAGGGCAAAGTGCATGGATATTCCTTTCTGATTGAATTGTCATTTTTAAACGGACGGGATACCTTATCGAAGGGTCCGGTTCATTCGATTATTCCCGTTGAAAATTGAAACAATGTCCATCGACGGGTGTTAAAAGTTAAATGCATGAGACAAAGAAATTTCCAATATTTCCATTAAGTATTTTGCCATTGCCAGGCGAAATCGTGCCGTTGCATATTTTCGAACCGAGGTACCGGCAATTACTGGAAGATGTGGAAGCAGGAGAGGGGCAATTTGGTATTTTATATTCCGGACTTAACAATCGTTATCAGTTAGGAACAATTTTGAACCTGGAACGGGTGATCAAGAGACATCCCACTGGGGAATCAGACATCGTATGCCGCGGAGGGGACATTTTCCTTCTCATCGATTATTTTATGCAGTTTCCCGGCAAGCTCTATCCCGGAGGTAACATACATATACTTGACTTTCCCGACTTCCAGGTTGGAGGTGAACTCGATACCCTTTTCCGGGCGTATATGTCAGATAAGGATCAAAAGGACCTCGGAACGAGTATGATGATTCATGATGTAGCCAATGAACTGGATCTTGATATACAGGACAGGCTTGCATACCTTCAGATTCTTCAAAAAGAAAAACGGGAGAAATTCCTTTACGAGCGGGTACGCTTCAGGAAGCACATCCTTGATCAGGAATCGAAAACCAATAAATTTTTTATCTATAATTAATTGCCGAAGGGATTGAGCGCATTCATCGCGCGTTTCCCGCCGCCCATTTTATTCATGGTCTTCATTACCTTCTTCATATCCTGGAATTGCTTCAGCAGATTATTCACTTCCTGAACAGACGTACCGCTTCCTTCTGCGATACGCTTCCTTCTGCTGCCATTAATGATGTCCGGATTTTCACGTTCCTGAATCGTCATTGATCGAATGATGGCTTCTACGGGCTTGAAGGAGTCGTCGTCAACGTCGATATTCCGTAACGCCTTGCCCATTCCGGGTATCATTCCAAGCAAGTCCTTAATATTTCCCATTTTTTTGATCTGTTCCAGCTGGGATAGGAAATCGTTGAAATCAAATTGATTCTTGCGAATCTTTTTGTTCAACCGTCGTGCTTCATCTTCATCAAAGGATTGTTGGGCCTTTTCTACCAGCGAAACGACATCACCCATGCCGAGGATCCTGTTTGCCATTCGGTCTGGGTAGAATTTATCGATGGCATCCATCTTTTCCCCTGTACTGATGAACTTGATGGGTTTTTCAACAACTCTTCGGATGGATATGGCGGCACCACCACGTGAGTCACCATCGAGTTTTGTAAGTACAACGCCATCGAAATCCAGTCGTTCATTAAAAGTCTTCGCTGTATTGACAGCATCCTGACCCGTCATGGAATCGACAACAAACAATGTTTCTGAAGGATTGAGGGCTTTTTTAAGCGCAGCAATCTCATTCATCATTTCTTCATCCACTGCCAGACGACCGGCGGTATCGACAATTACGATCCGTTTGCTGTTTTCTTTGGCAAAGTTGATGGCTTTGTTGGCGATGTCAACCGCATTCTTATTCTCAGGTTCCGCAAAAACTTCAACCCCAATCTGCTCACCCAGCACCTGCAGCTGATTAATCGCTGCTGGACGATAAATATCGCAGGCAACGAGCATTACCTGCTTTCCCTGCTTTTTAAGATAATGTGCAAGCTTGCCGGAGAATGTTGTCTTACCAGAACCCTGCAGACCCGCGATAAGGATTACCGCCGGGTTACCGCTCAGATCAATGTCTTCGTTACTGCCACCCATGAGGCGCGTAAGCTCATCATTCGTGATTTTTGTGAGTAACTGACCCGGAGAAACAGCCGTGAGGACATTTTTTCCAAGTGCCTGTTCCTTGATCTCATCGGTAACTTCCTTCGCAACCTTAAAGTTGACATCGGCATCGATGAGGGCACGTCGGATCTCCTTTACAGTGGTGGCTACGTTCACTTCTGTAATGGTTCCCTGTCCTTTGAGGGTTTGGAATGCTTTCTCTAGCTTAAGACTTAAATTATCAAACATACTATTGGATCTTTTTGAATGCTGCGGCATTGCCGGCAGTTTGCAAAAATAGGGATTTCAGCAGTTTTATGATAATAACACAAATGAATTCATCAGATTTGTACAAAGATCGTTCAAAGCTCATCCGGAGGCGTCGGTGAAGATGCAAAATTAACGATGAGATAAGGGCATCTTTATCGAAAGAAGGGGTAATTCCTTATTTTTACTGAAATTAAATTTTTTAATATTCGTGATTGAAGCACCTATCTACGGTTTAATACTGGCCGGCGGCCCCAGCACCCGAATGGGGGAAAATAAGGCGGAACTTATATATCATGACCGGCCGCAATGGGCCTATTCTGCGCAGCTGATCGCTCCTTATTGTCGGGAGGTCTACTTTTCAGTGCAGGATGAGAATCAAATACCTGATATGCCGGCAGAATTATTGTTAAAGGACCATTCTGCAGGAAACGGACCGATAGGCGGGATTCTTGCCGCGCTTGAATCCAATGACCGGGCGGCATGGATGGTCATGGGAATCGATATGCCCGGCGTTGACCGTGCATTGATCAACCGGCTTTTCCGGCAGCGTGATGCGAACAAAGTGGTAACCTGCCTGATGAGGGACGGCAAGGCTGAACCACTTCTCAGCATTTGGGAACCATCGGTTCTTGACAGTCTTCGCAAATATGCTTCGTCAGGAAAAAGCAGCCTTCGGCAATTTCTCCAGCAACAGGATATTCATACCATCATGATCGATGATGCAATGTCGTATAAACTTGATAGCATCGATACGCCGGAAGAACGGCAGAATTTTTTGAGGAAGGGGCGAAAATGATCGCTTCCCGAATTTTTTCACATGATGATTCTTTTCTAATTTACAGGTCAGCTTAAGCGTACACTATGCGAAAAATATCTTTCCGGGCACATATCCTGCCTCATCTGGTTGCTATTTTGGTGTTTTTAGTCGTCACCATTATTTTTTTCTCCCCGATTTTCTTCAGTGGACGGTCGCTCGATCAACATGATATAAATCAATGGAAAGGCGGGGCGCAGGAAATAATTGAAAATCGCGAAACCTCAGCAGAAGAGCCGCTTTGGACTAATTCAATGTTCAGTGGAATGCCAGCCTACCTGGTGGATGTCAAATGGAGCGACAGCCTGCTTACAAACTTTAAGATTGCTGTCTCTCTTGGATTGCCCCACCCGGTACGAAATGTGTTCCTGGCAATGGTCTCCTTCTATATTTTACTGCTTGTATTCAGGGTTCGTCCCTACCTGGCTATAGGTGGTGCACTTGCTTTCGGGTTGAGTAGTTACCTGATCATCGGACTGGCCGCAGGCCATAATGCACGAATCGGGGCTATCGCATTTATGCCGTTAGTACTCGCGGGCATTCACCTTGCCTTTACCCGGAATCTCTGGCTGGGAGGCGCTCTCACTGCCCTTGCGGTTGCGCTCCAGTTGCGTGATAATCACCTTCAGATAACCTATTACCTGCTGTTTTTTGTAGTCCTGTATGGACTCATCCAGTTTATCTATTATCTGAGGGAAAGTAAGGTGACAGCATTTCTGAAAACGGCAGGTATCCTTGTGCTCGCTGCACTTCTTGCGTTCGGAACCTTCTATGGAAAATTCAATTCTATCTCTGAATACAGCCGTTATTCCATGCGGGGTGTTTCAGAACTTCAATCAGATCAGGATAACGGGGAAAATGAATCAGGTTTGAAGAAAGATTATGCTTTTCAGTATTCATACGGATTGTATGAACCAATGACATTGTTCATCCCGAATTTTCTGGGTGGTACCAGTGCTCATTTATTCGTACAGGATGAGGACAGCGAAACATTACAGGCGCTGAGAACCGCTCCCGATCCACAACTGGCTAATCAGCTGGCACGTTATTCAGGGGCATACTGGGGCCCGCAACCCTATTCATCTCCCTATTATGCCGGAGCCGTGATCGTATTTCTGTTTATCCTCGGTATTGTTTTCGCTGAAAAGCGATACGTAATCTGGCTTGTAACGATTTCAATTCTGGGTATTCTTCTAAGCTATGGTGATAACCTGGCCTGGTTCAACTATGCCATGTTTGATTATTTTCCAGGCTATAACAAATTCAGGTCTGTAACATTTGCCATCATTCTACCATTATTGGCTATGCCATTGCTCGGGATGATCGGTCTTGAAAGTCTGATGCAATCTAAGCCCGATCAAAAGAACCGAAAGAAACTTCTGATTGCTGTTGGCATACCTGCAGGTCTGTGCATCCTGATAGTGCTGTTTGCCGGTATGGCGGGATTTACAAGAGCTGGTGAGGAGCAGCTTCCTCAATGGTTTTTGAACGCCCTTCAGGATGACCGGGCTTCACTCATGCGGTCGGATGCGTTGCGCTCATTATTATTTGTGCTGCTTGGGGGTGCACTGGTTTATTTTGGTTGGATTGGAAAATTAAAACCCTTCATCTGGGTGGCCGGTTTGGTGATTCTCGTTTTGGTGGATTCGTGGATGGTGGATGTACGTTATTTTGGTGATGACAATTACCGAAGAAAATCGGATAACAGCTTTTTCGTGGCAACGAATGCAGATAAGGAGATATTGAAGGATAAGCAACCAGGCTACCGGGTACTCAATTTGCAAAATCCGTGGAGCGAAGCCAGGACTTCCTATTTCCATCAGTCACTGGGGGGCTATCATGGTGCGAAGATCAGGCGTTACCAGGATTTGATCGATAATTGTATCGACCCCGAAATTCAGGAAATGATCCAGGGGTTGCAATCTGGAAATTCAGATCTTTCAGGATATGGTGTTATCAATATGCTGAACACAAAATATATTGTATTCGGACCCGAACGGGATAACATTATTCCCAATAATGCTATCAATGGAAATGCCTGGTTTGTGAATTCGGTTCTGCCGGTTGAGTCACCGGATGAGGAGCTTCAGCAGACATGTGAGATCGATACGCGGCAGTCAGCAGTGGTGGATGTTACTAAATTCAGCGGCATCAGGAATCAATACCAGGCGGGCGGCTCCATAAGTGTTGAATCCTACCTTCCGAATCACATTGTATATAAGACAGATAATCCTTCAGAAGGATTCGCGGTATTCTCTGAAATCTATTATCCGAAAGGTTGGAAAGTTACTATTGATGGAACAGAAGCTCAGATGATCAGGGCGAACTATGTGCTCAGGGCCCTGGAAATTCCTGCGGGTACGCATACAATAACGTTCTCATTCGAGCCCAGTACCTACGCAGTCGGAAATACAATCATGTTGATCTCAATACTTCTCTTGTTTTTACTGTTTTTCGCAGCAATTGGATACAGTGTTGTTCAATGGCGGCGTGAAGCTGTCTGATCAATTGCAGACAACCGACTGAGGAGCGGGGGGTGCGAATAGTTGACAAATACGTATGCCGGATGCGGATAAAGGTTACTCAGATTATCGACGGACAGTTTTTTCAATGCGTTTTTCATCGCATCCCCGCGATAGGTCATCGTTGCATAGGCATCCGCCTGGAATTCATGCCTTCGGCTGATAAGATTGGAGATGATGCCCAGGATAGTTGATATGGGCGAGTAGAGAAGCGTGAATGTGAGGAGGTTCAAGTGTATCCCATAATTTTCAGCCCCGAGGGCGAATGAAAAGTTTTCATTGAATATAACGCGGGACATGATAAAAAGCATGAGCCCCGTTTGTACTATGCTCAGGATGAATCCTTTCAGAATATGATTTCGTTTATAGTGTCCAATTTCATGGGCCAGTACCGCTACCAGCTCCTCCGTCGAATGATTTTGAATAAGTGTATCATACAGGACAACTTTTTTACGTTTGCCCAGACCTGAGAAGAATGCGTTTGACTTCGAGCTTCGTTTTGAGCCATCAATTACATAGATATTCTGAAGCGGAAAATCCACACTGCTGCTGTAGGCTTCAATGGCAGATTTCAGTTCACCTTCTTCGAGTGGGGTCAGTTTGTTAAAAAGAGGTACAATGAGACTTGTGTAGAATGCATTAATAAACAAGATGAACAAGGCTGCCACGATCCAGAAAATCCACCAGAAATCTGTTCCCATCTGTTCAATCAGGAAAATGAGCAGCAAAAGTATCGGGATTCCAATCAGGGCGCCCAGGAAATAGCCTTTGATCTTATCCACTAAAAACGTTTTGATGCTGGACCTGTTGAAGCCGTATTTCTCTTCGATCACAAAGGTTCTGTAATATTGAAAGGGTAATGTTAAAATATCTGAAGCAATGAAAATCACGCCGAAAAAGGCAATCGGCAGCCACAGATCACTTGTTACATATTCCCGAACCAGGTTGTCGATCCAGCCGAAACCCCCTAAATAAAGCATTAGAAACGTGAGTGCAAATCCGGCAATACTGGTGAGTAGCCCGAATTTAGTCACATCCCGGTGGTACATGAGGGAGGACCGGTAACGATCTTTATCATAGAAAGCGCTGATTTCCGCAGGAATTTCAGATTTCTCCACCTTCAAATTGAAAATATCCAGTAGGGTATCCAGTATAAAACCTGTGGATACAATGATTAAAATGATCGTTAATAATGCGCCAGGGTCGTTGAACATGGTTTTGAAATTGTCCCAATTTGGGAATAATTCCAAAAATGGGAAATTGTTGACTGTGTGAATGCTCTGTTTTGGCGAAATTAAGGCATTTTTCTTTTTGGTATCGATTTTGGCATAGGAATGTCAACATCGATACTGGATGAAGAAATTTTTTTACGATATGATTTCAAACTTAAAGCGCGAAGGACTGCTGTTGCCCATACTGCTGTTTACTTCTGCCGTATTGATACTTTTTTATGAGTTAGTCAGTTTCATCATCGTGAACATTTAGTCTTTAAATTGTTCATATGACAAGTAATGAGGTATTCTAATTTAGAATGTCTTAAAATAGTGGGACATATTGGAAGATAGACATGCCGGGAGTAACTTTGGTGCGTCTGGAAATTCATTTAAAACCCTGAAATTGATTATATGAGTTGGTTGACAAATGCCTTGTCGAGTACCCTGGGCCGCAAATTATTGATGGCGGCGACAGGTTTATTTCTTATTATTTTTCTGGTGGTACATCTGGCCGGGAATCTGCAGTTGCTCGCAGACGACGGAGGAGAGTCGTTTAACGTGTACGCTAAGTTCATGACAACGAATTCCATCATCAAGACTACATCGTATCTGCTGTACGCCACTTTCGTGATCCATATTATCTGGGCACTGTTGCTTACGATCAAGAACCGTAGTGCACGCCCTGTGGGATACAAGGTTTCCGGTGCTTCAACAAACAGTACCTGGAGCTCGCGAAATATGGGCTTTCTTGGAACCATTGTTTTCATTTTCCTCGTGATCCACCTAGATAATTTTTGGTGGAAGATGAAATTCGGGGATATTCCGATGACGGAATATGGCGGCGTTGAATACAAGGACCTGTACACAGTGGTGAGCACTGCATTTGGCCAACTCTGGCTGGTGATCCTGTACGTGGTTGCCATGATCGGTCTGATGTTCCATTTGTTCCATGGATTTCAAAGTGCGTTTCAAACCCTCGGACTTAATCACCCCAAGTACAATCCGGCTATTAAGGTAGTTGGATCTCTGATTGCCATCGTGATTCCTGCATTGTTTGCAAGTATTCCGATCCTGATGTACCTGAACTAAGTGAGCATTATAAAATTAGCGAATAGATGAATCTAGATTCTAAAATACCGGAAGGCCCGTTAGCGGAGAAATGGGATAAGCATAAATTCAACATTAAACTCGTTAACCCTGCGAATAAGCGAAAGTATGACATTATCGTTGTGGGAACGGGTCTTGCAGGCGCTTCTGCTGCCGCATCATTTGGTGAGCTTGGATACAATGTGAAAGCGTTTTGTTTTCAGGATAGTCCGAGACGGGCGCATAGTATCGCGGCGCAGGGTGGAATTAATGCTGCCAAGAATTATCAGAATGACGGCGACAGTGTTTTCAGATTATTTTATGATACTATCAAGGGCGGTGATTACCGTTCTCGTGAAGCAAATGTTTACCGCCTGGCGCAGGTGAGTGTAAATATTATAGATCAATGTGTGGCTCAGGGTGTGCCGTTTGCACGTGAGTATGGCGGACTGCTGGCCAACCGGTCATTCGGTGGTGCCCAGGTCTCACGAACTTTCTATGCCCGCGGCCAGACAGGACAGCAATTACTCTTAGGAGCCTACAGTGCGTTAAGTCGCCAGGTTGCTAACGGCAAGGTACAGATGTTCCCTCGTCATGAGATGCTGGACCTGGTACTTGTTGACGGAAAAGCCCGCGGGATCGTCACGCGAAACTTGATCACAGGCAAGATTGAGTCGCACAGCGCTCATGCTGTGGTACTTGCGACAGGTGGATATGGAAACGTATTTTACCTGTCGACGAATGCGATGGGATCGAATGCGACCGCCGCGTGGCGTGCGCATAAGAAAGGTGCACTGTTCGCCAACCCATGCTTTACGCAGATTCACCCAACCTGTATTCCAGTTTCGGGAGATCATCAGTCGAAGCTAACCCTGATGTCTGAGTCGTTGCGTAATGACGGCCGGGTTTGGGTTCCCAAAACGGTTGAGGATGCCGAAAAAATCAGAAATGGAAGTTTGAAGCCAACTGATCTTCCTGAAGGCAAACGGGACTATTACCTTGAAAGAAAATACCCTTCATTCGGAAACCTGGTGCCAAGGGATGTAGCCTCGCGGAATGCCAAGTATGTATGCGATGAGGGACGTGGTGTTAATAAAACCGGGCTTGCCGTATTCCTTGATTTTGCAGATGCTATTAAACGGGATGGTAAGGATCTCATTGCCAGTAAATATGGAAACCTGTTTGATATGTACGAACAAATCACAGGTGATAATCCATATGAAACACCTATGAAGATATTCCCTGCAGTTCATTATACCATGGGTGGATTGTGGGTAGATTATAATTTGCAAACGTCGATACCCGGCCTTTATGCAATCGGGGAGGCTAACTTCTCTGATCACGGTGCAAACCGATTGGGCGCAAGTGCGCTGATGCAGGGTCTTGCCGATGGCTATTTTGTAATCCCTTATACCATAGGTGATTACCTGGCGCAAACGCCTTATGATAAGATTTCGGTTGATCATGATGCATTTAAAAAGGCTGAAAGTGAAGTTTCAGGTAAGATAGAAAAGCTTCTTGCCGTGAATGGCAAAAAGACTGTAGATCAGTTCCATAAGGAATTGGGTCATATCATGTGGGAGTATTGTGGCATGTCACGGAATGCTGAAGGCCTCAAAAAGGCCAAAGGAGAGATTCAGAAGCTGCGCGAGGAATTCTGGAATGACGTGAAAGTAGTAGGAGGAAATGATGAACTTAATCAGTCGCTTGAAAAAGCAAATCGTGTTGCCGACTTCCTGGAACTCGGTGAACTCATGATTGACGATGCCTACAACCGGGATGAGTCCTGTGGAGGGCATTTCCGTGAGGAATCCCAGACCGAAGAGGGGGAAGCCAAGCGTAAGGATGACGAATACAGCTATGTGGCGGCCTGGGAATATACAGGCCCCGAGAAACCTGAAATTCTTCAGAAGGAATCGCTGGTATTCGAGAATGTTAAGTTGACACAACGTAGTTATAAGTAATCCCTAAGGATAGAAATATTTAAGTATGAAGATTACATTAAAAGTTTGGAGACAGAAGAACGCCAACGACAAAGGCGGATTAGTAACCTATAAACTGGATGACGTGTCGCCGGATATGTCTTTTCTTGAAATGTTTGATGTCCTGAACGAAGATTTAGTACAAAAAGGAGAGGACCCTGTGCATTTCGACCATGATTGCCGTGAAGGTATATGTGGTATGTGCAGTATGTATATCAATGGAAAACCACATGGCCCCAAGCAGACAACCACATGTCAGCTCCATATGAGGAGCTTCAGGGATGGGGATACGATTACTGTTGAACCATGGCGTGCGAAGGCATTTCCTGTCGTCAAAGACCTGGTTGTTGACCGTGGCTCATTTGACAGGATCATTCAGGCTGGCGGTTATGTTTCGGTAAATACAGGAGGTGTCCCGGATGCCAATGAAATTCCGATTCCCAAATCAATTGCTGACGAGGCTTTTGATTCTGCAACATGTATTGGATGCGGTGCCTGTGTGGCAGCATGTAAAAATGCTTCCGCCATGTTGTTTACATCCGCTAAGATTTCACAGCTTGCCATGCTCCCCCAGGGACAGGTAGAGCGGAAATCGCGTGCTGAAAAAATGATTGCGCAGATGGATGCTGAAGGATTCGGGGCATGTACAAATACGGGTGCCTGTTCAGCCGAATGCCCGAAAGGTATCAAGCTCGAGAATATTGCGCGGATGAACCGTGAGTATTTCAGCGCGGAGGCTTCTTCCGAGAACCTATAATCATAGAGCGAAGAGCATAAAAAAAGCGCTGAATTTCAGCGCTTTTTTTATTTGGTTTGTGGTGAAGTTTTTTAGACCCCGCCCTGTTCGATGATTCCCCACGCAATCAATCCGACACCAATAATGATGGCTACCGCACCGATTCCGCCTGAAGCGAGGATCGCAATGATAATACCGGCAGCAGCCACAACAATACCAATGAATATCTTCTTATTCATGGCTTGCGCTGAATCGGTATCCTTCACGCTTTTAATTTCTTTGATTTCACGTACAAGTTGCTTCTTTACTTGTTTGTGCGCCCGCTTTTCTTCTTTACGGATCTCCTTCTGCAATTCTTTCTGATCAAGCTCTGATGACTTCAGGTTGGCAACATTCTCCTTATGCTCCTCAACAATTTTCTTGATAGAAGGAATTTCTGCCAGTTGTGCTACAACAGCTTTCTTATCTGTGCTGGCAACCATTGTTTCCGGTGCTTCTTCCGGAGCCTGGGTTATCACATCTTGTTCTTCTTCAACTGCTTTCACAGGGTCATTTTTTACAACCTGGGTTTCCCCTTTGTAGAACTCCCGTGAATTATTGAAACTGGCTGTGTATTTTGGAGTACATGATGAAAAGATGAATCCCCCAAAAAGAAAGGCAAGCAGGCTAATTTTAGTAACTTTCTTCAACATAGTATTTAATTTTAATTAGGTTGAATAATGAATTTTTAAATTACGGATTAATTTTTTAAATGAAACCCCATCAATAAAGAAAATGTTTTGCATTATAAATTGAAACAACGCATTATCATTCAATGCTTTCCGCATCTCTCGCAATGGCTTGAACAGGAGATAGCAGCACTTGGATTCCAAATCGAGCGTGTAGAGCGAACTGCTGTATGGATCCAGGGAAACCTGGAGGATACCATGCGTTTGAATCTGAATCTTCGTACCGCCAACAGGGTCTTATTGCTGATTGATGAATTCAGGGCGCCGGGACCAGATGTTCTTTACAAGGAATTATTGCGCGTACCGTGGGAGAAAATCATACCTGAAAAAGGCTATGTAAGTGTTCACGGATATGTGAAAAATGATCATATACGCGACAACAGGTTCGCTTTTATGAAAATGAAAGATGCCATTGTTGACAGGATGAGTGATAAACTCGGGGTTCGGCCGGATTCAGGTCCGGATATGTCCGGCACCGTCATTTACCTTCACTGGGTTGAAAATACAGTGGCCGTTTACCTGGATACTTCCGGTGAGACAATTGCCAAACATGGCTACCGGAAAATTCCCGGGAAGGCGCCCATGATGGAAGCACTCGCGGCGGCAGTGGTGATGGCTACCGGATGGGATAAACGTTCTGTTTTCATTAATCCGATGTGTGGAAGCGGAACATTGGCCATTGAAGCCGCATTGATGGCACGAAACATTTCCCCGGGAAGTTTCCGTACGAATTACGGATTTATGCATTGCAACTGGTATCGGCCTGAAACATGGACGGCCATCAGTTCCAAATCTTCCGGAAAGTCCGGAGATACTCCGGTTATCATTGCTTCCGACCATGACTCCCAGGCAATTCAGGCAGCGAAAATGAACGCGCGCGCGGCAGGAGTTGAAGATATGATCACTTTTGAACAATGTGATTTTACTGAAACCACCATTCCGGAAGGCGAAGGCATCCTCATTGTTAATCCGGAATACGGTGAACGCCTGGGAGTAACCAATGCGTTGGAAACGGTATATAGTAATATAGGAGATTTCTTTAAGTCCCGGGGCAAGGGCAAAAAGGGATTTGTTTTTACCGGTAACCCTGACCTGGCCAAAAAGATTGGCCTGAGGACGAGCAGCCGGACACCATTTCTGAATGCGCGCATCGAATGCCGTTTACTTGAATACGAATTATATGCCGGATCCAGAAAAAAGTAATACATTATATCATGCCCGCAAGCATTGAGTATGAAACAAATCAGGATTCTTGTTGAACTTCTCTGGTTTTCGCTGCCTGTACAGCTGCTGCTGAACCATTTAAAGCGAAATCAAATGCTTTTGCTGTGGTGGCTATTTTTGTTTGCGATTATTTCGGGGAATTTCGGTAATTACCTGGGAGTGCCCTACCTTTTTTTAGATCCTGTTTACCTTGATCAGGTCGGGTTCTTTAGTTTTCTGGCAATGGGTGCTGTATTTGCGGGCCTGTCCATGATCTTCCATATAACTTCCTATATCCTCGATGGTCCCCGTTTTTCCTTTATCGGGACCGTTAGTCAGCCATTTTTCACTTTTTCCATTAACAACAGCCTGATTCCGCTGTCGTTTATGATCACTTACATGGTATTGGTTGTTCAATATCAAATCACCAACGAGTTTACCGAAGGATCCAGTTTGCTGGTCTATATTTTAGGCATTATCTGCGGCTTCAGCCTGATGACAGTGATCTTCTACATTTATATCCGTTTCACGAACAAGGACATATTCAAATATGTGGTGTGTAAAGTGGATGAAAAGCTGAAAGAGAACATTACCATTACGCGGGCGAGCGCCATGAAAAAATTAAATGTGGCCCGCAAGCGTCAAATTCGTGTGGATACATTCATCGACCGGCATTTTGATTTTCGAAAGGTCCCGGATAACGAAGGGTTTTATGATAAGGCAACCATTCTGCAGGTATTTGATCAGAATCATCTGAACCTGGTTACGGTTGAGCTTGCTTTGTTTGTGGTCCTTTTATTCATAGGTGTATTTAATGATTTCCCTGTTTTCCAGATTCCCGCGGCGGCAAGTACGGTTATCCTCATCACAATATTTGTGATGTTCACGGGGGCGTTTTCCTATTGGTTCGGCAGCTGGGCCGGTTCCGCCGCACTGCTGCTGTTGCTCGTGGTGAATTTTATGGTTCAGCAAAATGTGTTTGAGAAAACCTATAAAGCCTATGGACTCAATTATACACAGGAAGAGAAACCTGTTTATTCAGATGAAAGGATTCGTTCATTCGTAACACCTTCAATGTTCAGCGGGGATAGTCTGAAGACAATTGAGATTTTATCGAACTGGCGCAGGAAATTTTCAGAAACTCCGAAGATCGTCTTTGTGTGTGTGAGTGGAGGAGGACAACGGGCTGCATTGTGGTCATACAATGTACTGGATGAACTGAACCGTCAAACAGACGGCAGGTTTATTGATCAGACAATGCTTATCACCGGTGCTTCCGGAGGATTAATCGGCGCGGCATATTACCGGGAACTTATCTACCAGCAAAGAATCGGGATTATCCCCGATTTGGAAGACCCCCGTTTTCGGGAGCAGCTTGGCAGGGATAACCTCAACGCTGTAATTTTCAGCTTTTTGATGAATGATCTGTTTTCCGGCTGGCGGAAATTTGATTATGGGGGATATAAGTATTCGCGGGACCGTGGATATGCTTTCGAAGAACAACTGAATAAAAACACCGGGCAACTATTTGATAAAGCACTTATCACCTTCAGGGAACCTGAGATAGAAGCAAAGATTCCAATGATGATACTGGCACCTACGATCGTAAATGACGGGCGAAAGCTTTATATATCTCCACAACATGTTTCCTATATGGTGAATCCGGTGAATAATGAATACCGGGAGGAAAAACTAACAGGAATTGAATTTCAGCGGTTCTTTGAGAATGAAGGAAGTGATAGTCTCCGGTTCCTGAGCGCGTTGCGCATGAACGCTACCTTTCCATACATTACGCCAAATGTTACCCTGCCCAGTGAACCGCCCCTGGAGATCATGGACGCAGGTGTGAATGATAATTTCGGAATTTCCGATGCTGTTCGGTTTATGTTTGTATTCAGGGACTGGATTGCGGAAAACACAGATGGTGTTCTGCTGATTTCGATTCGGGATTCGGATAAAAACCCGGAAATACTGCCAAGGAATTCACTATCATTATTTGACCGGATTACGCTGCCCATCAGTACGATCTACCAGAATTTTGAAAGTATGCAGGATATCACCAATGATACGCAGTTGGAATTTGCCGGAAGCTGGTTGAAAACATCTTTGGACAGAATTGATATTCAATATATTCCGGATGAGTTGTCAAAGGAAAATTTATCGGTGGCCGACAGCCTTCGGATGGAGAACCAGCAGCGTGCTTCACTTTCCTGGCGACTTACCCGCCGTGAAAAGGAAAGTCTGCTGCGAAACCTTGGAACCGAAAAAAACAGGGAGGCATTCCTCCAAATCAGATCAAAGATGCTGGAGTCCAATGCTAACTAATGATTGTTAGTAAAATCAGGTGATAATCTGTAATTTTGCCGCAATTTGAGACAGAATACCTGATGAAAGATACCAAACCCTACAAGCCGAAAAATAAAATAAGGATCGTTACTGCTGCCAGTTTATTTGATGGCCATGATGCGGCAATCAACATCATGCGCCGGATCATTCAGGCAACCGGTTGCGAAGTAATTCACCTGGGACATGACAGGAGTGTCGAGGAAGTGGTGAATACGGCAATTCAGGAAGATGCACAAGCCATTGCTATGACTTCCTATCAGGGCGGGCACATGGAATATTTTAAGTATATGTTCGATCTGCTCAAGGAAAAAGGCGCAAGTCACATAAAGATATTTGGTGGTGGAGGAGGTGTAATTCTCCCCGATGAGATTGAGGAGCTTCATAAATATGGAATTACACGTATCTATTCTCCTGATGACGGCCGCTCACTTGGATTGCAGGGAATGATTAATGACCTCGTTAAACAAAGTGATTTTCCTACAGGTGATAATCTCAATGGGGAAGTCAAACACCTGAAGGAAAAAGATGTACAGGCCATTGCGCACTTAATCTCTGCTGCTGAGAATTTTCCGGAAAAGGCTGAACCTGAACTCAGTGAAATACACGGGATCGCAAGCAAGGTGAAAGTTCCTGTTCTCGGCATCACCGGTACGGGCGGGGCCGGTAAGTCCTCACTGGTAGATGAGCTTGTACGTCGTTTTCTGCTTGATTTCGATGACAAGAAGCTTGCTATTGTTTCAGTGGATCCCTCGAAGCGAAAAACCGGCGGAGCGCTGTTAGGTGACCGTATCAGGATGAATGCCATCAATAATGAGCGCGTCTACATGCGTTCCCTCGCAACGCGCCAATCGAACCTGGCACTCTCTAAACATGTGAATGAGGCCATCCAGGTGCTGAAGGCGGCTTCATTCGACCTTATCATCCTGGAGACATCCGGGATCGGGCAATCCGACACAGAAATAACAGATCACTCAGATGTTTCACTGTATGTTATGACCCCGGAATATGGGGCAGCGACACAGCTCGAGAAGATCGACATGCTCGATTTCGCCGATGTAATCGCGATCAACAAATTCGATAAACGCGGAGCACTGGATGCCTTACGCGATGTAAAAAAGCAGTATAAAAGGAATCATAACCTTTGGGAAGCCAAAGACGAGGATCTGCCCGTATTTGGCACCATCGCCTCGCAGTTTAATGACCCGGGAATGAATCAGCTGTATATGAAGCTGATGGACGTGATTTCGGAAAGGACAGAAGCCCCATTGAAGTCGAACTTTGAACGTAGCGGTGAAATGTCGGAAAAGATATGGGTCATTCCCCCGAAACGCACACGTTACCTGAGTGAGATTGCCGAAAGTAACCGGTCCTATGATGAGTGGGTGCAAAGCCAGGCAGCACTTGCCCAGAAACTCTATAGCCTCCATATGTCGATAAGTTTGCTGGAGGAAAATGGAGGCAATCAGGAATTGATCAAATCCCTCCGGGAAACCTATGATACCTATGCACTTGATTTTGATAAGCGCAATGATCAGCTCCTGAAGGAGTTTCCCGACAAAGTAAAAAAATACAAGGACGACGTCTATACCTTTAAGGTAAGAGACCGGGAAATTTCGATTCAGACACATTCTGAGTCCTTATCCCATCTCCAGATCCCAAAGGTTGCACTTCCACGGTATGAGGCATGGGGAGATCTCCTGAAATGGTTGCTGCAGGAAAATGTGCCCGGCGAATTTCCGTACACTGCCGGTATATATCCTTTCAAGCGGGAGGGTGAAGATCCTACCCGAATGTTTGCCGGTGAAGGCGGTCCTGAGCGCACAAACCGACGCTTTCACTATGTAAGTCTTGACATGCCGGCTAAGCGGTTGTCAACCGCATTTGATTCTGTAACCCTTTACGGGAATGACCCGGATTACCGCCCCGATATTTATGGTAAGATCGGGAATTCCGGTGTATCCATCTGTTGCCTGGATGATGCTAAAAAACTGTATTCGGGTTTTAACCTGGCAGACCCCGGAACATCCGTTTCGATGACGATTAACGGCCCTGCGCCGATGTTGCTTGCCTATTTTATGAATGCGGCGATTGATCAGCAGTGCGAATTGTATATTCGGGAAAATGGTCTTGAAAAAGAAGTAGAGGCGAAGATTGAGCAATTGTACCAGGGTAAACAACGTCCTGCTTACCAGGGGTCGTTGCCGGAGGGAAATGATGGTTTGGGTTTGATGTTACTTGGTGTGACGGGAGATCAGGTCCTGCCGGCGGATGTATATGAGAAAATTAAGGAGCGAACACTAAGCTCGGTTCGCGGTACGGTGCAGGCCGATATTCTCAAGGAAGACCAGGCGCAGAACACCTGTATTTTTTCAACAGAATTTGCCCTCCGTCTGATGGGGGATGTGCAGGAATATTTTATTGAAAATAATGTCAGGAATTTTTACAGCGTCTCCATTTCGGGATATCACATCGCTGAAGCCGGGGCAAACCCGATTACACAGCTTGCCTTTACCCTGGCCAATGGGTTTACCTATGTGGAGTACTACCTCAGCAGGGGAATGGATATCAATAAATTTGCTCCGAACCTTTCCTTCTTTTTTTCCAATGGCATTGATCCGGAATATGCGGTAATTGGCAGAGTGGCCCGAAGGATATGGGCAAAGGCCATGCGGGATAAATATGGTGCCGACGCCCGATCGCAGATGCTGAAGTATCATATTCAGACTTCAGGGAGGTCATTGCATGCCCAGGAGATTGATTTTAATGATATTCGAACAACCCTGCAGGCGTTGTATGCCATCTATGATAATTGCAATTCATTGCATACCAATGCGTACGATGAAGCCATCACCACACCCACAGAAGAATCAGTACGGCGGGCAATGGCTATCCAGCTTATCATCAACAAAGAACTGGGACTGGCGAAGAATGAAAATCCGCTGCAGGGTTCATTCATCATCGAGGAGCTCACAGACCTCGTTGAAGAAGCTGTTCTGATGGAATTTGATCGTATTACGGAGCGTGGAGGTGTGTTGGGTGCCATGGAGACCATGTATCAGCGCAGCAAGATACAGGAGGAAAGCCTGTACTACGAGACCTTGAAACATAATGGTGAATATCCGATCATCGGGGTAAACACTTTTTTAAGTTCTAAAGGGTCACCAACCATTATTCCTGGCGAAGTAATAAGGGCCACCACCGAAGAGAAGGAATATCAGATTGCCATGCTCGGTCGCCTGCATGAACGAAATAGTGAGAAATCCGGATTAGCATTGAAGCAAGTCCAGGAATCTGCCATCCATAATGAGAATATTTTCGCCGAATTGATGGAAGCAGCCAAAATATGCTCACTCGGTCAGATTACCCACTCACTGTTTGAAGTTGGAGGCCAGTATCGTCGCAATATGTGATCAGGAATTTCGACTGATTGCATTTTGAAGATGCGCGAGATGATGGCGGCAATGCCAGCTATACTGCGCCGTGGCTTCATCGAGCGAAAATATGCTATGTTTATGCTCGGGGTGAATATACGTTCTGGCAAATTCTTCTTCGGTCATATTTTCAAGAAGTGCGGCCCACCGTTTATGGAGTCCTTCAAGTAATTGTACAGACCACCAGAGATTCACAGTTTTTGTATCATATAATTCTGCCCATTCTGCCTGTTTGTAGGGAAGTATTGTTGGCTGATCTTCAGTAAGTGCCAGTTTAAAGCGGATTACTGCATTCATATGACTATCAGCGCAGTGATGGATGAGTTGTTGTATATTCCAGCCACCGGGACGATATGTATAGGTTATACCTTCTGCCGGAAGGGTTTCCAGCAATGTTTTAATCTTTTCGGGGAAGTTGCGTATGTCTTCTATACGTTCAGCTCTCGTTCTCGTCATTTCCTCGAGACTGAACGGTCCGATGGGATATTTTAGAGGATCCATAAATATGGGTATTATTATTGTGAATCTTAATTATTGAATTAGAAGTGCTGATTATGATGCTTTTAATATGTCATGTAAAATGGTAATTTCACACGAATGCAGCGAATTTTAGTTCTGTTATTTTTTATTTCATCAGCAGTGATGGCTCAGGATGCTCAACCGCTTGAGTACCTGGAGGAGATCAACGATGCCTATGAGCCGGTACTTAAGCAACAGTGGGAGTTTGCGCGAGCGCTTGCACAGGGACAGCCCGCTGATCTTGTCGACCGGCAAAGGACGTCTCTTCTTACAGAAATTCGGGATGCGCGTAATCAAATCCGCAGATTGCCGCCCCATCGCGGGAATTCTGCACTTCGGGATTCAGTAGTTCGCTTTTTAGATATCAGTTATGATGTTGTTCGTGAGGACTATGCGAAAATCGTTGATATGGAACGAATTTCACAGGATAGTTATGACAAGATGGAAACATATCTTCGGGCACAGGAAGAGGCATATGTAAAAATGAGTTCAGCTGCCCGTGCTATGAAAAAATCTGAAGAAGATTTCGCGAAGAAATTTGGTATCAGGCTGGTTAATTCTGATGATAAATTCGCCCAGAAATTAAAAGAACTAAATGAAACGTTCACTTACTATAACCGCATTTACCTGGCATTTTTCAATGCCTATCAGCAGGAGCTGCAGATGTTCAGGGCCGTTGAAAAGCAGGATGCCGAATCTATAGACCTGGAGCGCCGAAAATTGAAGATCCTGGTGGAATCGGGACTGGAAAGCCTGGATCGTGCGGGTTCTTACAAGGGCGACAGAACGCTTAAATCAACGGCGGCGGAGAATCTGCGATTTTACGAGGAGGAGTCGGGCGAGCGCCTTCAGCCCATGGTTGACTATTATAAATCCCTGGACGAATTAAAAAGATTGAAGAATTCGCTGGAATCTGATTTATCGCCTGAAAGACGTAAGGAGCTTACCGATCAGTATAATCGGCAGGTTCGTGAGATCAATGAGTCTGCCGCAAAGCTGGATGCACTCAGCGAGGAACTTAACGATGAGCGTGCCCTTCACCTCGATAAATGGAATCGTGTTTCAGAGGCGTTCCTCAGAAAATTTATTGATTAGTTTTTCTTGTGGGCGTTCACCGCGGTAAAATAAAATGACGGAGAGGGGCGCCTTCGCATTTTTCCACTGATATCTATTTGAACTTTTCCTATATTTGTCCAGCCATGCAGCGCAAACTCATATTAGATACCCCGCTTTTGGATATAACCATCAACAGGTTATGCCAGCAACTGATTGAAGCACACGGCAATTTTAACGACACTGTTATCCTCGGTCTTCAACCGCGTGGGGTTTATCTCGCTGACCTGGTGCATCAGAACCTCGAAAAGGAAACGAATCGAAAAATCCCCCTGGGATACCTTGATACTACATTTTACCGTGATGATTTCCGCAGAAGGGATACCCCTGTAAAGGCGAATGCTACCGAGGTTTCATTTATTATTGAAGATAAAAATGTTGTTCTGATCGATGATGTACTCTATACCGGCCGGTCGGTACGCGCTGCCCTGGATGCGATGATCGCGTTTGGAAGACCCCGGAAAGTAGAGTTGCTCGTTTTAATAAATCGTAAATATACCCGTGAACTCCCCATTGAAGCTGATTATATCGGAAGCAGTGTAAACACAATGGAATCCCAGCGTGTACTGGTTGAATGGAAGGTGCAGGGTCATAAAACAAATAAAATCTGGTTGACCAATAAGGAATTGAAATAAGATGTCGCAACTGAGTCAGAAGCATTTACTGGGAATCAAGGATATCACAAAAGCGGATATGGATTTGATTTTCCAGACGGCAAAAAGTTTCAAAGAAGTAATCAACCGACCCATCAAGAAAGTTCCTTCCCTCAGGGACATTACCATCGCTAATGTCTTTTTTGAGAATAGTACAAGGACACGGCTGTCCTTTGAACTGGCCGAAAAAAGGCTGTCAGCCGATGTGATCAATTTTTCTTCCTCCAGCAGTTCTGTGAAAAAGGGAGAAACGCTCCTTGATACAGTCAATAATATCCTGGCGATGAAAGTTGATATGGTGGTGATGCGACATAGCAGTCCGGGAGCTCCCCATTTTCTGGCCAAGCATATTGATGCGAATATTGTGAATGCCGGAGACGGTACGCATGAGCATCCAACGCAGGCCTTGCTTGATACATTTTCCATCCTGGAGAAATACGGCAGTCTCGAAGGACTTAAAGTCGCGATCATTGGCGATATACTGCATTCGAGGGTTGCCATATCAAATATTTTTGCCCTCCGGAAAATGGGTGCGCAGGTAATGGTATGCGGCCCTAATACGCTGCTGCCGAAATATATCGCCGAGCTGGGAGTTCAGGTTGAACTTGATGTTAAAAAGGCTCTTCAATGGTGCGATGTAGCTAATGTACTGCGCATTCAGTTGGAGCGGCAGCAGATTAAATATTTTCCATCACTTCGGGAGTATAGCCTTTATTATGGCATCAACAAGCGCTTGCTGAGCGAAATTGATCATCAGATCACCATCATGCATCCCGGCCCGATCAACAGGGGCGTAGAACTCAACAGTGATGTTGCGGATTCCGACCATAGCATTATCCTGGAACAGGTTGAAAACGGAGTTGCGGTAAGGATGGCGGTTCTGTATCTTCTGGCGGGCAAGCAGGGATAACGAACATTCTTGCTGGAATGCACGTAATTCTTTCTACTTTTGTTAATGAAATAAACACCTTCCATGTACTACAATTCAATCATCGAAACTATCGGCAACACCCCAATGGTAAAGCTGAACAGCGTTAACAGGGGAATCAAGGGCACTATCCTTGTGAAAGTCGAATATTTTAATCCCGGGAATTCAATGAAAGACCGCATGGCCCTCAAAATGATTGAGGATGCTGAAAAGGATGGGCGGCTGAAGCCTGGAGGTACTATCATCGAGGGCACCTCCGGAAATACGGGAATGGGTCTGGCACTAACGGCAATTGCAAAGGGTTATAAATGCATATTCACCCTTGCAGATAAGCAGTCACAGGAGAAAATTGATATTCTTCGTGCTGTCGGGGCAGAAGTAATTGTGTGTCCTACGAATGTGGCTTCCGATGATCCCCGATCTTATTATTCAGTGGCGAAGAAGCTGAATAATGATATACCTAATTCATTTTATCCGAACCAATATGATAATTTATCCAATACGGTGGCTCACTACGAGACAACCGGACCGGAGATATGGGAGCAGACTGAAGGACAGATCACGCACTATGCGGCGGGAGTAGGAACGGGTGGTTCCATGTGTGGAACCGCAAAATTCCTGAAGGAACAAAACCCTTCTATTGTTTCGGTTGGGATTGATACCTATGGATCCGTTTTTAAAAAATATAAGGAAACTGGTGTATTCGATGAGAATGAGATTTATCCGTACCTCACCGAGGGGATCGGGGAAGATATCCTTCCAAAGAATGTTGACTTTGACCTCATTGATACCTTTATAAAGGTAACAGATAAGGACGGGGCTATTATGACCCGAAGGCTTGCCAGGGAGGAAGGATTATTTGTAGGCTGGTCATGCGGATCTGCCGTGCACGGTGCTCTTGAATATGCGCGCGAACACCTTACCGATGACGATATGATGGTTATCATTCTTCCGGATCATGGAACGCGTTACCTGGGCAAAATTTATAATGATAACTGGATGAAGGATCATGGTTTCTATGAGGCGCGTGATTTTGCTACTGCGAAAGATATTATCGTCAGTAAGAACGGACAGGATCGGTTATTTACCGTATCCAGGGAAACCAAGGTAGGGGATGTGATCAGAATGTTGAATTCAAATGGTATTGACCAGGTACCGGTTATAGATGGTGATCATTTTGTAGGAAGCATTACTACCGGAAAAATCCTGGAGACCCTGGTGGAAAGACCGGAATGCAAGGATGAGCCGGTAGATAACATAATGGATGATCCCATGCCATTTGTGGCAATGGATAATACACTGGATGTATTGTCTTCCATGATGAATAAAAATACAAAGGCGGTTCTTGTAAGGGACCACAATGACGATGTTCACATCGTTACACAGCATGACTTATTAGCCGCGATTACCGGATAAAACTGGCACGGTCCTTGTAATTAATTTATCGGTTGATAACATGTTTAAGTAAGTTTTGGGAGGACCCCGGTCATATGGACCGGGGTTTTTTTATGTTCAGAATTTGAATTTGCAACAAAGTAAATCTGCTGATTATCAACAGAATGGTTAATTTTCAAAGGATTGAAAAATGTCAACTTCTCATGCGTAAAATCCTCCTAATTTTCCTGCCTGCCGCGTTTATTCTCTTTGGATGTGATTCAAATTCATCTTTCAGAACCAGTACTGTAGATCCGCTTCCATCATGGCAGGGTCAGTCAAAAGCTGCGATCATTGAATTTGTGGAATCTGTTACGAACGAAGGTGGGGGACACTTTGTACCGCCGGCAGACAGGATTGCAACGTTTGATAATGATGGCACCCTTTGGGCTGAACAGCCCATGTATTTCCAGCTTATTTTTGCATTTGACCGGGTCAAGGCCCTGGCAGAATCTCATCCTGAATGGCAGGACGACTCATTAATGACAGCTGCGGTGCGCGGTGATGTTGAGACGGTGGCCGGATATGGCATGGGTGGATTGATGAAGATAATTGCGGCTTCACATTCGGGGATGACGACTTCGGAATTCGAAAAAATCGTGTTGGACTGGATGGAATCGGCTCGTCATCCCGTCACAGGAAGAAAATATACCGATATGGTTTATCAGCCTATGCTGGAATTGATGGCCTATCTCAGGGCAAATAAGTTCAAAACATTCATTGTATCGGGCGGAGGTATTGAATTCATGCGGCCTTGGGCTGAAGCTGTTTATGGAATTCCTCCTGAACAGGTAATGGGCAGCAGCATAAAGGTTGAATGGGAGGAATCAGGGGATAGCTTCGTTCTCAGAAGACTTCCGGAGCTGAATTTTATTGATGATAAGGAAGGAAAACCTGTTGGCATACATTATTTTATCGGTAAGAAACCACTGGCAGCATTTGGTAATTCCGATGGAGACCTGCAAATGCTTCAATGGACCGACAGCCGTGAGGGACCTTCTTTTCAAATGTATATTCATCATACGGATGCAGAGCGTGAATGGGCATACGACAGGGGATCCCACATCGGAGGCTTTGATAAAGGCCTTGACATAGCCCGGGAGAAGGGCTGGACTATCGTGGATATGAAGAATGAGTGGAAGGTAATTTATCCTCCCACTCCAGAATAATATTATTCTTTTTTCTTTGCGGCAAATGTTCCATTGGGCTGAATGAATACTGCCTCGGAAATATTTCCGGAATCGTCTGAAGAGAATTTTACATTAAATCCATCAAGTCCTTTGATTGCGAAAGCATCCTTACCTGTTGGTATGAGCGTATACTCCGGCTGATTTGGCACAACCAGGTGTAATTCATCATTTTTCATAAAAAATTTAGCTACCATGCCGGCCAGCTCATACTCACCTGAATATTTTTCAAGTTCCGCAACCTCCATTTTTACTGCTTCAACCGCCCGCTTAAAAAGGATCGGATCCAGTGTTGGTTCAATGTTCATGGTAAATCCGGAAATGTCACCACTTGCATCTGTTTGAAAGACAACACGAAGCAAGCTGGAAGTTGTGTCGATGCCATACTTATTAATAAAATGCGGTTCAAATACATCATAATGATAGTGTTCCAGCCAGAGGGACGCATCGTTGGATGAACCGAACAATGAATCATTCTTAAGGGTTATCCGCATCTTGCCGGCAGCAGGGTTTTCATAGCTGCCGGTATATTCAGTAATGGGATGAGAAAGCTGAGTATTCTCCCGTCGGTTGGAGCTTGTCGACTTCACTGTTTCCTTTTGTGCTGCGAGTTGCTTATCCCGTTGTGACTTCACCTGATCACTCCAGTTGATGGCTTTCAATCCCAGCATGCGGTCGGCAACCATATTTCGAACGATGCCGGGAATAGTAGAACCATTTTGATTGGTGAGTACCACGATACCGATGCTGTCTGTAGGGAAAAACGAGGTGCTTGCCGAAAAACCATCAATATTTCCCCCGTGTTCGACCCGGTAGTGTCCACGATAGGAAGACAGGAACCATCCGTAGCCATAGTTGGAAAGAAAAGCATCCGGCACTTCAGCCGATGGCAATCCTCCACCCACAACCATCTGGGAGCTCATGGCTTCCCGGGCATAATCAGCCGGTATGATTTCTTTGCCATCTAATTTTCCTCCGTTGATCCAGACTTTTAGCCAGGAAGCCATTTCATTCACGCTGCTGTTGATACTTCCGGCTGGTGCCATTGCCCTGATCTCATAATAATCCATGGGACGGATGATCTCATCATTTTTTACCTCATAACCTGTGGCATGATCGGCACGGCTTGTCATTTCCTCAATATCCACGGCTGCAGTGTTCATTCCCAATGGCTTAAAAAAATGTTCCTTTATATTTTCCTCCCAGGATTTGCCGGTAATTTTTTCGGCGATAACTCCCTGCGCCAGGAACATGAAATTGTTGTATTGCCATTGTTCCCGGACCCCGAATGTAGGCTCCTGATATTGAAGTCTGGCCATAAGGCTGTCACGGTTATCAGTTGGAAAAAAATACCACGAATAATCATGCCGGGGAAGGCCGGTGCGATGGCACATGAGATCCCGAATGGTGATCCCATCATTCATTTCATTGTTATAGAATTTGAGCTCAGGAATATATTTTGCAGGAGGATCATCGAATGTCAGATCGGTTTCACTGCGCAAAATTCCAAGAAGCGAAGAGGTAAACGCCTTACTGCAAGATCCGATGGCAAAAAGGGTGTTGGCAGTAACGGGAAGATCCTGTTCAATATTGCGCTTTCCGAAACCTGCCGAATAGAGTACTTTATTTCCCTCCACAATTGCAACTGCAAATCCGGGCGCTTTCCAGGTGTCCAGAAGTTGTTCAAATTCTTTCTCTATTCCTTTCAGTCGCTTGTCCGTCACCTGAGAAAAAGACAGGAACGGAACAAGACAAAATATTATCAGTAGTCGGGTAACTTTCATATGTACACAATTTATTAGCCTGATAATAAGGTACTAAAAAAGAAGAAACGACCATAGATTTTTCCCCGTTGGTAAAAAATAATTTACTCCAATATTACTTTTTCCCATTTGGGATATTGTGGTAAATATGAATGTTGATGGGGTAGGAAAGAAAAAGGGATATACAGTATGTCATCACGGGGTTATCTGCCTTGATGACTTTCTCTGATAAATTCCATAAACCTTTTATCTCTTTATTGCCTTGCTTACCAGTGAGATCACAAATAAGATGAGGAAAATAAAGAACAGAATTTTGGCTATACCTGCAGCACTTTCAGAAATGCCGCCAAAACCAAAAACTGCCGCGATCAGAGCGATGATTAGAAATATAATGGACCAGCGTAGCATTTGAATAAGGTACGAATTTTGAATCGTATTGAAAAGAATTATTTACCGGATCGGAAGATTGGATTTTTTTCTGAGTTTTTTCAGCGCATAACTGATGGCATCTTTCTGGATTTTGGAATTTGCCCGGTTAATAACCATTTGATTCGTGTCATCATCAAAATCAGATTCATCAGGAGTGGTTTCCCATGCACTAACCTTATGCCTGTAAATCATATTGCCATCCGGAACTTCATAAACGATAAGTTCAACATTGGCAAAGTTGTTTTCATTATCCTCTCCATCGGCGCCAATCGAAAAGCCGCCACCTTCATCTTCATTACCTTCGAGCTTCAGCTGAAGTACATATTTGAACCTTTTATCGCATAATGTGGACAGCATCTTTCCGTCGGAAGCATCGATATCAGCCGGAGCAAGTTGGTTGGCTTGAGCTGCTGACAAAAACATGGTTGAATCTCCGATCCGCTTTTCGGAAAGGCTGATGATCATTTCCGTAAGTTTAATGCGGCTTTCCTCGGACACATTCGTGGCAAGCGTATTGATGAGCCAGCTGGAGGATTCAAAATGAACATCGCCCGGCGTTAGATAATCGTCCTCATACGCCGTTGATGACGACTTCACCTGTGTGATGCTGCTGCATCCCGTGAAATGCAAAAGGACCATTGATAGCAGTCCCAGAGATACCATGGAACGAAAAATAAACACTATACAAGTATAATTTTTTTTGTCGGCCCGACTTCAAATTCAGATGGCGGTCCGAGATTTCTTCCAATAAAATCATCCATCTCCCCCAGGGTTTTATCAGACAACAGGTTTGACAGTTTGTCCAGCACGGTATTACTGATCATGTAGGGCATTAGCGGCAGCAGGAGGCGGTCATAGATGCACTGGGCATAAATCTGATACTCGCTGGCATCCTCCCGTGATTCGCCGGTGATCATGCATTCATCAATCCATTTTTCCGGTTCATCCGGATATTGTTCGATCAGCTCCTTCCGCCTTGGATGATTCATATTTTTTTCGAGGTATTCCCCGATCTTTTGCATCGATTCAAGTGACATTTTCTGTCGCAGTGCTTCTGCACAATCAATACAAATGGCATATTCAAAGATCACATCATACCCGCGGAGACCTTCATATTTCTTTATGGCCTTTTCTATGAAGTAGGGGATATCCCTATCCAGCAGGTACCGGTCACATTCAATGCACCGGTCGAATAATGCCCCAGTAGCATAGGAATGAAATATTTCCGGGATTGGCTTTGCCGAAAAATGTGGTTCTTCCTGGTTCATTTTTCAGCTACAAAGGGTCCGTTTTTCACCCAGCTGACCAATGCGTTCACCTGATCTTCTGTAAGTCTCGCTTCTTCGTGGGTCCAGGTATAGCTGTTCAATGGCATCTCGCCTTCGCCAACTTCATCCATGAGTTCCTCAAGCTTGTGATTCTGCCTTTTCGCCTCGTAATTACCCCACTCAGAAAAGTTCAGGTGTCCGCGGCCTTCATTGATATGATCCTTCAGCCAGAATTTCACAGGAGCAATACTTGCATACCATGGGTATACCGTTTCATAGGAATGACAATCATAACACGCCTGTTTAAGAATTACACTAATTTCTTCCGGCGGATTTGTCATTGCAATGAAGTCTTTTGAGGGATCAACATCTGGCACTTCCTTGTCTATCGGGATAAATTGAATTACTACGAGTGCCACCAATAGCACTAATAAAATTTTTCTTATCATGTTTGGTTCGTATTTCAATTGTCATTAATAACCGAATATAGTAACTTTTGCATCCATTTAGAATATATCCTAGCCCATGACTACAGAATTGAAAGAAATTAACAAGCTGATGGTTGCCAACCGGGGCGAGATTGCCATACGTATATTGCGTGCGGCATCCGAGCTCAAAATAAGGACGGTCACCATATTTACATTTGAAGACCGTTATTCCCTGCATCGTTATAAAGCTGATGAGGCTTATCAGATCGGTGCCGATAACGATCCTCTAAAACCTTATCTTGATATTGAGGAGATTATTTCTGTTGCGAAGCGAAATAATGTTGATGCGATACATCCTGGATATGGATTTCTTTCAGAAAATGTAAAACTGGCGAGACGGTGCCGGGAAGAGGGGATTATATTCGTTGGCCCTGAGCCGGAAGTCATGGAGAGGCTTGGAGATAAAGTGGAGGCAAAGAAGATTGCCCGTGCGGCAGAGGTGCCGGTTATTGAGGACAGTCATGAGCCTTTGACTTCCGTGGAAATTGCAAGGAAAGAGGCTGATCGAATTGGTTTTCCGGTCGTTGTTAAAGCGGCATCCGGCGGTGGAGGTCGTGGAATGCGGATCGTACTGAAAAGCGGTGACCTTGAAAAGGCTTATGATGAGGCCCGTAATGAAGCTCTCAAGGCTTTTGGCGATGATACCGTCTTCCTGGAGAAGTTCATCGATAAGCCAAAGCATATCGAAGTGCAGATCATGGCCGATAATTATGGTAATATCGTGCACTTATTCGAGCGGGACTGTTCCGTTCAGCGAAGGTTTCAGAAAGTCGTTGAAGTGGCACCCAGCGTTACCCTGCATCAGGAAACCAAGGATAAATTATATGAATATGCGCTGAAAATTGCACGGACGGTTTCCTACAATAATGTTGGAACAGTTGAGTTCCTGGTTGACAAGGATGAAAATGTTTACTTCATAGAAGTAAATCCACGGGTACAGGTGGAACATACGATTACCGAGGAGATCACAGGTGTGGATATCGTGAGAAGCCAGATCCTGATCGCCCGCGGTTTTGAACTGGCCGATCGTCGCATTTATCTGAAAAGTCAGGATGATGTAAAGTGTAATGGATATGCCATTCAGTGCCGTATTACCACTGAGGATCCTTCCAATAATTTTCAGCCTGATTATGGCACGATCATCGCGTACCGAAGCGCAAGCGGATTTGGTATCCGTCTTGACGCGGGAAATTGCTATGCCGGGGTGACCATATCGCCATTTTTCGATTCGCTGCTGGTAAAGGTTTCATCATGGGGCCGTACCCTCAAAGGGGCTGCTGAGCGATTGAACCGTGCCTTGAGTGAATTTCGTATTCGCGGGGTAAATACAAACATTGGTTTTCTTGAAAATGTAATCAATCACCCGGTGTTTTATCGCGGTGAGGCTACGGTAAACTTTATCAGTGATCATCCGGAGCTTTTTGATATGCCCCGGCGTCTCAATCGCGGAACCCGTGTATTGAATTACCTGGGACATATGTCGGTGAATGGAAATCCGAATATTAAAAAAGCCGATAAGTCCAGGAAATTCCGCGAGCCGAAAGTCCCGGTATATGATCGCCTGGGTGATTACCCCAAGGGCAGCAGGGACAGGCTGCATGAACTCGGGAGGGAGGGTTTTGTGAAATGGCTTCAGGAGGAAAAGAAAATTCAATATACAGATACTACTTTCCGTGATGCGCATCAGTCATTGCTTGCAACACGAATGAGAACCATCGACATGCTGAAGGTGGCGGAGAGTTACGCCAAAAATCACCCCGAAGTCTTCAGTATGGAAATGTGGGGCGGGGCGACATTTGACGTCTGTATGAGATTCCTATATGAAAACCCGTGGGACCGGTTAAAACTGCTCAGGGAAGCCATGCCCAACATGCTTTTTCAAATGCTCCTGCGGGGCTCAAATGCAGTTGGTTACAAAGCTTATCCCGATAACCTGATAGAAAAATTCATTGAGAAAACAGCCGAGAACGGAATCGATATTTTCAGGATTTTTGATTCATTGAATTGGGTTGAAGCCATGAAAGTAAGTATTCGTACGGTTCGTGAAAGAACAGATTCGCTGGCAGAAGCATGTATCTGCTACACAGGAGACGTCACCCAAAAAGATACCAAGTACAATCTCCAGTATTACCTGGACATGGCCCGGCAGCTGGAAGATGAAGGCGCCCATATTCTTGCAATCAAGGATATGGCCGGATTGTTAAAGCCTTCAGGTGCTGCTCTATTGATTCCTGAATTAAAAAAAGCGGTTGATATTCCAATTCATCTGCATACCCACGACACGTCCTCGATTCAGGCTGCAACATATATGGAAGCCATCAATGGAGGTGTGGATGTGATCGATGTTGCGATCTCTTCCATGTCAGGCCTTACTTCACAGCCCAATTTCAATTCGGTGGTGGCTGCTATGGAGGGCCATGAACGGGAGCTCAAGGTAGATTTGCATTCACTGAATAACTTTGCCACCTACTGGGAGGATGTTCGGGAACTGTATTACCCTTTTGAATCGGGGCTGAAGGCAGGGACCGCAGAGGTGTATGACCATGAAATTCCCGGAGGGCAGTACAGTAACCTGAGACCTCAGGCGGCAGCACTTGGGCTCGAAGACAAGTTTGAACTGGTTAAAAAGAATTATGCCCTTGTAAATAAATTGTTTGGCGACCTTGTGAAGGTTACACCGTCATCCAAAGTGGTAGGTGATATGGCACTGTTCATGACGGCAAATAATCTCACCGTAGAAGACATACTTGAAAGAGGTCAGTCACTGGCATTCCCCGAATCGGTACATAGCCTGTTCAAGGGTAACCTGGGCCAGCCTTACGGCGGATTTCCTCAAAAGATCTCTGAAATAATCCTGAAAGGCGATAAGCCGTTCACAGACCGCCCCAATAAGCATTTGGAGCCGATAGATTTTAAAAAGGAGTTTAAAGCGTTCCAGAAAGAGTTTGATGAATATTGCGACGAACTTGATTTTCTTTCCTATAGTCTGTATCCCAAGGTATTTACAGATTTTTATCATGACTGGCAGGAATATGGTGAAATATGGAGACTTCCAACGAAGGCGTTTTTCTACGGCCTTGATGACGGAGAAGAAATATTTCTGGAGATTGGCAAAGGAAAGGCAATCATTATCAAGAAACTCTATACCTCGCCCACTAATGATAAGGGTATCAGCAAGGTGTATTTTGAAATGAATGGACAAACCAGGATCCTGGATGTGAAGGATATTCACTTTAAATCTGACCGTCCCACACATATGAAAGTGAGTTCTGATATGCAGGTTGGTTCACCTCTGATGGGAAGAATTGCTGAAATAAAAGTGAAAGAGGGGCAGAAAATATCTGAAAATGATGCGCTGTTTGTGATCGAGGCTATGAAGATGGAATCAACGGTAAATGCTGCCAGGAGCGGAAAGGTGAAGAAAATCTATATTCAGGCGGGTGAAATGGTGGAACAGGACGATGTGGTTATTGAGCTTGAGTAATGGAATAGGGTTCACCTGTTAACGTTTCATACATTCGTGAAAACGTATGGGACTTCAGGTCAGCTGGAGTTTCGAAATTTTCAGGACTAACGGGTTCATCGAATATTACACGGATCCTGCCCGGACGGACGCGCAGCTTGCCGGGTTTCATGAGGTTTCCTGCATTTACAATTACAATCGGTACAACGGGCGTGTCGGTTTGAAATGAAATTCGAAAAGCGCCATCGTAAAAGGGTTGTAATGGATGATTGGTTCGGTTTTGCGTTCCTTCCGGAAAAATGAGAATAGAGATTCCCTGGGCCAGGATATTTTTAAGGTGGTTCAGGCTTGCTTTACGGCTTTCCTGGCTTGACCGGTCGACCACAATGGTGGCAGCCGCCACAATCCATCCAAATACCGGAATTTTTTTGAGTTCTTTTTTTGCCAGGGGACGAAACTGGGACCTGATCCCCAGGCTGATCCCGGGCGCATCAAGATAGGAGGTATGGTTGCAAACAAATATGTAGGATTTTTTCCAGTCAACTTTTTCGCGGCCGGAAATATCGTAACGAATTAACGTAAGCATACTGAAGATCCATGACCAAATTTTAAGGGACCTGTATGTTATAAATCCCAGTTTCTCACTGATCATAACCGGGAATAAAATGAATGGCAGAAGGAGGATCATGAAAAAGGTAAAAACCAAAATCACCCATCCCGTATACAAGGTGCCCGCGAAATTTCTTAGAAACATGGGGGCAAATTACATACAAAAAATCAGTTTGCGAAAATCAGATTTATAGGCTAGTTTCGAATAATTGAATTAATTATTAACCTTTTTGCTTGCAATCACCTGTCCGGAAGGGCGGGTGATTTTTTTAATTCTCCGGTTGCTCGTTAAATTTCTTAAGGCAATTGGAAACCAGCAGGGCGATGTCATACTCGCTGGCGGAATAGATATACGCCTCGTCGATCTTGCAGAAATTCATAAACTCTTCAACTTCATCCATGGGTAACCCTGTAAGCTGCTGAACCACCTGTTCATTGTATTTTGCTTTCAGAATTTTTGAATAATCATAGGTGGCAATGTCTTTTTCAAGCTTTTGAGCAGCTTTAGCCTCCCGGCTGAATTTGTTGTGGAAGAAGGAAAACGGACCACCAATCCTGAAAACCGGATTTTCCGTCATAGGACCCGTGCGAACGCCGGGTATACGTACAGCTGCGTTTTCCGGTTCATCCGGGATTTCAAGTTCAATAAGCGCTTGCTTAAGGCTTTCTTCATCCCGGTAAGCGAAAATGTTCACAGGTTTCAGAATCTGAGTAGCCGTATTCAATTCAATCGTAACACGCAATTTCCGACTGGTTTGATCGGGGTTCAGTGTAAAGGCATAGGTTTCATAACCGATTGCAGAAAAAAGGAGCGTGTCTGTGGGCATCATTTTCATCCAAAAACGCCCTTCAGTATTGCTTACGGTACCAAAACCCGAGTTTGGGTTCATGATGTGTACATAGGGTACCGGATCCTTTGTGTCAGATTCATGTATTTCTCCCTGGATCTCGATAAATCCTTCGTCAGACTGGCCGAAAACAGCCGCCTTACATGCTACCAGGCAGAATAAAATCACGAAAAAACGCAATGGCATGTGTAATGGTACGTAAAATTTGGCATTTGGATACAAAATCTTACAACTGTTTTTGATATACAGCTTATCAGCCATTTTCAAATTATGCTGTTCGTACATTTAATATGAACCAGTATGTTAAACTCATGAAGAAGATCATTCTACTCTTACTTATTACAGTTGGAAATGTCTTTTTAGCTGTATCTCAGCCATTTGGCGAGAATATGGAGCTAGTCAACCTGGGTAGAAAAGTGAATACAGGGTACCATGAAGCCGGTCCGGTAATTTCCCCGGATGGGCGTACTTTATACTTTTTTGTTCATAATCATCCCGAAAACAACTATGGTAAAGAGGGTAGCCAGGATGTATGGTTTGTACAAAAAGATGATGATGGCCAGTGGGGTGAGGCTAAACATCTGGATAAACCCCTGAATATTCACCGTTCAAATCAGGTATTTGGAATGCTTGAAGGAGGAAGCGTATTGTTTGTTCGCGGTGGTTCACGCAAAAACAGTAAAGGATTTTCATTTATCCGTAAAAACGGCAATACCTGGTCAGACCCGAAGGAAGTGGAAGTGGACCAGTTCAAGCAAATGAATAAGGGAAAGTTTTACGGGGCGACAATTTCGGCAAACGGAGAGTTCATGATCCTGTACTTCAGTGAGCGTGAGAACAGTAATTTCAGTGATCTGTACATAAGCAAGCGAAAGGATAACGGCGATTACAGCGTACCTGTGAAGATAGACGGACTGAATACCGGAAGGGATGAATTTGCTCCTTATCTCGCACCAGACGATAAAACACTCTATTTCTCCAGTGGAAGAAAGGATGTAGGTATTGGTAGCGCTGATATTTACATGACCCGTCGTCTTGACGATACCTGGATGAAATGGTCTGAACCTGAGAACGTGGGAAGACCTGTAAATACACGTGCATTTGATGCATATTTATGTGTAGATAAAGATATGAATGTCTTTGTTACCCAGTCGGGACGAACAATCGATGGCGGTAACCTTGACATATTTACCCTGAAACCCAGGGAAATCAATATTCGTCTGATGGGATTGGTGATGGACGAAGAAAGTCGGCAGTCGATTGACGGTGAAATTCGCATCATTAGCCAGCACAATGAAGCCGATACGCTCTGGACATCCGACAGAAGCGGCGCTTATGAAACCATGATCAACGCGCAGACGAGCTATCAGATTGAAGTAGTGGCAGACGGCTATGAGCCGCTTGAAGCATCCCTCAATGTTGGTGAAGTACTTTCAGACTCAACGATTGTGCGTGATTTTGTTCTGAAGGCGAATGAGCGCGCGGTCATGTTAACTGGAATTCTTTATAATGCTGAAACGCTCGAGCCGATTACAGGAACCATTCTGATGGATCATCCGGCTGGAAACGGCAAGGAAATGATCATCAGAACCAATGGCGAAGGTTATTTTGAAAAAGAGCTGAATATTGAAGGCTGGTATATGTTAACCGGTACTGCAGAAGGCTATATGAATGCGAATGATAGTATCCATAATGACCGTTCTGAGTTATTGGTTCAGCGTGATCTTTACCTGGATCCGATAAAAATTGGTGCTACGGTACGCCTGGATAATATTTTCTTTGATTTCGACAAGACTACCCTCAAGCCCGAATCTTACGGAGAGCTTAATAAAGTATTGAACTTCCTCGAAAGTAACCCGTCGGTAAATATTGAAATTGCCGGTCATACTGATAACAGGGGTTCTGACGAATATAACATCAACCTGTCACAGGGAAGGGCACAGGCAGTAGTGAATTACCTGATCGATCAGGGAATTGACGAAATGCGCATTAATGCCCATGGCTATGGGGAAAGTGTTCCGGTAGAAACTAATGATACTGATGCGGGACGAGCCATTAACCGAAGGGTTGAATTTACAATCCTGAGCAAGTAATCATTCAATCAGTACTTTTTGCTGATAACGACGATTATTAACTTCTAAAAGCAAAATATACATTCCGGGGGTAAGATCTCCGGTATTTAAAATCCTGTCATTCATGGCAGGATTTTGCTTTTGCAGGAGAATCCTTCCATGGATATCCATTAACTGCACAAAGTTGAGGGGAACTGCGCCACTCTGAATTTGAATAAATTCCCGGGCCGGATTAGGGTAAACACGTATTCCAATCTCGGTTAAATCGTCAAGTCCGGTAACGCCTGCATTCGTAAAGGAATTGACGCGCTTAACGAGGTAACGGTCGGGATCAAAGGAGAGTCCGGTGACCTGTCCGGGTAGATAGACCTTGAACGTTTCAGTATTCGTTGATGGCGTCAATCGAAGAAGTGTATCTGTTCCATTTAACACTGCATTCAACGGCATAGGTGTGGTGAAAAGCTCCGTTGCGCCTGCAGCCGAGGGTGTTTGCGTAGCATTTACGATCAGGCTGTCGTTCCTGTGTTCCCAGACAATATCGTACACAGGATAGCCTTGTCCAAAATACCATTCTTCGAAAAAGTTGGTAAGATCAAGCCCGGTTTCTGCGGACATGATATCCCTGAAATCTGCACCTGTTGCTACATCATTGCCATATGTGTCTCGGTAAGTGCGTAGTGCCTGAAAGAATTTGTCATCATCATTGATCAGGTAACGAAGCATATGGAGGATGGCACCTCCCTTGTTATAGGTTAATCGTCCGTTGAAAATCCGGAACGGGTCCTCATCCTGGCCTTCTGGAACATAAACGGATCCGAGGGGTGAGCTCAGGATGTTTTCATGCCTGCTATCCATCCAGGAGCGTGCAGAACTTTCGCCAATAAGGTTTTCGATTGCGAGGTATTCACAATAGCGCGCGAAACCTTCATTGATCCAGATGTCATTCCAGGTCTCACACGTAATGAAGTCTCCGAACCACTGGTGCCCCAATTCGTGCGCATCGAGTGTAAAAGAGAAGAAATCCATGGTCGACATGGTCTGGTGTTCCATTCCTCCTCCCATCGGGGCCATTGTATGTCCGTATTTTTCATCCGCATACGGGTAAGGGCCGAAAAGTTCTGAAAACAATCCGAGCATATCAGAAATTTCATCCAGGTCATTTTTATACTGTGTTAGCACACTGGGAAGATCGTAGATGTAATTCACAACCGGGAACGAGGGCTGCCCCGGAAGGGAGACATCATAGGAGTAATCCTGATAATCTGCGATGGCTATTGAAATCAGATAATATGCGATCGGGTGACCTGTTTCCCACTCATAACGGGAGCGGTTATCCGGTAAATCTGTAATTCTGGCCAGTTTGCCCGATGCGCCGGCCTTCAGGCCTGAGGGAACTGTGATATAGATATAGGCTGAATCAGCTTTGTCTGTAAGTACCTGTTTGGTTGGCCACCAGTCGAGCGCATTGAATGGTTCCGATAATGTCCAGGTGACACGTGTATTCCAGTCAGTATCAAGCTCGCTGCTGATACCCTTGAAAAAGCCTGCGTCCACCGGAGGGGTGCCGTGATAGAAGACCCGAATATCTACTTTTTGTCCGGCAGATACCGGATTTTCCAATGTAATCACCACCAGGTTATTGGAATGGGTAAAATTCAGGTTCGCTGATGTTGTCAGGTCTTCAACATTGTCAATGATCAGCGCATCTGCCAATTCCAGGACGATTTCCTGAAGGGGATCTTTGACTGCGGTGGCAAGTATCCTCACATTCGCATCCAGATCGGTAGATTGATCGTCGGCACTGATATCGAGGTGATAGAAGTTCACATCATAGTCATAGAGACGGTTGTCTTCCAGCGGACGGGTAAAAAATCCTGGCTTGTTTTCAAAAGAATTGGCTTTGATGCAATTGGCCGGGGTCAGATCCTGTCCGCACAGTGACCATGTTATCAGGAGAAATGTTGAAAGTAGAATTATTCTCATCTACCTAAGGTAAAAATTTTTACTGATATGCCAGACCTGCGTATTGCAGTAGTCCGTGACAGTTTTCAACTTTCACAAGAATTCACCAAATTTTTAAACACATGAAAAAATTGAAAAACAATGTTCGGTTAATTGGTCGGTTGGGTAAAGATCCTGAGGTGCGGAATCTTCCCGGAGGTAAAATGGTGGCAAATTTTTCCCTGGCGACTTCGGATAATTATAAAAATGGAGATGGAGAACGGGTCGAAGAGACGCAGTGGCATAATATTGTTGTATGGGGGAAGTTGGCTGAAATTGCTTCGGATTATCTGAAAAAGGGTAATGAAGTGGCACTGGAAGGAAAGCTGATACATCGGAAATATGAAACAGGAAAAGGCGAGGTTCGTTATATTACAGAGATAAATGTCGACGAAATACTGATGCTCGGCCCGAAATCAGCGAAGGCTGCAAAAAGTTAGTTACGGTTAATGCCGGGGAAGTAGCAGAGGTATGGGTGTTTTTACTACTTTTGCATCAAATGAGTTTTCAGAATCCTCAGCTTCTTTTTGGTCTTTTAGCACTGGTCATTCCAATTCTGATCCATTTTTTTAATTTTCGTAAAACCAGGAAAGTATATTTTTCCAATACACGTTTTCTGCAGAAGGTTAAGGAATCGACAGCGACCCGGAAACGGCTCAAGCATTACCTTATTCTGGCATCAAGACTGTTATTTATCTTTTTTCTGGTTCTTGCCTTTGCACAGCCATTCCTGCCGGCAAAGGAGAGCAATGCGTCGGGTGAACCCGTATTTGTTTATATCGACAATTCCTGGAGTATGAGTAATGAAGTGGAAGACGGGATTACTGCGTTGGACAGGGGCATTGGGTTCCTGGATGAGTTGATCAGTAAGTTTCCTTCAACCACTCAGTACAAATTGCTTACCAATGATTTCCTCGCATCTTCAAAGACCCTGAAGAGTGCCCGGGAAATGGAGGAGCTGATAACAGAAATCAAGTATAGCGGTGTTCCCCGAAGTATGGAGGAGATTTTGAGCCGGTTTGACGCTGATAATCAGGGCAATGGAGTAAATCTGTTTTGGCTGAGTGATTTTCAGAAGTCTACCATCGGTGAGGAAAGCCTGACATTCGACAGTACTCAGCAAATGAATATCATTCCTCTTGAATTCAGTAATGATGCGAATGTTTATGTGGACTCCCTCTATGTTGAAAACCCTCTGATGATTACCGATGAGCAGGTGAAGCTGCATGTTGTATTCAAGAAAGTTGGCGGGTCGGGAACGGGTGAGGTCATCGCAAAGGTTTATCTCGATGGAGTTCAATCAGGTACCGCCAGTGTTTCCCTTGCGGCAAATGGACGGGAGGAGCTGGTTTTTGATTTATCGATTGACCGTTCCCAGCCACATCGGGGGAAAATTTCATTCGAGGAGTTTCCGGTAACTTTCGATAATGAGTTCAATTTTGTGCTTAATATCCCCGAAACCATTGTAGTTCTTGATATTAAAAATGACGACGCAGTAACACCGGTTGAACTTGTTTTTGGAAATTCAGATTTATTCGACCTGGTATCACAGCCGGCCTCGAATTTGGATTATAACAGAATTGAGTTATCCGACCTCGTGGTGATCAATGGCATCAACGCTCTCGACCCCCCATTGGCAGGAGCGATAAACAGGTATGTCGATGCAGGAGGGACATTGCTAATTATTCCAGGGAATGATCCTTCCATTGAATCCTACAAGGCCGTCAATGGGATTTCCGGTTTAGAGATCTATGACTCTGCAGGGCTTACTTCAATAGGAACACCTGATTACTCCAATCCGTTTTTCGACAATATTTTCGAAGAAAGAACGGATCGTCTCCAAATGCCGGCAGCAATACCACTGGTCAGTTCGCCTGGATTCAATGAAAGGATCCTGGCATTTCCGGATGGAAAATCATTCCTGTCTGTCCGTCGTGGAAGCGGAGATATCTATCTGATGTCGACGCCCCTGGACGATGAATTTGGAAATTTTGCGCGTCATGCCCTCTTTGTTCCCGTAATGTATAAGATTGCGGTGTCCGGCAAATCGGAGCGCAATGAATTGTATCGATACATTAACCGCAGTTCATTTTCATTAAAGCAGGATAGTGCAGTTGTTGATGCGCTTTACAGATTAGTGCGGGAGGATGAAGAAATTATACCGCAACAGCGTATCGATGGAAACCGCATTTATTTTGAAGTTCCCAGGTTTACACTTTCGACGGGATTTTATGAGTTATTCCGGGATGATACCTTTCTGGGCCTGGTGGCATTTAATACAGACCCTGAAGAGTCTGATATTCGTCAGATGACTACAGATGAGGTTGTGAGTTCATACCAGGGTAAGCTTGTTGATATCATCTCCTCCGACAGCCAAAATGATTTTGCCGGGGTTATTTCTGAAAAATATATTGGAAAGACGCTATGGAAAGAGGCTCTGATGCTGGCATTGTTATTTTTATTGCTGGAAGTTTTACTGATACGATTTATGCCTTAATTTGCAATTAATTATTAAGCCCGAATGAAATTATTGATTAAAGGTGCACGAATCTGTGATCGGAACTCTCCATATCATGGTAAAGTAAAGGATGTGCTCATTGAGCGGGGAAGAATAAGTATATCACCTGCCGACACAAAAACAGATAAAGTAATTAATGCCAAAGGCATGATCCTCACCCCGGGATGGGTTGATATGTGGTGTTGGCTGGCAGACCCCGGTTTTGAGCATAAAGAGACACTGGAGTCCGGGCTGAGTGCAGCTGCCGCCGGAGGATTCACAGGTGTTGCTCTTCTTCCCAATAATCAACCGGTTACACAATCGAAAAATGATGTTATATCGCTCAGAAATGCCTCAAGTGGTGTGACTGAAATTTTACCGCTTGCAGCAGTTACCCGGGATACCAATGGAACAGAACTAACGGAGATGATTGATTTGAATGAAGCCGGGGCCAGTGGTTTTACGGATGGATTCAATCCGATCTGGCATTCAGATATTCTCCTGAAAAGTTTGCAATACCTCCAGAAATTTGACGGGATTTTGATCAACCGTCCTGAAGACCGTCACCTGACTCAATTCGGAACAATGCACGAGGGGATTCAGAGCACAATGCTGGGAATGAAGGGCATGCCCGAACTGGCTGAATCACTCATGATCAGCCGTGACATAGACCTTCTCAGGTATGCGGGTGGCAAGATTCATTTTAGCACTGTTTCTGCAACAGAATCTGTAACACTCATCAGGCAGGCGAAAAAGGAAGGCCTGAATGTAACCTGTGACATGGCCGCTTTTCAAACGGCTTTTCTGGACGAAGATCTGAGTGATTTTGATACGAATTACAAGGTGAATCCGCCATTTAGAACGAAAGCAAATCGCCGTGCATTGATCAGGGGGTTGAAAGATGATACCATTGATGTGATCGTTTCCGCACATTGTCCTCAGGATGAGGAGTGTAAAAAACTGGAATTTGATCTCGCAGATTTTGGCTTGATCGGGTTACAGACCCTCGGAGCGAACCTCGTATCACTTTCTTCAGAAATTCCATTGGAACAATTACTGGATAAGGTTTCTGTACGGCCCAGGGAGATTCTGGGAATGCCTGATGCTGTGATAAATGACGGGGAGGAAGCGAACCTTACCCTTTTTGACCCGTCTGCCGAATGGGAATTAAATGCTTCTACCAACCGCAGTAATTCCATCAATAGTCCATACTGGAATAAGAAACTAACCGGGAAAGCGGTAGCGGTTATACGTGGCACTTCAACCGAGCTATTTTAAAATGACTATTCCGCCAATTCTTCGGGTCCCGCTCAAATATGGTTTTTTTGGTGGATTACTGGGTATTGTAGTGATTTTGTTCCTTTATTACTACGGAGGGAATCACCCTCAGCTATACCCCGTTTTTCTGGATTTCCGGATCATACTTTTCGCCATTTTTATATTCTTTAGTATTCGTGAATTCAGGGATTATAAACAGGCAGGAGTTCTTCATTTCTGGCAGGGCATGATCATAGGGATGACCTGTTACATTATGATTTCCCTTGTGGTATCAGTTTTTCTGGGAGTTTTTGGAAATCTGGTGCCGGAATATACCGAGCGTTATATTGCTGAAATTGGAACAATCCTTACTGAGAGCAGATCTCAAATAATTGAAAAGGTTGGGGATGAGGCGTATCAAAATCAAATTACAACATTGCCGTTTACCACGATTACTGACCTTGCAGTGGATTATTTACTGAAAAGTATGTTTATAGGGTTATTTTTAACCATAGTAATTTCTGTTATCTTAAGACGTCAACCTAAAATTTAGAATTATGGAAATGGAAGTAGAATTTGTAGATCCACCCTCAGTAGGTAAAATTGCTTTCAAATGGGGACTTATCACCGGATTGATAATGATCGTTTATTCAGTCATTATCAATATGTCTGGTCAGATTGGAAATCAGGCCTTAAGTTCTGTATCCTATCTGTTTCTTATAATAGGTATTTTTATGGCCCACAAAGAATTCAAGAATTCGGGTGATGGCTTCATGTCGTACGGGAAGGGCCTTGGATTGGGTACATTAACGACTTTGATAGCTGCTGTACTGAGTGCCATTTTCTCATACATTTACATGACAATGATCGATCCCACCATAATGGATGTGATCAGGGATCAGCAGATTATGGAAATGGAAGGCCGAGGTATGTCGGATGCACAGATTGAGCAGTCGCTGAGCATGATGGAGTCCTTCATGTCTCCCGGGTTCATATCAATTGTTGCTGTTTTCATCGTCACATTAGTTGGGTTTATTTTATCTTTGATCATTACTGCGTTCACGAAGAATAGCAACCCCGAACTGGAGATGTAATATGAATGATATGCCTGATGTTTCGGTTGTAATTCCGCTATACAATGAGGAGGAATCACTTCCGGAGCTAAATGAATGGATAAGCCGTGTGATGCAAACACACGGCTTTACTTATGAAGTTATTTTTGTTGATGACGGGAGTTCCGATCGTTCCTGGGAAATTGTTCAGGATTTGAATCAGAAATATCCCCAGGTGAAAGGAATTCGGTTTAATCGAAATTTTGGTAAATCTGCGGCACTGAATACCGGATTCAAAGCTTCATCCGGAAAGGTGGTGATATCCATGGATGCAGATTTACAGGATTCTCCGGATGAGATACCTGAACTTTACAGAATGATCACCCAGGAGGGCTATGACATGGTCTCCGGGTGGAAAAAAGTTCGTCATGACCCGCTTAGCAAAACGATCCCTTCGCGCTTTTTTAACCGGGTGACCCGACAGATCTCCGGCATAAAATTGCATGACTTTAATTGCGGACTCAAAGCCTATCGGGGAGACGTGGTAAAACATATTCAGGTATATGGAGAAATGCACCGGTATATTCCGGTGATTGCCAAATGGAACGGATACAAGCAAATAGGAGAGAAGGTCGTTGAACATCGGCCACGTAAATACGGTACTACAAAATTTGGATTCGAGCGGTTCATTACCGGGTTTCTGGATCTTCTTTCGGTCACCTTCGTATCCAAGTTCCGGCAAAAACCGATGCACTTTTTTGGAACACTGGGTACTTTGTCGTTCCTGACCGGGTTTTTTATCACCCTGTGGGTTATCGGACAAAAGATCTATGGGATCTACTCCGGACATGAGGTTCGTGATGTCGTGGACCAGCCTTTGTTTTTCCTGGCACTGGTCGCTCTGATTGTAGGCGTACAACTGTTCCTGACAGGTTTTCTCGCTGAGATGATGGCTATGAGATCACAGTCTGCCAAGGAATATCTGATTTCGAATCGACTGGGTTTTGATTAATGCATTTTTATTCAGTTATCATACCGGTCTATAATCGCCCGGACGAGATTGAAGAGCTTCTGGAAAGCCTTTGCAGGCAACGCTATAAAAATTTTGAGGTCATTGTTATCGAAGACGGCTCAACAAACCGATGTGAGCATGTAGTTGATAAGTTCAGGAACGACTTATCGATATCCTATATTGAAAAGGAGAACAGCGGGCAGGGATTCAGCCGTAATGTGGGATTTGAGGCAGCCAAAGGAGACTATTTTGTTGTTTTCGATTCCGACTGTATCATTCCTGAACATTATTTTGAAGCGGTTGAAAATTACCTATCCAACGACAAACTTGATGCATTTGGAGGTCCGGATCGATCACACCCTTCCTTTACCCTGTTGCAAAAGGCTATCAGCTGCTCGATGACCTCACCCCTCACTACCGGTGGCATCAGAGGAGGTAAAAAGCGACTTGGACCTTTTCACCCCAGAAGTTTTAATATGGGTATATCAAGAGATGTATTCGAAAAGGCAGGTGGATATATCATTACACGCATGGGAGAGGATATCGAATTCAGTATCCGTATTCACCAATCCGGGTTTAGGGTCGGCTTGATTCCCGATGCCTTTGTTTATCATAAAAGGAGAACCAGTTTAGCCGATTTCTACCGGCAATTACATTTTTTTGGACGTGCAAGAATCAATATCGGCCGATTTTTTCCCGGAGAAATCAGGCTTGTTCATTTTTTTCCGGCACTGTTCACGCTGGGATTCATTTTTCTTTGGATTCTTCCGTTCATTTCACCGGAGCTTTTTAAAATAGGGGCCGGGCTTTATATCATCTATTTTATACTTCTCTTCATCACAGCGCTGTTTAAAACAAAAAATCTGCTCGTTTCGCTGCTGTGTGTACCTGCTGGTTTCATCCAGTTATTCGCCTACGGCATGGGATTTATTACCGAGGGATGGCGGAGAATCACGAAAGGATAGGTTTCCTTGAAAAGTAAATTATTTCCCTCGGAGGCAGGGCATATTTCCGGATAAGTTCCGGCCCGAGTTCTTCGGCATAATGGTCTTCACGCACCTCGAAACCTACAGATCGTATCCGGTCTGCATAATCTTTTCCATACAGGCGCACATGGTCATCCTGTCCGTAAGCTTTTTCTCTTTCCGAAGGCTTAACGATGGATTTATCTTCCTGGGTCACGTCGGGAATGGGTGAGAAGAAAGGAACCTGCATAATGGCCCACCCACCGGGCTTTAAAACCCGGAATATTTCTGCCATTGCCCTGATATCATTATCGACATGTTCCATAACATGATTGCACATGACGATATCGAAAGTGTTTTCCTCAAATGGAATTTCATGGATATCCATTTTAACTTTTGCAAGTGGAGACTCTAAGTCGGCGGTTATATATCCTTCCCCATGCATTTTTTCAAAAGGCTTCATGAAACATTGTTCGGGAGCAACATGCAGAAATGACGCGGGTTTTTCGAAGAAATCTGTGCGATCCTGAAGATAAAGCCAAAGCAGGCGATGACGTTCAAGTGAAAGTGAGTCGGGACACAGGGCATTCTCCCTTGGCTTTAGTCTGCCATAGGGCAGGAATTTGCGATAGCTGCGGTTAATAATGGGGCATGTTACATTGTTGCCGCGCAAAAATATACCGGCAATTTTGAGCGCCGGTCCATTTACAAGCTGAAGATATTTCCGTGGCACATTACGGAGTAAAAAACTAACGAGTCGTTTCATGCGTTGTAAAGATAGAGATTGTACGGAAAAATGCAGTTTTATCTGAATACTGATAATCGCCGATACATTTATATCGGCGGTATCGTTGTTGTTTTTGTGGTAAGACAATTCCGAAGCTAAACCTCTAACTTTGAACTATAAACGTTGGTTACATGAAAAAGAGATATTGGTTGTACATAGTTATTGCTGTTGCCGCAATAGCAATCACATACATGGTTACCCAGGGTGGAGAGACCGATGAACGGGATATCCTCGTAACTGCGAAACGAGGTGATTTCACAGTTGAAATTACTACTTCAGGGGAACTTGAGGCGCGGAATTCGGTGAATATTCTCGGACCTTCAGGATTGCGCTCGGTCGGGATCTGGCGTGTGGAGATCAGGGATATCGTAGATGAAGGCACAAAAGTTAAAAAGGGTGATTATGTCGCACAACTGGACCAAACGGAAATTCTTAGCCGTACTGAATCCAGTGATATAGAAGTACAGCAAAGCCTTTCTGAATACACCCAGGTACAGCTGGATACAGCACTTGAATTGCGCCGCGCCCGGGACGAATTGATTAATCTGAAATTTGCCGTTGAGGAAAGGGAAATTATCCTGTCGCAATCTCAATATGAACCTCCGGCAACTATCAAACAGGCGGAGATCAACGTGGAGAAAGCTCAACGTGCCTACCAGCAAGCGCAGGAAAACTATAAACTTACCAAAAGAAAGGCAGCCGCACGGATGGCAGAAGCTGCAGCAGACCTGAGGGAAGATCAGGTTGAGCTTGACCGTCTGAAGGCTTTACTTTCCCAATTCAGGATTACCGCACCGGAAGACGGAATGGTAACGTATAAACGGGGCCGGAACGGACAGAAGCAGGGTGTCGGATCTACCATTGAACCGTGGGATCCAACCGTTGCCACACTTCCTGATCTTGGAAGGATGATGTCCAGGACCTATGTAAATGAAATTGATATCAGGTCGGTGCAGAAGGGACAGCCGGTTAAATTAGGCCTGGATGCATATCCGGAGAAAGAACTTACAGGAGTTGTGATCGATGTTGCAAATATTGGTGAACAACGACCTAATTCTGATGCAAAGGTTTTCCTTGTGAATATTGAAATAAATGAGACCGATACAACGCTGAGGCCTTCAATGACTACCAGCAACACGATCCTTGCCGAACGCATTCCGGATGTGGTGTTCGTACCACTTGAATGTCTGCATAATCAGGGCGACTCGCTTACGTATGTCATCAGGAAAAACGGATTGTCATATTCCCGTCAGCAGGTTTTAGTTGGAAAGACCAATGCGAATGAAGCCGTTATTCTCGATGGTGTTACGGAAGGAGATGAATTGTATCTTTCAATTCCTCCGGATGTGGAAGATACTCCATTGGCACTTCTTTCAGATGTTTCCGATAACGTCGCGATAAAAGAAGAGAACTAGATATGTGGCAAAAAATTGTTTCTAACTTCCAGATTGCAATGGATGCGGTTTTGGCGAACAGAGTACGTTCGATCCTGACGGCATTGGGGATTATTTTTGGTGTCGCCGCTGTGATTTCAATGCTGGCCATTGGTAATGGTGCACAGCAGGAAATCCTCGATCAGATCAAATTGGTGGGGGTTAATAATATTGTAATCACACCTGTGGTCGAGCAGTTTGAGGAGGTTGTAAGTGAAGAACAGCAAGCCCGGGCAGAAAAAAAGCGGTTTTCTTCGGGGCTCACATTACTGGACGTACGAAGCATGGAAGAGATTCTCGGTGATCAAATCAAATTTGTAAGCCCGGAAATTGTTGTAGATACCTATGTTTTGAGAGAAGGCTTACGCAGATCTGCCAAAATTGTGGGTGTTGAAAATTCATATTTTGACATATCACAGTTTGCCCTTACCGAAGGAAATTACTTTAACACGTTTCAGCTTGAAAAAGGGGAGTCGGTTTGTATCATCGGTTCTGCGATTCGCGCCAAGTTTTTTCCCCAGGAAGACCCAATTGGAAAGCTGATCAAGGTAGGTCCGCACTGGCTCAAAGTGCAGGGCGTGCTTGAAGAGCGCTTTATTAGTGAAAAAAGTATTGAAAGTCTTGGTATCCGTGATTATAACCTGGATATCTATTCCCCTGTAAATACGGTTCTGCTTCGTTACAAGAACCGTGCGTTAATTACACAGGCAAATATTGAGAGTTCAAATGGTAACTCGCAGCAGGGTAATAATAATTATCACCAACTCGACAGGATTACGATTCAGGTGCATGAATCGGAGCAGCTCAACCCGGTGGCAGATGTAACTTCGAGATTATTGGAAAGACGTCATAATGCATCGGTTGATTATGCGGTTAGTATTCCTGAACTCCTTCTGAAGCAGCAACAGCGTACCCGTGATATTTTCAATCTGGTACTTGGCGCGATCGCCGGGATATCCCTTGTGGTTGGAGGTATTGGCATTATGAATATCATGCTGGCTTCGGTTCTTGAAAGAATTAAGGAGATTGGATTGCGTCTCGCGATTGGTGCAAAAAAGGCAGATATCATTTGGCAATTCCTGCTGGAAGCGGTAGTGATCAGTATTTCCGGTGGTGTACTGGGAGTGATTTTAGGAATTATTCTGGCGACTGTGGTCTCCAGTTTTGCGGAGATCCCAACAATCGTGTCCGTCTCATCTGTGATATTGTCCTTTGGTGTTGCAGCTTCCGTTGGTTTAATTTTCGGTATTGCACCGGCGCGTCGTGCAGCCAACCAAAACCCTATAGCCTCTTTACGATATGAATAAGAAATCTATCATTTCTTCATTATTTGTAATCTTCATTTTAGCCACACCGTCCTTTGGACAGACCAGGTATTTTAATCTGGAGGAAATAATCGCGCGTGCCAAGGGACAGTCTCCTTCTGCCAAACAGGCCGAGACAAGAAGAGAAAACAGGTACTGGCAATACCGCCTTTACCGGTCTAATTATAATCCGCAGTTACGATTAAACGGACAGGCTCCCGATTATAACCGTGACTTTTTCAGTAACCGGCAGGATGACGGAACCATTGTTTTCCAGGGACGTGAACAGATCAACTCATTCGTTAACCTTGGTATAGAGCAGCCTATCCCCTGGACGGGTGGTAATATTTCGGTAAACTCCAACCTGAGCCACTTCAAGGATCTAGAGCGGGATCTGACCCAGTTTAATACGACGCTTTTGAATGTCAGACTGGTGCAGCCTTTATTTGGGTTCAACTCATTAAAATGGGATAAAAGAACCGAACCACTTCGTTATGAAGAGTCAAGAAGGGAATATGTCGAAGAAATGGAATTCATTTCCAGGCAGGCGACACAGCGATTCTTTAGTTACCTGGACGCCCAGATAAATCTTCAGATTGCACAATTCAACCTGGCCAATAATGATACAATTTACAAGATTGAGATGGGCCGGTATAATATTGGAACAACCTCGAAAGATAAACTTCTCCAGGTGGAACTCCAGCTGTTGAGATCACAGCAGGATGTTGCGCAAGCACGTCTCGACCTTGAAACGTCACGTCTTAGTTTGCAGACCTACATAGGTCTGAATGACAATGTGGATATTGAATTAATATTGCCGACGGATATTCCCGAGTTTGATGTGACTTATCCGGAGGCATTAAAATATGCCCAGGAAAACCGGTCTGATTATCTTGCATTTGAACGGCGAAGGCTTGAGGCAGAACGTGAAGTCGCCCGTGCGCGATCCCAGCGATTTCAAACGGATTTGATCGCGTCCTACGGATTGAATAATGCGGGCACCCAGATCAATGGGCTTTACGAGGATCCCAATAATCAGCAACGTGTAAATGTTGCATTCAATATTCCATTAATAGACTGGGGTAGAAATAAAGCAAGAATGCAGACCGCGCTGGCAAATATGCGGCTGAATGAGTATGTCATATCGCAGGAAGAACAAAATTTTGACCAGGAAATTCTTACCCAGGTCAGACAATTTGAGGTGCTGCGTTCACAACTGGAGATCACAAAAAAATCCGACGAAGTAGCCCAGGAAAGGTATGAAGTGGCCCAGAATCGATACCTCATTGGAAAAATTGATATTACGAACCTTAATATCGCCCTTACTGAAAAAGACAATGCGAAGCGAAGCTATATCAATGCATTGCGTTCTTTCTGGACCGCTTATTTTGATCTGAGAAGACTTACACTTTTTGATTTCGTGGAAAACCAGCTGCTTTATGATCAGGATGAAGAGGTAGATGAAGACCAGTTCAAAAATTAAACACAGCTTTTTTCATTTGAAATTGATTTTATAGAATTCCAGGAATCGTGGTAAGACACCTCAAACTGTTTTATTACGGAATATTTTTTTGCATCTTCCCCTCATGAAAATATGGTTGGTGATATTGTTCCTGAGTATGCCTCTTGCACTGGCAGCCCAGGATGAGGATCTGAAATTCGGTGATACCAATACAACGAATATGGATCCGACATATAAAACCAGGAAAAAATCCAAGAAGAAGCGCCCTGTTCAATGGATTAAAAATGACAGCGATGGCCTTCTGTTGGGTAACCGTTGCATGACTGATATCATTAGTGAAATGCAATTTGAATATGTGATTCAGATAAAGGGTACGCCGGGTTACAGGAATGAGATAGGGAGACTTGCGCATAATTTTACGGCAAAAATTGGCATTATGTTCAGAAACGGACCTTTTTGGAAATTCCGTTTAAAAAAAGAGCGCAAGAAATGCCGTGAGCAAACAGGAGATTTTGTTGGTTGATATCAGATCCCGGTGTAATTGTATGGGCTGATGACGGACAACTCTTCTTTCAAATCTTCAGATACGTTTAGCTGGGCAATAAATTCATGGATCGTTTTACTGGTGATCTTTTCATTCCTGCGTGTAAGCTCTTTTAATGCCTCATAGGGTTTGGGATATCCTTCCCTGCGCAGAATCGTTTGAATTGCCTCAGCTACTACCGCCCAGTTCTCTTCAAGGTCCTTTTCAATTTCAGCAACGTTAATTTCCAGCTTCGCCATACCCTTCTCCAGGGAACGTAACGCTATCAGGGTATGCCCAAGCGGCACACCGATATTTCTAAGAACAGTAGAATCAGTCAGGTCACGCTGTAATCTTGAAACAGGCAACTTCGCCGACAGATGCTCGAAAAGCGCGTTTGCAATTCCAAGGTTTCCTTCTGCATTCTCAAAGTCAATTGGATTTACCTTGTGCGGCATGGCGGAAGATCCCACTTCTCCTTTGCGGATTTTCTGATTGAAGTAATGCATTGAAACATACTGCCATATATCTCTTGAAAAGTCAATAAGTATCGTATTTATTCTTTTCAAGGCATCGAACATTGCCGCCAGGTTATCGTAATGCTCAATCTGTGTGGTTGGATGACTTCTCTTCAGGCCAAGTGTTTCTTCAACAAAGTTATTGCCGAAGGTAAGCCAGTCTGTCGCCGGATACGCCACATGATGCGCATTGAAGTTACCGGTTGCCCCGCCAAACTTTGCTGAGAAGGGAACCGCCTTAAGCTGTGCGAGCTGTTCAGTCAAACGAACCACGAAAACGTCAAGTTCTTTTCCCATACGCGTGGGAGATGCAGGCTGACCATGAGTCCTTGCCAGCATCGGGATATCTTTCCAATCCGCGGCCATTCCCCGGAGTGTTTCTATTTGTGTTTCAAGAATGGGCAGAACTACATTTTCCATAGCCTCCTTGATCGACAGTGGAATTGCTGTATTGTTAATATCCTGGGAAGTCAGTCCGAAATGAATAAATTCCTTCTGATCCTCAAGACCCAGTACATCGAATTTTTCCTTGATGAAATATTCAACCGCCTTCACGTCATGGTTTGTGGTCTTCTCGATTTCCTTGATGCGTTCGGCATCTGAAGCTGAAAATTTCAAATAAATCTCGCGAAGTTCAGTATACAATGCGGGATCAACGGATGAAAGCTGTGGGATTCCGGCTTGACTCAATTCGATGAAATATTCTATTTCAACCAGTATTCGGTATCGGATAAGTCCGAATTCTGAAAAGTATTCAATCAGGTCGGCTGTCTGTTTTCTGTATCTTCCGTCGATAGGTGAGATAGCGGTTAACGCGGCGTTGTTCATAATTTCAAGGATAAGTTGCAAAAATACCAAAATAGAGCAGACCGAACGATTAATTCGGAGGTTAAAAGTATATAGAATCCACCCGCCAAAATTGACCGGAACATTGAACGGATAAGTGAATACTTGCTACCTTTGTGGAGCATGAGAATAGAGCAGGTACATTTACAGATGATGAATAGTGAACCTGTATGCAGTTAAATTGTTCTTTTATGAGATAAGGTGATACGATCCACCGGGTATTGTATCAGCCGTTAATTAATACCGGTAAAAAAATGAGCTATGGCGTTTAACTTTTTTAAGAAAAAAACAGAAAAAAAGGAAGAGAATAAGGGCGGTAAATATCGTGAACTTCAGGTAAAGGAAATTATTCATGAAACGAAGGATGCCATATCCATTGTGTTTGAAAAAGCAGAAGGACTTTCCTATAAATCAGGTCAGTTTCTTACCCTCATTCTTGATATCGGAGGAAAAGAGGTGCGCAGGGCATATTCGTTGTGCTCTTCACCGGGTACGGATGAACATATGGCCGTGACGGTAAAACGAGTTGACAATGGATTGGTTTCTAATTGGTTGAATGATAATCTCAAAGCAGGTGATTCAATCCGGATCATGTCACCTATGGGGTCTTTCACCACTGAATATGATTCTGCCAACAAACGACATTTGATTCTGTTTGCAGGCGGGAGCGGTATTACACCGATGATGTCAATCATCAAATCCATGCTTAAACTTGAGCCAGACAGTATCACTTCACTCATTTACTGTAACAGAAATATCGACAGCATTATTTTTAAAGACCAGCTGGAGAAAATGCAGACTGACAATCAGGGGCGATTACGGGTCATCCATATTCTTGATGACGCACCGATGAACTGGCAGGGGCACTCTGGCTTGCTTAATCATGATATGCTTGTCAAAATTTTCGAACGTCTGCCCGATTGGGGAATTGAACATACCACGTACCTGATGTGCGGACCTGAAGGAATGATGAAGAATGTTCAGAACCTGCTGAAGGAACATGACATTCCGGATGAAAATATTTTCAAGGAAAGCTTTGTGACGGGGACAATTGATAAGGAATTGAAAACTCCCGAATCTGAAGGTGCTTCGGATGCGTTGCAGGAGCGTGAAGTCACTGTTATTTATGATGGTGAAGAACACAAATTCAATGTAAAACCTGGTGACACAATTCTGGAGACAGCTCTTGACCTGGGTATTGACTTGCCCTATTCATGTCAGAGCGGATTATGTACCGCCTGCCGGGGAAAATGCAAATCCGGAAAGGTTAAACTTGATGAAGAGGAAGGACTCTCAGAGTCGGAGTTGGCAGAGGGTTATGTGCTCACCTGTGTGGGACACCCGCTTACGGATGATGTTATAATAGAGATCGGATAGAAAATGAGTGAACAAACAGTACAGATACCCGCCAGGCCGGAGAGAAAATTTTTACCCGAAGATTTCAAAATCACCACCTGGGAAGAACTGAAACCTTATTTCGATGAATTACTCAATCGGGAAATTTCAAATACGTCTGAATTAAGATCCTGGCTTCAGGACAGAAGTGAACTCGAATCTGTGCTATCGGAGGATGCCGGATGGCGTTACATTCGAATGACGCGGTTTACCGATAATGAAGAGTACAATAAAGCCTACATGGATTTTGTCCAGAATATTCAACCCCATGTTGCGCCATATTCCGATAAGCTTAACAGAAAAGTTGTAGAGAACCCTTTTGTTTCAGAGATCGAAAATGAGCACGGGTTTGATATTATGTTACGGGAAATCCGGAAGGATATTGAAATTTTCCGTGAAGAAAATATACCGTTATTCACTAAAATCCAAACACTTACACAGCAATACGGACAAATATCCGGTGCTATGACTGTGGATGTGGATGGCAAGGAGTTAACCCTTCAGCAGGCCGGGGTATTGTTGCAGGAAACCGACAGGGATCTCAGGGAGCGGATTTATTATAAAATTGCGGAACGAAGACTTAAGGATAAGGAAAAGCTGGATGATTTGTATAATCAGCTTATAACACTGCGTACACAGGTTGCGAAAAACGCCGGCTTTGAAAACTTCAGGGATTACATGTTCAGGGCGATGGGGCGCTTCGATTATTCTCCCAGAGATTGCTTTGACTTTCATGATTCCGTCCGGGTAGAAATTGTTCCCATGCTGAATGCGCTAGCCGGTGAACGCCGCAATAAACTGGCCGTAGAATACCTGAAACCATGGGATAAGGCCGTTGATCCTGACAATCTGCCGGCATTAAAGCCATTCAGGGATAGTCAGGAACTCACAGCAAAAACCATTGAGGCATTTACAAACCTGGACCCGTTCCTCGGGGAGTGCCTTCAGATAATGCGTGAGATGGGGCATCTTGACCTTGAATCAAGGAAAGGAAAAGCGCCGGGTGGTTATAATTATCCGTTATCGGAGATCGGCGTTCCCTTTATTTTCATGAATGCCACCTCAACCCTGAGAGATCTTGTTACGCTACTTCATGAAGGCGGCCATGCAGTTCATTCATTCCTGACGCGTGACCTGGAATTAACAGATTTTAAACATACACCATCTGAAGTGGCTGAGCTGGCATCCATGAGTATGGAGTTGATCAGTATGGATCAGTGGCACCTTTTCTTTCCGGATGAGAATGATTTGAAGCGGGCGAAAAGGGAGCACCTGGAACAGATCATAGAAACGTTGCCATGGGTAGCGACAATTGATAAATTTCAGCATTGGATCTATGAACATCCGGATCACAGTGTGCAGGAACGAACTGATGCCTGGAATGCCATATTTGCTGATTTCTCGGATAATGTAACTGACTGGGACGGACAGGAAAGATTCAGGGACAATTTATGGCAAAAGCAGCTTCACTTGTATGAAGTTCCGTTTTACTATATTGAATATGGGATGGCTCAACTGGGCGCTGTGGCAGTTTGGAAAAATTATCGTGAAGACCCTGCAAAAGGCCTTGAGGGTTATATGAATGCTCTGAAATTGGGCTATACCCGATCTATTCCGGAGGTATATGCTGCTGCGGATATTCGCTTCGATTTCAGCAGGGGGTATATCAGTGAGTTGATGAATTTCGTAAGGGAAGAGCTGGATAAACTTTAATTCGGTATCGTTTCCTCAAAAATTATGTCATAATCGGCGTAGTCGCTGGCGGCCCTAAGGTTGGCTTTTATTTTCCAAAATCCTGGTGAAGTCAATTCTCCTGAAATTGTTCCGGAGGTTACGGGATGATAGCCGGCATCTCCGCAATAGCAAAACCTTCCGAAAAGTACGGATGCATTTGTGAGTTCCTGATCTTCGAAAAAGAAAGAATCGGCATTGCCGGGGACCTGGAAAACAAGGATTTCGGTAAGCTCGTCATCAATTATTTCCTTGTCATCGTCGTAGTGATGGGTGCGACGGAAGACTAGATTATCCCCATCAATGATATCAATAAATAACCCATCGAAAGTTTGTGCCTTTATTTCGATGGAAGAATTGGGAAAAATCTCAGTGCTGCATGTACCGTCGGGACAGAACGGGGAACTATCATCGTCGTTGCATCCCATGGCAAGAAAAACCAAGAGGCATATGAAATTGCGCATCTTCATTATTTTTTATTGTCAGACCCGCAATCAATATAAATGGTTGAAATTATTCGCTGTATCCGAGTAATTTCAGCATGCCATCGCTTTGTTGTTCGGCAGCAAATAATTTTGTGGTGATCTTGCCATTCTTGTCCTTGTCTACCAATACATGCTTTGGAGCCGGGATGAGGCAGTGCTGAATTCCGCCGTAACCACCCAGTGATTCCTGGTATGCGCCTGTATGAAAGAAGCCAATGTATAGTTTATCCTTCGGATTTTTCGAATCCATCATGGGGAGGAAGACTTCACTGCTGTGGGATTCAGAATTATAGTAATCCTGACTGTCACAGGTGAGACCGCCAAGGTTCACCTTATGATACATGTCATCCCATTTATTAACTGCCAGCATGATGTATTTCTGGCTTAATCCCCAAACGTCAGGAAGATGAGTAATAAAGGAACCATCAATCATATACCAGAGTTCCTTATCATTCTGCAGTTTCTGGTCCATAATCGAATAAAGTGCAGCACCGCTTTCTCCTACGGTGAAGCTTCCGAATTCCGTGAATATATTGGGAACCGGAACATTATTTTTGCCGCATATCCATTTTACATTTTCCACGATCTGTTCGGCCATATATTTATAGTCGAATTCAAATTGCATGGATGTTTTAATGGGAAACCCTCCGCCGATGTCGATGGTGTCCAGTTCAGGGCATTCTTTCTTCAATTCGCAATATTTGAAGATGAACCTGCTGAGTTCACTCCAGTAATAGGCAGTGTCGCGTATCCCCGTATTAATGAAGAAGTGCAGCAGTTTTAGTTTTGCCTTTTTACTGGGTTTGATTTGCTCCCTGTACAATGTATTCACATCACTGTAGCGGATGCCGAGCCGTGAGGTATAGAATTCAAAATTTGGCTCTTCGTCTGCCGCGATGCGGATTCCTACCTTATACGATTTTTTCACATGTTCTTCATAATGACTCAACTCATTGAGATTATCAAGGACGGGAATGGTATTCTTGAATCCATCATTCAGTAGATCGCTGATATACTCCCGGTATAACGGGCGTTTGAATCCGTTACAAACTATGGAGAGATCCTTATCAATTTTACCCGCCTCATGCAATTTGCGGATGATAGGAATGTCGTATGAAGAGGATGTTTCGATATGGGCGCCATGCTTTAGCGCTTCTTCCAGTACAAAACTGAAGTGCGAAGATTTTGTGCAATAGCAATATGTATAGGATCCGCCATAATTATGCTTTTTTATGGCATTATTAAATATCCTGCGCGCGTATTTTATGTTTTCGCCAATTTTAGGCAGATAGGTGAGTTTTAGTGGTGTCCCATACTTTTCAATGATCGGCATCAGGGGCACTTCATTGAAAAGCAATTCATTGTTTTCTACCCTGAATTCCTCCTGAGGAAACTCAAAGGTTTGTTCGATGAGGTCAATATATTTTTTCACCTATACATTTAAGTTTAATCGTTTGTGCAATTGTACGCATAATATCAGATAAGATAAAAGGAATAAAACCTATATCGAAATCAGTGCGCTGCTTTTTAATGAGCATTGCCCTCCTTACCTTTGCTGCCTATCAGGAGCAAGGTATGATTGATGTTTATATAAATGATGAGACTTCCCCGCTAAAAGCAGTGGTACTTGGTATTGCCGATAGTTTTGGTGGCACACCAAAATTAGAGGATGCTTATGATCCCAAATCAAGGGAGAATATTTTGAAGGGGACCTATCCAGTGGAAGAAGATCTGAAACTTGAGCTCGGTGAATTTGAGGCTGTACTTAAAAAGTATGGAGTAACGGTTTACCGTCCCAGTGTTATTGAAGACTGTAACCAGGTATTTTCGCGCGATATTGGCTTTGTAATTGAAGATAAATTTGTTGTGCCCCATATTCTCAAGCATAGGCGCAGGGAAATTGGCGGCATTAAGTTTATAGTGGATCAAATTCACGCGGATCAAATTGTGGAGGTTCCCGATCAGGTGCGTATTGAAGGCGGTGATGTGATGCCATGGAAAGACCATATATTCGTTGGGTATTCAAAATATCCTGAGTTCAATGAATTTGTTGTTTCCCGCACTAACGAAGAAGGGGTTGAGTTTTTGAAGGAAACATTTCCTCATAAACGGGTCATGGCTTTTGAATTACAGAAGTCGGATGTGAATCCACGGGATAACGCGTTGCACCTCGACTGTTGTTTTCAACCTGTCGGTTCAGACTCTGCTATCATTTATAAGGGCGGGTTTAAAAATCAGGATGATTATGAATTTCTGGTTGAATATTTCGGTCGACAAAATCTGATTGAGATTTCCCGCGAAGAAATGTATGAAATGAATTCAAATGTATTTTCCATTTCGCCTGATGTGGTTGTTTCGGAAAAAGGATTTACACGCCTGAATTCAGTGTTGCGGGAGCGTGGTTTCATTGTTGAAGAAATCAATTATTCAGAAACTTCCAAAATGGAAGGGCTGTTAAGATGTTCAACACTGCCACTATTAAGGACAATTTGAAATAAGATTATGGCTCAATCAGTTACCGACACTATTTTGATGATTCGTCCCGTTAATTTTAATTTTAACGCACAGACTGCCGTTAACAATTACTACCAGAAAGTGATTGACGGAATTGATAACGAAGAAGTACAGGAACGTGCTTTGAAGGAGTTTGATAATTTCGTTTCTGTCCTTCGCGACAAGGGAATTCGGGTGATAGTGATTGAGGATACACCGGAGCCCGAGACTCCGGATTCGATATTTCCGAACAACTGGATTTCATTTCATAGTGACGGACGTGTGGGGTTATACCCGATGTTTGCAGAAAACAGGCGAAAGGAGCGCAGGGCTGATGTTCTTGAGAAACTTCAGACTGAATATTCCATGGTAATTTCAGAAAGGGTTGATCTTACCATATTTGAAGATTCCGGGAAGTATCTGGAAGGCACGGGAAGCATGGTGCTCGACCGGGAAAACCGGATCGCATATGCGGCAATTTCTGAACGTACAAACCTGGATGTCCTTGAGAAATTCTGCGAAAATTTTCAGTATAAGGCCGTTACGTTTACAGCATACCAGAGTGTTGATGGAGACAGGTTACCTATTTATCATACAAATGTCATGATGTGCATTGGGGATACTTTTGCGGTGGTTTGTGCAGATTGTATCGACGATAGCCATGAAAGGCTCCAGGTTGTTGAAGTACTTGAACAAACAGGCAAGGAAATTATTTATATTACAGAAGAGCAGGTGCATCAATTTGCGGGGAATATGCTGGAGGTAAGGTCACATTTGAACCCTGTAAACAAATATTTGATCATGTCAGGAGCCGCATTTCATTCTCTTTCTGAAAAACAGCTGGATCAGCTTCAGGCACATTGCGAAATAATCCACAGTTCACTTGATACTATTGAAGCCCTTGGAGGCGGCAGTGCCCGCTGCATGATGGCTGAGGTATTTCTTCCCGTATCATCAACAGTAAAAAATTAAGACCATGCATACGTCCATTACCGAATTTATTGAGCATCATTTTCTTCATTTCAATGCCGCAGCATTAGTAGATGCCGCCCGTGGATACAAAAAGCATCTTGAAGAGAATAAGAAGATGCTTATTTCCCTCGCCGGAGCTATGAGTACCGCGGAGCTTGGAAAGTCTCTTGCCGAGATGATCCGTCAGGACAAAGTTCAGATCATTAGCTGTACAGGTGCAAACCTTGAAGAAGATGTTATGAACCTGGTGGCACATAATCATTATAAAAGAGTCCCCAATTACCGGGATCTTACGCCAAAAGAAGAATGGGAGCTGCTTGAAAACGGGTTGAACCGTGTTACGGATACATGCATTCCCGAGGAAGAGGCGTTCCGACGAATTCAGAAGCATATTTTCAAAATCTGGAAAGACGCCGAAGACAATGGTGAACGATTGTTTCCACATGAATATTTGTTCAGATTACTCAATTCCGGAGTAATGAAGCAATACTATGAGATTGATCCGGTGAACAGCTGGATGATTGCGGCAGCCGAAAAGAATTTACCCATGGTTGTTCCGGGATGGGAGGACTCTACACTGGGAAATATATTTGCCTCTTACTGCCTCAAAGGTGAATTAAAGCCTTCGACGATGAAGTCCGGAATTGAATATATGACATTCCTGGCCGACTGGTATACGGAATCAGCAGGGTCGGATGGAATAGGGTTTTTCCAGATCGGGGGAGGTATTGCAGGTGATTTTCCCATATGCGTCGTGCCCATGCTTTATCAGGATATGGAACGGGAAGACACACCCTTCTGGAGCTATTTCTGCCAGATATCTGATTCCACGACCAGCTATGGGTCATATTCCGGTGCTGTCCCGAATGAAAAGATCACATGGGGGAAATTGGGAATAGATACCCCGAAATATATTGTTGAATCGGATGCCACGATCGTGGCTCCATTAATTTTTGCCTATATTCTGGGCTGGTAGATCATGACCGAAATAAAAAGCGAAAGTAGTCAGCACCTTCTTGTCACCCGAAATTTGACCATTCGGGATTATGACAGGATTGCTGAAATTATGGAGGTTTCCTATCATTTGATGCCGGATATCTGGAGTAAATCGCAGATCAAGCGCTTGCTGAAGTTATTCCCCGAAGGACAGATAGGAGTGGAGGATCACGGCGAGTTGGTGGCATTCGCCCTTTCTCTGATTGTTGATTATAAAAAATTTGGTGACAACCATACCTTCCAGAAAATCACCGGAAATGAATCATTTGAAACTCACGACCCCGATGGCGATGTACTGTACGCCATTGAAGTGTGTGTAGACCCGGAATACCGGGGAATGCGACTTGGCCGTCGTCTTTATGATGCGCGAAAGGAACTTTGTGAGCAGCTGAACCTCCGATCGATCATAGCAGGCGGCCGAATGCCTAATTATCATAAGCACAGTGATGAGCTGACTCCCAAAGATTATATTCAGAAAGTACGGACTAAGGAGATCTATGATCCGGTTCTTTATTTTCAGATCAGCAATGACTTTCACGTAAAGAAGATTTTACATAACTATTTGCCGGGTGACAAGGCATCCCGGAACTATGCAGTGCTGGTTGAATGGAATAATATCTACTACGAGGAATCGGAAGACCCGATGCGGGTGCGAAAAAGCTATGCCCGTATAGGTGTGGTTCAATGGCAGCTGAGGGCTGTGCGTTCAGTTGAATCTTTTTTCGACAACGTGGAATTCTTTGTGGATGCGGTGAGTGGTTATAAGGCTGATTTTCTCGTTTTTCCTGAGCTTTTCAACGCACCGTTAATGGCCGAGTTTAATGAAAATGATGCTGCCCAGGCCATTCGCAAGCTGGCAAATTATACCGAACAGATCAGGGATAAAATTGTGGAGTTTGCCGTGAGCTATAATATCAACATAGTCGCGGGAAGTATGCCGGTATATGAAGATGAACGCCTCTATAACGTGGCATACCTTTGCCGGCGTGATGGTACCTATGAGGCTCAGTATAAAATTCATCCGACCCCGGCTGAAAGAGGTGACTGGGGTATGTCGGGTGGAGATCAGATCCATGTTTTTGAAACCGATGTGGCTAAAGTGGGGATACTGATTTGCTATGACGTGGAATTTCCTGAATTAGGCAGAATTATGGCTGAAAAGGGAATGGAAATACTCATCGTTCCATTTGCAACGGACATGCAAAACGGATATCAGCGGGTGAGGGTCTGTTCCCAGGCCCGCGCCATTGAGAACGAGTGTTATGTGGCCATATCCGGAAGTGTGGGAAACCTGCCCAAGGTTAAAAACATGGACATACAATTTGGTCAGTCGGCTGTTTTTTCACCGTCTGATTTTGCTTTTCCACAAAATGCTGTTGTCGCAGAAGGAACACCAAATACTGAAAACACGATCATTGCGGACGTGGACCTGGATGATTTGCGCGAACTCCATATGCATGGTAGTGTACGTAACTTATTGGATCGCAGAAAAGATCTGTACGAGGTAAAATTGAAGAAAAAATAATGATTGAAGAACAACTGGTTGGGGATATAATTCAGGCATTTAATGCCTGCTTCGATGCGACGATTTCAGAAGATGCCATAACACTTCAGCCCACAAGGAAGGATTTTGAAGGGACCCATACACTTGTCTGTTTTCCTTTTTCCAGGATCTCCAGGAAAAGTCCGGAACAGACCGCCGAAGTGCTCGGTTCCTGGCTGGCTGAAAACTCATCCCTGGTACGTGATTTTAATGTTGTAAAGGGCTTTTTGAACCTTTCTCTCCATGATGCCGCATGGGTTGGCGTTCTCGGAGCAATTCATTCTGATGAAGGCTTTGGGTCCTATCCGGGCCGGAACCAGGAGGTTATGATCGAGTATTCCTCGCCGAATACCAATAAGCCGCTGCATCTTGGCCATCTGAGAAACAATTTTCTGGGATGGTCTGTCGCGGAGATTTTGAAGGCCAATGGCTATACGGTTCATAAGGTTCAGATCATCAATGATCGCGGAATTCATATCTGCAAGTCGATGGTCGCCTGGCTCCGTTATGGAGACGGAGCAACCCCGCATTCTACCGGAAAGAAAGGTGATAAGCTCGTGGGTGATTATTATGTAAAATTTGATCAGGAATACAAGAAGGAAATCGCTACTCTGGAGGCTGGTGGCGTAACTAAGGAAGAAGCTGAAAAAACGGCCCCGATCCTGATGGAAGCCCAGGATATGCTTCGAAAATGGGAACAAAAAGACCCCGAAGTTTATGCGCTCTGGGAAACCATGAACCAATGGGTATATACCGGATTCAGCGAAACCTATGAACGCATGGGTGTCGATTTTGATAAACTTTACTATGAGTCACAGACCTTTCTGCTCGGTAAGGAGGAAGTTTTAAAAGGACTTGAGCAGGGCATATTTTATCAGAAAGAGGATAATTCTGTTTGGGTGGACCTGAGTGATGACGGACTCGACCAAAAATTACTTCTGCGCGCAGACGGCACCTCCGTTTATATGACCCAGGATATCGGCACTGCGATACTCCGGTATCGTGAATTCCCGGAAATAATCCGCCAGATCTATACTGTGGGTAATGAACAGGAATACCATTTCAAGGTCCTGTTCCTTATCCTCGGAAAACTAGGTTATTCTTGGGCAAAGGAATGTTATCACCTGAGTTATGGAATGGTGGATCTCCCAACGGGTAAGATGAAATCGCGCGAAGGTACTGTAGTAGATGCAGACGACCTGATGCAGGAAATGGTGGAAACGGCTGGTCAGCATACACAGGAATTAGGAAAAATAGAAGGGTTTACGGCTGAACAGGCAGGTGAATTATATGAAACACTGGGGCTTGGAGCGTTGAAATATTTTCTGCTGAAAGTTGATCCGCGAAAGCGAATGTTGTTCGATCCCAATGAATCTATTCAGTTTCAGGGGAATACAGCGCCATTTATTCAATATACCCATGCACGAATTTGCGCCATACTGCGAAAGGCAGAGCAGGTTGGGGTAAGCCTTCAGGAAATAAGTCAGGAGACTGATCTGCTTGATGTGGAGACTTACCTTATCCAGCTTCTGAGCCAATATCCCGTAAAGGTTAAGGAGGCAGGAGAAAATTATGCACCGGACATTATCGCCAATTATGTCTACGACCTGGCGAAGGAATATAATCGCTTTTACCAGGAGATCCCCATTTTCGCAGAGGAGGACATGAATAAGCTGCAGGTCCGCGTTATGATATCCGCAGAAATTGCAAGGGTGATCAGCCTCGGGATGGGCTTGCTTGGTATTAACGTTCCTGAAAGAATGTAATATGGCGGTTTCACCCTGGATTACTGCATTTCGCTTACGCACATTGCCACTGGCTTTATCCAGTATTGGCATGGGCTCATTTCTCGCGGTAGGAGATGGCGTCTTTCAATGGTCCATATTTCTGTTGTGTGCACTTACAACTGTACTGCTTCAGATCCTGTCAAACCTTGCCAATGACTATGGTGATTCTGTACATGGCGCCGACCACAATGAAAGATCAGGACCGAAGCGTATGGTTCAATCCGGAGTTATCACTCTTTCCCAAATGAAAATCGCCATGGGGATATTTGTAGCATTCGCTCTTACCTGTGGGATATCCCTGCTGTATGTCGCATTCGGCTGGAATCTGAAGGCATTCCTGTTTTTCTTTTTTCTCGGGATTTTGTCGATCCTGGCAGCTATCGCATACACGGCGGGCCGTAAGCCTTATGGTTATATGGGCCTTGGTGATCTTTCGGTCCTTATATTTTTCGGACTGGTAGGTGTACTTGGATCTTATTATTTGTACGCTCAGCAATTCAATGCGGAATACCTGTTTCCCGCCTATGCTTGTGGAGTATTCGCAGTGGCAGTTCTGAATGTAAACAATATCAGGGATATTGAATCAGACCGCCTTGCAGGGAAGTTTTCGATACCCGTTCGAATCGGGAAGGAACGCGCCGTTCGATACCATTGGTTTTTACTGATTTCGGGTATGTCGGCAATGGTAGTTTTCGTTTTTCTCAACTTCCACGATCTGCGGCAATGGCTGTTTCTACTTTCGTTTCCATTATTTATTCGGAATGGTATTGCGGTGAGCAAGGCAACATCCTGTGAGGCTCTTGATCCGTATCTGAAACAAATGGCGCTGAGTACCCTCTTCTTTGTTTTATCCTTCGGGGTCGGATTAATACTTTCAAATCTTTAGGCCTTCTTTTCCAGTGCATGGATACGGTTATGGAGCATTCAAATAACTGACAAATCTCAGGCCCTGTAAGGGGCTTTTTTAATACATTTACTTCAAGTAAATTGTTAGTTTGCATTACATCAGAAAAGAAAGTCATGAAACATATACTCGTACCCACCGATTTCAGCAAACAGGCAGGCTATGCTATTGACCTGGGAGCTTACCTTGCCCGTAAACTTAATGCTGAGCTGACGTTGCTTCATGTTGTGGTTGACGGCACGCTTCCTACAGTAAATTATAGCGGTGAGGTAGCCTTGCCAGATATGCAGGATCGTCTGTTTGTTCTGAAGCTGATTGAGAAAGGTAAAGAAGAGCTCGCAGAAATTCTGAAGAGGCCGGACTTCAAGGATCTGAACGTACATACGGAATTGCATGTGGGTGATATCTATTACGGGGTAAAGGATATTATTGCTGAAAGGAATATCGATCTGGTAGTGATGGGAACGAAGGGGTCGAGTGGCTTCGAGGAATTTATTATTGGTTCCAACGCTGAACGTGTGGTACGTTACGCCAAATGTCCTGTTCTCACTATTCATGAGCCAATGAAGGCCCTGAGGATTGATAAAATTGTTTACGCCAACTCCCTTGAAAAACCGGAGCATCCGTGTGCCCCGGTATTAAAAGATATTCAGGAGGCATTTGATGCAACCGTTCACCTGGTTCGGGTGAATACTCCCAATAATTTCAAAGCAGATTACGACTCCCTTCCACTGCTCGAGCGAATCGCCGAGAATTCCGGATTAAAGAATTTTGAGCTTCATATTTATAATGATTCCACGGAAGAAGCCGGTATACTCAATTTTGCTGAACAGATCGATGCAGACCTGATCGTTATGGCAACTCATGGACGGACCGGCCTTGCCCATCTGCTTACAGGAAGTCTGGCAGAATCTGTGGTTAATCATACCCACCGGCCTGTTCTCACCTATGTAGATAAGGATATTTAGAGAATTTCGCCGGTAACTTTCAGGAACATCGTGGCCTTGATTCGAAAGGTCACCGGTTTTCCCGTGATAAAGGAGTGGAATTGGACAATGATGCCCTCGTCTGCAATAAAATTTTCAGCGATAATTTTTGATTCCTCATCGGTAAAACGAAGGATATAATCTGTTCCGGTTACGCTGTATTGATACAGGGGAATATCCGGTACATCAAATGCCGGCAACAATTCATTCCGTTGAAGATCCATCAGGAGCAATTGATTGGACTGAAGTTCGGTGTCCTCCGGGCCCACAAATTCTGAAATGGAAAAAACCAATGAATCTACATCGAAATCAGAAATGCGTTCTTCAAATTCGGCGATCTCAGGATTTGTGGTGGTGCTAAGTACTCTTTCCCCGGTAATTTCATTAGGCATGGTCTCCAGAACAATAGCCACAAGACTGTCACTAATGCTAGTAGACCGGGTAGCTGAAATAAATTTTGTTTCTTCACACGATGTTAAAGCCAGGATCGCGACACTAAAAAATAGTAATACCGATTTCATATACTTTTAATTCTTTTTTGATCCTTCGGGTAACCTGAAATGATATGTGAATATTGCCAAAACCCTCATTAAATCCTAGTTTAGTCTCCGATGATGCACCATCAATCTTCAGAAACAGAATCCCTGACTATCTACAGATCCTCTGCCGGATCAGGTAAAACCTATACACTGACGAGGGAATACCTGTTACTTGCCCTTGCAGAGAGGGATCAGTTCGCATATCGCAGAATTCTCGCTGTGACTTTCACGAATAAAGCGATGAAAGAAATGAAGGACCGGATCATTGCCAAGCTTGACCAGTTTTCAAGGGGTGATCTTGATGATTCTATGGCACAGGAGCTGATTCAATTGTTGGGATGGGATACACAATTGTTTCAGGAACGTTGTTCTGCACTTTTATCAGAAGTACTGCACCATTACAGTCATTTCGCCATTACGACCATTGACGCATTTTTCCAGCAGATCATCAGGAGCTTTGCCCGTGAACTTCATATTGCGGGCGGGTATCGGCTTGAGCTGGAACAGGACCTCGTTTACCGCGAGGTGATCCGCGATCTCATGGAGGAGGTGGATAGTAATAAACATGTACGCGGATGGCTGGCGGATTTTAGTTTTTCTAAACTCGACAATAACAGTGGGTGGGAGGTGGAACGAGAATTGCTTTCATTTCTTAAGGAGCTGGATCAGGAATCCTTTCGGTCAATCGAAGAGAAGATCAGGAAATACGATGATGCAAGGTATGTCCAACTGAAGGAGATAAGCGGAAAGAAGATCAGAATATTCGAAAATCACCTGCAGGAACTGGGTGAAAGGGCTGTTAATATTATCGAAGAATGCGGGCTGGAAGCGAAGGACTTTCTGGGAGGCCACGCGGTCAACTTTCTTTACAATGCGGAACAGGGAATCTTCGATGAGAAGGGACCAACACAAACCTTTAGGAACTGCGCATCCGGAGAGAAAAGCTGGTTTGCCAAAACCAAGGAAAAGTCGTTATCCGGGGAAATTGCAAAGCTTGATTCCCTGGGTTTTAAGGAAATCGCAATGGACAGCCTGACGTATTGGGATCAACATGTGGAAGGCTATAAGACTGCACAGGCGGTTTATAAAAATATATACCTGTTTGCCCTTGCCGCTGATCTGCTCAGAAAGCTTGAGCACAACAAGCAGGAGCATGACATATTGTTTATTTCAGATGCTACCCGTTTGATCCGTAAACTTGTCAAGGAAACAGACGCCCCATTCATTTACGAAAAGGTGGGATCATTTTTTGAGCATTATCTGATTGATGAATTTCAGGATACTTCAGGCTTTCAATGGGACAGTTTTCGCCCTCTTATTGAAAATAGCCTGGCAGAAGGACGGAAGAATCTCATTGTAGGTGACGTGAAGCAATCCATTTACCGGTGGAGGGGGGGCGACCTGGAATTGCTTCAGACGGAAGTTGAAAAGACCTTCGGACGGTTTTCGCCCGTTGTACGAAATCTGGATACCAATTACCGAAGCCGCAAAAATATAATCGATTTTAATAACGCCGTTTTTTCTTGTATGCCGTCATTTTTACAGGATTCGTTTGATGAAAATATTGAAGATCCGGAATTTGATGTGGCTTCGATGCTTTCGTTGATATTCGGAGATGTGAAGCAGAAATTTTCCGGAAAACAAACAGATCCCGGTGGTTACGTGGAAGGGAGATTCTACGGCAAAAAGGAATTTGATGAAGAAATATTTCCTGCCATCGTTGAGGTGCTTAAGAAACTACAGGACCGGAAGGTGCCTTTAAAGGAAACCGCGATCCTTGTTCGGGATAATAAAGATGGCAAAGCCATCGCAGAGTACCTGATGCAATACCAGGAGCCTGGTTATTCATTTGAGATTGTTTCAAGCGAAACGCTCCATCTGTCTGCTTCTTCCGCGGTGAGCTGCCTTATCGCGGCACTCCGTTATATTCATGATCCCGGAGATGATCTTTCCCGCGCTGCACTCCTTCATTTTGCCAGAATATTGAATAATACACAAAATGCCCGCCATGTATTTCAGGCCAATAACAGTGAAGAGGAACTGCTGGAAAAAATATCTGCGCTTAAACGGTTGCCGTTGTTTTCAATGATCGAATACCTCATCCATTATCTGGGATTGCAAAATTCCAAGGGTGACTTCCCATATCTGCAGACTTTTCAGGACCATGTTCTTGCCTACATGAAAAGGGAAAAAGGAGATCTCCAGGGCTTTATAAATTTTTGGGATGACAAGCTCCATAAGGAAAGCATTCGTATTGCAGATGACCTGGATGCCATCAGAATCATGACGATTCATAAGGCCAAGGGACTGGAGTTTCATTCAGTGCTCATTCCATTCCTCAATTGGGAGATCAGTAAAAGCAGGGGAGTGAAGTGGTTTTCATATGATATGCAGGAAGGTGAGGACTCAACGATAGTACCTGTAAATTTTTCTTCAGAGCTGAACAAAACTGTATTCGCAAGTGAATTTCAGGAAGAGACCTACCGAAATTACCTTGACAGCCTCAATCTCTTGTATGTAGCCTTTACCCGTGCTTCCCATGATTTGTGGTTCATGGCTAAAACAGGTGAAAAACGCTCAAGAATATCAGGGGTGATGGAAAGCCTTCTGAATAGTTCCTCATTGCCGGTTTCCCTTTCGTCTGATGCAGGAGTTTTTCGTTTCGGAGATGCTGAGTTTGAATTTGCAGGGGTTAAACAGCAGGTGGACAATGAAGTGGAAATCCAGCATTATTCATTTTTCAACTGGCAGGAGAAGACAAAATTGAAACCGGTGCCGGAGCGCTTACGAAACAGTGAGCAGCAGGTTTCTATTTCTATCGGATTGCTGGTTCATGAAATTCTGGCGAGCGTCAAGTACATCGGGGATGTTGCAGGGGCGCTTAATAATATTCGTTTTGCGGAAGGACTTACGGATCAACAGTTTCAGGGACTCAGATCCCGTCTCAAAGAGGCATTCAGGACGCCGGAGATCCGGCAATGGTTTGATGAATCGTGGGAGGTTAGAAATGAACAGGCAATTTTTTCTGCAGGACAGGAATTCAGACCCGACCGCGTGATGCACAGACAAGGCCATACGATGGTGATTGATTATAAAACCGGTCATGTTAAAGCAGCCGACCGAAGTCAAATGCAGACCTATTTGTCACTTGTAAAGAAATTATACCCGGGGAAGGTTGAGGGACGAATTTTATATCTCGAGGATTTACAAATTATTCATATCGAATGACAGGCTTTTTATACCAGGTTGCGAATGCGCTATTGGAACAGTACGGTGATGATATGAGCCGCGTAACGGTGATTTTTCCAAATCAGCGTGCCGGGTTATATCTGCGCCAGATATTGCGTTCCAAAGCGGATCATCCGGTATGGGCCCCATCGATCATTTCATTTCGCGACCTTGTTCAACGGGAATCCGATTTGGTTGTGCCGGATGCTTTGTTCCTGACATTTGAATTATATAAGGTTTATCACCGGATAATTCCTACCGGGGAAGCGTTTGAGGATTTTTATTTCTGGGGGCAAATGTTGCTGCGCGATTTTGATGAGATAGATAAGTACATGGTTCCTGCTGAAAACCTGTATAAGGACCTGAGTCGTCAAAAAGAACTGGATATGGCATTCGATTTTCTTACCGATGAACAGAAGCTGTTAATACAGTCATTCTGGCGGGGGTTTGAAGGTGAAAGATCCGAGTCACAGGAGCAATTTCTTAAAATCTGGAATAAGCTTTATGATGTTTATGTGGCCTTTACAGACAGATTGAAAGATCAGGGTTATGCATATGAAGGGAGTATGTACCGTCAGCTGGCTGAAAATTTGGAAACCCATGACTGGCGACAGCAGAGTGATGTCCTTTGGTTTGCGGGTTTTAATGCGTTAACCCTTGCAGAGGAAAAGATTATAAAACATCTGCTCGAAAGTCATGATACAAGAATATTCTGGGATATAGATGATTATTATGTTCATGACAGGCGCCAGGAAGCAGGGCGTTTTATTCGTTCATTCCGAAAGGATCCCCACCTGAAAAAAACCATCCCTGAAGTTTTGCCAAAAAATATCGGCAAGGGAGATCAGGATGTCCGGATTATCGGTGTGCCGCAATATGTGGGACAGGCAAAATTATGTAGCGGATTGCTTCAGGATACACTGGAGGAATTTCCGGAACTTGATCAAAGGAGGATCGCGGTTGTGCTGGCAGATGAAACCTTGCTGTTACCAGTACTCCATTCACTGCCGGAAGCCGTTGATACGATCAATATTACCATGGGTTTTCCCCTGATCTATGCACCTCTCAGCGGACTTATTGAGCTATTTACGGAATTGCATTTACTATCGAGGGATCTGGACGGGAAAATTAAATTTCATTACAGGCAGATCCAGGCTATTGAGAACCACCCGATGATGGCCGATCATCTGCCAGCCAACAGACCTTGGCAGAACGACCGTGAACAACGGCTTTACTGGGACATTTCAAGCCTGGCGATCAGTCCGCTGTATGAATTGATATTCCGGAGCACGAACGGAGATTTTGTCTCCTATCTGATATCTATTCTTGAAGAATTATCGGTTATAACAGGCGGTGGAGATATGATTGCGGCATCTCATATCCATTATTTCCTGAAACACTTAAACAGGTACAAGGATATGATGGATCAGGAAATTGGTGTCGATACATTTCGGCGCCTTTTCAGGCAGCTTGTTCGTATGGACAAGATACCCTTTACCGGGGAGCCGCTGGAAGGTCTCCAGATCATGGGTGTTTTGGAAACAAGAAATCTTGATTTTGATCACATTTTTGTGCTCGGGATGAATGAGGAATCTTTTCCGGCAGGGAAGAATAAACATTCCTACATACCCTACAACTTACGCAAGGCATATGATCTGCCGCATTTTGATCAGCAGGATGCTATCTATGCATATCTCTTTTACAGGTTATTGCATAATGCCGGCCGAGCCACATTCATCTATAATACTGAAGGGGATGACCTCGGCGGAGAAGAAATGAGCCGTTTCCTGAAACAGCTCATATACGAGCAGCCCATGCCGGTTCGTAATATTTTACTTCGAAGTAAAGCCCACGCAGGTACAACAGATTCGATTTCTGTGCAACAGGATGCCACATCACTTGCCCGGCTGAACAGGTACATGTCGCCTGAAGCAAACAAAATGCTATCGCCAAGCGCGATCAATACCTACCTGGATTGCAATCTCAAATTCTACTTTAAATATGTGGCGCAGCTATATGAAAGCGATGAGCTGGAAGATAATGTGGATGCGCGCACTTTAGGATCCCTGATCCACGACGGGATTGAATTTCTTTATACACCTTATCTTGGAGGCGAGGTATCGAAGGAGGAAGTCAGGAAATTGAACTCGAGCGTTCCGGATGCTGTCATGGCAGGTTTCAGGAAACACTACAAAATTCCGGACAGTGACACTTTTGAGCCCGAAGGTAAAAACATCATTGCCGCCAGTGTCGCTGAAAGATTTCTCAGGAAAATTCTCGAGAAGGATGAAATGTATGCTCCCTTCACTGTTCTTGGTCTGGAAAAAGAGGTGGCAGGCATTCGTAAACTCTCAGGCGGAAGGGAAATTCGGGTAGGGGGAAAGGTCGACCGGATTGATATGAAAGACGGCTTAATCCGAATCATTGACTTCAAAACCGGGTCAGATGACAATAAATTTGACGGGCTTGACAGCTTATTTACCTCTTCAAGAAATAAGGCTGCATTTCAGACATTTTTCTATGCCATGCTTTATTCCCAAAATAATGAGGCGATTTCTGTTGTACCGGCAGTTTATAACCGCAATGCCCTGTTCCAGGACAGAGATCCGCTTTTTAAGGATAAGGTACGTAAGGTTAGGGTAACGAGTTTGAAGCCTTACGCCGCTTATGGCCAGTCTCTTGATAACCTGCTGGAAAATATTTTTGATCCTGAGGCCCGGTTTGAACAAATTGAGTCTGTAAAGCCATGTGAGAGATGCCCTTATAATGTGATTTGTCAGCGGGTCTGATCAGGTTCCGAAGAGGATTCCGATCGAGATTTCAAGGCCTGTGAAATCAATTTTAGCATCTTTCCACTCCACTTGCCGTGACTCCAGCGGCCCGCTCATTGATCCCCCGATATAGCTGCCTGTCATTTCGAATGGAGCATCTCCGATAAAATAATTTGCCTCTAGAGACAGACCCCATTGATTGGAAACATAAAAAACAAATTCAGAACCAAAGAAGAAACCTAAACCTATCCCGTGTTTCCCGTCCATATCGGAATCGGCAACATCCCAGGATTCATATACCCGGATCGCTTTGTCGAGGTTTCCATGATTGATCTTATTGTCGAATCCATAAAAAGCGAATCCACCGCCTTTGATACGGAATTCTGTGGTTTGCCCTACGAGCTGCAAAACAAGTTCTAGGGGAACCATAATCGTGAAATTAGGGCCTACAATGGCATCGTTGGTTTTAAAATTATCGATATCCTTGACATTCATTCCGGACATTCTGTAGAGCGAAAACCCAGTTTGTATGGCCATAAACCGATTCAGATCCACTCCCACACCGCGGAGTGAGAAAGGGCTGATTGGTGTTGAGAAATAGCCGTTTTTAGGAATGAAATAAGAGAAGGATAAACCGACTTCCTGGGCATTTGATTTTAAGGATGTGGCGCCGGTGATTAAGGCAATCAGGAGAAAAATGGAAAGTAAACGTTTCATATTTATATGAAAGGTTAATGAAAAATAGTCATACCGTACTAACTTAACGAGTCAAGCTAAACAAACATACATATCATGCGATCAAAACGAAGACTTTGGGTACTGTTATTTGCATCCATTTCTTACATAGCCATGAATGGCTGTACTTCAACGGAAAACAAAGTACAGGCAGATATGGTCATCAGTGGAGGAACAATTTATACCATGGATTCGGCAAGCCCGGTCGTGGAAGCGGTAGCGGTAGCCAATAACAAAATAATCTATGCAGGCCCGGCTGAAGGGCTGCAGCAATTCATAACTGAAAATACGAAGCAGGTTGATCTCGAAGGAAAAACCATGACCCCGGGCTGGGTTGAGGGCCATGGCCATTTTATGGGCATGGGATATAATAAACTTGACCTTGACCTGATCGATGTGCGTAGTTACCAGGAAATGGTAGATCGTGTACAGGAAGCAGTAGCAAACGCACAACCCGGCGAGTGGATTGTAGGCCGCGGGTGGCATCAGAGTAAATGGAATATGCCGGCGGAGGAAATGGTTAAAGGGTTTCCTACCAATGATGGCTTGAATGAGGTTTCGCCGGATAATCCTGTTGTTCTTCGCCATGCGAGCGGTCATGCGCTCATAGCCAATGATAAAGCAATGGAAGTGGCCGGAGTACTGCCAATGAGTACCGAGAACATGCAGAATATGGAACTGGAAGGTGGGGAAATTATTCGGGATGAAATGGGCAATCCGACAGGAATATTTAATGAGCGGGCGATGGGTCTCCTTGCGAAAAACACACCGGAAAACACGCCGGAGAGGCAGGCTAAAGCCTTTTCACTGGCGGTTCAGAACTGCTGGGAAAATGGTATTACAGCATTTCATGACGCCGGTGTGGGTCGTGAGACAATAGAATTGTACCGTGGATATGAGGCGAAAGACTCGCTGGGGGTACGGCTGTATGTCATGGTTACCGGCTTTGAGCCTGATTACGTGGAAGAATGGTTTCAGCGGGGGCCGCAAATTGATACTACAGGTTGGCTGACCATCCGTTCCGTTAAGTTGAATTGTGATGGAGCGCTTGGTTCCAGGGGTGCCTGGTTGCTGGAGCCTTATACGGATCGGGCAGGACACTATGGGCATGAAACCCTGCCGATGTCCGTAGTGGCAGATATGGCAGAAAAAGGTTTAAAATATGGATTTCAGATTTGTTCGCATGCGATAGGCGACAGGGCTAACCAGGAAATTCTTGATCGCTATGAGGCGGCATTTACAGCGAATTCTGAAGCGGCGGCAGATCACAGGTACAGGATCGAACATGCACAGCACCTTCATCCTGATGACATTCCCAGGTTTGGTGAATTGGGCGTTATTCCGGCCATGCAGGCAATCCATATGGCTTCAGACCGGCCCTGGGCAATTGATCGATTGGGAGAACAACGCATTGTGGAAGGTGCTTATGTCTGGCAAAAACTCCTGAAATCGGGGGCGCGTATCGTGAACGGTACCGATGTGCCGGTGGAGCCGATTAATCCGATTGCGTCTTTCTACGCCAGTGTAGCCCGAAAAACATTGGAAGGTACACCTGAAGGCGGGTATGAGCCGGATCAGCGGATGACCCGTGAAGAGGCGTTGCGGTCCTATACCCTGGATGCCTCCTATGGTGCATTTATGGAAGATCTTACCGGTTCAATTGAAGTTGGAAAACTGGCAGATTTTACCGTGCTTGACCGTGATATTATGACGGTTCCCGAAAATGAAATTTTGAACACACAGGTGGCAATGACCATCGTCGACGGACATATTGTTTATGAGAAATAATTGGTCTCACATACGAACTCCCACCCTGTTAATTGATGAAAAACGGGTTCGGCAGAATATTCACAGGATGGTTCAAAAGGCGAAAAAAACCGGAAAAATATTCCGGCCGCACTTTAAGACTCATCAGTCCCGTGCAATTGGAGAATGGTTTCGGGATGAGGGGGTAAGCCAAATTACGGTTTCTTCCGTTGGAATGGCAGAATATTTTGCCTCGAATGGATGGGGAGATATTACGATTGCATTTCCCTGTAACATTCGTCAGGCCGACCGCATTGACGAGCTCGCGTCGAAAATTGATGTTTCCATCCTGGTGGACAACAGCCAGGTGATTAAAGCGATTGATAAGCTTGTGAATCACAAATTGCGTGTATTTATTGAAATTGACACTGGAAGTGACCGAACAGGTGTGCATCATGAGAATATAGATGAAGTAAAACGTCTTCATGGGGTGATCCTCGAAGCAGAAAACCTGGAGTTTGCCGGTATTTACTCCCATGCAGGCCATACCTATGTATGCCGGACAAAGGAGGAAGTGATCAAAACGGCCGGTGAGGCCATTTCACGGCTTGAATTTGTGGCAGGGTCCTTTGATGAAAAAATAGGAGTGTGTTATGGTGATACCCCGGGATGTTCAGTTCTTGATGATTTTGGCAACTTTGTGACCGACCTGAGTCCGGGAAATTTCGTTTTCTATGATATGATGCAGGTAAATATCGGTACCTGTAAGCCGGAGGATATCGGTGTAGCGGTTATTTGTCCGGTCGTAACCGGAAAAGAACAGGAACCTGTAGTTACACTCTATGGAGGTGCGGTTCACTTTTCAAAGGAACAGCTTGACGATGGATCATTTGGCAAGGTTGCACAACTAACAGAGTCAGCCTGGGATGCGTCAATCATTGGCAGCCTTGAACGTATTTCACAGGAACACGGATTAGTCCGGCTGGAAACCGGAGAAGCAGAGCCGGGCGATGTTTTGGTAGTTCTTCCCGTTCACTCCTGCCTAACAGCAGAGTGTATGGCGAAATACCTCACGTTGAATGGTGTATACCTGGACCACTATCAAAAAAGCCGGTAATTAACCGGCTTCTTTCTTATTTCAGGAATTTCTGTGTTTTCTTTTTCAGGTGATCTCGATCGGCAGTGATTGCCGGGTCACTGAATATCTTGCTGGAAAGTTCCGCAATAACACCCTTTTTATATCCAAGTCGTTCCGCGATATCCTGGCAGAAAGTTATTTCACTCTTAAATACCTGTCCATCGACTTTCATCAGTTGCACGACATGATATAGATGTTCAAATTTCTGATCGCTGCTGAGCATGCTAAGGTCACCAATAGGTTTTGCCGGGTTTCCCAGCATTTGGTCAATTTCTTCCCTGGTAAGGCCGTTTGACTGTCCGATCATATGGATCAGTCGCGCTTCTTTTTCTGCCACCTGATTGTCACTGGCTGCCAGTTGTATCAATACATTGAGTCTTTCTTGTACCATGATAAAAATGATTGCGTTTTTCAAAACTTAAATGTATTTAAAAATACTTCACGGAACTGGTCAAAATAACCTTGAATTATTACACTTGTAGTTATTTCAACATTTGATGCGCACCTGATGCAACCCTTGTTACCTTGTTTTGTCTTTGGAGTGAATATTAATTAAAAAGTCATGAAATATAAGCATACGATTCTCCTTATTGTTACATTCCTGTTCCTGGCAACAGGATCATTATTTGCCCAGCAGTCTCAGGAAAGAAATGTCGGTTCATTCAGCGAAATAAAAGTTGGTGAGGCGATCGATCTTTATCTCATCCCGGGTTCTGAAGACAAGCTGCGAATAGAAATTGAAGATGGCCGCTTCGATGACGTTGAAACAAAAGTATCCGGCGGCACGCTCAAAATCGGTATGCGGCCTGGTAATTACAGGCATGCCGTAAAGGTATACGCCACATATCGCAAGCTTGATGGTATCACCGCCACAAGTGCCAGTAATGTCTATACCGAAGGGACACTCCGTACCAACAGACTCAATATTTCAATTTCCAGTGCAGCATCTGCTGAGATGGAGATTGAGGCAGAATTACTTCAGATAAGTGTGAGTAGTTCAGGCGATCTGGAAATAAGCGGAACGGCGCAAAATGCGAATATAGATGTATCCAGTGCAGGCGACGTGGATGCCTATGACCTGGTGGTTGACAATGTTCAGGTACAGGCGAGCAGCGCCGGTGATGCCAAGGTATATGCAAAAAACGCCATCCAGGCCCATGCCAGCAGTGGCGGATCTGTAAAATATCGCGGCAATCCACCACGATCGCAAACAGACAGCAGCAGTGGAGGCTCTGTAAGGAAATCAGGAGAATAAAAATGAAACCCTGGCAGAAATGTCAGGGTTATTTTTTTCGTCTTGCACGAAGACGTTCTTCCTGTTGATTTAATTCAAAATTCAACAATGCGTCATGGAAATGCCTGAAATAGTCATCCGTGATTGCACTTGCCGATGTGTCAAAATGAGACACATTTTTCCATTTGCCTGATAACTTCTGAATCGAAAAATTAATCATATTCTTTCTGTTCAGTCTTAAAAATCCGTTGGTCTGAAGAAACTCATACCAAACAAGTATGCATAACGAGTAAAACGGAAAAAATGTTCTATAATTATAAAAAGTGTTAATATCGTACATGATATGTACGGAATTGAACAGGTACGAAACGGGAAATCGACCGTTTGCATACGATAAAGCCTGATTTTATTGATGGCATATCTATTGTGGTTACACAACAGATCTGAACTTTTTACGTTATCACCGCATGAATAGCATCACTCGTTTTTTTTGGGTTTGTTCAGGAGCACATCTTGATACCCTCGAGCAATGCCCCAGTGAGTCATCCAAATATACAGGTATAGGGGCTACCATATTTTTCACCGGATTGTTTGCCGCCATTGCTGCAGGTTATGCCTTATACACCGTTTTTGACAATGCCATTTGGGCCAGTCTCTTCGGGTTGGTCTGGGGATTGATGATTTTCAATCTTGACCGATATATTGTGTCCGGGATGCGGAAGGAGGGATCCCCATGGAAACAGGGACTCACTGCGATGCCACGTCTGATTCTTGCACTGCTCATTTCCCTTGTTATTGCAAAGCCTCTTGAATTGAAGATTTTTGAAAAGGAAATTGGCGAGGAACTGTTGGTAATGCATCAGGAAAAGAAAAAGGAGCAGGAGGAACTTATCCGTGATCGGTATGAAGCAGATCGGAATTTAGCGGAATTGCAGATTCAGAATTTGCAAAATGAAATAAACGAAAAAGCATCTGTGCGGGATGACCTGGCACGAATTGCGCGTGAAGAGGCGGATGGCACAGGTGGAACGATGCAAAGAAATGCCGGCCCAATCTACAAGATCAAAAAGGCCGATGCCGACAGGGCGGAAGAGGAGTTTGAAGAAGTTCGTAAAAGAAATACGGAACTGATCGCAGAACAGCGCGGGCAGCTGGCCTTGGTCGATAGCGCTATGCTGGCAGATCGTGCCTCCATGAATGCAGAAGTTGCGGATGGCCCTGCGGCGCGAATGGATGCTTTAAGCAGGCTTACAAAAGAGAGCAGTGCCATCTGGATGGCTAATATTTTCATTATTCTCCTATTCCTGGCAGTGGAAACTGCCCCGATTTTTGTGAAACTTATTTCCTATAAAGGCCCCTATGATCATCAGGTAAGGGTAGTGGAATATCCATACGAAACAAATCGTATTGAGAAAATCGCGAGAAATACAGCGGAAACAAGGGAGAAAACTGCCGACTTGCCTGAATTCGACCGGAAGCAGGCGAATGATAAACTTGATGTTCTGTTAAAGTCAGGGTAAACCGGAACCTTGTTCTTCCCAGTGACGATCTTCCATTGTATGCTGAAATAGCAAACCAATCAGTGAGCTAATTGCTGTGAGTAGAAAGAATAAAAGTGATACGGCCACTGAAATTTCCTGATCCAATCCGAAGAACTGTGCTCCATACAGGAACACAAGTTCCCGCAATCCCAATCCACCAATAGTTACGGGGATGATGGTTGCCACCGAAGACGCCAGGAAGATTGATAAATAGGCGATGATATTACTATCAATCTGTAATCCATACAGAAGGGCAAGGACTGAACCCATTTGAATGATCTGCACGCCAAGCGAAAGCGGGAGTGTCACAGGTAAAACCTTCCTGAAACGGGGGAATATTTTTACATAAATGAATATGCCAACAGGTATTGAAAGGATTGCCATCCAGAATATCCATGAAGGAACTTCCGGGAGCGAAGGAATTAGCACATAGCTCATCGCAACGATCAGCATATATATTGCCATCAGACCATTGAGACGATCGGCGATCATGGCTTTAATCAACCCTGAAAGGGGAACCCCAAACCGTGTTTTCAGGAGGTACGCTTTATATCCATCTCCACCCACACCTCCTGGAAGGAGCAGGTTGTAGAACATCCCGATATAGTAGAGTTTCAGATTAAAAATTTCCGTTATATGAATTCCGATGCTTTGGAAAAATTTGTTTAACCTGAAGCTGCTCAGGACCTGGGATGCATTAAAGGCAATCAGTGCAGCGATTACAAACAGGGGATTGCTTGAGGCCAGGTACTTAAGTGACGTGTTGAAATCTATTTGTGTATAGAGCAGGTAAAGTGCAATGAATGACCCGGCAACCTTAATTATTAACTTGAGCCGTTCTTTCAACTTCGATTGGCCTGGAGATGATGCGCCTGATTTTATAGATTGTTTTGTGCTGGGATTCATAATAAGTACGCATGATAAGTTCCATAATGATGCCAAAGGTGAGGAGCTGAATTCCGCCAATCAGTAGAATTGCGCCAAGGATGAGAATAGGTCTTCCCCATATATCCTGTCCCATAATTTTTAAAATGAGCAGGTAAATATAAATCGCAGTTCCAATTGCCATTGAAATAATACCTGCAGGCCCAAAGAGGTGGATAGGCCTCTTGAGATATTTCTGAAGGAAAAGCAACAGTATTAAATCACTTACCACCCGCATGGTACGACCAATTCCGTACTTTGACTGCCCGAATTGACGCGGATGGTGTTTTACATCCATTTCGGCAATTCGTGCCCCGTCAAGGCTTGCAAGGATCGGGATGAACCGGTGCATTTCACCGTACAGACGCAGGTTTTTTGCCGTATCACTTCGAAACACTTTCAATGTACAGCCATAGTCATGGACATGCACACTGGAGAAATTTCGTATTAAATAATTTGCGATTTTACTGGGCACCTTTCTTAAGATGAACCCATCCTGACGATTTTTTCTGTTTCCAACAACCACATCCTGATCTTCCTTCAGTAGCTTTTCCAGCATTTCAGGGATATCGGTCGGGTCGTTCTGAAGGTCGGCATCCATCGTTGCAATAAATTCGCCCTTGGCTTGTCCGATACCGGCTGCCATGGCGGCGGTCTGACCATAATTTCTGTTCAAAACGACGATATGGTGATTTTCCCCGATGTATTTCTGCAGCTCCGCCACCGTTCCGTCTGTTGATCCGTCATCCACAAAAATCACCTCATAATTTAACCCCTCCAAGGCGTTGTCGATGTTTTTAACAAGATGCGGTACATTTTCCCGCTCATTAAGAAGCGTGGTAACAACTGAAATTTTCGGGGAGGCTACTTCCATGATAATTTTCAAAATGATTTAATAAGCTACGTAATTGTAAACTTATTTGTTCAAAATAAATAACGCCATTTTGTGCGAGCTAATTTAGGAATTATTGAAATATGGAGCGAAAATTTCCATTAATACTACTGCTTCTCACAATAATCCTATGTTTTGCCAATATCGGGGGCAATAAGGAAACCTGCATCCATGACGATACCAAAACACTTATTAAATGAATGCCGAATGTTAATTCGCAATATAGATATACAGGTAACTAACTGGCTCATGGCATTGAATATGAAATCTGCGTTACATGGGCCGAAATACGATATTTATTAGGAGTAAGATGATTTTCCAGGCGATTTTCTGAATGATAACGATATATTTTTAAAATGATGGATCAATTATTACCCTCATGGTCAAAATATTGATATTTTTGTTTTTACATTAAATAAATCAACAACCACATGACTACAATGCGAAAAAAGGCCCTCGAGAGGGCAAATAGTCGTCCTAAGATTAAAGTTGAATCACCGGGACGAATTTCAGAATATTTCGGTCAGGATGTTTTCGGCTTACTGGAAATGCAAAAACTTCTTGCTCCGGATGTTTTTAAAAAAGTAAGCAGAGCAATAGATGAAGGCACCAAGATTGATATTGAAACTGCTGATGCAGTAGCATCCGCTGCAAAGTCCTGGGCAACCTCTAAGGGAGCCACTCATTATACCCACTGGTTTCAGCCCCTTACAGGATCTACTGCTGAAAAACATGATACATTTTTCGATTCACTTTCGGGTATAGAAAAATTCAAAGGTACCGAGCTTGTACAGCAGGAACCGGATGCATCTTCATTTCCAAGCGGAGGTATTCGCAGTACTTTTGAAGCACGTGGTTATACGGCCTGGGATCCTTCGTCTCCGATGTTTATTTATGGTGTGACGCTCTGTATCCCTACAATTTTCGTATCATTTACCGGAGAATTACTGGATAATAAGGCACCTCTGATGAAAGCCGTGGATGCGGTAGATCAGGCGGCCACGCGGGTTGTTCAGCTGTTTGATAAGAAGGTGACTCGTGTTAAACCTTCACTGGGATGTGAACAGGAATATTTTGTCGTTGACAAGGACCTTTATAATGCCCGTCCCGACCTGGTAATGGGAGGACGTACTGTATTTGGGCATAACCCCGCGAGAGGACAGCAGCTTGATGACCATTATTTCGGCTCGATCCCTCCGCGTATTTATAATTACATGAAGGATTTTGAAATCGAAGCCCTGAAACTTGGCATTCCTGTGAGTACACGACACAATGAGGTGGCTCCAAGTCAGTTCGAAGTTGCTCCCGTTTTTGAAGACATCAACGTAGCTACGGATCATAACCAGCTGCTGATGGATGTGATGTCGAAAGTGGCAGAACGTCATAATCTTAAAGTTCTTTTTCATGAGAAGCCATTTGCCGGACTGAACGGTACGGGAAAGCATAATAACTGGTCATTGATTACCAATACAGGAATTAACCTGTTCAAGCCGAGCAGCAGTGCACGGGAAAACCTGTTGTTCCTGGTATTCTTTGTGAATACGATTAAGGCGGTTTATGAATATGCAGATCTACTTCGCGCAAGCATTGCATCTGCCGGTAACGACCATCGTCTGGGAGCAAACGAGGCTCCACCTGCGATCATGTCTGTATTTATCGGTTCTACACTTACCGCAGTTCTTGATGAACTTGAGAAGAATGGTAATGTGAAGGTGGAGAAGGGAGATAACATGTACATGAAGCTTGGAATTGATAAGATTCCCCAGATCATACTGGATAATACAGACCGTAACCGTACGTCGCCTTTTGCCTTTACTGGTAATAAGTTTGAGTTCCGCGCAGTTGGTGGAGCCGCCAACGTGGCAGCACCAATGACTGTACTGAACCTTATCGTTGCTCAACAGCTCAATGAATTCTACAACGAAGTTGAGAAGGAAATTGAAAAGGGTTCTGAAAAACGAATGGCTGTAGTAAAGGTATTGCGTAAGTATATCAAGGACAGCAAAAAAATCCGGTTCGAGGGAGATGGTTATTCGGATGAATGGGTGAAGGAAGCAGAGAAACGCGGACTTGAAAATGTGAAAGACACCCCTCATGCGCTTGATGCCTACATCACCAAGAAATCGAAGAAGATATTTGAAGCCAACGGTGTGTTGAGTGAGACCGAACTGGAAGCACGCAATGAGATTCACTGGGAGAACTACATTATGAAGATTCAGATTGAATCACGTGTGATGGGAGATCTGGCGGTAAATCATATCGTTCCAACAGCTATCAACTATCAGAATAAGCTTATTCAGAATGCCAATGGTTTGAAAGGACTTGGAATATCAAATAAAGAAGTTGTTAAGGTTATCGAAAAGATTTCCGGATATATTCATACCATTCAGACTGAGGTTGACAACATGATTGAAGAACGCAAGCGCGTAAATAAAATCGAAGATACCCGTGATAAAGCAATTGCTTACTGCGATGATGTGAAAGGGAAATATTTCGATAAAATTCGATATGCGGTTGATAAACTTGAACTTCTGATTGATGATGAAGACTGGCCTCTCGTGAAATATCGCGAAATGTTATTCCTGCGTTAATTCAGGAATTCACCATAAAGAAAAGGCCATTGGAAACAATGGCCTTTTTATTTAGGGTCGAACAGAAGATTTTTTAAAATTATGCACCCCCCGTCAACACATGTGCGACCCCCGCTTTGCAGGGGTCGTTCGAAATAACTCAATTTGGCTCACATATATGACCCACGCTATCGCATGGGTCAATCCTAAAAGGTATGTATAGCAATATAATGGGAATCTTTCGGATACAACCCTTGTGAAACGGGGTCGAGTATGTCAGATAGCGACGTAGAGCTTATCGACCCTCGCTTTGAAGGGGTCGTTCGAAATAACTCAATTTGGCTCACATATATGACCCACGCTATCGCATGGGTCAATCCACAAAGGTATGTACAGCAATATAATGGGAGTCTTTCAGATTCTAAACTTGTGAAACGGGGTCGAATAGATATCATTTATTGACATCCATTTGATCATTCAAAATTTTGATTTGATGGTGTTCTTTTTGGCTCTGAATATAATTCTTAATCATTTCCAAGTCTCGCTCATTGTATGATATGATTGCATAACCACGCTGCCATTTGAATTCAATTCCACGCCCTAATTTGTTTCTAATGAATGAAGAAGACGATTTTTTTATTTCCCGAACAAGGCTTGAAACCATTTCATTTGGTGAGAACTTTATTAAAAGATGAATATGATCCGGCATGCCATTGATTGCAATAGATTTATTTCCGCGGTTATTAATTATACCTGCTATGTATTTGTATAATTGGTCTTCCCAAGTTGGTGATATCAGAGGTTTTCTTCCCTGTACCGAAAAAACAATTTGAATAAAGTGTGCTGAATATGTTTTCCCTAATTGCATGGTTGAATCACTACAAAGTGACGGACACTTCAATTAGAATATTTTATCAGCTGAAATTTTTATTTATTCTACCCTCGCTTTGCAAGGGTCAGACGAAGATGCAAACCAGATCTCGCATATTTGACCCACGCTTCGGCATGGGTCAATTCTCACCGATTGTCATGCGGGTGCAACATGATGCCTTGTGGGATTAAATGGAGCGACCCCTGTGAAACGGGGGTCGAATAATTGAGAAATTGACCTGAATAAAAACGACCCCTGCAAAGCGGGGGTCGAATAATTCAATCCTCCTTGAGTCTTCTTAACTCTATTGAGGAATTCAATTATTTACCGCTGAGGATGCTATTCAATTCCTGCGGATTGCTTAGCACCCTAACCGCTGCCTGGAGATCGGGGTCGGCATCAAAAGTTGATTCAATGGATCCGCGCTCAAGGAAATATCTGCCTGCTATTTCTTCCTCCAGGAGTGTTTTCACTTGTGACTTGTACAAATCAAGATCCTTTTCCTTGCTCTTCTCAATTACATCTTCCAGGTCATGCAGCTGATCCTTGATAAGATCGTAGTATTTTTCATCGCTTGCATTCTCCACCATATCCTTCAGGTTCTTTTCAACCTGGGTTGTATAACTGTAATCCTGGGTTTTCAGCCATGATTTAAATTCATCATATTCACCATCAGTGAGTGTGAACTTGTCGGCAGCCGGAATTTCCGGATGCTCATAATAATATTTTGTGGCGTAATCGAAAAGGATTCCCTTGGTCTGCAATACATAAGCAATGGCAGAGATATCTTCGCCCTCTACAGTAATGTCAGGATCAATTCCCCCACCGTCGTATACCTTCCGGCCATTTTTTGTTGAAAATTCTGATTTAAGGGAATCAGGAATTTTCCCCACACTACCATCCGGTCTGCGATGGGAATAATCGAGCGCCTGAATACAACGTCCTGACGGGGTGTAGTATTTGGCGGTTGTTACTTTCAGTTGCGAGTTGTAGGAGAGGGGGCGGCTTACCTGTACAAGTCCTTTTCCAAAAGACTTTTCACCTACAATCACGGCCCGGTCGTAGTCCTGAAGAGTTCCTGCTACAATTTCAGATGCCGAAGCACTTCCGCTATTGATCAGTACAACAAGTGGAATCTCGGTATCTACCGGATTATCCAGTGTTTTGTACGTCTGATTATTATCTTCAATCTTTCCTTTTGTGGAAACCACATCCATACCTTTCGGGATGAAGACATTGGTAGTATTTACCGCCTCAAGCAGTAAGCCACCCGGATTTCCCCTTAAATCAAGAATAATTTTCTTTGCACCTTTTTCTTTTAGTCCCTGAACCGCATTTTTTACAGATCTGCCAGCCTGATCCGTAAACTCGGTGAGCTTAACCATTCCAATATCATCGGTGACCATTCCAAAATAAGGTACATTTTCAATTTTTACTTTTTCACGCTTGAAAGAGAGTTTGATGGGTGTTGGAGTATTATAGCGCCGGACGGTCATTTCCACTTCCTTGTTGGATTGTCCCTTCATCAGTTCATTGGTCTCATCCCTCGATAAATTTTCGATCGATACACCATTGATAGCGATTACCTCATCACCGATTTTCAGACCGTTTTTCTGGGCTGAATAACCATCCATCAACATGATCACCTTCACTTTGCCATTAATGCGACCTGTAACGGCACCTATACCCCCGTATTCACCGCTGCTTTGCGTCCGGAAATCCTCGATGTCATCCTCCGGTATATAGTTTGTATAGGGGTCAAGGCTTGCCAGCATGGCATCTATCCCCGAACGCATGAGGATATTGGGATTAACCTCATCCACATAAAGTGCATTTACTTCTTTATACAGGGTGGCAAATATGTCCAGGTTCCGGGCAATGTCGAAGTACCTGTCATCCGGACCATTGAAGGAAAAGAATATTAATGGGGCTGCGGCCAGGGTAAGAACCCATCCCATTTTTTTCAAGGAAGTGCGCATAAAGTTTTGTGGTTTATTGAGGGAAACGTAAGCAATTAGCTTTTGGTTTCCGGGATCTGGCTTTCATTCAGCATTGAAGATACTGAATTCTCATAAAATGGCATTTAAAAAGCCCGGAAATTCCAGGCTTTACTTTGTTATCAGATTGATTTTAAATACTTCAAACTGAAACATTTGAAGGGTTAAATCTGAAAATTTTCTCCAGGCCATCATTCGAATTCATGGAAACATTCAAATCGTGAATAAGGCCATCCTTCAGACTGTAAACCCAGCCATGGATATAGGGGAATTCACCTGTTTCCCACTCTTCCTGCACAAACGAGACTTTTGCAAGGTTGCCGACCTGTTCGATAATATTCAGTTCAACAAATCGGTCAAACCGTTTAGCTTCATCCTTGATTTTATTTAATTCCTCTTCATGGGTGCGATACACATCTTTAATATGCATCAGCCAGTTATCCAGAAAGCCAAGCTTTTCATTGCTCATTGCTGCTTTCACACCCCCGCACCCGTAATGTCCACAAACGATAATATGCTTCACCTTTAATACCTTAACAGCATAATTTACCACGCTTAACAGGTTGGAGTCTGTATGCACGACCATATTCGCTATGTTCCGCTGTACAAATATTGACCCCGGAAGAGCGTTCGTGATTTCTGTAGCAGGTACCCGACTATCAGCGCAACCTATCCAAAGAAATTTAGGGTGCTGACCTTCGGATAGTCTTTCGAAAAAATCGGGTTTCATTCGCAGGGTATTCCGAACCCAGTTGATATTCCCCTCTTGTAATTCTTTGATACTATTTGGCATGAGTTTATATGTTTGTGATACCTTTAATTTAATTATTTAATCAATAGAATGATATATTTCTTTCAACCAAGAACCCCTGGTTGATTATTTTTGACTGATTTTAGATTTAGTTCAATATTCTTATGCTGGGCGGTTTCCTTAAAATTTTCAATTACTTCCAGTACATCATAGTCAATATTCCGGGTTTGAGATCCATCGATTGTAACGATAGAATTCTCCGGTAACTTCCGAAGTGTTAAAAGCATACTGCCTTTATTGATAAAGGTAACTTCTTCTGCAAGTTTAATTACAATGCGCTGCCGGGCACCTTCATCATCCTTCTCAAACTGATAGGGTGACCTGTATACGTTGCGTAAAATGTAGAAAATGGCTACGCCCATTCCAATCAGGATTCCCTGCAACAGATCGGTAAACAAGATAGCGACAATAGTTACAAGGAACGGAACAAATTGCATCCAGCCCAGTTGGTACATTTTACGAAAAAGTGAGACTTTGGTTAATTTATATCCCACTACCAGCAGTATGGCGGCCAGTGCTGCCAATGGAATAAGGTTCAGGACCGTGGGAATCAGAATGATGGACAGTAGCAATAAAAAGCCATGAATAATGGCAGACATTTTACTTTTTGCACCTGCGTCGATATTGGCCGAACTCCTGACAATTACCGAAGTCATCGGAAGGCCTCCAATCAGTCCGGCCACGATATTTCCAATTCCCTGGGCACGTAATTCACGGTTAGTGGAAGTAATTCGCTTCAGGGGATCGAGTTTATCCGTCGCTTCAATACAAAGCAGGGTCTCAAGACTGGCGACAATGGCTATCGTAAACCCTGCGATATAAACATTTATATTGGTAAGAATTCCAAAATCAGGGAATGTGAACTGGCCGAAGAATTCAGTTGCAGACGCTGCTACCGGAATGGTCACCAGGTGATTCCCTGAAAGAGCCCATTCAGAATTGCTTGTGCTGAAATATTGATTTAACAGAATTCCCGCAGCTACTGCCACAAGTCCACCAGGAATGAGTTTGAATAACATTTTCTGCCGTATGGCCGGGATCTCCCAAATCAGTAGGATTGCGAGACATATAACACAAATTATGAGTGCACCAGGTTCAATGAATTCGGTTGCCCTCAGAATTTCCGTAAATGTATTTTCTCCATCAGCCTGGAAGAATGATAAATCGCCTTCATAATCGGCATCCCAGCCAACGGCATGCGGAATCTGTTTCATGATCAGAATAAGTCCGATTGCCGCAAGCATACCCTTGATTACCGATGAGGGGAAATAATGGCTGATAATCCCTGCCTGGGCAATACCCAGTGCAAATTGGATGATCCCGGCAAGTACTACTGCTGCCAGGAATGCCTGGAAGCTGCCAAGACCATAAATTGCATCCAGAACAATTACAGTCAGTCCGGCTGCCGGTCCGCTTACACTCACATTGGAACCGCTAAAGAAACCAATTACGATTCCTCCTATTATCCCGGAAATAAGTCCACTGAAAAGGGGAGCTCCGGATGCCAGTGCTATCCCCAGACAGAGTGGCAGCGCCACCAGAAATACGACAAGGCCGGATGGAAAATCGTTTTTTAAATTAGAGAGTAATCTCGTTTTCATAAAGCGTTGGTTGAATTGATAATCCCGTAAGATTAAAAAATATAGTTAAGATGGATTCGTGTTGATGGTTTGGCCGGGAAGGATTATCCATGCTCGGGAGGAGGCGTAAAGACATCTGCATGAACCATATTCAATTGAGGCTGCAACAATTCAGGGACGTGAAATTGTGCATATCTAAACGTCGTACGTACTGTTGCAAAATAAACAGGAACAATATCATCCCCGTCCTCACATTCATTTTCATGCTGGTCTCCGGCAGGCTGAATATCATCATCAGCCATCATATGAAAACAAGTGGGAGACATCCCGGCAGATACAGCTGAAAGTATGGGGGCCGACAAAAATGTCAGGGCCATACAAAAACTGATCAGGAGAAATATGTTGCCGGGTTTATTCATTCGTTGGGAAGAACATAAGGTTATTCAACGGGTAATCTGTTGATATGTTCACAATTTAATTAGAATGGATGGAAATAGATAGTTTGAATAAACCAAATAATATTTGGTTCGGGAATTATAGAATTGTTGAAATTCTATAAATAATTATAAATGAGATATTTATATACTTTTATATAAAGTAATAAATGAGGCATGAAAATTGAATCTTCATGCCTCATTTATTATATGCACGGCAAATAGACTAGATGATATTACCGGTAATAAGATCGAAAGTAACGGTTGATCCGTTAATAGAAAGGTCGGCTGTTCCATCTCCATTGAACTTGATCGCGCCTTTCAAAGAGTAGGATTTATCGCTCCTGGTAACCTGGATGTCATATTGTCCGGTCCCGGAAATTATGGTCTCCAATTCAGGATCGATGGTGATTGCCGACAGGGTAATTGTCACATTTGAGCTACCGTTGATATTTTCTCTTAGCTTGAAATCATATTCTCCATTTCGGCTGTACGATCCATTGTATACCAGGTTTTGATCCATATCCAGGGAGATATCAAACTCTCCGTTTCCTTCATGTGACCACACCAGTTTGGGACCATCGAAAGAACCGCTGTATGTAAAATCAACGGAAAGGCTGGTAGGTACCTGAATGGAACTGCAGTTCACAGAGACGTCATAGCTGTAACTGTAGGTATACGTTACCGCGCTTCCTTCAGTGCTTGAGATCTGATCCGACCCATTGTCGGTGTAGTCACAAACCGAGTTGCGGCCGCCCACAGAACCTTGCGCAGCCTGGTACATTGCAACAGATTCTTCCAGAAGCGCATTGGCACCATACGTGTTGGTCGCAATGGAAGCCGCCACGAGTAACGATACTTCTTCGGATGCCTCAGGACTAATTTTTTCACCTTCGTCATTGCAGGCAGTAAAAAGGCCTGCTATAAGGAGTACTGAGATGGCCAGTGTGTTCTTTTTCATAGTTAAAAAATTCGTTCATTGTTCATACCATACTCTGTTGTGGCGTAACCGTCATTTAACGATAATATCGACCACCCATAGATATGATTGATTCTTATTTTTTTAATTTCGGGGATGACTCTTCAGGATGAAGCTGGCAATAGTGATATTCTACGGGGAATCCGGATGGACCGGATGGAAGATATCTATGACCGTACCCAGGGTGACCCTGGAAAACCTCACCGGCATGACTACTATACAATTGTATGGGTTCATGAGGGCAGTGGAATGCACCTCATAGATTTTAAAAATTACCCGCTCGAAAGAAATCAGGTATATTTCATTTATCCCGGGCAGATCCATCATCTTGTGGCCAGTACACGACCTGTGGGATGTGTAATCAGTTTTACCGCTGAATTTCTTTCTGCGAATAATATTTCACTGGCATTTCTTGAACGGATTAGCCTGTTCAGAACCGGAGGGGATTCTTCGCCGCTGGTCATTCCTCCAAACATGGTAGATCGTTTTGAGAAACTCTTCTCCCTGATGTATGAACTTTATGAAACTTCCATGACCTACAGGTCGGAAGCATTGGGTTCTTCACTTAAGCTTGTTCTTGTACTTTCCAATGAAGCCTGTGCCAGGCCGGATGTGGATCATCAGCAGGAGCAGGGGACTTCACTTCTCACCCAATTTCGCGGTCTGGTTGAAACGAATTATATGCGTGAGCATAAAGTTCAGTGGTATGCCGGAGAGCTGTTCATTACGCCAAAGCATCTGAACGCGGTGATTAAAACTATTCTCGGACAGACGGCAAAGGAATTTATTCAGGACAGGATCGGAACGGAGGCAAGGCGATTGCTTCTCCACAGCGATTTATCGGTGAAAGAAATCGCCTTCCGGCTTGGGTTTACAGACCCGCTTCATTTTAGCCGGTTTTTCAAAAAATTCACAGGGACTTCCCCCAGTGACTTCCGTTCCTGAGGCATTTTCAGACATTTTGATATGTAAAGCGGTGAAATCTCCATGATCATTTGGATGAATTATGCGTTATAACATATAAATAGAAAATAACTTCATTATGAAAACGATACTACATAAGGCAAATACAAGGGGTCATGCAAATCATGGATGGCTCAATTCATACCACACATTCAGTTTCGCTGGTTATTACGATCCTGAACGTGTTCATTTCGGTAAGCTGCGTGTACTTAATGATGACACCGTTGCACCGGGACGTGGGTTTGGTACACATCCCCATGATAACATGGAAATAATATCCATACCCTTATCCGGGGATCTCGAGCATAAGGACAGTATGGGAAACACAACTGTGATCAAACAGGGGGATGTTCAGGTAATGAGTGCAGGGACCGGGGTGTTCCACAGCGAGTATAATAAAAATAAGGACCAGGAAGTTAAATTCCTTCAGATATGGGTTTTCCCGAATAAAAAGAATGTAGAGCCCAGGTATGATCAGATATCCATCAGTGACATTGCTGAGAAGAATTCGTTCTACCAGATACTTTCACCAAATGCCGATGATAAGGGCGTTTGGATTCACCAGGATGCCTGGTTCCACATCGGTGATTTGGATGAAGGAGCCAATACAGAATATGCAATCCATAAGGACGGCAACGGGGTATATGCATTTGTGCTCGACGGAGATGTTGAGATTGGAGGGCAGTCGTTATCGACCCGTGATGGCCTGGGAATTCTTGAAACCGAAAAATTTCAGGTGAAGGCATCTTCCCCGGCACGTGTTTTATTGATGGAAGTTCCGATGAATTAAGAAATTATGATAGAAACAATTGATATAAAACAAGCGAAGACCAGGTTCAACGTACTCGATGTTATCCGAAAACGCTGGAGTCCAAGGTCATTCAGTAAATATCCCCTGATGCGGGAAGAGATTGATACTTTGCTGGAAGCCGCAGCATGGGCTCCGAGCGCAATGAATGAGCAGCCGTGGCGTTTTGTGGTCGCTTCGAAGGAGGAACCGGAGAATTTCAGCAGGCTTGCCGATTTTCTGGCACCCGGAAACCGGGTATGGGCTGAAAATGCAGCCGTGTTGATGATCGTACTGGGTGTTACTACATATGCGAGAAATGGCAGGGAGAACATCAATGTTGCCCATGATACAGGCATGGCAACCCAAAACCTGCTCCTTCAGGGCGCAAGTATGGATATTTACGGACATGTGATGGAAGGATTTGATAAGGATCGGGTTATACAGGAGCTGCAGTTGCCGGAGAATATTCGTCCGTTAACAATGCTGGCCCTTGGCCGACTGGATGTTCCTGAGCAGCTGGAAGAGCCTTACTATTCCAGGGAACAGAGTCCAAGAACCAGGCGATCGGTGGAAGATTCAATTTTTCCTTTCCCTGCGTTGTGACTTTCCAGGAAAGTGTGATTATGGAAATGTAGCGCTTCAGCAGGGAAGAGTCGTGACTGGTTGAAGTGTTGAAATCAGGATGTCCGCAGTTCGCGCTGCGGACATTTCTTTTTCAGTCTTTTTCGTTTCGGTTTACCTTGGGTGAATAGTGACGTTTCAGCCATTTGCTCAGGCCCTCATACCCGGGAAATAAAACCCGTTCATTGATATTTACCTGGTCGAGTTTATCCCGGATTTCCCATTTCAGTTCAGCTGGTATTTTAATTCGAAAGTACAGATCCTGCTTATCCATCAGCCAGTCATCAAGCATCAGGCCCGGATGGGACATGAATGTAAAAATGGCATACTGGTTCACGATTCTGGCATCCAGCGATGGGGGTTCAAAGGGAACCACAAATTCATCAACCTGGCTGGTGAGTTCGGTTATATTGCTGTAGGCTTCGTTCAGCATTTCAGTGGTAAATGAATTCGAACCTACCCGTCGTAATTGCTCCCGAAGATTATCGGGGAGATAATTCTTCAGTTCCTCATAATTCAGGGCCCAGATAATACCATCTCGATTGAATTGGGTGATATCTGCCGTTGCGAAATGCAGTGCCACAAGCGGGGAGTACGTCCAGTCGAGCAGCCGGGTGGGCAGTCCGTGGTGTTGTGCCAGCGCCAGCCAGTCCCAGTCGGTATTATTCACAATATCGGGACGATGGGCATATTTCTTGAAATTACGCAGCAGGTGGAATTCCAGCCGTTCATACGGACCGCCCAGACGGGTCAGTGAAGTCTTCAGTTGATAATCAAACTGAGATAGTCCGCGATAAATGAACGGTGAACGGACTCTGCCCAGGCGTTCATTAAAGGCATCCTGAAATAACAATTCCTGCAATTCCAGCCAGCTGGATGGGGTTAGGGCCTCCTTCAAATCCATAGTACGTTCAGTGATGATCCGATGAAAAGTTATCTAATTTTTCCGGATTCTTTGAATATTTTCAGGAAACTAGCTCAGTTCTCCTCATCGTTACGCTTGCCGAAGAGCTGTCCAACCCTGAAAGCCGATGAAAGCGCGGCAGGAATTTCCGCCTCAGCCTGGATGACCTTGGCCTTTGCTTCCTGGGTGCGCGCAACCATTTCCTGTTCGAGAGCTACTGCCATGGCTCGTTTTTCTTCGGCTTTGGCTTTGGCAATATTGAGATCGGCAGATGCCTGATCGATCTGTAATGCTGCGCCAATATTTTCTCCAACGTCCAGGTCGGCGATATCAATTGATAAAATGTCAAATGCAGTTCCACTGTCAAGGCCATTGGCAAGTACCTGTTTCGAAATACTCTCCGGGCTTTCCAGGACCTCAGTATAATGGCGGGCTGTTCCGATACGGGAAATGATTCCCTGGCCTACCCGGGCTTTGATCGTTTCTTCACCAGCGCCACCCACGAGTCGCTGGATATTACTGCGTACGGTAACGCGGGCAACTGCCACAAGCTGGATGCCATCAACCGAAACCCCGGTAATGGCAGGAACGACCACCACATACGGCGTTACGGAAACCTGGACCGCTTCAAGGACATTTCTTCCAGCGAGATCAATGGCGGTCGCCTGCTTGAAAGAAAGGTCAAGGTTGGCCTTATCGGCAACAATGAGTGCTTTTATGACCGCTTCGAGGTTGCCATTCGCCAGGTAATGTGTTTCCATCTGGTTGGTGGATATATGCTCTATTCCCGCTTTGTGAGCTATGATCATTGATCGAACGATCAGGCCGGGGGGCACCTTTCTGAACCGCATGAAAACCAGGTCGAATAAGTTGATCTTCACACCTGTAAATTGAGCGGTGATCCAGAGGTTAATCGGAAAGATAAAATTCAAAAGCCATATTCCGGCCAGGATGACTGCAATGGTAAGTATAGTAGGTACAGTCATAGTTATCTGCGTCAAGTGTTTTACCAATGTACGCCATGTTGACGATTAATTCGATGTTCGTGAAATTTATTTGAAGAATGGATGAGGTTTACAACGGCTATGACTCATATTGTGTCGTTGAATAAAAAGGTAAAAATGGCATCATCGAATTATTTAATCATACTCCTCCTGGCTTTCATGATTTGTGGCTGTGCGGATGATGAAACAGTGGACGAAGTGGACAATTCACTCTACGGTGAATGGTACTTGAGGGAAGTTTTGGCGGATCCAGGGGATGGGAGCGGCACCTTTCAGCCGACTACCCAGGAGCTGAAGCTGACTATTTTTTCTTCAGGGATTTATCTTTCTTCCAGCCCGCTTTGCTATACGGGGAACGGATTGAGCGGAAACTTTGATGTCGATGAAGGGAAAATCTACCCGTCAGCTTGTGATTACACCCTGTATTTTGAGGTAAAGGAAGGCGAATTGTATATCTATTTGCCCTGCATTGAACCCTGCGCTTACAAATTCAGGAGAAATTAACCAATAAACCATACCGAAATTGGTTGAACTACAAAGGGTTCAACCAACTAATTTTACAAACCACCAAATATCATTTTAGCTGGATTTCTTTGGTATTATTCAGATGCCGTTGTTGAATTTTCAATCAGCCGGACGTAATACCGTATGGCATTTTCAAAATCTTCCACTGAAAGCCGCTCATTAATTCCATGGAATGTTTTGATCGTCTCGGGGTTAAGATGGATGGGTGTGAAACGGTAAACATCATCACTTAGCGGGTAGTAATACCGGGAATCAGTGGCGCCCACTACCAGGTTTGGGGTTGTGAGTGCTTCCGGAAAGATCTCCTTGATAGTATTCCGGATGGTAATGTATCCGTGCGAGTCGGTAGAAGAAGATTGCGGTGCTTCAGAATTGAAGCTGCCTTCGCTGATCACGATACGGTCGTCATTAATCAGGGTAGCTACGCGGTTTTTTACTTCCTGTATAGTGGTGCCTGGTAATATCCTGAAATTGACTGTAGCATTGGCATTGTACGGAATCACGTTCTCCTTGATGCCCGCATTAAAGATGGTGGGTGCCGTTGTGGTTCTTAACATCGCCGCTCCTGAAGGAGTTTCAGCAAAGTTGCTGGTGACCACAGATTCCAGCAGCCATCGGTTAGCAAAAGCCATTTTGGTGCTGAAAGGCATTTCCGGGCCGAGATTATCCATGAAATCATTTACGGGCGGGGTCACCTCTAATGGAAAGGGATTTTCTACGAGCTTTACAACGGCTCTTCCCAGCACATCGATGGCTGATTCCTCGCCAGGCATCGATGAATGTCCGCCTGACAGGGCAATTGAAAGTTTGAGCGATACAAATCCTTTTTCGGCGGTTCCGATGAGCGCGACATCCTTGTCAATGCCCGGAACCAGGCCTTGTGAAATGGCAAATCCTTCATCCAGCACAAAATCGGCCTGAACTCCTTCATTTTTCAGGTATTCCACGATCGCCATTGCGCCGTTGATCCCGCCGATCTCTTCGTCATGACCGAAACAGAGATATACGGTACGGTTTGGTTCGAAACCTCGTTTTAATAATAATTCGACCGCCTCCAGGTTGCCGATAACGCTTACCTTGTCATCAATGGCACCCCGGCCATAGATCATGCCGTCGCGAATTTCACCGCCGAAGGGAGGGTGGTCCCATTCATCGATATTATCTTCCGCGACAGGAACCACGTCCATATGTCCCATCAGAATGATTGGCTTGAGTGACGGATCAGTACCGCGCCATTCATATACCATACTGAACGTGTTGATGTAGGTTAGTCCGAGTAGGGAATCTACCATCGGATAAGTATTTCTTATAAATTCATGGAACCGGAAAAATGCGGCCGAATCGATTTTGGAAGGGTCTTCATTGGAAACTGTCGGGATGGTAATGGCCCTGGACATATGCTCCTTGGCAGAGGCAGGAATATCAATCTTTGGCGCTGCCTCCACATGGACCTGGCGGGAGTCGAATGTGTAGGTATTAAAAAGCATTATGGCTATCAGGAAAACGAAAAGCGTGAGGAGGGTGAGGAAAATCTTTTTCATGTCGGGTCTTATCATTCCTCGAAAGTTAGTTATCTGGGGGGATAATGCAAAGGTTGTCTTGCTGTGTGTCTTATTAAGAATAAAAACCCCCGGAAAATTATACGTTTAACAGGAGGCTTTTTAAGAATGAGAAGGAAAATGAGAATGACTATTTAATGCTCTAAATAAAAATGAGAATGAAAAACATCATTCTGCTTCTCATTCTCATTCTGCTGAGTACGCACGGCCGGAAAACGGCATATTTTCATTTAAGATTTGAGGTTATTAATCATGGCATAAAGTATCCTGGACATTTCATCGCATTCGGCCAGAAGTGTATCGTAATTTGAATTTAATTCAGGTATCTGATTTTTTAACATTTCAAGAAGTGCTACACATTCAAAAATTGAGCTTCGTGAAATTATGAAAAAATTTCTCCTGTCCGGTTTTGTGAACCGTCCTGAACCCTCTGCAATATTTAAAGCTATGCTTAGCGATGCCCGATGCAATTGGTTTCGATAGGGGTGAGCAATTTTCTTTGACTTGAGCAAACCATCAACCGCCTGATGAAAATTTACCGATTTTCTATACACCTCAAGATTCTGAAACTCGAACATTTATCGAATTACAGGATTATGGCGGACAAAAGAAATTGTAATTATTATCCTGATTTATCGAGAATGAGAAGGAAAATGAGAATGAGGATTCAACTGCTCAGAAATAAAAATGAGAACGAAAAACATCATTCTGCTTCTCATTCTCATTCTACTAGATTTGATATAAGCCATACCTTCCATTTGAAATATCAAGAATGAGAAAGAAAATGAGAATGAGGATTCAACTGCTCAGAAATAAAAATGAGAACGAAAAACATCATTCTGCTTCTCATTCTCATTCTACTCAGTACCCAGGGCCGGGGTCGAACCGGCACGGCCGAAGCCATTGGTGTTTGAGACCAACGCGTCTACCAATTCCGCCACCTGGGCGTATTAAGAAATAGTTTATTCCTTAACGGGATGCAAATATGAATAAACCTGCTTTCTTATCCAATATACAGGATGGAATTTCATTGCTGCCCCATCCTTAGGCAACTTTGTTCCCGCCTTCTGTGTCCCTACCTTGTGAATATTCTCATGAAGCACTCATTTCTGTATCACATCATCATTTTACTATCCCTTTTCCAGGGCTATACAGGATTTGCGCAAGCTCCGTCCGACTACCAACACTACCACCAACAGGTAATTGCTGCGGAGACCCTGATTACGCAGGAGGAATATCAACAAGCATTGGATATCTATGATCAGTTGATTGAATCCTATGATTTTATTTTCCTTAAAGATTACCAGGTTGCTACCCAGCTGGCGGCTTATCTCGGTGATGATCAAAAGACAGCTGATTATTTACAACAGGCCATTCACGGCGGATGGAAAAAGAAGTCAATTAAAAAGAACGAGGTTTTAGCCGACTTCAGGAAAAGCGACGATTGGAAGGCCATTCGGAAGGCATATCCGGAATTAAGATCAGAATATGAGGCATCATTGAACCAACCCGTTCGCAAACAGGTGAATAAGATGATTGTAAAGGATCAGAAGAAGGCGTTACTGGCTCTTTTTGCCTTTAGCCCCGAAGCGCAGGACCGGTATGCCGAAAATAAATTCGCTCCCCACAGCGAACGCCAATTGGCTGAATTCATTGAAATCCTTGGTAAATACGGTTATCCCGGCGAACAGCTGATCGGAAATGATGTCTGGATGTCCACGATTCTCAGTCATCATAATTCTATCTCGCAGTCTTACGCTGAAAAAGATACCATCTATAATTGGCTCAAACCGAAACTGATCGAGGCTGTAAAGGACGGTCACCTTTCTCCCTACCATTACGCACTGATCGATGAATGGAATCTTGTGGTGATGGATGATACCGGCCAGGCTTTTTACGGTTTTCTGGATGCACCTTCCCAATCCCGGCTGGAATTCACAAATGAATTACGACAGAAAGCTATGATCAGACCGATTGAAGTAAGAAACGGGCTGGTCGACATACAGGAAAAAACGGGCATAGATTTTTACCTGCAGGGAAATCCCTGGGATGGTGGTAAAATAGATGTTATCAAATCGGATTCAACCGATTAATTTCCTGCCACTCCATTAATTGGGTCAGTCTTCTTTCAGACAGTCCACCGGATTAATGTGCACCGTCTTAAAAGCCTGGAAGCTGATCGTGATCCATGAAATCAGCAATGCCAGCAGACCGGCACCGGCGAAGAACCACCATTCCAGCGTGATGACATAGGCAAAATCACTCAGCCATTGGCGTGCGAAATAATAACTGATCGGAAGTGCAATCACTATCGCAATGATGATCATCCGGGTAAAATCACCCGACAATAACCGTATGATCGTTCCATCTCCAGCTCCCAGGATCCTTCGGATTCCCAGTTCCTTCTGGCGACGTTCTGCTGTGTAGGCCGCCAGTCCGAATAAACCAAGACAGGAGATAAGGATGGCGATGCCGGCAAAATAGCGTGATAAAACCGATACCCGCTGTTCGGCAAGGTACTGCCGCTGATAATTCTGATCCAGGAATTCATAGTCAAGTGTATATCCGGGATTATAGTCGGAGTAAAATTCATCGATCGCTTCGATAGATTCAGGGATACGCTGCGCATTGAGACGGACCATAGCGAATTGCATGAACGTCGTATCGAAGTGAAACAGCATCGGCGTGACCGGTGTATGGAGCGAAGCAAAATTAAAATCTTTCACCACTCCAATGATCTCTTTGGGTTCACCCCACATGACCACTTTTTTTCCGATGGGGTCTTCCATGCCCATGGTTTGGATCGCGGTTTCATTAAAGATGATCTTTGATTTTTCATCGTGGAAATCCCTGGAAAATGATCGGCCTTCAACCACTTCTATGCCCATGGTTTCAATGAGGTTATAATAAGCCCGCGCCTGTTCAAATTTTACGTTTGAGTCCGGATCTTTTGCTTCCCATTCAATGCCCGTGGTCCAACTTCCACCTTGAACAAAATGATGAGTTGTTGCCGATGCGTTTTCTACCCCGGGGATTCCGCTGAGACCAAAGATAAGGGATTCAAGGTTGCGTGATGAATTTCCTTCAAGGGGGACCTTCAGTAAATTGTAACGATCATATCCAAGATTTTGTGATTGAACGAATTCAATCTGCCGGTACACTACAGCTACAAAAACGATCATCACAATGGAGATCACAAATTGAAAAACCACTAATCCTTTTCTTGTAAAGACCTCTCCCGTGGAAGAGTGAAGTTTTCCCTTCAATACCTCGATCGGTTTGAAGCCGGACAGATACAGTGCCGGATAGCTTCCCGCCATCAGGCCTGTGAGGAATGTTATTCCCAGGATAATCCCGACGAATTCCATCGACCAGTCAATCGACAGGGATTTACCTGTAAGTAAACTGAACTGCGGCATGAAGAGCGTGGCCAGGAGCACGGCCAGAATTCCTGCCATGAAGCTAATGAGAATGGCTTCAGTCAGGTACTGACTTACAAGCTGTCCCCTTATGGCGCCCAATGCCTTTTTTACCCCGATTTCCTTCATTCTTCGGGAAGCCCGGGCAGTGGTGAGGTTCATAAAATTGATACTGGCGATTACCAGGAGAAATATGCCGATGATGCCAAAAAGCCGAACGGTTTCAATGCGGCCACCGGAAATCTCACGACCATTTTCGAATTGACCGTATAAATGTTTTCTTGAAAAAGGATAGAAGAAGGGCGATACATTGCTCCACTCATCTTTTTCCTTGATGTAGTTTACAATGCCATCATTGAGAGCGGCTACGTTGGTTCCTGCGGCGAGCTCCACGTAGGTATAGGCGTTATAATTTCCCCAGTGCATTCCCTCGCCGATGATGTCCTTGTATATATCAAAGGGCAGCACAAATTCAAATTCTTCTGAGGCGTTGGCCGGGAGATCATCCAATACCGCAGAAATCCGGGCTGTACCTTCAAATTGCAGAAGGGACCAGTTCACCGTATTACCAATCACATCGGTTGACCCAAACATATTTTCCGCAAGAGATTTACTGATTACGATAGAGGATTTGTCGGAAAGCGGCGTAGATCGCTGTCCTGCGATAATAGGGTAGGAGAAAAGATCAAAATATCCGGGCCCTGCAAATTTTCCATCGGCACGATAGAAATCCTTTCCATCAGAAATCGTGAATGTATTGGCAAACCATTCGGCACCTGTATCTTCTACTGCCATTCGGACTTCCGGGATCTCCGCTTCCAGCGCGTCGGCAAGAATACCCTGAGTTGCCGGGTTGGTATTGATGCCATCACTTTCTTCATGGTTCAGAAATACCTGGTACAGCTGTTGATCCTTTTCATGGAAATGATCAATGGAATGTTCGTGGCTGATCCAGACAAAGATGAGAATGGTACTTGCCAGTCCGACCGATAGACCGGTTAAGTTTATAAGGAATGAGGCCTTGTAGCGCCTGAAATTCCGGTACGACAGTGTAATGTTGTGTTGATACATGTTGATATACGTTGAGTTTGACCTTAATTTTCTGATGGCAAAAGGACGGAGATAGTGAATGACCTGGTACCAGTAATTCAGCTTTGACCTGAAGGCCGACCTGGTTTGAAGATCATTATGGAATTTCTCGTCAAGATCGCCCTGTACCTCTTCCAGCAAATCGTCCCTGAGAAACCAGCTCAGGAAACGGGTTGCTAATTTCGAGGGCTCTATGATCCGATGATTATCCATTCGCGAGTCCAGGAAACTGGTTCCATAACGTCATTCTGAAATCTTTGGCTTCGTTCAGCACCTGCCGGCCATACGCTGTGATTGTGTAGATGCGCTTGCGCCGGCCTCCGCGTTCCGGTGAGGAATCCCCCATTTCAGAAGTGAGAAATCCTTTTTCTGTTAGCCTGTTGAGTGTTGAATGCACCGCGCCAATCGATACATTACGCTTCGTTTGACCTTCAAATTCCTCTGAAATTTTCATGGCATAGGCATCCTCACCCAAAATTCCCACGAGCAACAGGATGACTTCTTCAAATTCGCCGAGACGTGTTTCCTTCATTATGTTACTAAATTGTAGAACAAATATACAATTTAGCATTGAACAACAAAATAAAAATGCCGTCAGGGGATTTTTACTCCTAAATTCAAATTAGCAGATGATTAAATCTTAACAATCATTTTGCCCTTGTTCTTTCCTGAGAACAGGTCAAGAAATGCAGACGGAATATTTTCAAATCCTTCAACAATGGTTTCATTGTAGGTTAATTTTCCTTCCTTCATCCATCCGCTTAATTTCTGAATGGCTTCGGGGAATTTATCCTCATAATTGGAAACAATAAACCCCTGCATGAGCGCACTGTTCTTAATCAGGAATGGCTGAACGCTGATGCCGGTTGGCATGGAGGTGTCATTGTACATGGAGATGGCTCCGCAGATGATCAGGCGTGCAAAACGATTGATGCTGAATAAAACTGCATCGGAAATTGATCCGCCCACATTATCAAAATAGATATCGACGCCATCCGGACAAGCCGTGGCGATCGCTTTTCTCATATTTTCGGTGGTTTTGTAGTTGATGCCTTCATCAAACCCAAATTCAGACTTCAGGATATCCACCTTCTCATCCGTTCCTGCAATACCTACAACCCGCAATCCCAGTATTTTTCCGATTTGCCCCACGATGCTTCCAACGGCGCCGGCAGCTCCGGAAACCACCAAAGTTTCTCCTTCCACCGGTTTACCGATTTCCATGAGGCCGGTGTAGGCTGTCAGGCCTGTAAGTCCGAGAACTCCCAGGTAGGCCGACAGGGGAGCCAATCCGGGGTCGACCTTCATCAGACCCTTGCCGGATGATACCTGCTGTTTCTTCCATTGCAGCATTCCGGAAACATAATCGCCCTTTTTGAACCGGTCATTTTTTGATTCCAGTACTTCGGCAATGATTCCTGAAACGATAGGCTGATGCAGTTCAAAAGGGGGAATGTAAGATTTTGCATCATTCATTCTTCCCCGGAGATAGGGATCCACCGAAACGTACCTGGTTTCCAACAAAATTTGACCATCCTGCGGTGATGGAACTTCTTCGGTCGTAAATTTAAAATCTGATAATGCCGGGGTTCCAACAGGTCGTTTATCTAATAAAATAGTATTGCTCATAGGGGTGTGGTTTATGCTAACTGAATGATATATGGTAAGTTACGATTTATTAGGCGGTCGGACGGTATAGCTGGTAGAAGATTTATTCCACTACCTGCTCTACATGATTTGAGAACGCGAAAGGTTTGTTCGCGAAAAGGGCCTTTGTCGCCGGCCAGACGGATCCGAATAATTCAGAATTCCGGTACTTGTCCAGGTGATCCTGGCTCTCCCAGTGACTGTAAGTACAGAAGGTATTGGGGTCATTGGCATCCCGGTGAAGCTCAAGGTGGCGGCAGCCGGGGAAATGGCGGATTTTGTCCCGGCTATCATTGAAAATATCCAGGAATTCATTCACTGAATCCTCGCGGAAGGTCATTCTTACAATACGGATCAGCATTATTCTTCGAAGTTTATCATGACCGGACTGTCGTATTTAAGCCCAAGCAAATTCATCGCATTACCCATATATATCCCGATTTCCATCAGCCCCAGGTCATTGAAAATAATGAAAGCATCACCTGGTTCAACCTGGTGAAGGAATTCATGCACTCGTGTAAGGCGATCGCGCCCGAAACTAATGGTGAATTTTTTGTCTTTGCTGAGTATGTTAAATGTCTCACGATCGATATTGGTAATCAGGTTACCGTAGTGATCCACTCGAAGGACGTGCCCGGTAATCATCTTTTTATTGGCCTTGAGTTGCCTTCCCATCATGCGGCGATAAGTCGCTACGCGGGGTCCCAGGTCTGTAATGGCCGTACCGCTGGCAATTTTAGCGGCCGCGACCGCAAGTACGGTGCGTGTAGGGAAAGTGGAACGCACAGGATTAAGGGTATTTATGTTGACAATAATACGGGCCTCCTCATCACTTATCAATCCAAAAATACCATTGTCTGTCCCTACGAAGTAATGACCGTGCATTTCAAGGGCAATAAAATTATCATCGGAGCCGCCAACGCTGTTTACCGCGACCAGGTGAACAGTGCCACGCGGAAAATCACGAAAAACGGAACGAATGACGAAAGCGCCATGGGCGAGGTCACATTTACCAATCTGATGGCTGATGTCAATTATACGGATTCCACTGTTTACCGACAGGATTTTAGCTTTTACGGCTGCCACATAGTGATCACTTTCACCGAAATCTGATAAGAATGTAACTATGGCCATAAAACCTGTATATGAAAAATTTCGTCAGATAAAACGTTAATGTACCTAAAGGAACCGTAGGCATTGCCTACTTTTGTTGACAAAATTAAGTAAATTTTACCCATTAAAAATTTATCCTAAACCTTATTCAAGTTTGGTAGAAAAAGTTATTACCCTGGAGAATGTTTCCCTCATCGACTTCCTTGGAGTTGAGAATAAAAATATCAATGAAGTCGCCTCGGCGTTTCCCAAAAGTAAGATCGTTTCGCGTGGCAATGAGATCCGGATCAAGGGGAGCACTACGGAAATTTTGAAGATCAATGATATTCTGAATTCATTGATTGAACATTACCACAAGTACGGTAAGGTGACGGAAGAGAATGTTCAGAATTACCTGGCGATGGAGGCGGAGGCTGAACTTCCCGAGCAGGAGGAGGTACTTATTTACGGTACCCGGGGATTCACGATCAAACCAAAGACCATTAATCAACAAAAACTGGTGTATGCGGTTTCTACCAATGACCTTGTATTCGCACTTGGACCGGCAGGAACGGGAAAGACGTATATTTCCGTAGCGCTGGCTGTAAAGGCTCTGAAGAATAAGCAGGTCAAAAAAATTATTATCACGCGGCCAGCCGTTGAAGCCGGCGAGACCCTGGGGTTCCTCCCCGGTGATCTGAAGGAAAAACTGGATCCCTACCTTCGCCCGATTTATGATGCGCTGTATGATATGGTGCCTGGTGAGAAGCTGCGTTATTACATGGAGAATAATGTCATTGAAATTGCACCCCTGGCGTATATGCGGGGCCGTACGCTGAACAATGCATTTATCCTGCTGGATGAGGCTCAGAATACGACCCCCAACCAGATCAAAATGTTCCTTACCCGGATGGGCCCCCAATCCAAGGTTATCATTACCGGTGATACATCCCAGATCGACCTTCCGAAAAAACAGAAATCAGGGCTTATTGAAGCAACCCGAATTCTGAAGGATGTGGAAGGCATCGGATTCGTGGCCTTGTCGGGAAAAGATGTTGTGCGACATAAAATTGTCAAAGACATTATCGCAGCCTATGACACCTATGAAAATAATGAAGAACACAATTCACGTGGAAGTAAGACTGGTCCAAACGAATGAGGAGCTGAAAAACGCGTTTTCTGTGCGTGAGGCGGTTTATATTGTTGAGCAGAAAATCGACAGGGAAGATGAGTTTGATCAGTATGAACCCGTCAGCCGGCATTTCTTAGCCCTCGAAGGTGATAAGGCTGTTGGAGCAGCACGCTGGAGATTTACCGACGAAGGGGTAAAGCTTGAGAGATTTGCCGTATTGTCTGATTTTCGTAATCGCGGAATAGCTACCCAACTTGTGGATGCGGTCATCCAGGATATAAAGCGGCATCCAAAATTCAATGGCCAGAAACTTTACCTGAATGCACAGTTTGATGTACAGCCGCTCTATGCGCAATTCGGATTCGAGCCGGTTGGAGATATTTTCCTGGAGTGTGATATCAAACACCAGAAAATGGAAATGACAAATTCTGAAATCTGAAAATTTGTCCGTCTTGATCACGACCTTCTGTCGTGCGAACTACCTTCCTGAGAATAAGTCTGCTTTTTCTTTCGGGGATTATCCTCGGTAAACATTTTCCGTGCAATCCTGTATTCCCTGGTTCTGTTCTCTGTATGATGCTTGCAATTCTTTGCTGGAAGCGGCATCAAAAGATAGTGAAATGGATCATCCCCTGTATTCTGGTACTCGCCGGGTATGTGCATATTCAGGTATTTCAACAGGCCGATGATCATCCATTACCAGCAATGCCGGCGGTTGTTCGGATAGTTGAAATGAAAACTGATATCCGGTTTACAGCACGTTTATATGCGGTTTTCGATGGTAATCACTGGCAGCGTCTTAATCACAAAATTTTATTGACATATGCTCATGATCCTCCATTGAGAGTAGGGGAATTGGTCTTTATTAATGGACGGGCAGATTCAATCAAAGCTTCAAATGGAGATTTTGACTTTCATGAATACTATAAAAACCTTCACATTACACACCAGGTCTATGCTGACACTGCTATAATCCTGCAGAATCCGAAAGGTTTGTCGATTCGATTACGATCTCAGATCACCGACAGGTTAAAACAAATGTTACTGCGCGATGATGTGGTGGCTACGGTAATGGGGATTGCATTGGGAGACCGCAAACTCCTGTCTGATAAAATGCAAACTGCCTATCAGCGTGTAGGCGGGATGCACGTACTGGCAGTTTCCGGGATGCATGTGTCCATCCTTTTTCTCCTGATACAAACTGGTTTGAAAATATTCCCACAATTTTCGGTCTGGAAGTGGATAAAATTTCTGATCCCGGTTATGTTGCTCTGGATCTATGCCGCTATTACAGGATTTAGTCCGTCTGTCCTGCGGGCAGTGCTCTTTCTTACCTTTTTCAGCCTGGGCCGGATGGTTTACCGTCCGGTATCCATCGGACATACACTTTCTATCACCGCATTTGTGGTCTGGATCGCGGATCCATCCCAGGCGTTTACGGTCGGATTTCAATTGTCCTATGGCGCAGTTTGTGGAATCGCCCTGTTTCAACCCATTTTTGAAAAGGCAATTTCCGGTTATTCAGGAATCCTGACATATTTTCTCAGGATCCTCACCGTCTCAATTTCTGCCCAGGCGCTCACCTGGCCACTCATTATATTTTATTTCGGCGGGTTTTCCGCAGGTGGAATCCTTTTTTCGATCATTTTGATTCCGGCTGTGTTTGCAATTCTATGTCTAACCCTGATCGGCCTGGCAGCGTTTGATCTTCCATTGATTTCCGGTCCAGTTTTTACTCTTCTTTCTGAAATTGTAACCCAATTGAATGAAGCGGTATTCATTATAAGCGAGCAAAGCGAAATTTACCAGTTTTTCAACCCGGGCTTTCGTGTTTTTCTGCTGGCTGGGATGATTATATTTCCGTTCGCACTGCTGATGCGCTATCCTGGAAGGTTCTCAGTTAAACTAGTGATACTATGCTGTATATGTGCATTTCTTATTCCAAAAGAAATTCATTCAGCAAATGAGATCAGGATTACCCCTGGTCATACCGGGCCGGTGATTACATTTTCTTCTCAGGGCAGACTACTTGTTATTTCAGACAAGAAATTGCCTGTAAAGCAAGGCGGGATGAAGGTAAAAAGATTTCAATACAGTAAGTATCCCCAACAATTATATAAATTTGGAAGCCATCGTATATTTATTACCCGGAAACTTCTCCCGCAAAGGATTTCAGCTGATATCATTATCATATGCGGGGGTATGGTACCGGATAAAACGCTCATTGAATGCCCGGAAGTGATTGTGCTTTCTTCCGGCTTGTCTTATCTTCAGCGGAGGAAATGGAAACAGTGGGCTGTAAAGTCAGGATGTAAGATCCATGATTTGCGAGCGATGGGAACATATATAAAATCTACAGGATCATGAGCTACCAGTACATCACATACAAAACAGAGAACCGGAGAGCCTTTATAAATTTAAATCGCCCAGATAAGCGTAATGCTCTCAATGGTGCTGTTGTGACAGAACTTTTGGATGCATTTGACACGGCTGCGGCAGATCCCGACTGCAAGATCGTTATATTGGGTGGCGAAGGGAAGGTCTTTTGCGCAGGTGCTGATCTTTCCTATCTTCAACAGCTACAGTCGAACACCTTTGATGAAAATCTCGAAGATTCCCGACATCTGAAATCCCTTTTCAGGAGGATTTATACCTTGCCGAAAGTAGTGATTGCCCGCATTCACGGACATGCGATTGCAGGGGGATGCGGGTTGGCAACGGTTTGTGATTTTGTATTTTCGGTACCGGAAGCCAAATTCGGCTACACTGAAGTGAAAATTGGATTTGTCCCTGCTTTGGTGAAAGTATTTCTACTTCGAAAGCTTGGAGAAGCACAAGCCCGTAGGCTGTTGCTTTCCGGTGACCTCATCGATGCGGATGAGGCTCATAAAATTGGAATAGTACAGTACCTTGTCTCTTCGGAGGATCTCGATTCAGCGATTTCAGAATTCAGCGATCGGTTAATTACCGGCAACAGTGAAAACTCTATGGCACTTACGAAGGAAATGATTGCGGCAATTCCATCGATGCCCCTTGATGAAGCCCTTGAATATGCGGCTCAAATGAATGCGAAGGCTCGGGAGACGGATGATTGTAAAAAAGGCATAGCCTCATTTCTCGATAAAACAACATTGAACTGGTGATGACCCCGTTAGAGGTCCTGCAGAAGGTTTACGGGTATGATCATTTCCGTAAAGGCCAGGAACAGATCATTCAGAATGTTCTGGATGGTAAGGATACACTGGCCATTCTTCCAACAGGGGGCGGAAAGTCGGTCTGTTTCCAGATTCCTGCCTTGCTGAAAGATGGGATATGCATTGTCATTACCCCATTGATCGCATTGATGCTCGATCAGGTTTACCAGCTAAACCGTCGTGGGATCAGGGCTGACGCGCTGCATAGTGGAATGACTTCCAGGGAAATTGATGTGACCCTCGATAACTGCGCATATGGAGCCATTCATTTTTTATATGTATCTCCCGAACGCCTTAAGTCGGAACTTTTTCAGCAACGGCTGGACAAAATGAATGTAAACCTGATCGCTGTTGATGAAGCGCATTGCATATCTCAATGGGGCCATGATTTCAGGCCGGCATACCGGGAGATAGCAGAACTTCGCAAACTTTGCCCGGGTGTTCCTGTGATTGCACTTTCTGCCTCGGCTACGCCCCAGGTACAGAAGGATATCTGTGAACAGCTTGAATTCCGCAAAGGCTTTGAAATTTTTCGGGAGACCTTCGGAAGAAAAAACCTGTCCTATGCTGTTCGTGAGGAGGAAGACAAGGATCATAAACTTTTAGAGATCCTTCGGAAAGTTGAGGGTTCATCAATAGTGTATACAAGATCCCGAAAATCAACCGCGGATATAGCGAGGTTTCTTCATATGAACGGAATTTCCTGCACATTCTACCACGCCGGTCTTCCATCCGAAGAGCGCCAGAAACGACAACAACTATGGGTAAATGGCCAGGTTACGGCGATGGTGGCAACCAGCGCATTTGGAATGGGTATCGACAAGGCCAATGTTCGAATTGTGGTTCATTATGACATTCCTTCCTCAATGGAATCTTATTACCAGGAGGCGGGCCGTGCGGGACGGGACGGTGCAAAGGCCTATGCAGTACTAATATGTAATGAACAGGATTTAAGTGTTCAAAAAAAGATACTGGAAAGTGAACATCCCGACAAGGAGATGCTTCAGCGAACCTACCAGGCGCTTGCCAATTTCTATTCTCTCGCGATCGGAAGTTTGCCCGAGAAGTCGCTGGACTTTGATCTCACTTCCTTTTCTGAACGCTTCAGGATTCCTCAGATGGATTTATTCAACGCACTGAAAAAACTGGAGGAAAATGGATTGATCCAATTAAATATGGGGATTCATCTGCCTTCAAGGGCTATTTTCCAGGTAAATAAAACGGAGGTTTATAAATTCGAAATTGCCCACCAGCGTAGCGAAAATTTTATTAAGGGACTGCTACGCCTCTATGGAGGCGAATTGTATACCCATTATGTGACAATCTATGAGCAACAGATAGCGAAGCTCCTGAATATGTCGATAGATGCTGTATACAAGGAATTGAATTACCTGGTTACGTCAGGAATCCTCGATTACCAGCAACGCAAGGATAAACCGCAGATCATGTTTACCCAGCCCCGGCAAGATGTCCGTTTTCTCTCCATAAATCAGCATACCCTGGATAACAGGAAAGAACAGGCTTTTGAGAAATGGAGTGTCATGGAAGCCTATTTTCGAAACCGGAAAATGTGCAGGACCAGGTTTATTCAGCGATATTTTGGGGAAGAATCGGATAAGCGCTGCGGGATTTGTGATGTTTGCCTCGCAAGGCTAAAAGGAGAACATGCAGAGGAGGATGAGCGCTTCCGGCAGCACATTCTTGAAATTGTGGATACCACTCCCCGGGATGTTGAATATATCCTGAAGGTTTTGGATCCCGAGGAGCCGGAACAGGTGATTGAACTGATCCGGCAGATGGTTGACTACCAGGAACTGAAGTATCTCGAAAACTGGAAACTGGCAAGGATGGATTATGCCGGCTGATATTTTTTGAAGTAACTGTTAACCTTTAGCAACAGCACACCAAAAAATGCCTCTTTAAAAATCCCACTGGACATTTTTGATTTCCCGCGTGTCCTGTCGGTAAAAACAATGGGGATTTCAACTACTTTGAATCCATGTGATAATGCGGTGAATTTCATTTCTATCTGAAACGCATACCCGATAAAACGGATTTTGTCCAGGTCTATAGTTTCCAGCACCTTCCTTTTGAAACAGATAAAACCTGCGGTGGTATCATTAATGGGCATACCGGTGATAAATTGAACATACTTACTGGCAAAATAGGACAGTATTACCCGTCCCATGGGCCAGTTTACCACGTTCACCCCGCTCACGTATCGTGATCCAACTGCAACATCATTGCCTTCGATCGCACAGACATCGTAAAGCCGCTGCAGATCCTCAGGATTGTGCGAGAAATCTGCATCCATTTCGAAGATATAATCGTAACCGTTTTCAAGGGCGAAACGAAAACCTGTAATATAGGCAGTGCCAAGCCCCAGTTTTCCTTCACGCTCAATCAGGTAGATGGTCCGATCATCATGATCCTGCTTCATTTTATGTTTTACAATCGACGCGGTTCCGTCGGGCGAGTGATCGTCAATAACGAGAATGTCGAATTTTTTGGGCAGGGAAAACACAGCATCGATGATGAGCTCGATATTCTCTTTCTCGTTGTAGGTTGGGATTATGATAAGGCTGTCGTTGTTCACTTGAGTCTGGACTGAATGGCTAAAATACTAAAATCAACGGAAATCAGATATCCGTCATTAACCATTTTACAGAATATTCGATAAATGGGAATGGCTGCAGAAGGAATACAGAACTATAGCGTATGCAGCAAACAGTCCGAGTGCCGACAATCACGTGAAAGATTTACCGGAGGCGGCAAGGGTATTTAAAGAAGTGAATAAAAAAGGCGATCTGTCCGGATCGCCTTTCAGTACCTTTTATGGATCAACGCTCTTCCTTGGGCCGGGCTTTTTTTACTACGATGGTTCGTCCATCCATCATACTTTCATTCAATTCACGGATGGCGGCTTCTGCTTCATCATCATTCGGCATTTCAACAAATCCAAATCCCTTGGAACGTTGCGTTTCCCGATCGAAAATAACCTTTGCAGATGTTACAGTGCCATAGGCGGAGAAATACTCATTAAGTTGCTCGCTGGTTGTGCGAAAATTCAACTTGGCTACGAAAATGTTCATTTGAAATAAGATAAAATAAAATAATACTCTTCAAGGAAGAAAAGAATGAAACGGAAGAGGTTTTAGTTTTTGAGGACCTGGCCTTGCCGAATGAAATCATTCGATCCACCTGTAATCAAAGGTATAAAAAAAATCAATACAAAATCAGGCAAATTTAATCAGAAAATCAGCTTTTTAATTGACTTTCCAACCATGGTGAGATTGTCAGGATAGCGCCGTGTTCCTGCAAAAACATCGGAGACATATTCAGTAATATATTGACCTTTGTTTTTAAGGATACGGGCACTGAATGCCGGGTAGTCATAAAATAGTTTTGCAAACATCTTTGCTGATCTTATCTGAGGAGCCAGCTCAGATTTTATCAGTTCCTGGTAGGCAGGACCGGTATTTGAACCGGGGGTTTCAATAATAGCCCTGGCCGCCCATTTTCCACTGAAAATCGCGTGGGAAATTCCTTCGGCAACCAATGGGTCTGCCAAACCTGCGGCATCTCCGGTAAAAAGGATATTATTTTGATAAAGTTTCCCGTGCGGATATAGCGGGATCTGAAAGCCGAATTGTTTTTTCTCCCGGATCAAAGGTTCCAGTCCTGTTTTCATCAAATAATCAAAAAAAGACCGTTTGAGCGATGTACCTGCCTGTGGCATTGCTGCGACACCTACAGAAAGATGGTTTTCCTTCGGAAAAATCCATCCATAACCTTTAGGTATCGCCGTCACATCAAAGATTACTTTTTTGAAAAAGTCTTCATTGCCCTCTTCCAGGAATATTTCTGCTTCGATGGCAGGAATTTTAACTCGTTTATCCGTAACACCGAGTTGCTTGAATGCTTTACTTCGAAGGCCATCGGAGGCAATCAGGTGATGTGTCCGGTACCGTTGTTTATCCGTCTTAACCATGATATTTCCGTCTTCCTCTTCTTCGAAATATTCAAATGATTCTTCATCCTGAATGGTTACCCCATTTTTTGCAGCGGCCTCAGTGAGAAAGGCATCGAACTGATCTCGCATGATCATCGAGACCAGCGGAAAGGAACGTTCAACAGTATATTCAAGATCATGACGGAATTTCCAGTCGATGCGGAAGAATTCTTTATGAACAATATCATTGATCGGAATTTCCAGGGCTTCCCTGGCACGCCATACGAGTCCGCCGCCACACACCTTGTACCTGGGAAGTTTTTCCTTTTCCAGTAACAATACATGTACGCCGGAAGCTGCAAGATAGCGCGCGGCCGTCGCGCCGGAAGGCCCGGCACCAATTACTATGGCATCATATCTTTTAACCATACAGAGACTAATTTACATTGGAACAGTGAGAATGCAACATTCCGAACCTCCGGGAGTGATCTGTCGTACGAATATTGTATGAAAAGGAAAGAGTTTATTTGGAACGGGTTTGCAGGAATCTCACTGATCCCGTTTTTTACAACCAAATCGAATCAGGACGATCGGGTTGAAGCATTCGTGCGTGCGGGGCATAATGATCTCGATACTGTTAAGGATATGCTGAAAGAGGATCATACGCTTGTATATTCCAGCTATCATTGGGGTGCCGGTGATTTTGAAACTGCTCTAGAGGGTGCCGGGCATGTTGGAAATCATGAAATTGCGGAATATTTAATTCATCACGGGGCACGTCCAAACCTCTTTACCATGGCCATGCTGGGTGAGAATGATGAGGTCATAACGTGGCTGATGAAATATCCGGAGACAATTCGCACTGCAGGCCCGCATGGATTTACACTGCTGCATCACGCAACTGTTGGGGATAATACCGAACTCGTATCCTGGCTTAATGAAGCAGGCCTGACGGAAAGGAAAGTGACTTTATAAACTGTTAAAATTTAATCTTTCAGCCCAGTGTAGAAAGATGACGTTAAAGCACGGTACTCCGGCGTATAACGCCCGTCTTTCCGAATGTAAAGGGTTTCCTGACTCATTTTTTGTGGGGTACTGCTGAAGGTCATCATGCGGCGAACCGGTTGGTTTAAATCTGAATAAACCATGCAGTGGCGTTTAAGAAACAGCCCTTTTAGTACGGCGAGGTCAATGAATTTTTTTCCTTCCTGAACCGGTAATATGAGGTGTAGATATCCTGTTTCTGTTAGGAGGAGATTTGCAGCATCTATAATTTCAAGCTGTGAAAGTTGAAAGGTTTGCCGTGCACGGCTGCGGGATGAATTCCCTCCGGAAATTTTGTTCACTTCAAAATAGGGGGGATTAGTGATCAGTGAATCGTACTTACCCTGGTGTTCCTGCAGTTTGGTATTGCTGACAGAGATTCGATCCTGCCAGGGTGAATTTTGAACATTGACCAACGCTTCATTAAACGCAACTTCATCAGGCTCTATCGCATGAATCTTTACCTCCGGGTTTCGCTGAGCAACCATCAGGGCGATCAGGCCGGTGCCGGTACCGATATCCAGCATATTTTCAGACATTTCAATATCAGCCCATGCCCCCAGGAGCACCCCATCAGTACCAACTTTCATAGCGCTTTTCGCATGGATTATGGCGAATTGCCTGAAGTGGAAAATCAATTTGCGATCTTTCATGATGCAATTTCCTTCATAACTCCTAATTTTAGAATCCAATCAGAAATTAAAATATGATGGATTCAGACCTGATAATTGCGCAATCAAAGGAATTAAAGCCAATTATTGAAATTGCCCGATCTGTTGGCATCCCCGAATCAAGCCTCGAACTCTATGGTAAGTATAAGGCAAAACTTCCCATTCAGCTCATTGATGAGGAAAAAGTAAATTCCGCAAAATTAATACTGGTGACGGCCATGACCCCAACACCGGCAGGAGAAGGTAAAACCACCACATCCATTGCGCTGTCTGAAGGACTTAACCTTATTGGAAAACGCACCACTGTAGTACTTCGTGAGCCTTCACTCGGGCCTGTATTCGGAATGAAGGGTGGCGCTGCCGGGGGCGGCTACTCCCAGGTTGTACCGATGGAAGATATAAACCTTCATTTTACCGGGGATTTCGCCGCGATTGAAAAGGCGAATAATTTGCTGGCCGCCCTGGTGGATAATAATATTCAGTCAGCAAAGGACAACCTGGGAATCGACCCCCGAACCGTGGAGTGGAAGCGGGTGATGGATATGAATGACCGTTCCCTGCGGAATATTGTGACAGGCATGGGCGGCAAACCAGGAGGTACGATGAGGGAGACAGGATTTAATATTACGGCCGCCTCAGAAATAATGGCAATCCTCTGCTTGTCCAAGAACATCGATGATCTGAAGGAGAAAATGGGGAACATTTACATTGGTGATACCTATGACGGTCAGGCAATCTTCGCCCGTGATCTCAAAGCCCAGGGTGCCATGGCGGCATTGCTGAAAGATGCCATCAAGCCAAACCTTGTTCAGACCCTTGAGGGTAATCCTGCGATTATTCATGGCGGACCATTTGCCAATATCGCCCAGGGAACAAATTCCCTGATTGCCACAAAGATGGGCATGTCGCTCACCGATTATGTGGTAACGGAGGCTGGTTTCGGTGCAGACCTGGGTGCAGAGAAATTCCTGAATATTAAATGTAAGTATGGTAATATTTCACCAAGAGCAATCGTGCTGGTAGCAACAATCCGTGCTTTGAAATATCATGGCGGACAACCTTTGTCAGAGCTTAAGCAGCCGAACACGGTAGCCCTGGTGAAGGGACTGGTAAATATTGAAAGGCATATTGAAAACATGAAGGTTTTCGGACTTCCTGTAATTGTTTCGCTGAATAAGTTCTCCAGTGATACCGATGAGGAAATCAAAATTCTTACCGACTGGTGTGCCAAACAGAAAGTACCCATGGCATTATGCGAAGGTTGGGAAAAAGGAGGCCGGGGTGCAACAGACCTGGCTGAAAAAGTTGCTGAGGCGGCAGAAAATACGACGCGAAAATTCAAAAGCACCTATGAGTGGGATTGGTCGGTAAAAGAAAAGATCGAAGCAATTGCCCGTAAAATATATGGCGCGAAGGATATAGAATATCTTCCGAAGGCGAAACAAAACCTGGCAAAGATTGAACGTATTGGGTTGAGCGACAAGCCTGTGTGTATCGCGAAAACCCAAAATTCATTCAGTGATGATCCAAGAGCGCTTGGCAGGCCTCAGAATTTCACAGTAACAGTGCGTGAAATAGAGATTGCAGCCGGAGCCGGATTTTCAATTCCTATCATGGGCAATATGCTAAGGATGCCTGGTCTGCCCGCAATGCCGGCCGCGACCGGAATGGATATAGACAATGAAGGTCGAATAACAGGTCTTTCCTGATGAAAGCACCGGTCACATCCGTCGATGTCTGGCGAACCAGCCAACTTGATCATGACAAGGATCTGCTGGCGGTCGAAGAGCCGTTACAGCTTCGGCTGGACTTTGGTAACGAAGGCGAGAGGGAATCAGCTGATGTCGCGGTTACCATGAGAACACCCGGGAATGATTTTGAACTAGCGCTGGGATTCCTGTACACAGAGGGTATCATTCGCGAGCGAAGTGATGTTCAGTCGATCCGCTATTGCCAACAGGTAAAGGATTTGCAGGAACGTGACAATGTTGTTCGAATATTCCTGAAGCCCGGAATCGATCCTGGACTTGACAGCCTGAAAAGGAATTTCTTTACTTCCAGCAGTTGCGGTGTGTGTGGCAAGGCATCCATTGAACAGGTAAAGCAGCACTGCAGGACAATTTCTGCAGATTACAGTTTTTTCACCGAGACCGTAGTTTCGGCTCCTGATTTATTACGGAAGGGCCAGCAAGTGTTTGAATATACAGGGGGGTTACATGCCAGCGGGTTATTTAACAGATCAGGTGAGCTGGTCTTGTTGCGCGAAGATATCGGAAGGCACAATGCTCTTGACAAGGTAATCGGAGCAGCACTGGAAATGAACAAACTTCCGCTTCACGATTATTTTCTTGTGGTTAGCGGGCGGGCAAGCTTTGAACTTGTACAAAAGGCACTTATGGCTGGTATACCGCTGGTTGCGGCGGTCGGGGCACCAAGCAGTCTTGCTTTAGATCTTGCAAAACAGGGAAATATGACTCTTCTTGGTTTCGTTAAGAAGGGAAATTTTAATATATATTGTGGTAAGGAACATCTTAAAACATGAAAATAAGAATACTGGGCAATAGCCTGAGGCTCCGGCTTAGCCAATCTGAAGTGTCGAATTTGGCGGAAGATATGCATGTTTCCGATAGTATTGATTTTGGAGGCAGGAAGCTTATTTATGCGCTTCAGGGTGCGGATACGGAAAAGATATATGCGGAGTATAGCGGTGATATCGTTACGGTGAATGTTCCTGAAAAAATGATTCGGCAATGGACATCAACAGACCAGGTGGGCTTCGACTACAAGCAGCCATTAAATGATAATGAGTTTTTGAGTATCCTGGTGGAAAAAGATTTTGCCTGCATCACCCCCAGAAAGGGAGAGGATGATTTGTATCCCAACCCGGCAGCGGGTAATCATCCCTGATCAAAAAACTGGTAAGTCGTTTCATTACGCACTGTAATGAAGGGTTCTTTTTAGCGGATGTTTAAAATTCTAACCCATTTCAACTAAATTATTGTATGAAATCTACATGCCGTCTCTCCCGAATATCTTTCAGAATCAGCAGTTCCATCCTGTTTATATTTATTTTTTCCATGTCCCCTTCATGGGCTCAATGGAAGCCGACCGGGGATAAAATAAAAACAACCTGGGGGGAGGGCCTGGATCCGGATAATGTACACCAGGAATACCCCAGGCCGATTCTAAAGCGGGATAACTGGTTGAATATGAATGGATTGTGGGATTTCGCAATGACAGAGCGCGGCGCTGCCCGGCCTTCGGAGTATACACGTAAAATCCTGGTGCCATTTCCTGTTGAATCCAGTCTGTCCGGTATCATGGAAGAGGTGGGAGCAGGAAAGGAAGTCTGGTATAGGCGCACCTTCAATATTAAGCCATTTTGGGAAGGTGAGCGCATCCTCTTGCACTTCGGTGCCGTAGACTGGCAGACCGAAGTTTGGATCAACGGCATTAAGATTGGCTCACATGAAGGTGGCTATGATCCATTTTCTTTTGAGGTCACACCCTTTTTGAAAGAAGGAGAGCAGGAAATTGTTGTCAAGGTGTGGGACCCCACGAATGAAGGTCCGCAGCCGCGAGGCAAGCAGGTAAATAATCCCCGCGGAATTTGGTATACGCCCGTTACAGGTATCTGGCAGACGGTCTGGATTGAGCCCGTTCCGGCAGCTTATGTGGAGAACTTAAAAATATATCCGGATATTGACCGTGAAGTCGTAAAAGTTGCCCCATTCGTTAAACATGTTCGGTATGGAGATATTTTCAAGGTTGAAATACTGGCAGATGGTAATATTGTTGGGGAAGCGATGGCCGCTACAGGACAGGATGCGACGGTTTCACTTCCTTCACCACATTTATGGTCGACCGATGATCCCTATCTGTATGATATGCGGATATCTGTTATTTCAAACGGAAAAGTAATTGACCGTGTTGACAGTTATCTTGCCATGCGCAAGATCAGCAGGAAAAAGGATGAACGCGGTATCTGGAGAATACAGCTGAATAACGAAAATATTTTCCAGTTTGGAACCCTCGATCAGGGGTGGTGGCCCGATGGATTATACACGGCTCCTTCGGATGAGGCATTGAAATATGATATCGAGCAGACCAGGAAGTACGGATTTAACATGATCCGCAAGCATGTGAAGGTAGAACCGGCACGTTGGTACATGCATTGCGACCAAATGGGAATGCTGGTTTGGCAGGATATGCCCAGCGGTGACAGGACACACAGCTGGCAGAACCGAAATTACTATGAGGGTAGCGAACTTATGCGCACACCGGAATCTCAAAGAATATTCAGGAATGAGTGGCGGGCCATCATGGATTTCCTGCAGCCTTATCCCAGTATTGTTACCTGGGTGCCATTCAATGAAGGCTGGGGTCAGTTCAGTACTGAGTACATCACGACGTTTACAATGGATTATGATCCCGGCAGATTGGTGAATGCCGCTTCCGGAGGAAACCATTTCCGTGTGGGTGATATGCTGGATCTTCACAATTATCCTGAGCCTGAAATGTATCTGTACGATGCGGAACGAGCTACGGTATTAGGCGAATATGGAGGTATTGGTCTTGCGATCGAGGGACATTTGTGGAACACAGATCGCAATTGGGGGTATGTCCAGTATAAGACGTCGAAAGAAGCGACGGATAAATATGTTGAGTATGCCGAAAAGCTGGCTAAAATGGTTTCCATGGGCTTTTCAGCCGCGATCTATACACAGACCACCGACGTTGAAATGGAAGTGAACGGATTGATGACCTATGATAGAAAAATCGACAAACTCGATATGGAAAGAGTTCGCAAAGCCAACAGGGCTGTAATCGAATCCCTACCCAGGTAGCTATTCCCGTCGATTCATCAGGGAGGTGATTTCATTGAGTTGCCTCACTTTTTCTGTAAATTCCACATGCAGCGAATCCCGGATTTCTTTCAGATTTTCGAGTAACGACTGTGTTTCTTCCGGTAATATTTCTTCGAAAGTTTCCCGCATCCGCTTGGCAAGAGTAGGGGACTTTCCGTTGGTTGAAATTCCAATCTTCAGATCACCTTTCTTCACAGTGGATCCAAGATAAAAATCACAGAGATGTGGTGTGTCTGCCACATTCACCAGAAGTTGCCTTCTGTGTGCCTTTACCAGGATCCTTTCATGCAGTTCTCTTGAATCAGTGGCCAGGATAACAAGCCGCACCCCGCGAAGATCTGAATTTTTGAATTTTCGCCGGATAAGGATAATGTTCTTATCCTGTACAAGGTTTTCCAGGTTGCTGCTGATAAGAGGAGCGACAATTTTTATGTGAGCTCCCGGATCATTCTTTAGCAGTGCTTCTACTTTTTCAAGTCCCACAGCCCCCCCGCCAACTACAAGCGTACAGAATGAATCAAGCTTCAGAAATATGGGAAATAGCGGATTTCCGTTTTTATATGGTTGCATGGTTCACCTGTGTTAGAAGTTCATAAAATTCCGGATGTTGCCCCACGCTTTCTCCGATCAGAATGATGGCGGGTGCGGGCGGCTGGTAGAGTTCTTTAAGCTTCGAAAGTGAACCAGCTTTGCCGAAACAGGCCGATTCTTCCGGCAATGACCCTTTTGAAATGATCACTGCGGGAAGATCAGCACGGCCGGCATCCCGGTAAACAGCTTCAATTTGATCTGTCTTGCCAAGCCCCATCAGGAATACCGCGGTAGCCGAAGACTGGCATACCAATCGCACGTCATCGGAAAGTTTTCCGGATCTTGTTGTTGCCGTCACCACCCAGAAACTTTCATTAACACCACGCCTTGTCAGCGGAATTCCAAAAATACCCGGCAAGGTAATGCTTGAAATACCCGGCACCACCGAGGTTGGAATATCGAATGATTCAGCATAATCCATTTCCTCCTTACCCCGCCCGAAAATAAAGGGATCACCTCCCTTTAATCTTACGACATGCCCGTAGGAAAAAGCCATTTGAACAATTAATTCATTGATTTTGTCCTGTGTGAAACTGTGCTTTCCAGCACGTTTGCCAACAAATACTTTTTGACAATCAGGCCGGCTGTAATCGAGTAATTCTTTACTTACAAGCGCATCATATAGAATGACATCGGCAATACGCAGCGCTTTGATGCCCTTAAGGCTGATCAGATCCGGATCCCCCGGGCCTGCGCCAACCAGTGTTAATTTTGCGTTTTTCATGATCAGGCGTTATAAAATTTATCGATTATTTGTTTTGCCTGGATTTCATTGCTACGATAGGCGATGATATTTTGGAGGAATACCGATGCCGTATCAATATAAATTCCGGTTCGTTCGTCATTGAATGATTCCTTCTGAAGCACAGTGTCCTGAAAGGACTTTTGAAATATGAATTTATCTGTCGCTACAAAGTGCTTGTCAAAGTCCTGAATTATCCCGATGTGTGTATTGCAATGAACATCCTCGCTGAGCAACAGTGCTTTTGCACCGATTACGAATGCGCTGTACGCATGGTATGCTGCATCGGCCAGCCGTCCGTTCTGGAATGAATTCCGGGCCGCATCAATTTTCTCCTCGGCATCATGAATGATCGTTCCCACCACGTCATAGGCAACACCGGCACATTCACCAACCCCGATTTCCGGAATGAATGTGAGGTCTTCTCCCCAATCAATATATTCATCCGGTTGAAGGGATGCGAGATCAGCCAGTGGCTTGAGCAGGTCATAGAAGTAACGTTTACCCCGGTGCTGGAAATACCGGTTGAAATATTCCTCTTCGGCCTCATAGGATTCGAAATCATCCAGAATAAGTCGCAAAGCATCCGGAATTCGTTTGGTAGGCAGCTTAATTATTTTTTCTGCCACAAGGCCTTCGCCGTCGGCTGAAAGGCCACCCCCGATCACAACCTGTAATGCAGGCACTACTTTGTTGTCATTTTTAATACTGCTGCCATGAAACCCGATGTTGGCAATCATATGCTGGCCGCACGAATTCATGCATCCGCTGATCTTGATATGTATATCACGTTCACTAATAAGATGCTGGTATTCATTGCGAATCAGGTCTTCAAGGATATTGGTAATGGCAGTGCTGTTCGTGACACCAAGATTGCAGGTGTCCGTTCCGGGGCATGCCGTGATATCCGCAATGGTTTCCGCGCCATTCTGTGCAAAGTTCTTCGATGAAAGCCTGTTGAAGTAATAGGGGAGCGATTTATCAGGTATATTCAACAGGTATAAACCCTGGTTGATGGTGAGTCGCAGCTCGCCTGTTCCTGACTCATCCGCCAGTGCCGCAATAAACCGTGCGTCCTCTGATGATAAATTTCCCAGAACAACCTGGATTTTAATTACATTCAATCCAGTTTGTTTCTGTGTAACTACATTGGTCTTCAGCCAGCTCTCAAAGTCAGCTTTGTGTACAGGTTCTTCTTCAGGCACATGAATGATCCCTGAAATTGCAGGCTCTGATAGGTCCGGAGCAAGTTTGCGGTGATTCAACACCTTCAATTCTTCATTCAGTAAACGCAGGTATTCTTCCAGACCGATGCCGCGCTTTTCATCAACTAGAAATTTAAGACGCGCCTTGTACCGTTTTTCACGTTCGCCATACCGATCGAAAACACGCAATCCCGCCTCAATAAATGGGATGATCTCATCATCAGGGAGAAACTCATGAGCTACGCGTGCCGGCATTGCCTGGGCACCCAATCCTCCGCCAACCCAAACCTGAAAGCCGCGTACTTCCTGTCCATCAATATTTTGTATACGCGGAATAAATCCGAAATCATGAAGGAATGTAAGGGCACTGTCTTTTTTGCCTGAACTGAATGCGATTTTGATCTTCCTTCCCATTTCCTGGCAAATTGGGTTTCTGAGAAGGTAATTGAAAGTTGCCCGCACATAGGGCAGTACATTAAAAGGTTCATCAGGATCTACACCAGCCAGGGCTGATGCTGTTATATTTCGAACGGTATTACCGCAAGCCTCCTTGGTAGTGATCCCTACTTCCTCGAGAGATTCCCAGATTGCCGGAGTATCCTCCAGGTGAATATAGTGCAGCTGAATATCCTGCCGGGTGGTAATGTGAAGATTGCCATTGGTGAAGGATTCAGCCAGGTCTGCGATCCTGCGTAACTGTTGTGTATTGAGGATTCCGCCCGGGACCTTGATCCGGAACATCTGGACACCCGGTTGGCGCTGGCCATATACGCCGCGTGTGAGCCGGAAGGCCTTGAAACGTTCTTCAGGGATCTTTCCATCCTTGAATTCGTTGATTTTGGATTTAAGACCCTCAATATCCTGCCGGGCAAGAGGATCAATCTGGTGTTTGGTTTTTGTTGTCATTGTTATGGTGTTTGGTGTACAAAAAAAGCCTTTGGGGTTATCCCAAAGGCTTTGAATAGATCTGTTGATATAGTTTTATTCATTCCATAGGGATACAGGGGGGCCTTGGGCAACACATACAGAATTGCTTACAAAGAATACAGACGATATGGAAAGCTGTCATACTCATTATCCGGCAGATTTTTCAAGTGCCTGTTCAATATCACGTATAATGTCATCCGGATGTTCCAGTCCGACAGATATTCGTACCAGACCTGTCGTGATGCCGACAGTTTCCCGTTCCTCGTCCGTTAGCTTTGAATGGGTTGTCGATGCCGGATGCGTGGCAATCGTTCGTGTATCACCCAGGTTTGCAGTCAGCGAAAGCATCTGAAGGTGGTCCAGGAATTTCCTTCCCCGTTCAAGACCGCCCTTTACCTCAAAGGTGAACAGTCCGCCTCCGTGAAGCATTTGCTTCCTCGCCAGGTCATATTGGGGATGGGAGGGAAGGAATGGATATTTCACAAAGTTGATCTCAGGGTTGTTTTCCAAATGCGCCGCAATCGCCAAAGCACTTTCGCAGTGACGGTCCATACGCACCGCCAGGGTCTCCAGGCTTTTCGAAAGTACCCATGCATTGAATGGCGACATGGCAGGCCCGGTGTGCCGGCAGAAAAATCGAATTTTCTGAATCAGTTCCTTATTTCCAATGATGGCGCCTCCAACGGTACGACCCTGACCATCAATGAATTTGGTGGTGGAATGACAAACCAGATGAGCTCCGTATTTCAACGGCTGCTGAAGGTATGGTGTAGCAAAACAATTGTCCACAATCAGGATCAGGCCATGTTTTTTTGCCAGCTGACCCAGCCATTCCAGGTCGACCAGATCGAGGCCGGGGTTGGAGGGTGTTTCAACAAAAATAATTTTTGTTTGATCAGTAATCAGGGATTCCCAGGTTTCCGGTTTGTGAATATCGGCATACGTATGGGAGATCCCCCATTTCGGGAAGATCTGAGTCAGTACCTGGTGTGTGCTTCCAAAGAGGGAACGGCATGCCAGAACATGGTCACCCTGCTCAAGGAGCCCGGCCATGCTGCTGTACATCGCAGCCATCCCGGAAGCAGTGGCAATCCCGTCTTCACCCCCTTCAAGGAGGCATAATTTTTCAATAAGTTCATTATTATTCGGGTTTGAGAAACGTGAATATATATTTCCACTCATCTCATCAGCGAACATGGCCCGCGCATTCTCAGCATCATCAAAAACGAAGCTTGACGTCATAAAGACAGGAGTGGAATGCTCCTTATGCGTAGCATTGTCAGACTGCGTTCTGATCGCGTTGGTTTCAAAATGTTCGGATTCTGCGAATGATGTCATAAATAAGTAATTCGGAAACGGAATTCCAGAATGGACCACCGTTGTAATTTTAGTTTAACAATAAAAATCAGATACGAAATTTCCGCACAGACAGTATGGCTGCGGCTTGGATCGGTGTAAAAAATATGTAGTTGGATGTTTCATGGTAATTTCAATTTATAGCTGTCCGCACCTTACGGACCAGGATTTAGCACCGTTCCAAACCTAGGAGGTTGCTAGCGTTTCTCAGAGCCTGATCTCTCCACGCTTCTTTATAAATCAATCACCATTAACGGGAATTGATAATACAATCATAAAAGCAATTTTTTTACAATCAAAGGAATCAACTGAAAAAATAATTTTTCCATTTTGAAAAATCGGGATGTAAATACCATTGGCGGCACCATCAGCACACAGATAAAAAAGGGCGTTTATTCAGCTTATAATCCACTTTTTTGATAAGATGAACCAGACTTTTTCAATTCTTGCTGAATAGCTGAAGTGTAAAATTCTCTGTATTTTTAGCCACATGGATAAGAAGGTATATGTACAGCCGCCGGTTCATTATACGGGTTTAAAAATTTCAGAACCCGCTATGGTTTCCGGGGGAATGAAGGCCGTAAAGTCTTCGATGAGTCATGTCTTCAGCCAGGTAGGAGTAGTGGATGGGATCCGTACAATGGCCCGGTTAAATCAGTTCGACGGGTTTGATTGTCCGGGATGTGCCTGGCCGGACCCGGATTCAGACAGGGCTATTGTTGAATTCTGCGAAAATGGAGCAAAGGCCGTAGCCGAGGAGGCAACAACAGAGAAAGCTGACCCGGAATTCTTCAACAAATATTCAGTTGGGGAACTTTCCAGGTGGTCGGATTTTGAACTTGGTAAAAGCGGCAGAATTACCTCACCCATGAAATTGTCACCGGGTTCAGATCATTATGAACCGGTTTCCTGGGAAACTGCATTTGCTGAAATTGGCGGTCATTTGAATTCACTGTCTTCACCTGACGAAGCTATTTTTTATACTTCCGGGAGGACCAGTAATGAGGCCGCCTTTATGTATCAGCTTTTTGTACGGCAATTCGGTACAAATAATCTTCCCGACTGTTCCAACATGTGCCATGAATCAAGTGGCGCAGCGTTATCCGAAACAGTTGGGATTGGAAAAGGATCTGTAACCCTTGAAGATTTCTATAAAACGGATTTGATCATCATCATTGGTCAAAATCCGGGAACAAACCATCCTCGGATGTTAACGGCGTTGGAAAAGGCGAAAGCCAATGGCGCGAAGATCATTGCCATTAACCCGTTGAGAGAGACGGGTTTACTGAAATTCAAACACCCGCAACATGTAGGCGACATGCTGGGCAAAGGAACGGATATTACTGATCTTTACCTGCAGGTCCGTGTGAATGGGGATGTTCCATTGCTGAAGGCCCTGATGAAGCTCTTGCTGTTGAAAGAAGAAGCGCGGCCCGGGCAGGTTCTGGATCATGATTTTATCGAAAGGTCGACATCGGGATTTTCTGAATTCCTGGCGGACCTTGAAAAATATCCACTGGAAGAGCTGATGAATCAGACCAGTATTCCCCATGATCAGATTCACCAGGCTGCAGAAATGATAGCTTCAGGGAAAAAAATTATAGCCTGTTGGGCCATGGGTCTCACTCAGCATAAAAATGCAGTGGATAATATTCGGGAAGTGGTGAACCTGTTGCTGATGAAGGGAAGTATTGGTAAGCCTGGCGCCGGTACATGTCCGGTTCGCGGACATAGCAATGTGCAGGGGGACCGGACTGTAGGAATCTGGGAGTATTTGAAGCCTTCATTACGGGAAAAGCTCAGGGAGAATTTTGATTTTTCACCACCTGAAGAAAAGGGATTTGACACCGTTGCAAGTATAGAGGCCATGCAATCAGGCAGGGCAAAATTTTTTATGGCCATGGGAGGAAATTTTCTGAGTGCCACTCCCGATACTGAAATCACCGGCAAGGGGTTGATGAATTGCGAAGTCACCGTGCATGTGTCGACAAAACTTAACAGAAGCCATTTAACGCATGGTAAAACATCCTACATACTTCCTTGCCTTGGCCGCACGGAGGAAGATATTCAAAATGGGAAAAAGCAATTTGTAACGGTTGAAAACTCCACCGGAGTAGTCCATCAGTCAAGAGGCGGAAAGACGCCGGTTTCAGCAGACCTTCGAAGTGAGCCGGCCATCATTGCAGGTCTTGCCCAGGCTACGCTTGGAAACAAATCGCAGGTGGATTGGAAGGGTTGGTGTTCTGACTATGATCAGGTTCGGAATGCCATCGAAAGAACAATTCCGGGATTTGAAAACTATAACGAAAGAGTACGCAAACCCGGGGGGTTTTACCTGCCGAACGGGGCAAGAAAAGGCGAGTTTCACACTAAGGACAGCAAGGCGCAATTTACCGTCAATCAAATGCCTGATCATGAGTTGTCTGAGGATCAGTTAATCATGATGACGATCCGCAGCCATGATCAGTTTAATACCACAATTTACGGTCTTAATGACCGATACAGGGGCATACATAGTGAGAGGCGCATCGTTCTCATGAATATTAAGGATATTGAGGCATATGGATTCAAGTCAGGCCAAAAGGTAGACCTGGTGAGCGAATACGATCAGGTTGAACGACGGGCTGAAGGATTCATCATTGTTCCATATGAAATTCCCAAAACCTGTATTGCCACTTATTTTCCGGAGGCAAACCCGGTGATTCCCTATAATCATTATGCCCACACCAGCAGAACACCCATTTCTAAATCAGTAATTGTAAGGTTGAAAGCTTCAGCGCTTTAGGGCTTCATTCATTTTTTTTCGGATATCCTTAAGACAGAGATTTCCGATACTTCCTTCATGGGTATGTTTGAGATTTGATACCGGCTCATAGGTTCCGTCAGCTACCTGTTTTCCTACCGTTTTATACGCATCCCGGAATGTGGCGCCACGGATCACTTCATCGTTTACATTTTCAACAGTATACATGTATCGATAGCGTTCATCGGATGCAGCATCCTTATGAACAATTACATGCTGCAACATGTACTCTGCCATATCGAGGCAGGCTTTCAAAGAATCTATGGATGGAAATATACTCTCCTTCAACAACTGATATTCCCTGTGGTATCCGCTGGGAAGATTGTTGGTGAGCATCGTGATTTCCATGGGTGCTGCCTGAATCCGGTTACACCGACCACGGATCAGTTCCCAGACATCAGGATTTTTCTTGTGGGGCATGATGCTCGAGCCTGTTGTAAGTTCGTCCGGAAAACTGAGGAAGGCAAAATTCTGACTGTTATAAAGGCATACATCCATTGCCATCTTTGAAATAGTAGAGGCTACGGATGCCATTGCCATGGCTACACTCCGTTCAAGTTTGCCACGGCCCATCTGCGCCGCAACCACATTATATTTCATGGTAGAAAAACCAAGTTCCCTGGTAGTCATCGAGCGATCAATAGGAAATGAACTTCCATATCCTGCCGCTGAACCCAATGGATTCTGATCAGCAATATGACTTGCCGCACGAAGGAAATATATATCGTCAATCAGGGTTTCGGCATAGGAACTGAACCAAAGACCGAATGAAGAAGGCATTGCAACCTGCATATGCGTGTATCCGGGTATGATTATTTCCTTATGTTCGTCGGCAAGCGACATCAATCGTTCGAAGAGCAGTTTAACAAGTTCGGTGATTTCTTTAAGTTCATCCCTGAAATAGAGGTGAAGGTCTACCAGAACTTGGTCATTTCGTGACCTGGCGGTATGAATGCGTTTTCCGGCATCCCCCAGTAATTCTGTGAGCAGGTATTCGATCTTGCTGTGGACATCCTCAAAATCTTCCTCGATTAGAAAATCACCTGAATTGATCAGTGCTGTAATCTGATCAAGTGCCTGTTCTATTTCAGCGATTTCATTTTTAGGAATAAGTCCCTGCTTCGCTAGCATTTTTGCATGGGCACGCGAGCCTTCCACATCATATGCGGCAAGTTTCAGGTCATAAATACGATCATCACCAACCGTGAACTGTTCAATCTTCTTTTCAATGCTATAGCCTTTATCCCAGAGTTTCATATCATTCGTTTATGGTCTGAATCAACTTGTCTAATAATTTACGGTAATCGTCAAGCCCCTTGCCAAGCTGATCAATGTAAATAAATTCATCTGCGGTATGGGATCTTGAAGAATCCCCAGGACCCATTTTGATTGTCGGAAATGGCATTAATGCCTGGTCTGACAGCGTTGGTGAGCCAAACAATGTGAAACCACATTCCCTTGCCGCATTTACCAGTGGATGATCCGTTGGAATTGACGAAGGTCGCAGACGTACAGATCGCGGAGTGACCTCAGAGGTTATATTCTTTTGTATAATCTCCAGTGTTTCTTCCAATGTATAGGCATCAGTGGTTCGTACATCAACGGTGAATTTACAGCTGTCAGGCACAACGTTGTGCTGCTTTCCTGCCTCAATGATGGTAACATTCATATGGATTGGGCCGAGCGTTTCAGACTCTTTCCGGAATGTATAATTTTTGATCCATTCAATATCGGCCATTGCGTTATAAATCGCATTTTCCCCTTCATTGCGTGCGGCATGACCTGAAACACCATGACTGAGGCAGTCGAGAACCAGGAGTCCTTTTTCGGCAATAGCTACTTCTCCTGAAGTGGGTTCCCCAACGATCCCGAAATGAATTTCCGGAAGATGCTGGAGAAGTAGCTCGATGCCGTTTGCGCCACTTATTTCTTCTTCGGCACTGGCGGCAAGCACAATGTTGAACGGCAAATCTTCCAAATCATAATAATGACAAAAGGTAAAGATCAGGCTGACCAGTGCTCCACCTGCATCATTGCTTCCTAAGCCGTACAATTTACCCTCTGCCTGCATTGGTTTAAACGGGTCATGGGTATAACCGGCATTGGGGCGTACAGTGTCGTGATGGGAATTCAGCAAAAGCGTTGGAAGACCTGGCTTGAAGTGCTTATTGACTGTAAAAATATTATTCTTAACCGTATTGAAAGGAATATGCCGGCTATCCATAAATGCCTTCAGGCATCTAAGCGTACCAGCCTCTTCCTTGGAATACGAAGGGACCCTGATCAAATCACTCAGCAATATTATGGCCGCATCAAGATCATGCATTTTTTATCAGTTTAGTGCCAGTTGATTCATTCAATGCATGCCGGATTGTGACATCGACGTTATGATCCAGTGCTTTGAATGCATTATCCAGTTTCGGGATCATTCCCTCGAAAATTTTTCCATCCGTCTTCAATGCAACATATTCCTGCTCGTCCAGTTGTAATATAATCGATTCATCATCTTCGGCATTACGCAACACCCCGGGTTTTTCAAAGCAAAGTTGCAGGTGAACCTGGTATTTATCGGCTAGGGCGATAGCGATACCGGCAGCCAGGCTGTCGGCGTTTGTGTTCAGCAATGAACCCTTCATATCGTGGGTAAGAGCGCAGAATACAGGTATAATATTATTTTCCAACATCCAGGATAACCGATCTGTATTTACATCAGAAGGTGTAAAATCCCCTACAAAACCATAGTCAACCTGCGTGTTATCCCGTTTTTTCGCTTTTATCAGGTTAAGATCAGCACCCGTCAACCCAAGCGCATTTACATTCAGAGACTGCAAATCTGCGACAATATTCTTGTTAATCAGGCCCGCATAGACCATTGTGACAACATCCAGGGTTGCAGCATCGGTAACTCTGCGTCCTTCAATCATCTGAGGTTCAATCCCCAGGGTTCTTGAAAGTTCGCTCGCCTTTTTTCCTCCCCCGTGAATGAGCAGCTTATATCCTTTTCTCGCACTGAATTGCTTAAGGAAATTCTCCAGGGAATCCCGATCATCAATGATATTCCCGCCAATCTTGATTACAGTTACATTGGTCATAGCTGGTCAAGAATTGATTCTAACACTGCCTGCGCAGCCCATGTACGGTTTCCTGCTTGCTGGTAAATGATGGATTCATGATCGAGCACATCATCAGATACAACCACATTTCTTCGAACAGGAAGGCAATGCATGAATCGCGCATTGTTGGTTACTTTCATTTTTTCTGAATCGATTGTCCAGTTTTCCTGAACAGGGAGTATTTCTCCATAATGCTGATAGCTTGACCAGTTCTTCCCATAAATTACATCCGCATTTTCAAATGCTTCCATCTGATCATGAATTATTGGAATCCCTTTGGTAAATTCTTCAGCCAGTTCATAGCCCTTAGGGCACGTGAGCACGACATCGGCATTCATCACCTTCACCCATTCCAGGAAGGAATTTGAGACTGCCTGGGGGAGTGCCCTTGGATGAGGAGCCCATGAAAGTACTACTTTAGGTTTCGGAATCCCCAATTCGCTGATCGTAATCATATCGGCGAGTGATTGAAGCGGATGGCGTGTCGCAGATTCCAGGCTGATGACAGGAACCGTTGCATATTTCAATACAGCAGACAATATTTTTTCTGAATAGTCCGCCTCCCGGTCCACCAGTCCCGGAAACGTTCGAATCCCGATGACATCTACATATTCACTGATTACGCGGATCGCATCTTTGATATGTTCCTGGGCATCTCCTTTCATCACCGTTCCATCCTCCATCTCCAGTTTCCACCCCTCGCTGTTCATGTTCATGACCATTACCTGCATTCCAAGGTTCATGGCTGCTTTTTGGGTACTCAAACGTGTTCTGAGACTTGGGTTTAAAAAAAGGAGTCCCAGAACCTTACGCTCTCCTATATTGGATGTAAAGGGGTCTGCTTTTAATTCCAGCCCCCTTTTAATTAATAATCCGGGGTCCTTGACGTCACTTAGTCGGGTGAATTGATTCATGTTTTGGTCGTTCATTCAACACGGCCTGCAGGGCAGTGATTAATTTCTTTAACTCTTTTTTTCCGGCTGTAAGCGGGGGTAATAAGCGAATTGTGTTTGGGTTTACCGATGTGCCAGTAAGAATATGATATTCACGGAAAAGCTTTTCACGCATGGGCCGAATCGGGAAATCCATTTCGAGGCCAATCATCAAACCCTTCCCCCGAACAGCTTTTACTCCCGGAAGATTTAATAGCGCATCCATCCACCTGTTGCCTTCCTCCGCAGCATGCTCAATCAGTTTTTCTTTTTCAAGAACTTCAAGAACTGCTAAACCTGCAGCGCACGCCAGGTGATTACCGCCGAATGTGGTACCCGACATTCCATGCCATGATTCGATGGAAGGATTGATAAGTACTCCTCCGATAGGAAAGCCGTTACCCATGCCTTTCGCTACGGTAATGATATCAGGCCGGATTTCGGCAAACTGATGGGCAAAGAATTTACCAGTTCTTCCGTATCCGGATTGAACCTCATCAAGGATGAGCAGTGAACCATATTGCTGGGTCATGGCCCGTAAATTCTTTAGAAAGTTTATATCCGGCACATAAATACCGCCCAGTCCCTGGATGCCCTCGATGATTACTGCGCAAACATCTTCCGTGCGAAATGCCCTTTCAAGAGCTTCAATATCATTCCAGGGCAGGAAACGGACGTTATCGAAACTATCCAGCGGAGATCTGTACTTTTCATTATCTGTCACAGACAATGTCCGTGAAGTTCTGCCATGAAATGATTTCTCAAATGCGAGAATGGTTTTACCCGGATTTTGAAAAGCGGCGATTTTTATGGCATTTTCATTGGCTTCCGCCCCCGAATTACACAGGAATAGTTGATAATCCTCATATCCGCTTAATTTACCCAGTTTGTCTGCCAGGTCCAGTTGCAGCGAATTGATGACCGAATTTGAATAGAAACCGATCTTATTCAGTTGGCGCTCGATGCGCTTTACGTAATGCGGGTGGGTGTGACCGATGGAGATTACGGCATGACCTCCATACAGGTCCATGTATTTATTGCCAGCATGGTCGTATACATAGCATCCCTTCCCTTTTACCAATTCTATTGGCAGAAGCGGATATACTTCAAACAGATTCATCGTCCGGTTTTTTCATTTGGTTAATTCGCTCGAAAGAGGTTGCAAGGCCTTTGATCAGTGCAGAACTCAGGCCGTTGTGTTCCATTTCATTCAGACCTACGATTGTACATCCCATTGGAGTTGTTACCCGATCGATCTCTTCTTCAGGGTGCTTCCCGGTGCCATTCAAAAGGCTTGCTGCACCAAGACATGTCTGAACCGCAATTTCTTTGGCATCATGTGCATCAAACCCGAGTTGAACTCCGCCCTGCATGGTTGCACGAATGAAGCGCATCCAGAAAGCGATACCGCTCGCACATACCACCGTAGCAGCCTGCATCAGAGGCTCTTCAATCCAAAGCGTTTTTCCAACACAGGCAAATATATTTTCCACTTCAGTCTGAACAGACTCCGCAACGCCATTATGAGCCATGCAGGTCATTGATTCGCGAACCGAAATTGCCGTATTGGGCATCGCCCGAATGATCGGGAAATTGTTGCCCGCATAAGTTGATAACTGGTTTATTCCAACAGCGGTTATCACAGAAACGAGGATGTGACGATCTTGCTCGAGAACGGGTCTGACTTCCTTCAGTACGGCTTCGACCTGATGTGGCTGGACACACAGGAGAATAATATCGGCCGCCGCTACAGCATCCTTATTATTGGTGGTAATTTCGATATTTTCTGATTTCCAGGATTCGAGGCCTCGAATATTTCGCCGGGTCAGGATTAGTTTACGACCCGTCAGGAAACCCGCCCTTTTTAGTCCGTCTGCAATTGCAAGACCGAGATTTCCCGCGCCAAGAACAGCAATATTCTTTAGATCATTCATTAGAAAAAGGATGCTTTAAGGTGTAGCCCGCAACTTTCATCGAGTCCGAACATTAAATTCATATTCTCAACTGCCTGACCGGAAGCGCCCTTCAGCAGGTTGTCAATCGCGGAAGTAACAATGATCTGGCCTTTCTTTACCATGACATTCACAAGGCAGTTATTGGTATTGACCACCTGTTTAAGGTGGATTTCACGTTGTGAAACGTGAGTGAACGGGGAATCTGAATAGTATGAACCATAGAGATCTTTAGCATCAGATTCGGTCCCGTCAAAAGCTGTATATGCAGTAATAAAAATCCCCCTTGTGAAATTGCCCCGCACGGGCACAAAAAGGAGTTCGGGCAGATCCGGCTGCAGGCTCGCCAATGTTTCCCCGATTTCATGAAGGTGCTGATGGTCAAATACCTTATACAGGGAAATATTATTATTTCGCCAGCTGAAATGACTGGTAGGAGAGAGGGACTGACCGGCCCCCGTGCTTCCCGTAATTCCATTGATGTGTACAGGGGAATTCAGCAGCTTCTGCTGGGCCAGAGGTAAAAGAGCCAGTTGGATAGCCGTGGCAAAACATCCCGGGTTTGCCAGGTGCTGTGCATGTTTGATCGAAGCACGATTAAATTCCGGAAGCCCGTATATAAAATCTCCTGCTGTGGATTTCAGTCGGAAATCCTGACTCAAATCGATGATCTTACCTCCTGTACTATTTGATTCCAGCCATTCCCGGCTTTTCCCATGCCCCATGCATAGAAAAATAACATCTGCGTCTTCAGCAATTTCTGCACTGAATGTGAAATCCTCGATGATATCTCCGTGTACGGAAGAAACCATTTTTCCAGCCTGGCTTTCACTAACTGCAGAAACAATGCTTGCCTGTGGATGATATTGAAGCAACCGGATAAGTTCTCCGCCGGTGTAGCCGGCAGCGCCGATAATGGCTGCTTTGATCGGTGTATCAGTCATTCGAAAGGTTTTGGTTCACTGAGTGATAAATTTTAGATGTATTGGCAAGGATTCTGGTGAATCCGCGCACATCTTCCCCCGACCACAATTTATTCATTTCTCCATAGGCTCCGAAACTCGATGTCATTAAATCATGCGGAGACTCGATTCCCTTTACATGAAAATGATAAGGGCGCAATTCAAGATACACATCACCGGTCACGGTTTGTTGTGAATCAAGCAGGAATGCTTCAATATTTCGCATTACAGGATCCAGGTATTGAGCTTCATGAAGCATCATTCCATACCAGTTGGCAAGTTGCTCCTTCCAGTATAATTGCCACTTGGTAAGTGTATGCTTTTCCAGCGCATGATGTCCCTTGATGATCAACATTGGAGCCGCAGCTTCGAAACCTACACGTCCCTTAATTCCGATAATAGTGTCACCAACATGTATATCCCGGCCGATGGCATACGGACCGGCAATGCGGCTGATTTCCTTGATGGCCGAAACCGGGTCCATTTTCTTGTCATTCACGGCAGACAACTCACCCTGAATAAAGGATATTTTCAGCGTTGAAATTTCTGTTTCCTCCAATTGTGTAGGATATGCCGATTCAGGAAGGTCTGTATTGGACGTGAGTGTTTCAACTCCGCCAACACTTGTGCCCCATAATCCCTGATTGATAGAATATCTGGATTTTTCCCATGAAGATTCTACACCATGTGACTTCAGGTAATCTATTTCTTCCTGCCTTGATAATTTAAGATCACGGATGGGAGTGAGTATCCGTACGTCCGGGATAAGCACTTCAAAAATAAAATCAAACCGAACCTGGTCATTCCCGGCGCCTGTACTTCCGTGGGCAACGTAGGAAGCCCCTGTTTCTTTTACATATTGGGCAACTGTTTCTGCCTGGATTGTTCGTTCGGCGCTAACCGAGAGCGGATAGCTGTGATTTTTAAGGATATTCCCGAAGATCATGAAGCGTATCGCGTCCTCATAGAATTTTTGCTGCACATCTACATTTCTATGCTCTTTTACTCCCAGGGCATAGGCACGTTTTTCAATTTCAGACAGCTCTTCTGTGGAAAAGCCACCTGTATTTACGAGTATGGAATAGACCTCCAGGCCTTTTTCATGAATCAGATATTTCACGCAATATGACGTATCCAGTCCGCCTGAAAACGCGAGTACGACTTTTTCCTTACCGGTTGAACTCATAATACATAAGATTTGATAGTAGCGACAATTTTTTTGGTTGGTTTCCAGTTATCGATGGAAAGAAACCTTCTGAAACGTTGCCAACGTTGTTCTTTGGTTACTTTTTCAGCCTGGGCCTTTGCCTTTTCCGGGTCATACATCATTCCTGTGCATAGGCAGTGCGAACGGTTCGTACGTGTGAGGATGTCGAAATTCTTACAACTCTGACAACCATTCCAGAAGGCTTCATCCGTGGTCAGCTCAGAAAATGTTACAGGTTTATACCCGAGCTCAGCATTGATCTTCATTACAGCAAGACTCGTGGTAATTCCAAAAATTCTTGCTTCAGGATATTTCTTACGACTGAGTTTAAATATTTCTTCCTTAATTTTTTTTCCAAGTCCCTGTCCGCGATAGTCAGGGTGAACAATGAGCCCTGAATTGGCTACATATTTTTCATGACTCCATGTCTCTATGTAGCAGAAACCCACGACCTGGTCTCCGTCCATTGCAATAACGGCCTTGCCTTCTTCCATTTTCCTGGAAACATATTCAGGCGATCGTTTTGCAATCCCGGTGCCCCGTTGTTCGGCGGCGGTTTGCATATAAGTGCAAATAGTTTCGGCGAAGTGAAGGTGTTTTTCACTTGCAACCGTAATGGTTAGTGACATTACAGATTTTATTCAATTAGAAAGTAAGATTTTATATAAGCTAAAGAGCATGCGAAGGACGTACCTTCGCCTTAAGTCGATTACCCCACAAGGGGCCTGAATGGCCTGATCCTGAATACAGACATCGTACTTTCCGGGCGGAAAGCGATTGAATTGATGCTATATGTTTGAACAGACTTCATTGTGACTAGCAAAAGTATGAACTTAATTCAGAATTCAATGAGATTTTTTGGAATATTTAATTCACGCGGTTTTAAGCCCGCCGTGTGCCATCAGTAAAAAACAGGCTGATTAAAGCTACTTCCTTCAAGAATTCGACAATTCAGGCACTCCGGAAGATATTTTTCCCGTTCTTGTCCGGGAATATAAATACAAGGATCATCCGGCACAGGGTAGGGGAAATCCCCGCGCCAGGCAGTAGCCCGGCTAATGGATTTATTTGTTGCCTCAAAATAGCCCAATACCTGTTCATCAGGATCATCAACATTGAAAATATTGCCTTTGACAGCAGCCGGGGGCGTATCAAAGATGGAGCCCGTATTATTCAGCAAGATCCTGATCTTTCGCCAGTAGTCATATGCCTGAGGAGTTAGGGAATGTGTTTCAAGGGTAATTACATTCTTTGTAATAAACGCATAGTCAATCTCATTCTGCCCGATCAGTTGCCTGGGCACCGAATTTCCCTGGAAGCCATTGGAGTTAAATAGTACGAGTCGTTCAGGTTCTATCCTCCTGTTTACATAACATCCGGGCGGTATACTGTTAAATGGATCCGGAAAATTTGTCGGGTCGAACCGGAAGGTCTGAATTGGCGTGTACCTTATGTAGTATTGCTTTGATGGGTCTTCCAGAAAAGTTTCAGCGCTTACCTGCATTACGTTTTTGGTAATTACGGCATTGAAGGTTCCGGTATTCAGTTCGATCCGGTCAAAGGTTACATAGATTTCGGATTGTGCCTGGTGCAGCGGAATCCTTTCCGGAACCGATTCGTAAAAAGCACCGCTGGCAGAACGGATACGCAGGAAGTAGCTTCTTCCGGGTACGATCTGCATACTAAAATTGTTGTAATAATAAATGCCCTCATCATTCGCAGAATAGAAACGCCCTTCATTCCCAAGATCATCATGCAATGTGATTCGCGCACCTGTTTCTGCCTGGAACCGGTTTGGTACAGCTGTGGTCCTGGAAAGCTGAACGAACATCGCGCCGCCACCATCATCGATGTGGCCATAGACCACCAACTGACGTCCTTCACGATCGATGTCAAATTCGATTGGCTCAATGCAGCCCGTGAGAATAAGGATCAATATGCCCAGGTAATATCGTCTAACGTTTCTTGACATCCAGTTTCAGACTGTAGGTAATGGAAGGAAAAATGGATCCAAGCACCGATAATTTATAGGCGCGTGGAATCGGTGAATTATCGTTTCTCTGATAGAAGACGGAATAAGCGTTTCGCCTTCCGAGAAGATTATATAAACTAATAGAAAGACGGTCATCCAGTTTTCTGAAGATACTGCCAAATGTCATGGAGACATCTATTCTGAAATAGTTCGGGATCCGGTATTCATTTCTTTCCGAATAATGCGGTATGATCAGCGGCCCCTGAAGGTAATCCGATGTGAGCGCAGTAATTGGACGGCCAGTATTATAAACTACAGTTGCTCCGAAACTCCCTTTTCTGGATTTGCCCATTCTTATATCAGATACGAATTTGAATGAGTGAGGCTGATCATAATAGGCCGGGAACCAGTCCCCTGAATTAATATTTTCAATATCTCCGGGAAAGGAAACCAGACTTCGGGTATAAACATAGGACACCCAGCTTGTCCAGATAGGTGTGAGCCGTTTTACAAAAAACTCCAGTCCGTAAGCCCGCCCTTTACCAATCAATAATTCCGCTTCGATATTTTCCTGAAGAATGAGCTCTGCGAAATCCTGGTATTCCACAACATTATCCAGCTTCCGGTAAAAGGCTTCAACAGATGTGACCCAGCGATTGTCCTTTGAATTTTTATAAACTCCCAGTGAAAAATTATCTGATCGCGTTGGCGGAATATAGCGGGTACTCACCTGCCATTGATCCACCGGGGTGGGAGAAGTGGTATTAGAGATCAGGTGGATATATTGAAACATCCGGTTGTATGCCAGTTTTAGTACGGTCTGATCGCTGAGTTCATATCGAAATGAAATGCGCGGCGCAAGGTTATTATATGAGATGATCTTCTCGCCGGTATTGTAATACAGCGTATCTGAAATATTGTCATCATTCAGGACACCCTCATATTCATATTCTGTTGAGGGTCCTATCTGGCTGTATAGATTATACCTTAATCCTGCGTTGATGTCGAACCGTTCACTAACCTTGAATACATCCTGGGCGTAGAGAGCGAATTCCCGTCCATGGTCCCTTCGGATGCCGTCTGGTATCACCAGTGATTCATCATTGAGTGGGTTTCGTATTTCATCTCCGGGGTTATTATCCGTCAGTTCGGCTCCGAAATCAAGTTGATGGTATTCTGTGCTGTGCTTGGCATTTATGCGGAACTGAATTTTGTCCATCTGGTTGCGCAGTTCTGATTCCAGTCCTGGCTGATAATCAAATAGTGAATTTGTGTATTGTAGGTAATTTGCATTTATATCAAATCTCCACAATGCCGAAGGCTGAAAATCATAGTTGAAGTTGAAGCCATAATTACTCCATTCATATCCGAAAATGTCGGAATAATCAAAAGAATCAGCACTCCCGAGGTAGGAGAACATGATATGATGTTTATCATTGAAAAAGTGATCTCCGCGAACAAAAATGTCATAGAAATTGGCAGAGCTATTCTGAATATCCAGGTCTTTGACCAGGCCCAGTACCCAGTCTGAATATGTGAATCTACCCGCAGCCAAAATGCTTGTCTTTTTTGAAATAGGGCCCTGGAGTGTCAGCTTCCCGGAGACACTTCCTATACCTGCCTCAGCACTCCAGATATCTGTCTGTCCCTGCAAGCTGTTGACGGCAAGGACCGAAGAAGCCCTGCCGCCAAATTCAGCGGGTACATAACCCTTGTAAAGTGTAAAATCCCGTGTTGCATCCGGATGGAAGATCGAGAAGAAACCCAGTACGTGTGATGTGTTGAAAAGCTGCATTCCGTCAATTGTCACCAGGTTTTGATCAATGGCGCCACCTCGCACATTATAACCTGATGAGCCTTCACCAACGGTGCTCACGCCCGGAAGGAGTGTAATCGCTTTGATCACATCCACTTCTCCGAGAAAAGCAGGTATTGCTTCAATATTCTTAATTGAAAGTTTGGTTGCCCCGGGGATCGTACTTTGAAGGTTTTCTTTTGGATTATTATCCCGGATAATTACTTCTTCAAGGCTCAATGTGGTTGGCTCCAGGGTTATTCGAATGAATTCAGGGTCCTGAAAATTGTGCTGATAGGTTCGGCTTTTGAAAGATATGTGAGTGATTGTAAGCAGATGTGTTCCAAGCGACATCTGAACCCGAAATTTACCATTCTGATCTGTAACCGCAAGTAAATTACCGGATGGATCCAGGATGGTGGCACCTTCAATGGGCTGCCGCTGAGGATCTTCTATGATTCCGTCAAGTACAACCTTGCTCTGCCCAAAACAGGAAAGGGCTAAAAAAGTTAGAATTGCTGTGACGCGAAAGATCAATGCTCGACCGTTTCATTGTTCACTTGCCATGATTCCAGACGCGGATTCATCAGGCGGAACCACAGACCTGGGACCAGGGCCAGAATGATCATGGTTGAATACCCTGCAGGCAACTGCGGACTTTCATCATAATGATAAAGGACCTGGTATCTTTTGATCGCATTGGCATGATGATCGGAATGCCTTTGCAACTGAAAGAGGAAAAAATTACTGATTACATGGCTGGCATTCCAGGAATGAATTGGTGTAACCCGTTCATATCTTCCAGGTGATATTTCCTTTCTTTCGATTCCATAGTGTTCAACATAATTAACTTGTTCCAGAAGCGTAAATGCGATGAAACTTTGTGCCAGAAAGAAAGCAGGCAGCTGCCAGACAAAATGACCTGACCAGATACTGAAAATCCCGGTAACAACGGCGATAAAAACAACCGGTAAAATGGTGAACCAAATCATTTGGTTATGTACGCTTACCACTGGAATATCTTTTCGGCGAAGCCTGCTATTCTCTATTGACCAGGCATGCCTGTAACCGCCAAATACACTGCGGATCCAGAAAGCGTAGAAGGACTCGTTTTTTCTTGACGTTGCAGGGTCTTCGGGGGTCGCCACGGTTACATGATGTCCTTTATTATGTTCAATGAAAAAATGCATGTAGCTCACAGTAAGGAGCAAAATTTTGCTGTAAAACTGTTCCAACGCAGATTTCTTGTGACCTAGTTCATGTGCCACTGTTATTCCAATGCCCCCGGTTACAAGTCCGGTTCCAAGGGTGAAACCTATCCATTCAATAGCCGTGGATAAGCCGCCAAAAGTGACAACGTAAAAAGCCCATCCAAGGAATGCCAGCTGAAAATAAGTCCACAGATACGTTACAAACCGATAATAGAACTGTTCGGAAATTACAGGAATACGATCCTTCGGCACATTATAGTTGGAAGTGCCTACAAAATAATCAAGAAATGGTATGATCAGAAAGACAAGTGCGAGCGGCATAAGATTCCACAATCCTCCCAAGTAATACCCGAGTATTACAGAGGCGGGAATAATGAACGCCATAAAAAAACCTATTTTCCGAATCTGATTCATCACATAAGAGTTGCCTACGTTAAGTTAACCAAATCTGTCAAAATATGGTTTTGGGAATATTATGTTTGGTGTGAAAAATATAATTTATCAGATAAATGGTATCTTGAATCATGGAGATACGGCTAATAATTCTCATTTTGATTTTTACGGCATGCAACAGTTCAAAGCCGGGCCCCGAAGAAATACTTGATAGGTCGATACGTTTTCATGATCCTGAGAACCAATGGAATTCGCTGAATGCGGTTCTGGAGTTTGTTGAGGAAGGTTCTGCCGGACCACGTGAAACGACGGTATGGATCAACAATAATGAGGGGTATTTTCGTGTGCGGCGAGGATCCTCTGAAGACCATGGAATGGTGCAGGATTCCTGTTTCATTAATTCGGGAGATGTGGACTGTGTCAGGGCAGAAAAATTGAGAAATTACTACCTGTATCTATGGGGACTTCCCATGAAGTTGAAGGATAGTGGAACAGAGCTGATGGAAGAGGTCGACTCACTCAACTGGAACGGACATGATGTAGTATCACTGAAGGTAAAGTATCAAAATGATCTCTGGACGTATTTTATTGATCAGAATGATTATCAGTTACGTGGATATTCCTTTGTGAAAAACGATGGTTCCGGGGAATGGATAGAACTGAATGGACTTGAAGAAGTACAATCTATGCGTATTCCTAAAGAGCGAACCTGGTATGTTCTGAATGACAGTTCCTACCTCGGAAAGGACAAGTTGGTTTCAGGGAATTAAAACTGCTGAATAGGGGCAGAATTAAACAGGTTTGAACTGCTCAAAAGTCTCCTTGCAATTTTCACAATAATGGATTGACCGGCATGCTGTAGGTCCGAATGGATTTTTTAATTGAGTATTCTCACTTCCGCATACAGGACATGTTGCATGTTCCAGCACATCGATGTCCACAATAAGGTTATGTTTTGGAGGCGGGGCCAGTCCGAATTTGCGCAATGCCTCCCTTCCCTGATCTGAGATCATGTTAGAATTCCAGGAAGTTTCATAGGTGATCTTTACATCCACATTTTCTACTCCATGGTCTTTCAGGACCTCTATTACATCCTGTTTCATGTAGTCAATCGCAGGGCAACCGACGAACGTTGGAGTCATATGGACTGTGAGGTCATCTTCATTCCATTCCAGTTTGGTGATCACTCCCAGGTCGACTAATGATATGACCGGGATTTCAGGATCTTTCACCGCCTGTAACCAGTCGTAAATCTGTTCATCACTTAACTTTCCCATATCCATATAACAGTTTTATCCCATGATTCGTTTACCAGTCTGCAGTCGGGTCTGAGCGGAATACTTCGGCCATTTCATCGAGTAATGGTTGTAAATGCGGTGTATGCTGGCCTTTTCTGCCTCCGTAGGCGGGGGTCAGCAAGGATAAATCCGGAACCTGAAGCGCTGTTTCAGACAATGTCTTCAGGATTTCTTTTTCCCAGGCATTTCGCAGTGCAGCTTCGCCGCCGAACAATCCTGAAGAAATAATTTCATCTTCAAAAGATGATGGTTCAAAAATACCAAGTGCATAAGGCAGGGCCTCATCCAGCGAATTCTGCAATCTTTCCACACTTTCTGTGGTGGCATTTCCCAATTGTTTAATCCAAGTTCGTGCGTGCATGGTATGATACCTGATCTCACCCCTGATTTTTACCGCCAGGTCTGCCAGCGGTTTGTAAGATGACTGCGTTAACATATCAAAGCGAATTGCTTCTGCCGCATCAAAAAGGAAATGACGGATAAGGCTGAAATCATATTCACCATTGGGAAGTTCTGTGAGTGTGCAATTATGAAACTGGTCGGCATTTCTCATAAAGGCAACGGTATCCGGCTCACCCTCACCGAGTTCATTTAACATTTGGTAAAGTGCGTAACTCTGACCAACCTTGTCCTGGGCCATGGAACTGAAGGCAATATCTTCTTCCAGCAGGGGTCCCAGCCCTGTCCATTCGCTGTTTCTATGACCTATGATCAGCTGATCATCAGCCATCTTGTACAACAACTCTTTCAGTGCTTCGGTATTCATTGGTCTGCCTGTTTTCGTTCTTTGAATTCTTTCAGTTTATCTCCTGCTTTATAAGCAATTGCGTCACGGAATTGTTTCTCCGGCAGGGTATTCCAGATGATTTTATCCTCTTCATCATTGAATAATATGTCGGAAGTCTTCACGACCCAGACATTGTAAACCGGTTTGCCATCAATAAATTCCGGCTTGGCCAGGGATAAAGCACCCTGGTAACTTCTGGCCTCAACAGACCCTATGTGTTCATGCTGTTTGCCGCGCCTCATCAGATGGAAAACCTCATAAGACTCTGAAGGTCCGTCTGAATCATCTGCATCAGGTAAGGTTGAGTAAATATTCTGATCGTCTTCGGTGTACCCTGTCGTATAGACATTCCGGGTGTCTGCCACAAAAAGTCCTGTACAGGTTTGCCGTCTTGAAAACTGTTCTTTCGCAAACAGAAAGGCCATTTCTTCATTTGGGGCATGGACTGCACCAGTATGAATATAGGGCTTGTTCTCACGCAGCTGTGTAAATACTTCAAATGTACCCAGCTGGTCCATTGGTGCCTTGGGAGCCAGCTCTCCATTAAGTTCAGGAAGACGATTTACCCGGGGATCAAGTGATTTCATACTGCAAATATCCGGGTTTTACGAATGCTTTGCAATCGTTTTCGGAGGTTTACAGTGATCAACCGGGCAGTATTTCAAAAAGTGGGAAACAAAAAAACCCGTTGTATTCTCAACGGGTTTTGTATTTCTGTCTATTGATTAAACCAAAGGCCTTACATAATCGGTTTTGGGCGTCTGGAGTGCTTCCCGGACCCAGCGGCCACGCTCTTCAGCGGTCCTTCGAACAGCCAGGCGTTCTGCGTTACATGGTCCGTCGCCATTAATTACTCGCTTGAATTCTTCCCAGTCCGGCTCTGTGTAATTCCACTTTCCGGTTTCCATATCTTTCTTCAGGTTGGGATCTGGAATAGTAAATCCAAGTTCCCATATCTTAGGAACGTACATGTCCAGAAACTGATTTCTCATATCATCGTTACTGGCCATCTTAACCTTCCACTTCATTAAAACCTCGGTATGCGCAGACATTTTGTCGGGAGGTCCGAAAAAGTGCATCATTGGTGCCCACCAGCGATCAATTGCTTCCTGCATCATCTGGCGTTGCTTCTTTGTACCTGACGCCATATGGATCACACAATGATGACCATATTTCAGGTGAAACGATTCTTCTGCACAAATACGGTCCAGTGCCCTGCAGTAGGGGCCATAGCTTCCGCGGGCGTTGGCCAGCTGATTCACAATGGCGCCGGCATCCACGAGCCAGCTGATAAAACAGGCATCCGCCCAGGTATAGGCAGGGTAATTGAATATATTTGAATATTTTGATTTGCCGTTGATCAGGTCATCGATCATGGCTTCCCTTGGCTTACCCAGCGTTTCTGCAGCGGCATAAAGCAGCTGGGCATGACCAACTTCGTCCTGAACTTTTGCCATGAGGGCAAGTTTTCTTCTGAAGCCGGGTGCGCGGGTAATCCATGTTCCTTCCGGTAATGCGCCAATAATTTCACTGTGGGCATGCTGCTCAATCATTCTGATCAGCTGCTTTCGGTAAAGTTCCGGCATCCAGTCGGTAGGCTCAATTTTCTCGCCCCGTTCAATACGGGCTTCAAATGCTTCAAGCTTTACCGGATCTTCATTTGTAAGATCTTTGCTGTTGACCGGTTCAAAAGTATTTCCTCCTCCGTACATACGTATGTGTTTGGTTATCGCAATAGTAACAAAAAAAGATGCTATTTCGTTTTCAATCCCTCAATTAACATGTCTGCAAGCTGATTTCCAAGTCTTTCGGGATCGATAATTCCTGCGGGGTCATACCAATGAGGCATCCAGTTCAGTGACGAAAATAAGGTCATGACCGCCAGCTTGGTATCTACCTTTTTAAATTCACCGGTTCGAATGCCTCGTTCAATGATCCTCTTGAATCGATTTATATAATTTATTCTCAGAAGCAGAAAGTCACGCAGATACTTGTCGCTCAGGTGCCTGTGTTCATTCATGAAAACTGCCGACGCCGTAAGATTATCGGCCATTACTGCAATATGTCCCAGAATTCCTGCCCGCAACTGATCGGCATAATTGGATTGTCTGCTCTCCACAAGATCAAGGGAATCCATGAATTTTTCTGCCATGCCGAAACATAATATTCTAAGGATCTCTTCTTTTGACTTGATATGTGAATACAAACTGGCGGCCTCTATTCCCAACTCTGTCGCCAGGTCACGCATTGATGTTGCTGCATAGCCCCGTACCCTGAATAATTCAGCGGCAGTTTGTACGACCTGATCCTTTCTTGATTCGGGTAATGGCATAATACAAAAGTAATTATTCGTCAGTGAAGCAAAAGTATTTTATTAGTTTTGATCCGGATAAAGATATGGGATTTAAAAATATACGAACCTTTCATGAAAAGGTGAATAATATATTTCACCTGACGCTGGCATTGCCGCTGTTGCCGATGGGGTATATTTTCCTGGAATCGAACCATAATGGCTGGCAACCTCCAATGGCACAGCATCAACTTGTCATCATTTTTTCAATATTATCAGCACTTCTGGTTGCGGGATTCATTTACGCTCACTTCCGGGGAAACCTGGAAAAAGTTAGGGAAGAGGACGGATTGACGTCGCAGTTTTCAGCCTTGTTTAAGGAATACAGAAAACTCTATCTTGGAAGCCTTGTGGCGTCGCTGTTGTTAGCACTTGGATATTACTTAACCGGATCGGATTATGTAATCGGCACTTATGTTGTACTGCTGTTTGCTCTTTCCCTGATCAGGCCGTACAAGGATCATTACATACGTGACCTCCAATTGACTAAGGACGTTGCAATGGAAGTGAGAAAGATGACTCTTCAGCTTGATGAGGATCATTAAACATGGAAAGTACAGATACTGCCTCTTCAGTATTTCGGATAAACTCGAAATAAAAAGCGGCCGCTATCATCACCGCGAGGATAATTCCGATTAAAATTATAAGTTGTTGCTTTTGTTGTTTGGTCACGATGTACATATGTTGAGCGTACAATTTATCTAGAGACCCGTTGCTTCAAGAATTGGTTGTATGCAAACCGCTGAAATTTCCATATCCGTCATTATACCAACCCTCAACGAAGAGTCAATGCTGCCGGGTTTGCTGGAAACGATATTGGCTGAACGGGCAAATGTTGAAATTATTGTTGCCGACGGTGGGAGCACAGACTTGACCCGGGTAATCTGCAATCAATTTGGAGTGACATTAATTCAGTCCGAAGGAGGTAGGGCGGGCCAGATGAATGCAGGTGCTGAAACGGCATCCGGAGAAATATTGTTTTTTGTTCATGCCGACAGTCGGTTGCCTTCCAACTGGACCGATCAGATTATGAGATTGCTTGCTACTGATGTCATTGCGGGATCTTTTTCGCTCGATTTTGATGACCGGACTGCGCTCCTGAATTTTTATGCGAGGCTCAGTACCGTTAATCACTCTCTTTTTACCTATGGCGACCAGGGACTTTTTCTTTACAAAAGCACTTTTGAAAAGACTGGCGGATTTGCCCTGATTCCGATCATGGAAGATGTTGAAATTTTAAAGCGTCTCAGGCGAATGGGCCGTGTGGTAAAGGCCGGGAGCAGTATCATTACGTCATCCCGTCGTTTCAAAAAGAACGGTCCACTGGTCCAGCAGTTGAAAAATATAGGCCTGGTCCTGGCTTATAAAGCAGGGGTTTCTCCTTCATGGCTTCAGAAATTTTATCCGTATAATTGAATAAATCAACAGGCTCCTATCTTTGCGACCATGAAAACCGTGCTGATCATCACGTATTATTGGCCCCCCAGTGGCGGAAGCGGAGTACAGCGCTGGTTGAAGTTTGCTAATTACCTCGAAGAGCTGGGCTGGCACCCGGTTATCCTTACTCCTGAGAATCCACAATTCGACATGAAGGACGAATCCCTGGAACAGGAGGTTAATGAAAATATAGAAGTCCTGCGAATTCCCATCTGGGAACCTTATCAGCTTTTCCAAAAATTAAAGGGGACTAAAAATCTTACCCAGGGAAATACATCGGGCTCGGTATCGCCTGTCGCTAAATTCATTCGGGGAAATTTCTTTTTACCGGATCCAAGAGTATTTTGGAGAAGGCCGGCAGTACGGTTTATGAAAGAGTTTCTGAAAAACCGCCATATCGATTTTATGATTACCACCGGGCCTCCTCACAGCATGCATTTAATCGGACTCTCTCTGAAACGCAAATTTAAGATCCCATGGTTAGCGGATTTTCGTGATCCGTGGAGTGATTGGGATATGCTGGATGAATTTCACACCTCCGGACCTGCACGTTCAATTCACCGGAAAATGGAAAAGAAAGTGGCAGACGCAGCGGATGTTTTATTGACTGTAAGTCAGACCTGGGCTGAAAATCTCGAAAGGAGATACGGAAAACCCGTAGCGGTGATAACGAATGGCTTTGATACGGCCGACTTTAAAAGTTCAGAAAGCGAAACTCCCAACAGATTCATACTGGCGCATTTCGGACTCATAAATCAGTTTCGTCATGCTCCGGCCTTCTGGAATGCGCTTGGTAATCTTTGTAATCAGGATCCCGCGTTCAGGGAAGAGCTTAAGGTTGATCTTTACGGGGTAATGGACCCTGAGATTGAATCTTACATCAAAGATTGGGATGAATCGGGGAATCATGTTTGGATTCACGGAAGTGTATCTCACAAAGAAGTTATCGAGAAATACAGGAATGCTGCGGTGGTCCTGATGTTTATGAATAAATCGGTAAATGCCCGCGGACACATACCCGGTAAGCTGTTCGAATATCTCTCCGCCCGTAAGCCAATTTTGGCCCTTGGAGATCCGGAAGGCGACGCCGCCCGAATTATCCGTGATTCAGGGGCGGGGGTAGTGGTAAGATGGGACGATCAGGAAAGTATCCAAAATACTTTGCAATCATTGTTCAAAGCTTTCAGAAATAATTCATTACCCGTTCCTGACAATGAATCTGTCAGGAAATTTTCCCGGAAAGAACTAACACAGCAACTTGTATCACTTTTAAATCAACATGCAGGCTGACGACAACCATATACCATTTTTTGATTTGTCAAGGCAGGGGACAGCATACGTTACCAAGTGGATAGGGGAGATTGAGCCCATCATCCGCTCCGGTAAATTCCTTGCCGGACCAAAAGTGCCTGAATTTGAAAGTTCGTTTGGTTCCTGGCTGCGGTCGCAGCATGTAATCGGATGTGCCAGCGGATCGGATGCATTGGAGCTGGTACTTCGCGCCTGGGAGATTGGTCTGGGCGATGAAGTGATCGTGCAGGCAAACACATGGGTATCGGATGCTGAAGCAGTGCTGCTTACCGGAGCCACGCCGGTTTTTATTGATGTCGATGAGAATTCCGGTCAGCTTAATCCTGCTGAACTGGAGTCCCTGATTTCAGAAAAAACAAAGGTGATCATTGCAGTGCACATGTATGGGTCCTGTTGTGAGATTGATCCTATCCTGAATATTGCAAGGCAAAGAGGAATATTCGTCCTTGAGGACTGCGCACATTCGATAGGGCTGCAAACTGATAATGGGATGGCGGGGACGCTGGCTGATGCTGCTGTGTTCAGCTTTTATCCTACGAAAAACCTGGGTGCATTTGGTGATGCCGGATGCGTAGCGACGTCTGATCCTGAACTTGCAGAGCGGGTTAGGTTAATAAGGGATCATGGTCAGCCAAATAAGGACACCCATTTGATGGTAGGTAAAACAAGTCGGATGGATGAACTTCAGGCAGCGATTTTAATCAGGAAACTGGACTTTATCAATGAATTGAACCAGCGCCGTCATCAGATAGCAACAAGTCTGGCCTCGGCTATTCAAAAAAATCCATTTCTTGATATGGGTTTTGAGTTGTCTGAGAATTCAGTGGTTCATTTATTTATACTTCAGACAAATTCGAGAGATGAATTTATTCGTTATATGGCGGGCAGAGGCATAGGCACTGCCATTCATTATCCGTTACCGATTCCACTTACACCTGCTTTTCAGGCTGGAAAATACCGGGGTAATTGGAAAATTTCCGAAAGGAGAGCGGCGTCCATTGTTTCACTTCCTGTTTTCCCGGAATTAACCGATGAGGAGATTGAGAGGATCATTGCAGCGATCGCAGAATATCAGGGGTAGTAATCAGGGCTTGAACCAGAATGTTGTATCGGTGAGGCCAGTGGTGGTATTCACCATTTTCCAGTCTTTCAGCAAATCGAATATTTCAGAATAGTATTCTCGTTCCGAATTATCAAGAACCAGAATTCCGCCGGATTTGAGTCTTGGAATAGCATTTTTACAGCATTTCACCCGGTTACGGCCATCCACAAGGATGAAATCAAAGGAGTTTTCGGGATACTGCAGAATTACATTACTATATGCTGTATAGTCCGGTTTTCCATTGATATTTTCGGCAGCTACGAATTTGTAGGTGACATTGGATAACCCGCTGATCTGGCTTTTAACTTTTTGGTGCCAGCCTTCGTGGTGTTCAACACTTACAAGTTTGTTGAGCAGCTTTGCAAAGAATAGTGTACTCTTTCCGCTTCCGTATTCAAACCCGTCCATTTCTTTGTTCAGAACTGCTTTGAAAATTTCGATCGAAGCAGGCGATGTCCAGGGAACACTTCCCATTAAAAGCCGTGAGGTTCTGGTGTAAACCTTGAGTGCGGGACGCAATATTCTGAATGCCAGGTAGGGAATTTGAGCTGTCTTATAATTTTTTTTGGTAAAATAACTTCTGCCAGCAATATCTTTGGCGATCGAATACTTATCCATAGTTTTAATAAAAATGTTTCTTTATGGCGTCGGAAAAGCCTGATTTTTTAATCGCAGGTACTGCCAAGGCAGGAACCACATCCCTGTATCATTACCTGAATCAGCATCCGGATATATTTATGTCGCCAGTGAAAGAACCCGATTATTTTGGCGGGCATTTTTGGAAATTACCTTTGCAACACGTTTCCGGGGCAAATCCGAAGATACAAATTTATCAGGATTGGACTGAATACCTATCATTGTTTAAGGATGCCGGGAATAAATTAAAAGGGGAGGCCAGTCCGAGCACATTTTTTTACTATGAACAATCCATTCCTGAGATCAAAAAACGGTTGGGGGATCCGAAGATCATTATTATTTTACGCGACCCCGTCGACAGGGCGTACAGTCATTACACGTTTAAAAAACGGGATGATAAGGAGGACCTTTCATTTTCCGAAGCCCTGGATGCAGAAGAACAGAGAGAACTGGAAAACTATCATTATGGATATTTCTATAAAGCCCTCGGGTTTTATTCAATGCGGGTACAGGCCTTCCTGACTGAATTTACAAATGTTCAAATAATTCTCTTTGATGAATTACGTGCGGATCCGAAAGGTGTGATCAGGGAAACCTATAAATTTTTAGGGGTTTCTGAGGATTTTGAACCTTCTTTGGATATGGTATATAATGTATCGGGAAAGCCTAAGATGAAAGGGTTAAATAAATTCCTGCGCCAGAAAAACCGCTTTCGCGACCTGATGAGACCTGTTTTAGATTTGTTTCTTTCTGAAAAGACCAAAACAAATCTTATGGAACGAATTAATCAAATCAACACTTCACCAAAAGATCCGCTGGATGAATTCATGGCTTCTAAACTATCTGATTTATACAGGTCGGATATAGAGCAACTGCAGCGCGTTTTGAATCGCGACCTGTCACACTGGATCAGGTAGTTGTTATAATGGGATGGATATTTGTCTTAGAAAAACAGGCTGGCGCTTGAAAGGCGTCATAGGATATCTTCCCCGGGTATATGGGGAAAAGTTGTTAATTAATATTATACTCGCTTTATGAAAATCGGGATGATCCTTGACAATACATTCCCGCCGGATTCCAGGGTGGAGAATGAAGCCGTTAGCCTGATCAGGGAAGGTCATGAGGTCTTTTTATTCTGCCTGAATTCAGGGGAAGAACCCGCTCGGGAAACTATCAACGGAATTCAGGTATGCCGATATCCAACAAGCAGATTTGAATATAAGCTCTCTGCGCTCGCCTATACGATACCATTGTATCACATGCTAATGAGGCCGAAGATCAGGGATTTTATGAAATGCACGAACGTAGATACAATTCATGTCCATGATCTTACGATTGCCAGGGCGGCATTTGCCGAAGCAGGGGGGACAGGTAAAAAGGTGGTGTTGGACTTACACGAAAACAGGCCTGAGATAATGAAGCACTATGTGCATGTGGTGAATTGGCCTGGCAAATGGATCATATCACCTAAGCGGTGGAACTATTATCAGAAAAAATACTGTCAGGCTGCAGATTTCATTATCGTGGTAACGGAGGAGTCAAAGAAAGATCTTGCCGCTGAGTTCAAAATTCCGGAAGATAAATTTGTGGTGGTACCCAATACGGTTGACACCTCCATTTATCTCGGGTATGCGCTGGACCACGGGATTACCGAAGCCTTTCGCGACACTTACAATTTATTATACATGGGTGATACCGGACTCCGGCGCGGTACAGATACGGCCATTTATGCGCTGGACTTACTCAGGAATTCGATTCCTAATGTAAAACTGATACTTGTGGGCAGCAATACGGAAGATGTTCAGCTCAGGGAGATTGTGGAGCAGAAACATCTGGAACCGCATGTACATTTTGCGGGATGGCAGGATGTCTCGTTGTTTCCAAGTTATGTGGCTGCAGCGGATATCTGTCTTTCACCATTGAAAAGAAACCGGCATCATGATACGACGTTCGCTAATAAAATATTTCAGTATATGGCAGGCGGTAAGCCACTGGTCGTAAGTGATTGTCCCCCGCAGGAACGTGTGGTCAGAGATTCCGGCTGCGGGCTGGTTCATACCGCCGATGATCGGAATTCACTGGCGGATGCGATCATGTACATCCATGATCATCCCGGAGAAGCTTTGGAGATGGGAGAACGGGGAATCCGGGCAATCCAACAGCAATGGAACTGGCAAAATGCTTCTCAGGGCTTGCGGGCATTATATGCAGCCTTAGCGTCTGAAACGGGCAACGATTAAATCCAGTAATTCACTTAATTCAGGGGAATACCGGCGCGAATAGATTACCGGTCCGGTGAGAATCAGAAACAATGTAGATTTCACAATACTTGATATCCATATGTTTTCAGAAAATGGGATAAAAAAACAAATGGAACCTGCAATTACCATAATCAGAATGATTTCCAGTGTCTGGCCGGAGAAAGGGTTCAGATTCATTTTGACTTTCAGAAAAGAGAACCGTGCGATGTTATAGACCAATATCGAAATCGTGGTTGCCATGGCAGCGCCCAGTGTTCCGTACAGAGGGATAAATATGAAATTTAATCCCACGGTGATCACGAGCAAAAGAACCGAAAGAATCGCATCTACCCTGTAATACTTTGAATTTACCATGATGTATCCGTTGATCCCAACCCCGGTATCGATTACCTGTGCCAGGCCAAGCATGATGAAGATCAGAAAACTGTCGGCATACTCTTCGGGAATAAAGTGAAGCAATAGGGTATAGTTGATGGCAATCAGAAGAAACACCCCGCTGCTCAGAATAAGTTGATTAATGGAAGACTTCCTGTACAAATCAGCAATTGATTTCCGGTCATCTGATTTGAAAGCCTGCGCAATGAGCGATGGTGCAGTGCGTGCAATTGAGCTTGCAGGGACCCTGATGACCGATGCCATGGCTGCTGCAATGGCATAAATACTTACCGATTTAAGACTCTCGAGACTTCCCAGCATCAGCCCGTCCACCTTGTTGATCAGGTGTGCGGAGAGACCGCTAAGTATATTAAAGGAATTGAAATTGCGGATTTCACGTAAAAAGTTTTTATCGCTGCTGGTGATGGTAAAATCATCGGGGAATTCACCCAGGATGCCGATATAGATCAAAGTGATCAATGCTATCAGTGCATATGATAGCGTATAGGCGATGATGAATGTATCAAAATCGAATATTCCCTGTGCATACATCAGGATCAGGATCATCCAGAGGATCCTGAGAAAGATAAAAGGGAGCGAAGCGGATATGATGGTTTTAAAGAGTGCCTTCAGGTAGGCATCGAACAGGTTATAAAAAACCATGGCAATGCTGAATGGCACAAGCAGGTAAAAATATTCGACAAACAGGCTGGAATTCTCGATGTACCAGCTGGTTATTTCCGGTTTAAAAACCCATATGAGCGAGAGCATCAGGGTGAGTCCTGAAGCGCAAATCAGAAAACCAAAATACAATACTCTCCTGTGCAGGTATGGAAAGTATTTAATGATCATTGAAGGCGTTCCCAGCTGGGAAAACTGTGAAATGACAATGGTGACCGACAGCAAGATACGTGTAAGGCCGAATTGGTCGGTATCCAGAAAATTAGGGAAAAGGATGACCGTATTAATATAACCCAGCAGGATGCCCAGATACTGGATAATGCTGAGCCAAATACTGTTTCTTCGGACTATTCCCATGTTATTTGCTTAGCACAAACTTGCGAAAAATTATTTAATACGGTCAGGATTTTCATTGATGAATGATTTCCAGCTTTTAGAGCCGTTCTTCCTGGTTCCAAACTGAAAATGATGACAAAGTGCTACGGCAAGGGCGTCTGTGGCATCGAGGAGTTTGGGCTGTTCATTAAAACTAAGCAAAGTCATGATCATCTGTGCCACCTGTTCCTTGGAGGCATTTCCATTACCCGTGACCGATTGCTTTACTTTTTTAGGTGCATATTCTGTAATCGGAATATCCTTGTCGAGCGCCGCGGCCATTGCTACCCCCTGTGCCCTGCCCAGCTTGAGCATGGATTGTACATTTTTTCCATAAAAAGGCGCTTCCAATGCTACTTCATCCGGTGAGAACTCTTCGATCAGGTGGTTTACACGCTCAAAAATTTTCTTGAGTTTTAATTCATGGGATTGGTATTTCGAAAGGTGTATAACACCGAATTGTAGCAATTTCAGTTTGCTCCCCTGTACCAGGATAACCCCATAACCCATCACATTGGTGCCCGGATCAAGTCCCAGTATGATCCGTTCCAAATTCGAATTTTTCTCTATCTTCACCACCGTTGCAATATAGACATATGCCTACGAAAAATGAAAGCAGAACCTACTATCTCTACCTGATTAAATCAGTCATTTTTCTGGGTATTCTTTATTTCATTTATCGAAAGGTTCAGGATCATCCCGATGATTTTCTAAGTCTTTACCGGCTCGTGCGGGATAAACTATCCATCACAGCATTGATGATCATTGTGGTGATGGTTCCCGTGAACTGGGGTTTGGAAGTTGCCAAATGGCGCTACCTTATGAGGGTTTCACATCCCATCACCTGGGTTGAAAGTATTAAAGGCGTGCTTTCAGGCCTGGCCATGGGATTTATCACACCCCACGGGATCGGAGATTACTTCGGCAGGCTGGCGGCTATTGATAAGCCACGAAAGCTTACATTGCTCGGGTTGATCTTTATAAGCCGTATGGTACAGTTGAGTGTAACTGTACTGTTGGGACTATGGGGAGTACAGCAGATGTTCCGGGGAGCTATGCTGTTGAAAATAGTTGCTTTATTTATCGTGGCCGCCGGGCTCCTATTTATCCTGCTGAAATTCATAACCTCGGGAAAACGAAATTACTATTTCACTCTCTTTGGCAGATACTTCCGGGTCCTGAGATCACTCAGCCCTGCCTCTTATCTCGTTGTCTTTGGTCTCTCGGCCTTTCGGTACCTGATCTTTGCATTTCAGATGGCGTTGGCCATACGAGTATTTGCCGGAATAGACTGGAAACTGTCATTCGCGGGAACAACATGGATCCTGCTGTCCAAATCTGTTATTCCGTCATTCAATTTTTTAAGTGATTTAGGAATCCGGGAATTTTCAGCGATTTATTTTTATGATGAGTTTGGCGTGTCTCCCGTTCCCATCATTGCGGCCACATTGCTTATCTGGTGTTTGAATATAGTATTTCCTACCTTGGTGGGCGCAATGCTGATACTGAAAATGAGGTTCAGATGATTTTCCTGCTGATATTGCCTGGTCTGTATATTTTATTTGTGCTTTTTTGTACCATTACCTGGTACAGGATACCGTGCACCAAACCTGGGAAGATGATGGAAGCTCCACTTTTCTTTTCAGTTTTGATCCCTTTCAGGAACGAGCAACATTCCATAGGAGGACTGATCGCATCCCTCGATACACTGGACTATCCAGATGATCAATTCGAGGTCCTGTTCGTAAATGATCACTCTTCGGATAAAGGGCCATCACTAGTTGAATCAGCCTGTGCCCGGCATCGAAACTGGAATATGATACACCTGGAAGAGGGAACCGGTAAAAAGGCGGCACTTTCCCTTGGTATAAGTCGGGCAAGATTTGCTATCATAGTCACAACTGATGCAGATTGTCAGGTCCCCACCGGATGGTTAAAGTCGTATGCCACAGTTTATCAGGACCGACAGGCGCAATTTGTCGCAGGATCGGTTGAACTCACTTACAAGGACCAAACCCTTCCGGTAATGTTTCAGTATTTTGAACAAACAGCACTTACCGGTATAACAGGGGTTACGATGTTCTGCGGAATCCCTTCAATGTGCAACGGGGCGAACCTGAGCTTCAGGAAAGAAGCTTTTGCTGCCGTGAACGGATACCAGGGAAACGCAGACATCCCCAGTGGTGATGATCAGTTTCTGCTGAAAAAAATAAGTAAGAAATACCCGGCAGAAGTATTTTTTTTAAAAGGGCCGGAAACTCAGGTCCAGACAGGGACCATGGAAAGCTGGGAAGCCATGCTTCAACAACGGATACGCTGGGCGGGTAAATGGAAATCTACAGGTGGTGTTGTGTCTCTTATGGCTGTTTTTATCGGGGTAACCTATGCTTCCCTGCTTCTTTCACTCATCATGCTGGCGTATTCACCGATGTATGAATTTGTACTCACTGTCCTTGTGGCAAAGCTGGTGATGGATGCAATTTTCGTGAGAGTGGTGTCAGGAAAGGGATTATCTTTCAGATCACTTACCTTCTGGCCAATAATTCAGGTAATTTATCCGTTTTATACCCTGTATGTTGCTTGGAAATCAGTGCGGGGCGATTACATTTGGAAGGGACGCCGATATTCTTCAGCTGTTTGATCAGGAAATTTGTATATTCAATTTGTCATTGATATTTCATGGGTGCCGAATCAATAGAATCAAAATATAATCTAAAGGAACTTCAGGTAAATTCATTGCTTGAAATTACCCAGGCAATAAATAATAACCTGTCGGAGTCTTCGCTCTACAAGATTTACGAGTTTACTATTCGGGCGAATTTACGGATCCAAAAGCTTGCGCTGTTCGTGATGGATGAGGAGTGGACCTGTAAAATATGGTTCGGAACAAGTGCCAGCTGTGAGGAGGAAATTCCTGCCGAAGATATGCTGGGGCTTAAGAAGGTGACAAAGCTTGACGAAAAGAGAGATGATATTTTTGGGGAGTTTGATTACGCTCTTCCTGTAATTCATAAGGACAGGACCCTCGCCATTGTTTTTGTTGGAGGAATGCACACCGATGACCAGGCTACGACCTCGAGTAATTTAAGGTTCATTCAGGCACTCAGCAATATTATCCTGGTGGCCATTGAAAACAAGAAACTTGCAAGGCAGCAGCTTGAGCAGGAATCGCTCCGTAAGGAGCTTGAAATCGCCAGTGATGTTCAGCATTTTCTGTTTCCCGAATCACTTCCTTACGGTCCGCGCCTCAAAGTGGAAGCGAGCTATTTGCCGCATGACCGCATCGGGGGTGATTATTATGATTACATTCCATTAAATAAAAATCAATTCCTCCTTTGCATTGCTGATGTGAGTGGCAAGGGTATTCCTGCGGCATTACTAATGTCCAATTTCCAGGCATCACTGAGGACATTGGTTCGGCAAACAGGAAATTTGCGTGAGATTGTGGAGGAGCTGAATTATCAAATTCTGGAGAATGCCAAAGGGGAGAAATTCATTACTTTCTTTGTGTGCATTTATGACCATACGTTAAAAACACTTGCTTACATTAACGCAGGCCATAATCCTCCTGTACTTATTCATGGCAATGATATTCAATGGTTGAAAGAAGGTTCCACCGTTTTAGGAGCGATGCACCCGCTGCCTTTTATAAATGAAGGATTTATCACAGACCTTGAGGATTTTGTCCTCTTTTGTTATACCGACGGAGTAACAGAAACGTTGAATGAACAGGAAGAGGAATTCGGTGAACACAGACTTTCAAACTTTTTCAAGGATCATCATACTCGGGATCTTAAAAAAATTCATCATGATATAATTATTGCCCTGGATCAGTTTAAAGGCAAAAACGCCTACCGCGATGATATTACCATATTATCATGTAAGATCAGTCCCTGATGCTTTATTTCCACAAAACACCGGAACTGCTGAAATGGCTGTATCCAGCTTTTGTATGGCAAATGACGCGCAATTCAACCAGGGTCTATCTCACTTTTGATGACGGACCGGTTCCGGAAATGACGCCGGCCATTCTGGATATTCTGGCTGAAAAAAATGTAAGAGCAACTTTCTTCTGTGTAGGTGATAATATTAAAAAACACCCTGGAATACTCAAGAGAATCCATGGTGAAGGGCATCACATAGGAAATCATAGCTTTCATCATCTCAATGGTTGGAATTCGACTCATGAAGCATACCTGGATGATATACAGATGTGCGATTCGGTCATAAAAAGCGAAGGTCTTACAACAACACTGTTCAGACCTCCCTATGGAAAAATAAGAAGGAATCAGGCACGTGTTATTGCCGGTTCACATAAAATTATCATGTGGGATGTTCTGTCCGGTGATTTTGATCAGGAACTGACGCCGGAAAAATGCCTGGAAAAGACAAAAAAAGCGATCCGTCCAGGGTCGATTATTGTATTGCACGATAATCCAAAAGCTGCGGATCGAACTTTCTATATTCTTCCTCGCCTGATAGATCATATTCATGAAAAAGGATTGGAATGTTCAGTAATCCCATATTAATATATATCATCTTCCTGATCCTGGGTCTTGCCCAGTTACAGGATATATTATTATTTCTGCTTTTTAAGCCCTATAGACCCGTGAAGACTGAGGGTACTGACTGGCCCTCTGTAAGCGTAATGGTAGCGATGCGCAATGAGGAGGAGAATGTGGATCGATGTCTGAATGCATTGCGGAACCTTGATTACCCTGCCGGGAAACTTGAAATTCTCATTGGCGATGATGATTCAACTGACCGAACGGGGGAATTGCTGCAGAAGCATGCAGAAGTGGATCAAAGGATCCGAATTGTATCTGTTACCGGAGAAATGGGGCTTGCCCGGGGAAAGGCGAATGTTCTTGCTCACCTGATAAAGGTGGCACGGGGGCGTCTTTACCTGATTACGGATGCTGATGTTTCCTGTAATTCGGCATGGGCAAAAACCATGGTAGCGGAATTGCCGGCTGAAACCGGGATTGTGAATGGATTGACGGGGGTTTCCGGAAATATTTTTCAGCACTATGAATGGCTTCAGGCCCAGGGGATGCTGCATGTTTTACAACAGTTCATGCCCATAACAGGAATTGGAAACAATATGATGGTTACCAAAGAAGCATATGACTCTACAGGAGGCTTCGAAACCATCTCATTTTCTGTGACGGAAGATTTTGCACTTACCAGGGCCGTTTTAAAGAATAACTTTCTGCTCTTCAGCCGGCTTTGCAGCGATACGTGTGGGACAACGCTGGCAAAAAACGGCTGGGGATCATTGTTGCAACAGCGAAAGCGGTGGATGCAGGGAGCGGTAAGAATGCCGTTCTCCATTGTATTGCTCCTCCTTATCCGGGCATTGTATTACCCGGCGCTAATTTGTGCTTTTATAATTTTCCCAATGGCAGCCGGATTGATTTTTGTGATAAAATCAGGATTTCAGGCGGGATTGATATGGAAGGTTAACAGGGAGACTGGCCGGAAGCTCGAAGTGATACCGCTCATCTTCTATGAAGGATATGCAATTATAATTTCGTGGGCGCAAATATTTGCTTACCTGTTACCAGGTAAGGTGATATGGAAAGGAAGAGAATTTACCTGAAGTTTGCCTGTGCGCTTATTGAGCTGTATGAATCAGTCATCCAATTCAAAAACATCCCAATACATTCATGACAAATGAAGAAAACTGAACCCAGCAGGATCATATAAAATACGATCTGAAGCTCGTTGTTTGAGACGGCAGAATAAAATTTCATGTTGGTGCTTGTTTAGGTTCTCTCAATATAGGGATTAATTGTAATTGCCTGATAACACTAATGTTACATCAGAGATACCTTTTTTTAGCGATTTCTGAAGGGTTATGATGGTATAATTCGCGAAAGGATCTTGCAAAATAGGAGAGATTGTTAAATCCGACCTCATAAGCTATTTCAGTTACTGTTTTATCGGATTCCGCCAATAATTGATGAGCACGGCGCAATTTTCGCTCCCTGATGTGATGACTGCTTGATTTGCCCGTAAGTTTTTTGATCTTTCTGTGGAGCTGAACCCTGCTGATATTTAAATCTGAAGCAAGGTCAGAAACAGTATAACGCTGATCGGCTAAATGTTCATCAAGGAGCATATTGATTTGCTCAAGGAAATTTTTTTCGGGATCACCACTGATTCCTTGCATGTAACAATTTAATCATTTTAAAATGATAATTCAATAGTCGGCCAGAATGTATTGAATCGGCAGAGATTCCTTAATTTCGCAAAAACTGTAAAGTTAAGATCTTGATTGACAGCCACGCCCATATATATCTTGAGCAGTTCGACGAGGATCGGGATGAGGTAATCGAAAGAGCCGCTGATAACGGCATTACGCGAATACTCATGCCCAACGTTGACCATGAGACCATTGATGCAATGTTTGAAGCAGAGATGAAATACCCGGAATCCTGTATGGCAATGATGGGATTGCATCCCTGCAGTGTTAACAGGCATTTTGAACGTGCATTATATGAAGTGGAGAATTGGCTGGCCAGCAGGCCTTTCATCGCTATCGGGGAAATTGGAACCGACCTTTACTGGGACAGGACCTACTGGCCACAACAGCAGGAAGCCTTCAAAATCCAGGTGGGGTGGGCTGCCGAGAAGGATTTGCCGGTTGTCATTCATTGTCGTGAATCGATCGATGAAACCATTGAGCTTGCCGCATCGTTGGCCCTTCCGTCATATAAAGGTGTATTCCATTGCTTTACGGGAACACTGGAACAGGCCAGGGTGATTACCGACATGGGCTTTTATCTCGGAATCGGCGGTGTTGCGACATTTAAAAATGGTAATCTCGATGAAGTCCTGAAAGAAATACCCTTAAACAGGATTTTATTGGAAACGGATAGTCCGTATCTTGCCCCTGTTCCCCACAGAGGAAAGCGTAATGAACCGGCGTATGTTCGGCTTGTTGCTGAAAAAATTGCAAGTGTTCGGTCTGTCGGACTGGATGAAGTGATTGGGGAGACCACACGGAATTGTGAAAGTTTATTCGGGATCAAATGAAAACGGAACGCATCCAGGTAATCACCTCATCGGAACATGCACCCGAACGGAGCGTTCTGATCATTTATACCGGGGGTACACTGGGAATGATCCATAATGATCATGGTCTCCTGATCCCGTTCGATTTTGCCAGTATTCTGCTACATGTCCCTTCCTTACGGCAGCTCGGACTGAATTTAACGGTAATTTCATTCCATCCGCCCATAGATTCTTCCAACATGACCCCGTCGTACTGGACAGATATTGCACGGATCATACATCACGAATATTCTAATTTTGACGGGTTTGTTGTACTTCATGGAACGGATACCATGGCATATACTGCGTCTGCGTTAAGCTTTATGCTGGAGAACCTCGGTAAGCCGGTAATTTTCACTGGTGCGCAGCTGCCAATTACAGCATTTCGAAGTGATGCCCGTGAAAACCTGATTACTTCCCTGGAAATTGCATCCGCACAGGAAAACGGATATCCGCTTGTGCCCGAAGTTGCCATTTATTTCAATAATGTACTCCTGCGCGCAAACCGGTCCAAGAAAGTTGAAAGCGTACATTTCGATGCCTTCGAATCTGAAAACTATCCAATGCTCGCGGAGTCCGGGGTAGTCATTCATTATAATCGCGCCATGATTCTTCGGCCACCGAAGGAATCTTTGCAACTGCATGATACCTGGGATGATCGCGTAGCGATTCTTAAATTATTTCCCGGAATCACACGGGAAGTGGTAGAGGCCATTGTGGGGGTGCAGGGTCTCCGTGCCCTGGTGCTGGAGACCTTTGGCGCGGGTAATGCGATCTCTGCTTCGTGGTTTATTGATCTTTTACGTGTGACTATTGAAAAAAATGTGGTTATAGTTAATGTGTCCCAGTGTAATGGAGGGCGTGTTATGCAGGGTAGATATGAGACCAGTAAACAACTTGAAGCGATCGGAGTGATTGGAGGAGAGGACCTTACCACGGAAGCCGCGGTAACCAAGTTGATGATCCTGCTGGGTGAGGAGAAAGATACCGCTCATGTAAAAAAGCGGTTCAAACAGCCTGTATGTGGCGAAATGACGGAATTAGGCACTCTATTAAATTAATTTTATCCTTGCATAAAGTCTTTTTTATTGATTTATTTGTGACTTGCCTAAGCGGAATGTTTGGGGAATGGAGAGGTGACCGAGTGGTTGAAGGTGCTCGCCTGGAAAGTGAGTGTGCTCCAAAAGGGTACCGGGGGTTCGAATCCCTCCCTCTCCGCTGATTGTTCGAAAAAATTACTAACTTTAATAAATTTTAATTAGCACTTTACCAAACACGTTTAATCATCTCAAACCTTGAGAATCCTAAAACTTAAATTATGAAAAAACTATTTGCATTATTGGCGATTGCAGGGATGATGTCCCTAGGTTACCAGTCTCAGGCTCAGGACGAGCAGGATACGTCAGAAATGGTTGAAGAAACAATTGAACAAGCCGAAGCTGCGGCGGAGGAAGTTGTTGAGGAAGCCGCGGCTGTTACTGAAATTGAAGCCGATATAGAAGAAGAAGAGGCTAAATCATTCCAGCAAATCATCAAGGAGAAATTCATCGAAGGTGGTGTGGAATGGATGACACCTGTATTGATCTGTCTGATTCTCGGACTGGCCATTGCAATCGAAAGGATTATTACCTTAAACATGGCAACCACCAACACCAACAAATTGTTGGCGAACGTTGAGGACGCCCTTGCCAACGGTGGTGTTGAAGCCGCTAAGGAAGTAACCCGCAATACCAAAGGCCCTGTCGCCTCAATCTTTACTCAGGGATTGATGCGTATGTCTGAGGGTATTGAAATGGTTGAAAAATCTATTATTGCCTACGGTTCCGTAGAAATGGGACGCCTTGAAAGAGGATTGGTATGGATTTCACTCTTCATTGCCCTGGCTCCAATGCTTGGTTTTACCGGTACAGTAATTGGTATGATTGCTGCGTTTGATGCAATTGAAGCAGCGGGTGATATCTCGCCTCAGATTGTGGCAAACGGTATTAAAGTGGCCCTCCTTACAACGGTAGCCGGTCTCTTTGTAGGTATTATTCTTCAAATTTTTTACAACTACCTTGTGTCTAAAATTGATTCCTTGGTTAATCAGATGGAGGATGCATCCATCTCACTTGTTGACCTGCTTGTGAAGCACAAGTTGAGCGGCAAGGCTTGATTTAATTGTTGGAATTAAAAGAAAAAACACATGGAAACTTTTGTAAACATAGCGATCCCGGCAGCACTGATTATGGTAGTGGCAGCGGCTCTATTGGCCCTGATATTACCATTGATCAAGTCACTGGGTGAGCCTAAAGTACTCTTAAAGAGCCTTCTGGGAGTCGCTGCCATCGCAGTGGTGTTCCTGATCGGCTGGGCAATTGCCGGAAGTGAAGTTACAGCAAAATATGCGTCACAGGGTATTACCGAATCCGGTTCGAAACTGGTGGGTGGCGCACTTACCACCATGTATATTTTGTTTGTACTTGCGGTAATCGGAATTGTATATAGTGAGTTTAATAAAGCGTTGAAATAATGGCCAGAAACAGGAAAAGGGAAGATCCCCAAATAAATTCGAGCTCGATGGCAGATATTGCCTTCCTGCTGCTGATCTTCTTTCTTGTGACGACTACCATTGCCAATGATCGCGGTCTTTTTATTCCGCTTCCTCCGGATCCGGAAACTATGGAAGATGTGGATATCAAGATTCCTGAAAGGAACCTGTTTAAAATTCAGATCAATTCAGCCGACCGCTTACTGGTAGAGGGAGAACCGTTGGAAGATGTATCCGCGATCAGGCCGATGATAAAGGAATTCGTCCTTAACTATGGCGAGGATCCTGAATCTTCGGACAGTCCGGAAGAAGCTATCGTTTCATTGAAAACTGACCGTGGTACAACTCAAGCCAGATTCATTGAGGTTCTGGATGAAATTCAGGGAGCATATTATGATATCTATGCAGACCGTGCCGGTGTTACCAACCAGGGATGGCGTAAGATCATCGATAATCTCGGCGACCCGGAGAACAGGCGATTGTATGACCTGGGAAGAGGTATGACGCCAGAAGGCAAGCCTGAATTCCCCATGAATATTTCAATTGCGGAACCTACAAAAATCGGAGGGTGATATGTCGAAATTCAAGAAAAAAGCGAATACCAAACAGGAAATACCTACCTCGGCACTGCCGGATATTATTTTCATGCTGCTGTTCTTCTTCATGGTGACCACCGTGTTGCGTGAAGTGACCATCAACGTGAAGCAGCGTATCCCGGAAGCTTCACAGCTGCGTAAGCTGGAGCGTAAGTCACTGGTTAGTTACCTGTATGTGGGTGAACCAAAGAAAACCGAACAATGGGGTTCAGAGCCAAGGATTCAGGCGAATGACCAGTTCATTGAACCTAAGGACGTAATTCTCTGGGTAAGCCAGGAAAAGGATAAGCTCGATGAAAATGAGCGCGATCAGATCACAATCGCTATGAAGGTTGATAAGGAAGCCAAGCGCGGACTTATATCCGACATCGAGTTGCAGTTGCGAAAGGCAAACGCCCGTAAACTGCTTTACACTACGCTTCAGGAAACTGAATAGCAGTGTTGTAATAAATAATGCAAATTAAAAGGGTTCCATTTCATCATGGGACCCTTTTTTCATTCCTATGAAGCTCAACGATCCAAAAGTAATCAATGGCTGGTGTATGTACGACTGGGCTAACTCAGTGTACTCACTCGTAATTACTTCCGCCATTTTTCCGGTTTATTACCAGGAAGTAACCGCCTCTGAATTTTCAGATACTGTTGACTTCTTTGGTTTTGAAATGGTGAATACTGTTTTGTATTCCTATGCCTTATCTGCTTCTTTTTTGATAACAGCGTTAATCCTGCCCCTTCTTTCGGGAATGGCTGATTACAGCGGACGTAAAAAGACCTTTATGAAGGGATTTGTACTGGTCGGGGGCCTCGCATGTATGGGTCTTTATTTTTTCAAGGGTGACAACCTCGAACTCGGCATTCTGCTCTCCATTCTGGCAAGTATCGGCTATAGTGGAAGCCTGGTATTCTATGACGCCTTTCTTCCTGAAATAGTGACTCCGGATCGTTTCGACAAGGTTTCGGCACGGGGTTATGCATTCGGATATATTGGAAGTGTGATCCTGCTGCTGATCAATATTTTCATGCTTATGAAGCCGGGATTTTTTGGGATCCCCGAGGATCAGGCAGACCTGGCAGCCAGGTTATCTTTTCTGATGGTAGGGATCTGGTGGATCGGGTTTTCTGTAATTACTTTTATACGCCTGCCGGATAACCCCTTCAACCGGAAGCCGGAAGGCAATATACTCACAGAGGGATATTTTGAGATCAGGCGCGTATACTTGTCATTAACCGAACAGCCAAATTTAAAAAAATACCTCTTCTCCTTCTTTTTTTATAACATGGGGGTTCAGACTGTTATGTATCTCGCGGCAAGTTTTGGTTCTAAGGAACTCCAAATGCCCTCGGAAAGCCTGATCCTTATTGTACTGATCATTCAAATGGTGGCCATCGGCGGGGCTTACTTCTTTGCCCATGTATCCCAACGGCGGGGAAACCGTTTTTCGCTGATCGTTATGATCAACATATGGATTCTGATTTGTCTTGCTGCCTATTACGTTTATACCACGCCGCAATTCTTTGCTTTGGCGTTTGCGGTAGGTCTTGTAATGGGTGGAATCCAAAGCCTTTCCCGTGCTACCTATGCCAAGCTCATTCCGGAAAACAGTATTGACCATGCTTCTTATTTCAGCTTTTATGATGTTACCTATTATATCTCAACGGTGATCGGAACATTTGTTTATGGTTTAATCGAACAGCTTACAGGCAGTATGCGAAGCAGCACACTCGCCCTGATGACTTTTTTCATTATCGGATTACTTCTGATGCTGTCGGTGAGAATTCCGCACAGCCGTAAGACCGTGATTTAAAGGAAGGAATCCCTGTACAGGTACAGGATTGCAGCAAGGGCAACACTCAGGTACACGACTACCACAGGGAAGCCAAATTTGAGGAAATCCTTGAAGGAATATCCACCCGGACCAAATACAATAAGATTGGTTTGATATCCGATTGGGGTAAGAAAAGCGGCAGACGCAGCATAGGCAAGCCCGAGGTAGAAAGGTGCCCCATCAACGCCCAAAGAATTACTCACCGCATAAACTACCGGAAATGTGATGGCTACAGCTCCTACATTGGTGATGAAGGAAGTCAGAATCGTTGTAAAGATCATCAGTCCGGCAAGGATGGCGACGCTTCCATAGGGCTGCAGCAACAGCATTACTTCCCGTGCCAGCAGGTCTCCGGTTCCCGTTGTGATCATCGCCTCACCTATGGAAATAGAAAGCACCAGAATGGCTACCATATTGATATCCAGATCACGTTTGATATTCTTTACCGTAATGAGTTTCATTCCCGTCATGGTGACAAAAATGATAAGGAGCGAAGTAAATAAATTGAAGGCCTGTGTAACCAGCAGGATAAAAGTAAGACATGCTACTGTAATCAGCCTTTTCACGCTGGATCTTCTTGGTTGAACTTCCTTCTGATCACCGGCAATCACGTACATGTCTTTATACAGGTCAACCCGATTGCCGAATTGTTCCCCGGCATACATAAGCAAAACATCACCCGCGCGAAGCTTCACATCTCCGATCTTACCGCTCAATTTTTCGCCATTTCTATGAATGGCTACCACAGCCGCATCATATCGTTCTCTGAAGTCAGCTTCCTTAACTGTTTTTCCATTGATGCTTGAATTTCCGCTAAGCACTGCTTCCACCAGTTGAATTTGCTTATTGGAATCAACCTGGGGTGGATAACGGATGCCCAGCTCCGAAAGCCTCATGTCGATAATAGGGTCCGTATTACCGGCAAAGATCAGGATATCATTCTTCTCGATTACATCCTGAGGTTTTACCGGGGAGAGGGTTTCTTCGCTCCTGATAATTTCAACGAGGAAGATGCCCCTGAGATTTCGTAATCCTCCTTCGATAACTGTTTTCCCGATCAGGTTGGAATTGGGATCCAGTCGTTTTTCAATGAGGTATTCACGCTGGTTAACCTTAAATTCTTCTATAAGGTCTTTATTATCCGGAAGAATAAATTTCGCAAAAAGAACCATGAAGAGAATGACGGCAATCGCCACACACAGGCCTGTGATCAGCAGGTCTCCTGAATGTAAGCCGGGAAGGTTGTTCTCAAGGAGAAAGCCATTCAGGACCAGGGTTGTTGATGTTCCGATGATGGTAATCATACCACCCACAATGGTAGCGTAAGAAAGCGGAATCAATAATTTGGAAGGTGAAATCCGGTTTTTCTTACCCCATTCAAAAACATAGGGCGTCATAAGAACAACAACTGGCGTATTGTTGATGAATGACGAAAGAACAGCCACTTTTGTCAGCATATTGATCATAAACCCCCGGTAGGTTTTTGTTCTGCCGAAAAAGCGATCCAATATACGCTCTGTATTGAAGTTTGAGCGGATTCCGGCCGTAATCAGCACCAGTATGATCACACTGGCGATCGATTGGTTTGAAAAACCGATCAGAACATCTCCCGGAGATATGATTCCAAGCAGGATGAAGGCCATCACCGCAAGGAGAAAACTAACAGTATGCTGAACAACCTCGGTGTATAGAAGAATGAACATCAGAATTAAAATTCCGATGACAAAGTATGGTTGAAGCTCCGGGGAAATTGTGAAATTCATTTCTAAATCAATGGCTCGAATATAGTGACTTCATCTGAAAATTCGCAGCCGGTGCATCTATCTTTCTTACCGGATAAACAATTAAAGGGATGTAGTTGTAACTTAGTGCCCATGGTTAAGTTGAATCTTCCTCCTTTTGAAATCAATGTACGGAAAAAACAGGGCAGGCTGGAGATCTTTGATGTGATCAGGAAAAAGTTTATCGTACTTACCCCGGAAGAATGGGTTCGGCAGCATATGGTCCATTATTTAAAAAATGAACTGAACTATCCGCTTCCACTCATCCAGGTAGAAGGAGGCTTGAAGTATAACCGGATGCAAAAAAGGACAGATATCCTGGTTTTTAATCAGCTGGGGGTTCCCGCAGTTCTTGTGGAGTGCAAATCATATAAAATGAAAGAGTTGGGTGAAAAGGTTTTTCAGCAGGCTGCCATGTATAATCACGAAATGAAAGCGCCCTATCTCGTTATCACGAATGGCTGGGGATTCTACTGCTGGTCATTTGGAACTGATGGAATGCGACAGGAAAAAGAAATCCCTGCCTGGAATGAAATCAACAGACAGGGATAAAATGCATTAGCCTGATTTATAATCAGATGAGGTGTTCTTCCGCCTGAACGAATGGTAAATCAAATGCTTCAGCAACTGCCTCATAAACGACATCGCCCTTGATCACATTCAGTCCGAGCAACAGTTCACGGTTTTCCTTGCATGCTTTTTTCCATCCTTTATCTGCCAGTTGAATGGCATACGGCAATGTGGCGTTTGTAAGAGCCAGTGTTGAGGTATAAGGAACGGCACCCGGCATGTTGGCAACGCAGTAATGCAGAATTCCGTCAATCACATAAGTTGGATCTTCGTGTGTCGTCGGCTTGCACGTTTCAATACAACCACCCTGGTCTACAGCAACATCTACCAGCACCGTACCTTCACGCATGTCCTTCAGCATATCACGTGTAATCAGGTGAGGAGCTTTGGCTCCGTGAATGAGAACGGCACCAACGATCAGATCGTGGGTTGGAACAAGTTCCCTGATATTATATTCATTCGACATGAAAGTGTTCACATTCGCCGGCATTACGTCATCGAGATAACGAAGGCGCGGAAGGTTAACATCCATTATTGTCACATCAGCACCCATTCCAGCAGCCATCTTTGCTGCATTGGTTCCAACCACACCACCGCCGAGGATCAGAACTTTCGCCGGACGTACTCCGGGAACCCCGCCAAGCAGGATGCCACGACCCTTCAGCGGTTTTTCAAGATATTTTGCGCCTTCCTGAATGGCCATGCGACCTGCAACTTCAGACATCGGCACCAGTAATGGCAAACTGTGATCTGGCTTTTCCACTGTTTCATATGCCAGGCATATCGCACCACTCTTGATCATCGCGTGGGTGAGGGGTTCATATGATGCAAAATGAAAATATGTAAATACCAGCTGATCCTTTTTTATCAATTCATATTCAGGCTCAATGGGTTCTTTTACCTTCATGATCATCTCGGCCTTGTCATACGTTGCTTCAATGGTAGGCAGTATGCTAGCACCCGCATGTATGTATTCTTCATCGGAAAAACCGCTGCCGTCTCCGGCTGTGGTCTGAACAAATACTTCATGGCCTCTTTTGACCAATTCCTGGGCGCCTCCCGGTGTAAGGGCTACACGATTTTCATTATTTTTAATTTCCTTGGGTACTCCAATGATCATGATATATTGATTTTAGCATTAGTGCTGCAAATATAATCACTCCTGATGGTTCGGAACATACATTTACAAAAGATGCGTGTGCGAAGAATGATAAAAAAAATAAAAACAATATTATATTTTATGTAATGTATGTTTGTCGAAATAAATAATGGTAAAATATCATTTTTAATGATCAATATTGGGTAAAAAAAATTCATGATTTTTTATCATGCTGTTTTTGAAAGTATGTCTCCATTTGTCAGATCGTAGCTTTTGATGTAATTTAGCGCGGGAAATCCGAACGGGAATTTGTTAAAAAGTATTAAATAAAGTGAGTATCGCGAAGACAGCCAGAAAGACTAAAAAAACCACTGAAGTTTTAGATGACTTCAGATTGGCCTGTGAAAGCCGGGAAGCAAGTTTGCTTGGAAGAAAAGAGGTTTTTATGGGTAAGGCCAAATTCGGAATTTTTGGTGATGGCAAGGAATTAGCCCAAATCGCGATGGCAAAAGTTTTCCGGAAAGGTGACTTCAGGTCGGGATATTACCGGGATCAGACTTTCATGCTGGCCATTGGCGAGCTTACTTTACAACAATATTTTGCCCAGCTGTATGCCCACACCGATGTGGAAGCAGACCCTGCCTCAGCAGGTCGCCTGATGAATGGCCATTTTGCCACTCGAATGCTGGATGATGAGGGCCGCCTCAAGAATATCAGCCAACTCAAAAACAGTAGCGCGGATATTTCGCCAACAGCAGGGCAGATGCCCAGACTCCTGGGATTGGCCTATGCCTCACATTTATTCCGTGAAAGAAAAGATCTTCATTCCTATACTGAACTTTCAGACAAGGGCAATGAAATTGCTTTCGGGACGATCGGAAATGCGTCTACCTCTGAAGGCATGTTTTATGAGGCAATCAATGCCGCCGGTGTTTTACAGGTACCAATGTTAACCTCCGTGTGGGATGATGAATATGGAATTTCCGTTCCTAAAGAATTTCATACTACCAAGTATAGTATATCCAAGGCACTGGCGGGTATGCAGCGGACAAAATCGGAGAAGGGTCTTGAGATCATGACGGTAAAGGGCTGGGATTATCCCGCTTTACTGGCAGCATATCAGAAAGCCGAAAAGGTGTGCCGTGAAGAGCATGTGCCTGTATTACTCCATGTTACGGAAATCACACAACCCCAGGGGCATTCAACCTCCGGGTCGCATGAACGATATAAATCGAAGGAACGCCTTGAATGGGAAGCGGAACATGATTGTATCCGAATGATGCGGAAATACATCCTCGAGGAAGGAATTGCCGATGAGGGTGTACTTGATGAAATTGAGAAGTCGGCCAAAACAACCGCCAAAGCTGCCAAAGATGCAGCCTGGAAGGCATTTAATTCGCAGTTAAAGCAGGCTGAGGAAGAAGCCCTCACCCTTATCGATATGGCGATTGAACAAAGCGCTCATAAAACTGCACTGAAGGAAATCCGTCAGGAATTGGCAACTACGATTAACCCCATTCGGATGGATTCGGAGCGTGCTGTTCGTAAGGCGCTTCGCGTAATCCGTAATGAAAATGTAGAGGTTAAGGATCGTCTGAGAACATGGGTTACACGGGAAGAAAATGAAAATTTCGATCGTTTCAGCTCCCATCTTTATAGCCAGTCGGAGCAAGCAGCCATCAATGTGGAGGCAGTAAAGCCTGTTTATTCTGAAACAAGCAAAGTTGTGGATGGCCGGGAAGTTTTGCAGGCGTGTTTCGATAATGCACTGTCACGGGACCCGCTGGTGTTTGCATTTGGAGAGGATGTAGGGAAAATTGGCGATGTAAACCAGGCATTTGCAGGCTTGCAGGAAAAGTACGGCGAGGCCAGGGTAACTGATACCGGTATTCGGGAGACAACCATTATAGGGCAGGGGATCGGGACGGCATTACGCGGCTTAAAACCGATTGCCGAAATTCAATATCTGGATTATCTTATTTACGCCCTGCCTACCTTGAGCGATGACCTTGCCACACTGCAGTATCGAACCAAAGGAGGACAAAAAGCACCACTCATCATTCGTACCCGTGGACACAGGCTTGAAGGGGTTTGGCATGCGGGCTCGCCATTGGGCATGATTCTTCACAGCTTACGGGGTATTTATGTGCTTGTACCGCGCAATATGACCCAGGCGGCGGGATTTTACAATACCATGCTTCAGTCGGATGATACCGCCCTGATCATCGAGTGCCTGAATGGCTATCGTCTTAAAGAAAAGGTTCCCGATAATATTGGCACATTTACTGTTCCGCTTGGTCAGCCTGACGTTCTCAGGGAAGGTAGTGATGTGACAGTTGTCACTTACGGGTCAATGTGCAGAATTGTGATGGAAGCGGCTCATCAGCTCGAGGCTGAGGGTATTTCATGTGAAGTTATCGATGTTCAGACTCTTCTGCCTTTTGACGTCGACAGCAGAATCCTTGAGTCGGTAAAGAAGACGAACCGTGTGGTTTTTGCCGATGAAGATGTCCCCGGAGGTGCAAGTGCTTTTATGATGCAGCAGGTCGTAGAGGGACAAAACGCCTGGCGATACCTGGATTCCAAGCCTGTTACGATCAGTGCAAAAGAGCACAGGCCAGCCTATGCTTCTGACGGGGATTATTATTCCAAACCAAATACGGAAACTGTCTTTGATGCCGTGTACAAGATGATGTCAGAAGCAGCGCCTGATCGGTTCCCCGACATTTATTAAGTTTAATTTTCAGTTCAGGAACGACTAAATTTCATCCAGCCTGAAAGGAGGGGTTTCAATCTCATTGCTTTTATGGCCGGCACGATCGTAGATAAAGACCTTCAGCTTGATCCTGTTATTTTGAAATGTACTTCTCCAGCCCACACTTGTCATCCGGTAGGTAATTACTCCCTCAGAAGATTTGTCCCTGCCAATCTCATTGATCAGGGGAAAACGCCCGTTGTAATTCACGTTACATTCAGGGGGTCTTGAAAATTCCCAGAAAAACTCCTCGAAATTATTGCTGCCGGAAACGTTCTCAACAAAAAATCTGACATACATATTGTTGAAACGCGGATTTCGCTGGTAATACACGGTATCATCAACAATAGGCTGATCACTCTGGGGTCCAAAAATTTGAATCTCCCTCCAGTATTTACAATAATCAGGAAAGCTGTAATCCGGCAACGTGTCCAGTTCGGGAACGGTACGACGGTCTGAAAATCGAATTATATTATTGACGAGTTCCAGGTCTGATTGGGATGCCCCGGATAATGTATCGAGTGCATATTCGGTTACCCGTTCGGTTACGGGATTATATGCGAACAATGAGAAATCATTATAAGGCGACTGGCGGTCCCGCTGATCATCAGCCCTCAGTCCGAGATCACCATCTCCGTCCTCAAAATCGATCTTCAAAATCAATGAATCCGATTCCAGGAATCCTCCAACTTCTACATACCTGATATCATTGAATGAAATATTCGGGGTTATTGGAAATTCCTTGGTATCAACGCAGGAAACAATACCCAGCATCAGGACAGATAACCATAAAACATTTATCTTCATGCTTAAAATTACTATTTAATCCAAGATAATCCGAAGCGACTGGCCCCTTTTCAACATATTAAGAGACAGATCACTGCTGGTAAGGTTTTAGATTTCGACCGGCTTGCGATGGAGATATTCCACCTTCAGGCTGATCAAAATCCTGTTTACCGCTCATTTCTACGCTATCTTGGCGTGAATTCAACTAATATAACGCAGATTCATCAGGTTCCGTTTATGCCAGTCGAATTTTTTAAGAATCACCGTATTGCTACAGGGAACTGGACGGAAGAGATCGTCTATACCAGTAGTGGAACAACCGGTAATTCGACCAGCCGTCACTATGTTGAAGATCAGACTTTTTACCTGGAACATTCCCTGCATATTTTTGAATCTTTTTACGGACCGGTGACTGATTACCATATACTGGCACTTCTGCCAGGCTACCTGGAGAGAGAAGGGTCTTCATTAATTGATATGGTACGGTATTTTATTCACCGTTCTCAGGATGAGCAAGGGGGATTTTATCTTCATAATCATGATGAATTGCGCGGGAGAATTCAATGGCTTTCCGAGAATTCCACTCGAAAAATTCTATTACTGGGGGTTTCATTTGCGCTCCTGGACCTGGCAGAGGAAGGGGACTTTCCGCAGGTTCGTGAACTTACCGTCATGGAAACCGGGGGAATGAAGGGGCGTCGGAAAGAGATCCTTCGGGAGGAATTACATAAAATACTCTGTAACGCCTTCCAGGTTTCATCAATTCATTCTGAGTACGGAATGACCGAATGCATGTCTCAGGCTTATTCCAGCGGGCGGGGGATCTTTCAGATGCCATTCAGCATGCGTCTGAGCCTGCGGGATTCCAATGATCCGCTCGATTATAGCGATACTGTAAAAAGGGGAGCGGTAAATATTATTGACCTGGCGAATGCGCATAGCTGTTCGTTCCTCCAGGTGAGTGATTTGGCAGAAAAAACACCCGCAGGAATTGAGATACTGGGACGTCTTGACAATTCTGATATCCGTGGATGCAATTTAATGGTACAGGATTCGTTTTAATTCAGGGTTCTGGAACAGAATCCAGTTTTTTGTCGTTTTAAGGTACAAAAAGCAAATATTTCACTATATTTCGAATTCGAAAATTTAAAATTGTACCGATGAAAGTTCGAATCGCATTGTTTCTGTTTGTTGTTTTCGGCCTGTCCGCATGCAGCCAGTATACTTGTCCAACCTATTCAAAGGATGATGTTAAGAAGGAAATAAACGAGGAGCAGCACATCTAAAAGCTCTTACCCGATGTCAGTATTACGCTGAACATCCTTTTCGTTTATTGTTTCCCCACTCATAATAACGAGTCTTTCAACAACATTTCGTAATTCGCGGATGTTGCCCGTCCATTCATGCTTTTGAAGTAGTGCGATGGCATCTTTGTTTATCGCCTTTGGCTTAGTGCCATATTCTCCGGCAATATCATTCAGGAAACGCTCAACAAGCAGGGGGATATCATCCTTTCGATCGCGAAGCGGCGGAACCTTAATGAGAATTACACTCAGGCGGTGATATAAATCTTCCCGGAACTTGTTTTCTTCGATTGCTTTTTTGAGGTCTTTGTTTGTCGCGGCAATTACGCGAACATTTACCTTAATCTCCTTGTCGCCGCCGACGCGGGTTATTTTATTTTCCTGAAGGGCTCGTAAAACTTTTGCCTGGGCCGACAGGCTCATATCACCAATTTCGTCCAGGAAGAGTGTACCATTATTTGCCTGTTCAAATTTACCGATCCGCTGTTTCACCGCAGATGTGAATGATCCCTTTTCATGACCAAATAATTCACTTTCAATTAATTCTGAAGGAATGGCTGCACAGTTTACTTCAACCATGGGATTTTTCTGCCGGTTGCTTAATTCGTGAAGCCATCGGGCTACAAGCTCTTTACCCGTACCATTCTCACCGGTAATCAGTACCCGTGCCTCGGTAGGAGCTACTTTCTCGATCGTCTCCTTCACTTCCATGATCGCTTCGGATTCGCCTACGATGTCATATGTTTTGGAGATCTTTCTTTTCAGGGTTTTGGTTTCCTGAACCAGGTCTGAACGATCCAGGGCGTTGCGCACGGATATTAAAAGCCGGTTCAGATCCGGTGGTTTCTGAATAAAATCGAAGGCGCCTTTTTTCGTGGCATCAACGGCGGTTTCAATGGTACCATGCGCACTGATCATGATGAACGGCACATCCAGGCCTTCTTCCATCACCTTGTCGAGAACTTCCATGCCATCCATTTTGGGCATTTTGATATCGCATAATACAACATCAAATTTCTCCTTCTTTAGCATTTCGAGACCTTCAGCCCCATTTTTTGCTTCGGCTATCTCGTATTTTTCATACTCCAGAATTTCCTTGAGTGTATTACGGATACTCTGTTCGTCGTCTATGATCAGTATTTTTGGCATAAGATCCTTTGGTTAAAAAAATAAGATAATACAAGCCTGTAAGCCGGGTTCTGTCTGTCGGCTTTCGACGACAGCCCTGTCATTTATCTGGTCCCGACGTCACCGGCGGGATCTATCAGCCTACCCATCCGGTCCGTTCCGAAGAACATTGGACGAGCCGCCCTCAGGGCCGGACTTATTTGGCCTTTCAGCGCGCAAGGTTTACCATGCCTCCCGGATCACCCCGAAGAGCGGTGGGCTCTTACCCCACCTTTTCACCTTTTCCCCGATCGGAATCAGGGTAGTTTGTTTTCTGTGGCACTATCTGTATCCGCCTGTGGCGGACCCTTCCCGTTAGGAAGTGCGCTGCTCTATGCTGCCCGGACTTTCCTCCCGTTAAAACGAGCGACAGGGCGGCTTGCATTATCTTATTCAAAATTACGTAAATCCATCACATACACCACACCTATTGTGCCAATCTATGACAGATGTCAGTATAGCCAGTGAAAACGAACATCTTTCCGACTGAATTCTATTGAAGGAGCAGGAATACGTATCATATTCACAAAGAAAAGGGCCGTATTCACAAACCCCGATCTGCTTTTGATATGTGTAAGATCAAAATCGATCCCGATATACCACTGCCGGTAAGGGTCCAGCCCGGCCTCCAGGTTCTGGTCATCATTCGCATAGATCATGTCTTCTGCACCATAGCCTACTGCGACATTCAGCCATTTCGGAAACGGTTTGTTAATAAAAGCGGAAAGGTCGAAAGACAACCAGTACGACTGTCCATTATAGTCCTTCAGAATTTCCTGGGCAAGACCGTCACCCAGCACGTCAGGCCTCATTTCAGCATAGCCCGTTCTCCGGAAACTGAATTTTGGATGTATCCTGATATCTTTCCAAACCAGACGCTGCGCACTGTAGAGACCGATACCCAGCGTATTGGCAACTAAATCCGTTGCCGAGGCACCATACTCGGATGAAAAGCCATCAAGCACTTCAATAGTGGCCATAAAGGTGAAAGAAGAAACTGCCGACCAAAGGATAGCCTTGTTGTCTTCAAGCCCGGCCCATTTGAATGCCTGGAATGAAGTACTCTGCAACTGAAACGCCCCATAAAGATGCCCGACCTTGTCCACCTGCTTCCACTGCCGGCTGTCATTAAAAAAATGAAATGATTCTTTTTCGAAGTCGGAATACCACTGGTTGCTGAGCCATAGGATAGATCCGGTATAGCCAACGGCTGTACCAACAGTGAGATAGGTCAGCCTTTTTGAATAATTGATACTGTCTTTTTTCTGTGCATAGGAGAGACCTGGAAGGAGCATTAAGCACAATAGCCACAAAGCGGTCCTATTCACTTTCATCGTCACGGTTACTGAGAATCAGCGGATCTGTTTCAACTTGATTTTCTTCGGGGGTTTCAGGCTGTTTTTTTCTGGATCGCTGAAATAATTCCTTAAGATCATCAAAAGTCTGAGTATAAATGAATCCAAATCCGGTTGTAATGGTATTCCGGTTATCATCGGTCTGATAGATCGGGTTGTAGTTCGTTCGGTTATACATCTTTGCCTTGAACTTGCCATCGGGCGTAAGCAAATATTCAACCATCCAGTCCCCGGCAATACTGGAAATATCCACTTTATTTTGCTGGTTGGTAAATCCGCCGGCCCGGGTAACCCGAAGTCTTCCATCCAGGAAAGTATAGGAAAGTCGTAGCTGGAAAGTATTAAAGGCTTCATTATCCAGCGCGCCAAGATCTACATCTATTTCCAGGTTCTCATCCACCTGCGTTATCCAGTAGCTTAATTGGTTGGAAAGTAATTCACTTACACTGCTTGTTATGGCCCCGCCTGTATTAAAGGATTGGAGCGGACTGAATTTTCGCAGCACGATCAGGCTGAACACCTGACGCTTTAGTTCCTGTTCGTCTATACTGTTTTTGAACCGCAGAAACTCGAATTCAAGGTCTACATTCCGTTCTGCAACTGTGATATTTCTGGGTAATTCCTTGGCTACGATATCAAAATCCACTGTGGGGGAAAGAAGGGGCCCCTCAATATCGAGCAATACCTGTACAGGATATTTTCTTCTTAATTCGACCGACTCACTGTACACTTCATCGCTTTCCTGTTGAATCAGAAGTGGCAGAAACGTGGCGAGCTGATTATACGTTGCATTTATATCCAGAATACCCTGATATGGATCACCATACCAGGAGATCTTACTGTTGGGAAGAATTTCAAACTCTTTATTGATGATGTTATAGAGGGTGAAATTATAGCCACCTTCCTGAATTTCGAAATCACCAAACATATTGAAATCGCCCTTTGTATCGATCTGAAGCTTGATATCCCCGTTTCCACGACCACGGATAATATCACCGGCCTTGATATCAAAAATGATTTCTGCATAGGCAGCTGGTGTTACTTCCAGGTCAAAGTCAAGTTTCAAACCGCGCAGATCCACCCGTTCTACAAGGGTTTCTGCGTTGATATTCGTTGTATCATTGAAATCCAGAAATTGTATAAAGTCCTTTTGCTCGAATGATTCCGTATCTCCTATAGGAATGAATATCCGCGTTCCTCTTTCTGTTCTGGCGCGTGCGGTAATACTCATATTTTTTACGGGTCCCTCGAAGCTTATTTCACCGGTGGCGATACCGGTTCCATAAAACAGCTCATTATCCTGTGCCCGGGTTTCCAGAACGGTGAACTGGTTCATCACACCCTGCAGGTCCATGTAGAAATCTTTATAGTTCGTGTGACCAATGATCCCGCTCAGGAAGGCTTTTTGATCGCGTGTATCAGTTAAATTTATTCGTTGAAACCCAATTCGGTCCGGTTCCAGGAAAAATGATCCCTCCAGAAGATAATCGGTATTGAGATAATTGACATGGGCCTGTCCGTCTTCAATAATTCCTTCCCCGCGAATGTAGGGGGAGCGCAGTTTACCCGTCACGCGCACCAGGCCCGACGCTGTACCCTGGATATTGGAAAAAAAGCTTCCGAAAAAGGGCTCCAGGATTTTCAGGTTGGTTTTGTTCAGGTTGGCTGTTAAATTCAGCTGCTCGGTCTCTTCTGATGGCGTATATGTTCCATCTACCAGCAAAATGCGGTCTTCAGACCTTTCAATAGAAAGAGAAGTTTCAAATTGCTGTTGGAGGTGATTCCAGTTATTTGTCCCCGTAATATTTCCAATTAAAAAATCATCGATGGTAAGCTCCTGTAGTGTTCCGGAAGACTGAATCTTTGTTTCACCATAATATTCACGAATATCAGCGAATCCGTTAATCGTTCCTGAAAGCTGCTGATTGATGATCGTATTGATGTTGTCAAGCTGAATACTGTCGATCCTGATATTAAATACATCCGAAGGGTCTGCAGACAGGACGCCATCGAAGGCGAGCTCCTGTCCCTCATGGGAAATATTCAGATTATGAATTTCAATTCGTTGCTTCTGAATTTCGATACTGTTGGAGGGCTCTATGGTCCACATTTTATCGAGTATCGTAAGGTTAGAAGGCGCAAATCGAATTCTGGTGAGATTGTCGAGGAAATCCACTTCCCCATAAAGCCTGGCATAATTAGGATATGCAGTTTGGTCAATATCGAATTCGAAATCGATGTGATCATCATTCCAGATTCCTTCAATGAAAAGACTTTTGGTTGAGATATTTTCAAGCATCTGACGTTCACTGCTGCCAAAGGCCATCGCCAGCACATTAGTGCTGTCACTAACCTTGGAAATATTGAGCTGAAGATCATTGTTGTAGAAAAAATTACCCTTATAACTCACGGTATCGGGGTTTGCCAGGAGTGAAAATATTGAGGTATAACCGCTGATGTATCGTCCACTGATATTTGTTTTGCCGGAAACAAAAATTTCCGGAAGGAAGACATCAAACAATGGTTGCCCGTCCACGAGTTCGATCGAATAGTCGATATCATGATTATCCGGGTTTTGAGATTTTGCAGCATAGTAACTGCGCAGCTCCTCCGGATCATTCTCAAAATTCAGCCGGAACTCTGTATAAAGATTTTTAACATCACGGATCAGCGTAGTAATGTCGAAGTCGCCAATAAGTCGGGCATTGAGCAAACTGGTAGTTAGATCAATTGTACGCCTGTCATCATAGATATTTGACTCCAGCATGAGCGAATCCAGTTGAAGGCTTTTTTGCTTATAGCGAACGAATGTATCGGAAAGCCGGGCTACTCCTTCGATGCTGTCAAGTTCAAGTCCGGTGGCGTCGATGGTAAGTCTTGAATGAAGGAAAAATTCTTCATCGGTAATATTAAGCTGATCCAGCCTGGCAGTATCAAGTTGAGCACGCACGTTGAACAAATCAATTCCCTCGCGCAAATCTATGGATCCGGTTGTGGTAAGCTTAAGGTTAGGATCATCAATTTGAAGGAATCCTTCAAAATATTCCTTTGCAAAACGTGCGTCTGTATCGATATTCACGTAATTGTAATTGTTGATACCAATCTCATCTATTCGTCCTTTCAATACAAAATTTGCACTTTCAAGCGTAAAGCCTGTACCCTCTACTTCTCCATTCATTGTAACCCTGCCGAACAGCTTTTCCCCGGTATAGCCACCCAGATTGAAATCAGAGACAGACAAGCGTCCCGTATAACGTGACTGGTTAATATCATCTTCAAGTTTCAGGTTAATATCCGAATTGATATTACCAAAGTCTGTATAGAAATCACCATTTGCTACAAAATCACTTGGGAATCCCAGGAACTGACTGTTGAATCGAACGGTAGAAAATGGAGCCAGCCGCTGGTAGGTGGCCGGCTTAACATAATCCCGCAAGTCTGCGATCCGGACGTAGGAATCCTCCAGGTCGAAATCGATAAATGTTTCTGAAAAGTCGGGTAAGCCTGCCATTCGGATGCGGCCATTGACAGCCGTGTTTCTGCCGAACTTAACCGAGGCATCCGTGAAGTTGAAATTATTGACGAGTCCCTGAAATACACCTGAAATACTGTATGTGTCATCGTAATTTTTAAAAACGGAGGCAAAAAGTGCCAGGTCTTTACTGTAGATGCGTGTGTCTTCCAGGTGAGCCTCCATGCGCACTTTGGTATTGAACTCGCTCATTTCAGCGGTTCCGTTATACAGGAAACGGATGCTGTCGTTTAATTCGGACTGGCCGATCTTCAGGGATAAATCATAGAACTCCATCGCTTGCTGGGAAACACGAAAAAAAGACTCCATGTCATGCAGCTCAAGTTGCGTTTTTTCATCGATAGCGCTCAGTTGAAGAATATCCAGTGCAAGGGTATCCGATATGGATAGGAGATTTCGGAAAGAGCCATTGATATTATTTAACCTGAAGTGGTTGTAATCAAACCCCTGGATGGAATCTTTTCGCGGATCATCATAAATAAATGTGGCATTGTCAAGCGTTACCATATCCACCGAAACATATTTGCGAGTCTTTTTCTCCTTTTTGATGAGCGCCTTTATTCGCCTGACAAGCTCATTGATATTGAGCGTTTGAATGCTATCCTGGATGTTGATACGGGTAAGGAAGATTTCTGCACCGGAGATATTTACCTCATCAATGTTCCGGTTTGAACGGTCGATGAGTGAGCGGATGGCAAAATCAATTTCTATTCTGTCTGCATTGAGAAGCCGGTTATTTTCAGGGTCGTACAAGCCTACGCCTTCAATGGCAACCTTGTCAAACCAGTCGATATTTACCTGGTCTATAAAAAGTGTGTAACCGGTACTTTCAGAGAAGCTTTCAGACAGCCAGGAAACGATTCGCGTTTGCACATAGGGGAACTGAATCAGACCTATCAGAATTAATAGGAAGATAAAGAAGTAAAGCAGCGCCTTTAAAACTACCCTGAGAAATCGTTTTTTAATAACTTGCACCAAAGTTTCTCAACATGAATTGTACCATTCTCGCCATAGAATCATCCTGCGATGATACTTCTGCCGCTATTATCAAAAACGGTAAAGTACTTAATAATATCGTAGCGACACAATCAGTACACAAAAAATATGGCGGAGTAGTTCCTGAACTCGCTTCGAGAGCCCATCAGATGCATATTATACCGGTTGTAGATGCGGCGTTGAAGGAGGCTGGTGTCGACAAAAATGAGCTGTCTGCGATAGCATTTACAAGGGGGCCGGGATTGCTTGGATCCCTTCTGGTGGGTACCTCATTCGCAAAGGGTCTGGCGCTTGCACTGGATATTCCGCTTATTGAGGTAAATCACATGCAGGCACATATCCTGGCACACTTCATTGATGAACCGAAACCTTCCTTTCCCTTTCTTTGCCTTACCGTTAGCGGCGGACATACACAATTGGTTGTGGTGCGTGATTATCTTGATATGGAAGTAATTGGGGAGACGCTGGATGACGCCATCGGGGAGGCCTTTGATAAGACTGCAAAATTGCTGGGATTACCCTATCCGGGCGGGCCGATGGTCGATTCACTGGCGGCAGAAGGAGATCCTTATGCTTTTGATTTTCCTATTTCTGAAATGGAGGGATATGATTTTTCATTCAGCGGGATAAAAACAGCGATCCTGTATTTTCTTCAGGGCCGATTAAAGGACGACCCTGATTTTATCGAACAAAATGTGCGCGACATATGCGCAAGTGTGCAACGCCACCTGATTGAAATGGTCATGATCAAACTACGTCTCGCGGCTGAGAACCTGAATATTTCTCAAATTGCCATCGCAGGGGGTGTCTCTGCCAATCGTGGGCTGCGTGAAGCACTGGCTTCTAAAGGTAAACAACGAGGATGGCAGGTATTCATACCGGATTTTCAATATTGCACAGACAATGCAGGAATGATCGCCATGGCTGCATATTATAAGTACCTGGCGTCTGACTTCACCGATCTGTCGGTCACACCTGAAGCGAGAATGCCATTATGAAGAAAATTTTCGAAATCGGTGACAAAAAGGTTCACAGGTACCGGGTAGTTGACGCTGATGTGGCGAAATTTAATGACGAGGTTGTACACCCCGTTTGTTCAACATTTGCGCTGGCGCGTGAAATGGAATGGGCAGGGCGTCTGTTTGTGCTGGAATTGAGGGAAGCCCATGAGGAGGGTGTCGGAACCAGCGTTCATATCAAACATTTGTCACCGGCTTTTCCCGGCGAAGAACTCATTTTCACCGCCGAAATAACGGCTTGGGAAGGGAAGGAACTCATTTGCAGTGTAATCGTAACGACTGATAACGGCAGGGAAATCGCGCACGGTGAAACCGGTCAGAAGATTCTCGACAGAACGCTGATCAGGAAAATTTTTAGGAAACAATAAAAAAGGAATACGGGTTTTTTAGCCAGTTAGGCATTCGGTAAAACTCACATTTATTGTAATTTTGAAATCAAAAAAAACGACATGAGCGAAATCAAGTGGCAGACGGTCAAGGAATATCAGGACATCACTTACAGGAAATCGGGGGGAGTGGCCCGAATCGCATTCAACCGCCCGGAAGTGCGCAATGCGTTCCGGCCAAAGACAGTTGCGGAGCTTTTTGAGGCATTTCTTGACGCACGGGAGGATACCTCCATTGGTGTCGTTTTATTTTCTGCGGAAGGCCCTTCACCAAAGGACGGCAAATATGCTTTTTGCAGCGGGGGAGATCAGAATGCACGGGGTCATCAGGGATATGTTGATGATGAAGGCATGCCAAGGCTCAATATCCTGGAGGTGCAACGACTTATCAGGTTCATGCCGAAGGTCGTTATTGCTGTTGTGCCCGGATGGGCTGTGGGCGGCGGGCACAGTCTGCATGTCGTTTGCGACCTTACGCTGGCCAGCAAGGAACATGCGATCTTTAAGCAGACAGACGCTGATGTTACCAGCTTCGACGGGGGTTATGGGTCTGCATACCTGGCCAAAATGGTCGGACAGAAAAGGGCCCGGGAAATATTTTTTCTGGGAAGAAATTATTCAGCACAGGAAGCCTATGACATGGGGATGGTGAATGCCGTGATTCCTCATGAAGAGCTTGAAGATACAGCCTACCAGTGGGCACAGGAAATTCTGGCCAAATCGCCCACATCGATCAAAATGCTCAAGTTTGCTTTCAATCTCACCGATGACGGGATGGTCGGGCAGCAGGTATTCGCCGGAGAGGCAACGCGTCTTGCCTATATGACCGAGGAAGCGAAAGAAGGAAGAAATGCGTTTCTTGAAAAACGAAAGCCCGACTTCAGCAATATTAAGTGGATACCTTGATTTAAGTGGATCACTACGTTCAGCTTGCCTGCCGAAAGGTAGGTGGAACACTTTGCTGAGCTGCTGTAAGGGTCAAACAACACAACTCTTTTTTTTCGTCATCCCGGTGTAATTTCCCGGTCCTGAGCCGGGAGTCGGACCGGGATCTGTTCGGTAACAAAAGTCACGTTTTCCTAAGGGGATATCAGGTACATTTAATTATCACAATTAAAAATGTACTATGGAAGCTGAAGAAACCCTGAAAATAACGAGCATGCCGCGCATTGGTGATCAGGCACCTGACTTCAAAGCGGTAACGACAAAAGGACCCCTACAATTTTCTGAATATGAAAAGGGCAAATGGGTAGTGATGTTTTCACACCCGGCTGATTTTACTCCTGTTTGCACCACTGAAATGAGTGGCTTTGCAGAACGTAAAAGTGAATTTGATGCCATGAATACCGCCTTGCTGGGATTGAGTATTGACAGCGTTCATGCACACCTCGCCTGGGTTAATAATGTTCGGGAGAATACGGGCATATACCTCGACTTTCCCATCATTGCCGATCTCGATATGAAAGTGTCGAAATTATATGGCATGCTTCAACCGAATGAGAGTGAAACAGCCGCAGTGAGAGCAGTCTTCTTTATAGACCCATCTCGCAAGATTCGGTTGATCATGTATTACCCGTTGAATATAGGTAGAAATATGGATGAGATCCTCCGTGTTTTAGAAGCATTACAGGTTTCTGATAAATATAAAGTAGCGATGCCCCTGAATTGGAAAAAAGGGGATAAGGTAATAGTACCTCCACCGAGAACGCTCGACGAAATGGATGCCCGGATTAATGATGATTCGCTGGAAAAAGTGGATTTTTACCTGGCAAGAAGATCGTTGAACTAGAATTGTGATGCGAGTATGCCAAAGGCCTTCCAATTTATTGGGAGGCCTTTTTGCTTATTATGGGGTTTATCATAACATTCGATGAATTTTTCTACCTTTGGCGTATATGAGTAAGGACAGCAAGAGATTTTCAAATACTATTCAGATCAAAAACCGTAAGGCACGGTTTGAATATGAATTTCTTGATAAATACATTGCCGGACTTGTGCTCAAAGGCACTGAGATCAAGTCGATACGTGAAGGCAAAGTAAACCTGACCGATGGATATTGCTATTTCAGGAAGGGAGAGCTGTATGCAAAGGGAATTCATATCAGTCCGTATGAAAACAGTTCCTTTTACAGTCATGAAGAGGCACGGGAACGGAAGCTGTTGCTCAAAAAGCAGGAATTAAAGAAGCTCGAATCGAGGATTGCAGAGAAAGGGTTAACCCTGGTGCCCATCAGGTTATTTATCAACGACCGGGGTTTTGCCAAGCTGGAGATCGCATTAGGCAAGGGAAAGAAAATTTATGACAAGCGGGATTCTATCAAAGAACGTGATACAAAGCGTGAACTTGATCGTATGAAACTTCAATGAGTACAACAGGAACCAAGGGTATTTGCAGGCTGGCGCTTATGCCTGTACGGGCAGAAGCCGCTGATGTTAGTGAGCAGGTAACACAATTGCTTTTTGGCGAGCATTATGAAATTCTGGAGATTTCTAAAAACGGAAAATGGTTTCGTATCCGCATCAATTATGACGGGTATGAAGGGTGGATCGATCATCGACAGCACACAACCATTTCAGACGCCTATTATGAGCAGATAAACCTGTCAAATTACAAGGTATGCCTTGAGATCTCCACTACGATACTTTACCAGAAACAGTCGGTGCAAATACTCATGGGAAGTGTTTTACCCATTAGTACAAGTGAGCTTTTTAAAATGGAAGAGCAGCTTGCCTTTAATGGTGAAGCGAAGGCTTTAGGCCAGCGGATGGATTATGAGTTTTTACGGAAAATTGCCCTGAAATACCTGAATGCCCCCTATATGTGGGGAGGGAGATCGCCGTTTGGTATTGACTGTTCCGGATTTACCCAGATGGTTTACCGGATCGCAGGCTATTCCCTTCTTCGTGATGCCAGTCAGCAGGCAAGTCAGGGAAAGGAAGTTGAAGGAATTGGAGAGGCCCGTCAGGGCGACCTGGCTTTTTTTACGAATGATTCAGGGAAAATTCATCACGTAGGCATTATCATGGGTGAAGGCCATATCATTCATGCCTCCGGTAAGGTTCGAATTGATTTCCTGGATGAAAAGGGAATTTTTGTGGAATCAAGTGGTGAGTACACCCATAAATTGAATTCGATCCGGCGCATCCTCAAAAATTCATAGTCGTTTTTGCTTGGGAACTTGCGGAAATGTATTTTTAACTGGTGAATCGAAAGGTGTTGGTATTAAATCAAGACTACTCACCAATCTCTGTTTGTACGGTACAACGTGCATTTCTGCTTACTTTCCTCCGCAAAACAGAACTGGTGGAATCTGCGAACGGTCATGTAATTCGATCGGTATCGCAAAGTTTCCCCATGCCTGCGGTGATCCGGCTGACCCGGTATATTCATATTCCATACAAGGGCGTTGCGCTCACCAGGCAGAATATTTTCAAGCGAGATAATTTTAACTGCCAGTATTGCGGAACCCATACTGAATTAACACTTGATCATGTGATGCCGCGTTCACGGGGTGGAAAGTCATCGTGGGACAATCTCATTACTGCCTGTAAGCGGTGCAACGCATTTAAGGGGGATTTTACACCTGAAGAGGCAGGTATAAACCTGCAGTATAAGCCGTTCAGGCCAAGTTATGTGATGTTTCTTCGTGATTATTCCGGGTATCACTGTGATGAGTGGAGGCCTTACCTTAAGGTTGGAAAATAGAGTGCCAGCCTGAAAAATTACCGCTCAGTTGTTATTTCTTTGAATTTGAATTTCTCTTAACTACCTTATTCAACAGATCAAAAACAACAAAGCAATGCAACAACATTATAAAGTTCTCGGAATTCTTCATCTGGTAATGAGCGGTTATCTCCTGATTGCCGGATTTGTGGTCGCTGCGGTATTCAGGTTCTTAATTCCTATAGCAGATGACCCTGATGCAGAAATGGTTTTCTCTCTGCTGTTATCATTCGTTCCTGTGCTTCTGATCATGCTCAGTATTCCCGGGCTGGTAGCAGGGATCGGACTTCTCAATAATAAGAGATGGGCCTTAATTCTGGCGGTGGTGCTGTCGATTTTTAATCTTTTTAATTTTCCATTTGGTACCGCTCTTAGTGTTTATTCCATCTACGTACTTGTGAAGGAGCAGGATATAGAGCGGCAGGACCACAGCACTTTTCGTCGCTAGCTAGAATTTCAGGGTAAAGCGGGTGAATTTACCGGGTTCTGAATCGGCAGTGAGGGATCCATTGTGGAGCTGCATGATCTGCCGTGACAGGCTCAGGCCAATACCGGACCCCGTTTTCTTCGTTGTATAAAAGGGAATAAAAATTTTATCCAGTGCTTCCCGGATGATGCCCTGCCCGTGATCCTCGACAATGATTCGTACATTTCCATCATCGGATTTGCCAGCATAAATATCAATCGAAGCATTGTCCGGTGAAGCCTCAATGGCATTCTTTACGAGGTTTATCAGGACCTGTTCAATTAGTTTATCATCCGCGTTGATTACCAGGTCGTCCGGTACGACGTAAAGCTTCAGGTTAATTTTGTGGCTTTCAAGTGACGACTTCAATAACGTTTCAATTCTGTGAAGCAGATCCTTTACTACAATCGGTTCGGGATCGGGAAGAGGTATGGACGTGTAATCGCGGTACGCATCAATAAAGCTGATCAGACCTTTGCTGCGTCCCTCTATCGTGCCAAGACCATCAGTAAGGTCGTCCTTTGTTTCTTCATCCATGATGAATTCAGAGCCATTTGCCCGTAAATCCTCAGCGAGAATGGTCCTCAGTGTAGTAGTGAGTGATGCAATGGGTGTGATGGAGTTCATGATCTCATGGCGAAGCACACGTGTGAGGTTCTGCCATGCCTCGATTTCCTTCTTTTGAAGTTGTGTCTGGATGTTCTGAAGAGAAATCAACTTAACCTTTTTGCCGCGCAAAATAATTTCGGTGGCACTTACAGATATTTGCTCTTCATCCTGGTTCCGGTATATTGTACTCTTCCCGGTAGGCAGATCAAAGATGGTCTTGTAGAACTTGGGATGACGTTCCAACAGATCTTCTATGTTGTGGATGGCATAGATGCCGATCAGTCGTTTTGTACTGGCATTGATGAGTTCAATATTTCCGTTGTTATCATATCCAAGAAGACCCGTGCTCACATGTTCAACGATGGTATTCAAAAAATGAAGGTTTGTTTCCTTTTCAGACCTGGCAACACGAAAAGCTTCCAGAACTTCATTGAATGCAATATTCAGATCCTTAAAGGAATCACCCAGGCGGCTGTCGGTGGTAAAGGTGGACACGAAATCTGAATATCGGATAGACTCCAGGAAACGGGTAAGCTTCCGGTTGGTAGTTTCCACAAAATGGAACAGGTCTGCCAACTGACCTGCCAGAATAAAGCACAGGATGAAGAAGGCAAACCATGCATCCAGTGCCAACAGGGTGTACAGCATTACGGCCAATGTGGCTGCAATCAGAATGACCCTGATGATAACGCGAATCCTGAAACCCTTAAAGCCCATGTTTTTCCAATCTACGGTAAAGAGATGATCGGGTTAACCCGAGTGCCTGGGCGGCTTGTGTAATATTGCCATTATATTTTTGAAGTACCTTGCGAATCAGTATTTTTTCCACATCTTCCAGGTTATACTGGTCGAGCGTTACGTTTTCATCATCCGTTCTGCTGACCGTACCAAAATTAAAATCTTCCGGCTGGAGTACCTGCGAAGGACTCATGATTACCGCTCGTTCAATGGCATGCTGAAGTTCCCGCACATTACCCGGCCATTGATATTTCTGCATTCTTGTGATGGTTGCATCACTGAGTTTGCGTATTTCCTTCTGATATTTTTCATTATAGGTTTGGAGGAAATGGGCCGCCAGTAATGGAATATCTTCAAGGCGTTCCCTAAGCGCAGGCAGGCGAATTTCTATCGTGTTGATTCTGTATAAAAGATCCTGCCTGAAAGTATTTTCTTTCACCATTTCATAAAGAGGCATATTTGTGGCGCAAATCAGGCGGATATCTATGGGCCTTTCACGGTGTTCTCCAACCCGGCTCACTTTTCTGCTTTGCAATACCGACAATAACTTTGTCTGAAGGTTCATGCTCAGGTTACCGATCTCATCGAGAAACAGTGTGCCTTCATGTGCATTTTCGAATCGCCCGGCACGGTCTTCCTTTGCATCGGTGAATGAACCTTTTTTATGGCCAAACAGCTCGCTCTCGAACAGGCTTTCAGAGATCGAGCCCAGATCGACACTTACAAATATTTCATCTTTTCGGAGTGAGTTCTGGTGAATTGCCCGTGCAATCAGTTCTTTACCGGTACCATTTTCTCCCAGTATCAGTACATTGGCATCTGTTGCAGCTACCCTGTCGATGGTCTCAAAAACCTTCATCATCGCCGGGCTGTCACCAATAATGTCCCCGTACCGGTCGTTGAGCTTCTGGCTTAATTCCTTCTGCCGGGTACGCAGCTCTTCCACTTCCATCCGGGATTCACGAAGACGCATGGCAGAGTAGATGGTCGCCAGCAGTTTTTCATTCTCCCATGGCTTCAAAACAAAATCCGTAGCACCGGCTTTGATCGCCTTAACCGCCATTTGCACATCACCATAGGCTGTGATCAAAACAACCACGGCCGATGGATCAATCGACAGAATTCGTTCGAGCCAATAATATCCTTCTTTTCCACTGCTTACATCCTTGGTGAAATTCATGTCAAGCAGTATCACATCATAACTTTCATTACTCAGCAATGCAGGAATTACTTCAGGATTTTTTTCAAGGTCCACCTGCCCGAAATGCCGTTTTAAAAACAACTTGGCAGCCTTCAAAAGATCCTCGTTGTCATCAACGATTAATATCTTTCCTGTTTTAGCTTCACTCATTGTAACTGATTTTTTATTTAGCCACTACAAAACTGGTACCGTTCTTTGACACCTTCGATATTACCAATTCAAGGCCATTTCTCCTATAAATCAGTTTTATTATTTGTTCGATATCGGACGCCTTCGTTCAAACCTGAACGGTTATGAACGGCAATATTGTTGAAATTGGGCCATATAGGGCTTTCTTTGGTATTGGCACACTTGTTGGCATTTAGATAAGCGAAGAAATTATTTTCTATTTGATGGACAGACAGATTAAAAAGAAGAAGTGGACCCTGCAGCGAATCGCAATGATCGTTGGGGGTACTCTGATTGTTGCACTTATTATATACCAGCTAGGCTGGGCAGACCGCCGGCAGAAGCTTAATGTAGAGCGGGAGAAGATCACAATTCAGGAAGTGCGCCGCGGGGTGTTTCAGGATTATATTCCTCAAACAGGAACGGTGGAACCTGCAGTGACATTCTACCTTGATGCTATTGAAGGTGGTACTATTAAGAAGGTACATGCAGAAAGCGGTGCCATGCTGGCGAAAGGTGATATAATCCTCGAGCTTACCAACCTGAATCGCGAATTAAGTGTACTCAGCCAGGAAGCCAGCCTGAACGAAAGTATCAACCGGGTTCGTCAAACCCGTCTTTCCCTGGAACAAAACGATCTTCAGCAGCAGCAGACGCTCGCCCAGATTGAAAATCAGCTTGCGAAACTGAAACCTCAATATGAGCGTCAAAAGTTGCTTTATGAGAAAAAACTGATCTCCAAACAGGATTTTGAGCAAACAGAGGCTGATTATTTTTACAACCTGAAAAGAATGGAAATTACCTATTCCAGCTATCAGAATGATTCTATTTCTCGGATGCGACAGCTGGTGCAGCTCAATGAATCTGAGCGCCGGATGTCGGCAAGCCTTGACGGAGTAGGCCAGATCCTGGATAACCTGGTAATACGTTCCCCGATTGACGGGCAGCTGTCGACCCCCCAGCTATTTGAGGGAATGGCAGTAAATCCCGGCCAGCGGCTTGGTCAGATCGATAAGGTTGGGGCCTATAAGGTACGTACACCAATTGATGAACTCTACCTGCCAAGAATTTCAAAAGGTCTGAAGGCCACAGCACCTTTCAACCGTAAGGACTATGAGCTTGTCATCACCTATCTCTATCCAACAATTACCAACGGAAGATTTGAGGTAGATATGGAATTTACCGGCGAGATCCCTGAGCGGATACGACGCGGACAATCGGTACGTCTGAGAATTGAACTCGGACAATCATCTGAGGAGCTTTTGTTGCCTGTTGGAGGATTCTACAAAGACTCCGGAGGAAACTGGGTGTTCGTTGTAAATGAGAATGAAACACAGGCAGAGCGAAGAAACATTCGCCTGGGCCGAAAGAATACAGAATTCTTCGAAGTGCTTGAGGGTCTTGAGCCCGGGGACAAGGTGATTACCTCATCCTATGACAATTTTGGAGATAGTGAAGTTTTAATTTTAAAATAAATAACAACAACAATAATTATAATCATGATTAAAATCGAAAACCTGCAGAAAGTATACACCACGGATGAAGTGGAAACAACTGCGCTGAACAACATCAATGTTGAAATTAAGGATGGTGAATTTGTGGCCATCATGGGACCCTCTGGATGTGGTAAATCAACACTTCTAAATATCCTGGGATTGTTGGATAACCCTTCGGAAGGGAAATACCATTTCGGAGAACACGAAGTAAGCAATTACAGCGAAAGACAACGCGCACAGCTGCGCAAAGGATCGATCGGATTCGTGTTTCAAAGCTTTAACCTCATCGATGAGCTCACTGTATTCGAAAATGTGGAGCTGCCATTATTGTACCTGAAAGTTCCGTCTGCCGACAGGAAGAGGAGGGTAGAAGAGGTGCTTGAGCGTATGAATATTATGCATCGCCGAAATCACTTTCCGCAGCAGCTTTCCGGTGGACAGCAGCAGCGTGTTGCTATCGCCCGCGCCATTGTGGCAAAACCCAAGGTGATACTTGCCGATGAACCGACAGGTAATCTGGACAGTGCGAATGGTGAAGAAGTTATGAAGCTACTGGCCGAATTGAATGAAGAAGGTACCACCATCATCATGGTGACGCACTCTCCTTATGATGCCAATTATGCACACAGGATCATAAACCTTTTCGATGGAAAGGTCGTGACCGAAAACATAAAGGAGCAGTTTCATATCTGATGCAGAGGTCATGATTTAGTACTTCAAGGTCAACTCAAAACAACAACTCATGTTCCGCAACTATATTAAAATTGCCTTTAGAAGTCTTCTAAAGAATAAGTCGTATGTAATCATCAACATGATGGGCATGGGTATTGCGATTGCTTGTTGCATTATCGCCTATCTGAACTACGACTTCAATGCTAAGTTTGATCACAATCAGAAGAATCTCGATCAGATCTACCATGTCGTATCTGTACGCGATTATAATGACGCCGAGCAACCCTATGGCATTGTGCCGTTGAAATTCAGTGAGATGCTGGAAAATGATGTGTCAGGTATTGATGCAACAGTTCGTATGATACCCTCATACGCATCTGTTAAGCTTGAGGAGAATGTAATTGAAACGAATATTCTCTTTACAGATGCATCCATATTTGACGTGTTCACTTTTGAAATAACCCAGGGAAGTACCAGGGATTTTGATGGAACTAAACAACTGGTTATTTCAGAAGAGGCTGCCTCGAAGTATTTTGGTGAAGCCAATCCAATTGGTCAGACTATTGAACACCTTGTGAATGACGAGCCCAGGTCTTATTCGATAGCTGCGGTTTTTCGCGATCTTCCTGAAAATTCAAGCCTCGAATTTGTTGAGGCCATTGCTTCCATTGAGAATTACAGGTATGTCGAGGAAGATCTCTTTGAACGTCCCTGGAATTTCTGGACAACTACGTTCGTACAGATCAAGGATCCTGCGGCTGTGTCGGGAGTTGTAGAACAGATGCAGTCGGTGGTTCCTGTTCAGAATGAAGCAAGGGAAGATTTCAAGGTTATTCGTTTTGAACTGGCAACACTTGATGGAATGGCCGACCGGGCACAAAACAGTAATGCATGGGCAATGTGGCTAACAAGGGGAGTTCCTACAGCTGCAATCATCGGGCCGATGGTTATGGCGATTCTCCTGATGCTGCTCGCTTGTTTTAATTATACCAATACTTCAATTGCAATGTCCGGGCGGCGCCTGAAAGAAATCGGACTCAGAAAAGTGATGGGTGGTATTCGTTCGCAGTTGATGATTCAATTTATTATTGAAAATCTCGTGATGTGCGTTTTTTCAGTAATGATTGGAATAGTGATCGCCGAACTACTCATCCCATACTACAATGCAATGTGGGACTTTGTTGATTTGAAGATTGATTATTTGGCGAATAAGGAGCTTATTCTGTTCATTTTTGGATTGCTCATTGTGATCGGTCTGATTGCGGGAAGTTATCCCAGTTATTATATCAGCCGGTTTGAGGCAACCCCGATCTTGCGTGGTACAATAAAGTTTGGCGGCAATACCTTGTTCAGCAAAGTATTGCTTGTATTGCAGTTAAGTATTTCACTTATCGCTCTTGTTGCCGCATTTGCATTCGTTAATAATGCGAAATTTCAGGATGAAATAGATCTTGGATTTAATAAGGATGAGATCATATATACCTTTGTCGAAGATGGCCGGGAATATGATCAGCTCGCAAGTGCCCTTGAAAAATATGATATTGTAGAAAAGGTATCCGGTTCAGAACACCACATTCTTTCCTATGTGAGTGGTCTTACGATTTCCATGGATGATAAGCAGTATAATATTGAATCCTATAATGTAGGGTATGATTATTTTGAAATGATGGATATTGAGGTTCTCGATGGCCGCGGTTTTGCAGAAAATTCCGAGACAGATTTAGCAGAATCTGTAGTTGCCAATAAAGAATTTATTCGGCAGTACAATATTCAGGATCCAATTGGCCACAAGCTTACTCTCAATGATACAACCTCACTGTACATTATAGGAGTTGTGGAAGACACCTACACTAATGCTCTTTGGGGTCCGGTGGAACCTATTCTTTTCAGACTTGCTGATAAGGATAATTATACCAGGATCATCATACGTACGTCGGCAGATAATATGCTGGCAGCTCATAAAGCCCTTGGTGAGGAATTCAGCAGTCTATTTCCTTTCAGGATTTATAACGGTATTTACATGAATGATGATATGGCAGAAGACAAGACTGTGAATAAAAATATCATCGCCATGTTCGTATTCCTGGGCCTTGTCGCCATGATTCTTTCCATTACAGGTTTATATGCCATGATATCCCTCAATCTGCTGAGGCGTACCAAGGAAATCGGAGTACGGAAAGTATTGGGTGCATCGGTTCAGAGTATTGTATCAAAATTAAATTTGCCCTTTGTGATAATGGTGGCAATTTCGATCCTGCTGGGTTCCCTTGCCGCATACTATTTTGTGGATGCCCTACTCGCGATGATATGGCAATATTATGCACCACCAAATATAAGCTCCATGGTACTGGGTAGCCTGATCCTGCTGGTGATAGCACTCGGAACCGTTACCGGAAAGGTAGTGAAAGCTGCCACGGTCAATCCGGTCAATTCATTGCGCAGCGAATAACAACAAACTCAAAACTCAAAAACAACAATCATGATCAGGAATTTCTTTAAAGTCGCATTACGGAACATGGCGAAGCACAAGTTCTTCGCTATCATTAATATTTTCGGACTAACCGTGGGAATTACCGCATGCCTGTTCATAGCGATGTATATCGCGGATGAACTCAGCTACGATAAATTCTATCCGAATATCGAGAACATATATCGCCTGAACCTTCATGGCAAAATCGCTGGTCAGGAAGTTTATACCTCCACAACCAACTCACAATTGCCCTATACTCTTGAGACGGAGATCCCGGAGGTGGAAGAAGCCACACGACTCTTTCAGTTTGGCGAATGGGTTTTCAGGCAGTCGGATATTATCTATACAGAACGCAAGGTATTCGCTGCGGATTCCGGATTTTTCCAGGTTTTCAGGTTGCCCTTCATTGAAGGAAATCCGGATGGGGCACTCACAGGTCCGAATAAAATGGTCATTACAAAATCTGTGGCAGAGAAGTATTTTGGGGATTCTCCTGCATTGAACAAGACGCTGCTTATCGGCAATGAAAAATCTGAATATGTTGTGTCAGGTGTTATTGAGGATATTCCGCATAATACGCAGCTGCCTTTTGAAGTGTTGTTATCCATGGACTCTTTCGAGTGGATGAATCCAAAACAGGCCGCGTGGCTCAGTAATAGTTTTTTCTGTTATTATGTTCTTCGCGAAGGTGCAAATGCCGATGTTGTGGACGAAAAGCTCCGCCCGATTATTGATAAGAATGTATCGCCAATCCTGAAGGAATTCATGGGTAAAACCCTCGCAGAAATGGAGGCAGAGGGAGGTATTTATGAATACTTCTCATTCCCGATGGAACGTGTTCATTTATATTCTACCCTTACAGACGAACCTATTCCCGTGGGAGATATAAAGTATGTATATATTCTAGGAGCGATAGGGATCTTCATCCTTGTGATTGCCTCTATCAATTTCATGAACCTGTCTACGGCAAAATATGCCAACAGGGCGAAGGAAGTGGGATTGCGTAAAACCATGGGTTCATTGCGCAAGTCGCTGATCGGACAATTTATTTCTGAATCTGTTTTGTACAGTACATTATCAACGATTCTGGCAATTGCAATTGTTTCGGGGCTTTTGACATATTTCAACCAGCTTTCCGGTAAGGAAATGGTTTTGAGTTCTCTTTTCACGCCCGTAATGATTGTAATTATGGCAGCCCTGATGCTGATAATCGGATTGCTCGCGGGATCCTATCCTGCCTTTTACCTCACTTCCTTTGATGTGGCCGAAACGCTTAAAGGAAAGCTGAAGGGAGTGAAGGGAGGCAAGATCCGAAGCTTCCTTGTAACGTTCCAGTTCTGGATTTCCATTGTGCTTATAATTTGTACGGCTGTTGTTTTCCGCCAGATAAAGTTCATGCAAAATGAAAAACTGGGATTTGACAAGGACAAGGTTATGATTATTGAGAATGTCGGACGTCTTGCTGAAAATTCAGACGTATTCCGAAATGAACTGATGGCAAACACGGTGGTTGAAGATGTGAGTTTCTCAAATAATGAGTTGCCGGGTGTTAATAACACTACCATTTTCAGAGCTGAAGGGAGTGACCTTGATCACATTTGTGGAACGTTCTATACAGATGAAACATTCGCCTCAACCCTGGGTATTGAGATGGTCGAAGGCCGGTATTTCTCAAAGGATTTTCCTTCAGATTCATTGGCAATTGTGATGAATGAGGCAGCTGTTAGAGAATTCGGATTTGCCAATCCCCTTGAGGAACGGATACTAAGCTTTAATGGAGAAGAACCGGTTTCGCTTCAGGTTATAGGTGTTATGAAGGACTTTAACTTTGAAACGATAAAAACGCCTATTCGTCCGCTACTGCTTTTATTCAGCAAGGATAATTCCACCTTGTATGTGCGTTACACTGGAAAAGCAGATGCACTTGTTAATCTTGTAGAAGAAAAATGGTCTGGTCTGGCACCGGAAGAACCTGTTGAATACTCCTTCCTTGATCAGGATTTTGACAATCTCTTCCGTGAGGAGCAGCGCCTGGGAAGTGTATTTACCATTTTCACAGCCATCGCCATCGCCATCGCCTGTTTGGGATTATTCGGACTAGCCTCATTCATTGCTGAACAACGAACCAAGGAGATTGGTGTACGTAAAGTAATGGGCGCCTCTGTATGGAATATCACCAACAAAATGTCAATGCAATTCATCAAATATGTGGCCATCGCCTTTTTCCTGGCAATATTTCCTGCCTACTACTTCATGCGGGAATGGCTATCTGAATTTCCCTTACGAATTGAATTGGGCGCAGGAGTATTTCTCATCGCCGGTCTGATATCCATTGTGATTGCCTATATAACCGTCAGTATTATATCTTATTTCGCTGCAAGCGCAAATCCAATCAAGTCGCTCAGGTATGAGTAAGAATTTAAAAACGGAAACCTCTGTTCGGCAGGTTTCCGTTTTTTTTTCTCTTTCCTTTATTCATGAATTGATTTATGAAAATGAATCCATACCGGCTGCAATTTGTTGCAGAAATCGCATAATATTTTAATTCCACCGGCAATAACCGAAATGCAAAGAGGCCCGTCTGCCTTTAAATTGAAGGATAAATCAATTATGCAGACTAATGGAAACGAATGTATTTTTGGGGTTTGTCATACTTTTTATCTTTCTGATCGTATGGGAAATTGTGGTTTCAATCAGGGATTCTCAGAAACTCTATAATACCCTTGATTCAGGAGCCAATCTTGCAATAGCCGTTACAAGTGTATCAATCAATATTATCTTCAGGGGAGTTGTATTATTTATTTTTTACAACGTCCATGGATTCATTCCACTGATTGAGGCAGATTCGGGAATTTTATACTGGTTCAGTTTATTCCTGCTTTCAGATCTTACAGCATATATTTTCCACTTCATTGGCCATAAATCACGCTTTTTCTGGGCCTCGCATGTAATCCATCATTCTTCAAATTTGTACAATTTTACCACTGCGATCCGGGTACCGCTGACTAATTTCTTTTACAGGTTCTGGTTTTATGTTCCGTTATGTATCGTGGGCTATCATCCCATGGACGTACTTTTTCTGGAAACCTGTATCTACCTCTATAATTTTTATCTTCATACCCGGCTCTTTGGGAAACTTGGGTTTCTTGAATATTTCCTGAATACCCCGTCACATCACCGTGTTCATCACGGCAGCAATGACAAGTATATTGATAAAAACTTCGGGGGAATTTTAATTGTCTGGGACCGACTGTTTGGCACGTTTCAGGAAGAAGAGGAAGAAGTGATTTACGGAATAAAAAATCCGTTGACGACCCATAATCCTCTTACGATCATTACCCATGAATGGGTAGACCTGTATCATGATCTCAATCAAACAAAAGGTCTGTTTGAGAAACTCAGGTTAGTATTTGGGCCACCCCCGGAAAAATCTCCGAAAAGAACTGATTCAGCTCAAAGGTGTAATAAGGCATGCTCCGAAATTCAATTGATCAAACCACGACATTCACAATCTTATTAGGTACGATGATAACCTTTTTAGGGGCTTTACCTTCGAGCCATTTTTGAATTGCTTCTGAGGCCAACACCTCTGCCTGGATCTGATCCGATGGCATATCTACCGGAAATTGCATTTTAGCGCGCATCTTGCCATTTACGGATACCGGATACTCATATGAATCTTCCTGCAGGAATTCTTCATTGTAGGAAGGATATGTGGCATCATTCACCGTTGTTGTATGACCAAGCTTATGCCAGAGTTCCTCGGCGATATGGGGTGCATATGGCGCAATCATGATCACAAGTTTCTCCAGTACCTCTCTTTTATTGCACTTTAAGGATGTGAGTTCATTCACGCAGATCATGAATTCACTTACTGACGTATTGAACGAATAGCGTTCAATATCTTCCTGGGCTTTTTTGATGGTCCTGTGAATAATTTTCTGTTCCTGTTCCGTAGGTTTTTCCTCGGACACAACGAATGCGTCAGAATCATCGTGGAACAGGTTCCAGAGTTTTCTGAGGAATTTGAAAACACCGTCTATACCATTGGTATTCCAGGGTTTTGATTGCTCCAGGGGCCCCAGGAACATCTCATACATTCGCAAGGTGTCTGCGCCATAGCGTTCTATTATATCATCAGGATTTACCACGTTATATTTACTTTTAGACATCTTTTCAACTTCATGTCCGCAAATAAATTTGCCGTTTTCGGTGATGAATTCCGCATCTGCCAATTCGGGACGCCAGGCTTTGAACGCCTCCAGGTCGAGTTCGTCGTTATGAACAATATTTACATCCACATGCATGGGGATGGTATCATATTCATGACGTTTCTGAAATGTAACAAAGGTATTTGATTCCTTGATCCGGTAAACGAGGTTTGACCGGCCCTGGATCATTCCCTGGTTGATCAGTTTTTTGAATGGCTCATCCACGGTTACCATTCCCCGATCGTACAGGAATTTCGTCCAGAATCTTGAGTAAAGCAGGTGGCCTGTTGCATGTTCCGAGCCCCCAATGTAAAGATCCACACAGTCCCAGTATTCCTGGGCGTCTTTTCCAACAAAACGATCACTAT
>JBNKGL010000003.1:0-323373 GCA_050289805.1 Cyclobacteriaceae bacterium
TATGATTCATGTGCGTATACCTGTTCCAATTCCTTAATTGAACTACGTGTTGGAGGTTAATGAACCTATGGCACGGCTCTTCAATTGGAACCCATAGCTAATCCCTACGGGATATGGTTCATGTGCGTATCCCTGGTCCAATTCCTTTGTTGAACTACGTGTCGGAGATTAATGAACCCTATGGCACGGTTGCTACCCATAGCCAAGCCCTGCGGGATATGATTCATGTGCGTATACCTGTTCCAATTCCTTAATTGAACTACGTGTTGGAGGTTAATGAACCTATGGCACGGCCCTATTCTATCATCTTCAATTACTACCCATAGCCAATCTCTACGGGATAAGATTTATATGCTTATCCCTGTTCCATTTCATTTGTTGCACTGCTCGTTTGAGGTTAATGAACCGTACCTATGGCACGGCGAAATTTCATGATTCCCATTTGCTACCCATAGCCAATCCCTACGGGATAATCAAACTATAAACGTATTTGCAAATTCAATGTTGATTTGATCAAAAAAAGAGTCCCGGAGGGACTCAATATGGGTAGCAAATCATTGATTTGTTTTAGATTGTGCCGTAGGTACAAAATATCATTCGATAAGATAGCCGTATATCAACCTGGCCGCATTATCAGATGCCCGGCCTACATCGAGGGTTTCGTGGATTGAATCATAGGCCGAAATCATTGTACGCCGATAAGCATCATCATTCATCAGTCTGGATAATTCAGAATCAAGATTCTTCAAATTCATTGCGTCCTGCAGCAACTCAATGACCACCTGCTTATTGGCAATAAGATTAACCAGGGAAATGAACGGGGTCTTCACCAGCCTGCTTCCGATCGCATAGGTTACAGGGCTTGCCCTGTAAATTACAACCTGTGGAACTTTGATCAATGCCGTTTCAAGGGTGGCTGTACCGCTCGTGACTACCGCGGCCCTGGATTGTTTTAAAAGATCATACGTATGGCCCGGAAATGCCTGGACATTTTCCAGTGACAAAATCTCATCATACATTCCGGGGTCCAGATTATCTACGGTTGCAAGACGAAATGACCATTCAGGGTGTGCCTGGGCCAGCTGTATCATCAGGGGAAGCATATATTTCAGTTCCTGCTTTCGGCTGCCCGGTAATAAAGCGACCTGGAGATCCTCGATTCCGGAAGTTGAAAATGAATGGTCTTTTACCGCATCCAGCACCGGATTTCCAACATAATCCACATCCCATTCAAATCGCTTAAAAAATTCCTTTTCAAAGGGCAGGATCACAAACATGCGATCGACGATACGTTTAAGTTTCCAGGCCCTGCCCTGGTTCCATGCCCAAACTTTTGGTGAAATATAATAATGGATAGGAATGCCTTTGCCTTGTAGTCGTGTCGCCAGCTTCATGTTAAAGCCACCATAGTCGATCAGAATTACAACATCCGGCTCTAACCTCAGAATCTCGTTTTCAGTAAGTTTCAGGTTTTTGCGGATCGTGCGGAGATTTTGCAAAACCTCTACAATACCCATAAAGGCCATTTCCCGATAATGAATAAAGACCTCCATCCCTGCATTTTCCATCTGGTCACCACCAATTCCAAAAAAAGAAGCATTGGTATCCAGTTTTAGTATGGAACGAATAAGATTCGAGCCATGCAGGTCTCCAGATCTTTCCCCGGCTATGAGAAAATACCTCATTCGCCGTAATATTCTACGAAATTGCGCGGCGTTTCGTACAGCTTTACACAGTGTAAACGTGCATCAGGTGCTATTTCGGGAAGCGTTCGATTTAAAATCTTCCAAATCTCCATAACAAGATTTTCGGTGGATGCCATTTTATCCTGCATAAACGGAACATCAAGATTCAGATTTTTATGATCAAGTTTATCTGTAACCTCAACCCGGATTAATTTACTGAGTTTCTTCAGGTCTACTACAAATCCTGTATCAGGATCCGGGGTGCCCTTGACCGTTACGATCAGGTTAAAGTTATGCCCATGCCAGTTTTCATTCGCACACGGACCGAAAACTTCCTGATTTTTCTCCTTGCTCCATGCAGGGTTATACAGCTTATGAGCTGCATTAAAATGTTCTTCCCGGCTTACGTAAATCATAACCTCTTGATTTCGGTGCAAATATAACAATGCCTCCCCTATATTTTACAATATGCACGTGATGGATTAAATAGTCAAAAAGGATCGCATCTGTCTTTCACCGGGGCTAGCCGGAAAAAACTAAGGTCTGCCGATTACGACAGACCTTTTGCAGTGTTGGAAGAGGGATTGACACAAAATGTACACCAATGCCTCAACAAATTGAATCTTTAATTAACTTCTTCCTCATCAAGTTTTTCAAGGAGAAGAACAAAATCATATTCATTTTTTACATTATAGCGCGCTTTCTTAGCGATGGACCTTGCCGGCATTTCGTATTCACCAAGGGATTCAAAAATAGCGTTTTTGGACCCTTTCGCCTCCGTCATGTTTCCATCGGGAAGAACAAGAATTAAGGACTCACTGGATATAAATTTTTCTATTTCCTTGTTGGTGCCGTAGTCACTTACCACATTCTTGATAAAATCAGTACGGTATTTTCTAATAAGCATGTGCTTTCCTTCGTAAAGTACTTCATAGAAACCACTGCCTCCATTTATATTCAATGAAGATGAATGCTTGAATAAGCGATTAATCTGTTCCGTTCCATCATCATAGAAATTCATCGTGAAAACAGGATACAGCTTTGGATCAAGAATCATGGTGGATCCATCTTTGAAAATCTGTAACTGATCCTGGTAGGAGTCGTATTTTACAAGTGCAGCATCATATTTCTTACCATCGATATCAGTTATAGTTCCTGTCTTCCAGTCTTTGTACAAATATGGGGATCCCTCCGTTGTTTGGTACTTTTGCTCCATGATGACGCTATTGGCAGTTCCCTTCAATGTCTGGATTTGTGTAAACCCGGAAGAGGCAGCCAATAATATCAGCGTAGTAAGAAGTAATCCTTTTTTAAGCATTAAACTCATGATCTTTATTTAATTATTTTTCTAATAAATACACCGCGGTCACTTTCTATCCTTAACCAATACATTCCGGAGGGCAAGAATTTCATCGGTACCACAAAGGTATTATTTTCACTTTTAATTTCATCATAATATATCGACCGTCCATGTAAATCCATCAATACCAGCCTACTAGGTATCGAAGCTTCCGGCCATTGAATAGTCAGGTCATCTTCCACCGGTACCGGATATACATAAATCTGATCCAATAGTGTTTTGTCAGTTATTACATCTTCAATACCTGTGACCTCAACCGTAACCGAATCTGATATGCTGTTACAGCCTTCATTGAATGTAACTACAAAGAAATCTCCTCCCAGGTTCCCGATTTGATAAATTCGTGCGGTTTCACCTTCCAAAAGTTCATCATTAACAAACCATTGATACGCTGTACCCGCCTTTTCACTTACCAACTGATCATTATTCTGAATAACCTTATTATTATTCAATGCCGGATTAGCGAGCATCGTTACTGACTTTGTAACAGATTCTACATTCCCCCCATTTGCGATAGTAAGGGTAACATTAAACGGACCTTCCGAAGTGAACTGATTATATCCATTTTCCCCCGTTGAAAGGTTCCCATCACCAAAATCCCAGGAATAGCCGCTTATAGTTCCGGAACTCCGGTTTTCCAGGTAGGTCATCCCATCTATACAATTGTACAGAACATCAAAATCAGCGAAAAGGACATCATTACATTCTTGCGACAACCAACCAACGGCATTGGTCGTGGTGCTGTTTAATCCAATACTTACCTTGGCTTCTCCTGAATAATTGACATGATCAATAACGAGGTTATTGAAACAAAATTTCTCATATGTATCAACAGAGATGGTAGCTATTTCATTCGCTATGGAGGATAGAATGCTTACCGGATTTGCCGAAGAACTGCTGATACTCCAGAAATTACTGATACTTAAAACATTCCCTGCACCCACTTTTAATTGGGCTCCGGGATCCAGAAAAAGTGAATCAATACGACTGCTGTTGAGTACGTCAATTACACCTTTTCCTTCAAGCCTCTGAATTGAACCATTACTTATATCAACCAGCAAGGTACCGCCAGGATTAATGAATGTACCTCCAAAGTCAATTCCTGAATATTTCATCAGGGCTTCATTGGTATCCATAAAAGACAATTGAGCATTTTCTGCGGAGAAGTTTAGACTGCTTCCACCAAGTTCAAAAAGAGATAATCCGCTAATATTTGCCCCGGATAGGTTGAGTGATTTTCCATTGGATCCGGAAGTGACCAATTCTTTGATCTCACCCAACACCCCTGAAAGGGAAAGATTTCCACGGTTAAGCTGTACACGATTTACATCAAGAAAATCAGAAACGGACCAATTTCCATTGGCTGCATCAAAATACAGGTTAAGATCCGGAAGTGCATTTGCCCCTAAATCAAATAATCCATTTCCACGCACAGAAAATGTTCCGGCTGAGGATAGTGAAAATGAATCAGAGCTTACGACAAGATCACTATTGCTCCGAAGTGTATGATTGTTCAATGCCAACCCATTATTCCCTTTATCCAGCCACGTAAAAGAAAAAACTTCAACATTTCCGCTCAGGGAAATGAATTGATTGTTTCCACTGAAGGAATTTTCATCTACCACCACCCGATCCGTTGAGACAGGCACTGTATTAGCAGCAATTCCACCACTGGATAATGACCAGTTCGCGCCATTGCTCCATTCCCCATCGTCACCAATCCAGTAAAGAGTACGACGGTCACCATCTGCGAAATCAGCAGTTTGTGTGATCAATAATGAAAATGCCTGTTGCCCATTCTTTAGTGTATTCTTGTGGGATACCACAACCCGGTATCTGCGTGGTTCGGGATTGAACAGTTCAATTTTTTCTACATTATCCCTGAAATTGTCTCCGCGTTGTGCCGCTCTTCCAGGATTCTCAGGAGCCAGGATATAAGGCATGGCCTCATTCCCTGCATCATCTACCAGCCTGATATCCAGGTCATTCACAAGTTTGAGATCTGTGGGATCAAGTTCCGCAGGTGAAGGCGTGCCCTCAGGATCTGTCCAGGCAATGGTAACCGTAACCTTGGTGCCTGGAACAGGATGAATCGCTACCTCATAGGTGCCGCCTTCTGCCAATACGCGCTCCTGCATGAATACATTTAGATTGTCTCTGTCCAGGATATGTTTAGCAGCCCCGGCAGCATTTAACAGGCCCCAGCCGTGCCTGTAGTCAGGTCCGTCTGAATTTGTCGCCTTATTCGCTGTATGTATGATCAATGCTTTCAGCGTGGCTGATCGCATAAAATTGTTCGTTTCCTGTTTATACAGTTGTTGAAGTAATGCCAGAGATCCGGTTACATTCGGTGCTGACATACTGGTCCCGCTCAACGATCCATATGCTTCGTCAGAAGTGGAAATGGGTGAGATTAAACTTACACCCACCCCGACGATATCCGGCTTGATCCTGCCATCATCCGTAGGGCCCCAACTGCTGAACGAGCTGATCTGCACATCCTGTGGGCCTGTGTATCCATTCGGAATTTTCTCCACAGCCCCAACGGTAAGAATATTTTTAGCATTACCCCAGGTACCGATAATATCATAGGGTCCATCCGGCGGCCTCGAGCCGTCACCTACATCAGTCCTGTCATTTCCGGCAGATTTTACGATCAGATAATAGGGCGCATTGAAAGCCAGCCTATCCATATCCCGTGATTTAGCATCGTAAAGTCCAAATCTATAATCTTCATTCGGGCTGATAGAGGCATTGCCATTCCACTCCCAGCTGCCATTATTAAAATCCCATCCGAGTGAAAGACCATAGGAGTGATTACTGAGGAGCAAACCGGTTTGGTCAGGCTTTGCCCTTCCGGTCATTTCCGCAACGTCATTACTTGCTGTATAGAGCAATGCGCGTGCCTCGGGTGCCATTCCCTGCGCTACAGGATTAATACCTGCCGCAATGATAGTACCGGTAACATGTGTCGCGTGATTGTCAATTTCACCGGCAGCTTCCTGTGTAAGAACTCGATTCCCAAATTCCTGGTGTGTTTGTTTTACACCAAATACCTCCCAAACACCCACATTCATTCCGGTGCCGCGGAGGTTTACACCCAGACCGCCTCCCTGGCGTAGTTTATCCACACCTACCGTTTTGGCTGCGTCAAGGTTAAATGTTTTTATATAAACAGGGTTTCCCCAGTCATCGATGTGATCTATGAAATAAGATACTCCTTCGGTTGATATATATGATCTGGGAACTTTGTTGCGCTCAATATATTCAAGCACCTGCTGCTCTTCCTTTATAAAGAGTTCTTCGCGTTCTGACTTAAGCCCCGCAAGTTCAGCGGACTTCTGATCATTGGACTGTTGACTCAACAGGGTTCCCGGCAGTACTACCAGGAATAAACTAAGAAATGTAAGAATGATGTGGTTCGTATTCCTCATACGTAAATATTTCAGCGGATAACAATCGCAATGGTTTAATAACCCAAATTATACCATAAAGGTTGCATAAGGTTTAGCAAAAAAAAGGCGGACTTTCATCCGCCTTTTTCATTTGGTTCTGTAAAATTATTTCGGAGAGAATGTATGCGTGTTATCATCATACGTCAGACCGTCAGAAACACGGACGACAGTATAATCAACAGCAAAACCACCGGTACAAGGATCATAGGAACCGCTACCAGCGACTACCCAACCTTCACCACCCATCTGGATAGTTTGTTCCGGCAATGTAACTCCTCCTGACGCATCAAACTCGTATTGAGCAACACCTCCAAAATCCCAGAAGTTGTCGATTTCAACAGTGTTATCATCAATTTGTGTGAATGTTACATCATAGATGCCATAACCAGGCTCATTACAATCATAATCACCGATAAAGTTGGCAATATCGTAAGTACACTCCTTACGTGTATTGATTGTAAGAGCAGAATAGTTACTCAACTCTACTCCATCACTTGCCCCCGTGAGGGTAACTGAGATCGATTGCGACTCATCTGTTCCGAAGTTGTAGGTAAGTACTTCGTAATCGATGTAAGCAAAGAACTCTCCTGCTGGAATAGTTACCGAGTTTCCACTTGTCACCTTGTTATAGTGAACGCCTTCAATAGCTGAACCACCGAATTCGAAGTTCACTGTTACAGGCGCAGACAGGGCTGCTGAGGCCAGGTTCACCCGTAGTCGAACTGGTGTACCAACGCCATCAGGCTGCTGGGCATAAGCTCTTGTAATCGTTGATCCTGCAGCTGTGGTAGCTTCCTGGATCTCCACATAAGAACCTTCCCAAACGATATCCGTACCTGGATCATCAAAACAGCCTGTGAGGACCATTGAGAACCCAAGCAGAATTGCTAAATATAAATTAAGTCTTTTCATAATTTCTAAATTTTAGTATCCAGGATTCTGCTGTAACGACTCATTCAGTACTACCTCGCCAATCGGAATTCGTGCCAACATTCTGAAGTCAGAATAATCCAACTGTCCAAAGGATGTCTGAGGCTTCGGAATATCCATTCCAAGGCGTTTCAGATCGAACCAGCGATGACCTTCAAAGGCCAACTCCACACGACGCTCATTCATAATGAGATCTGTAAGTGCAGCTCCGCTGGCAGTTGTTGGACCTAAGTCACGAGCTGCACGCAACTCATTGATGGTAGTCCGGGCACCCGGCTCATTTCCAGATCTGGCTTTACCTTCTGCAGAGATAAGGTACATTTCAGAAATTCTGATCACAGGGATATTCTCACGGTAATCACCTTTCTCACCTCTCCATTTCAGGTTTTCCCAGTTGCTGCTGTAATCAACCCAAAGGTCTGCACGGATATCACCCGCTTCAATAGAGTTGATTAGGTCATCACTACCTCCAACCGCAAACTGTCCGCCAGTAGCATTATAATCTACATCGTGCTGCGCAGTAACAGAATTCATGGAGTTGTTTACACCATCAACCGTTGACCAGTCAACCAGTGAAATATCAAACTCGAGGATTGATTCACCATGCGTTGCTGATCCCCATGCGGCAAGATATTCATCACCACTTAGAAGGTCTATTGTAGATTCAGCAATCACCTGATCAGCATAATTAGCCGCATCGCTGTAACGTCCTGCATACAAATATACTCGGGCCAGCAACGCTTTAGCTGCAGACCTCGATACACGAGCCGGAAAACCGGAAGTACTTGTTTCTGCAGGCAGCAAATTAATGGCGGATAATAAATCCTGCTCAATCTGTGCATAAACCGCGGTGTTAGTGGCACGCTCACGGAAATCGGCATCGCTCAGACCAATAGTAGGTGTCGTGCGAAGGATAACCGAAAGGTTAAAACCATTCACTTCCTGACCCGGCTCATATCCATAAGCCTTCGAAAGATCATGATAAAGCAATGCTCGCAGGAATAATGCCTGGCCAAGAATTGAATTCTTTTCAGCATCCGTTCCATCTTCTAGTTCCGGAACACCGGCAATCACAACATTTGCTTCATTAATCGCTGTGTATCGACCCCAGATATCAACATGGGATCCAACAGAGTTAACGACCTCTCCTGTGTAACGACCCGTATTGTTAGCAATTACCAGGTTGTCTGATAACGCTTCAGCATCAAGAATCATGGACTGACCATAGTAGCCAAATTCATGCATTCTTCTATATACGGAGGACAAGACTGCATCATACCCGCTCAATTCCGATAACGCAATTGCCGGCGTAATAGAATCTTTGGGCTCTACGTTTATCTGGTCCTCACATGCTGCCAGCATTGAGCCGGCCAGCATAATTGTGAATATTCTCTTATATATTTTCATCATCCTTCTGTTTAGAGTCCAATATTTACACCCACTGTGTACTGACGAGGGTTTGGATAAGCTCCAAAGCTGGAAAGTCCGGCGTTATTGTTGTATTCAATAACTTCAGGATCAATACCATCATATTTCGTCCAGGTAACCATGTTAAGTGCCTGCGCAAACAACTGAACTCTCTTCAATCCAATTTTGCTTAGCAACGATGGCTGGAATTCATACGACAACATAATCTGCTTCAAACGAACATATCCACCATCAGACATATATCGGCTAGGGAAGAATCCCGGGAATTGCTGATCAAATCCATCAACAACACCACCTTCATAAGCGATTGGAACATTGGTGATATCACCAGGGTTCTGCCATCTGTCAAGCTGTGAAACAAGCTGATTATCACGGAATGATCCGGATGCAGCAATGTTGTAAAGCTCAGCATTAGAAACTTGATAATCCAAAGAGTACTGAAAGAAAACAGCAAGGGAGAACCCTTTGTACGAGAATGTGTTATTCCATCCACCGAATTTAGTAGGGATCTGAGATCCAAGAACTCGTCCATCGCGCTGCTGTACGTTGTAAACCGGATTACCCAGTGTATCGTACCACATCGCCTTACCGTTGGCAGGGTTAACACCTGCGTAAGGAACACCATAGATAAAGTTGATAGGCTCACCAACGATCAGTGTGTTACCAATACGCTCATCACCACCTGGCAATGCTGTTAACTCGTTTTTGATAAATGAAATATTGAAATCAGAATTCCAACGGAATCCTCCAACATCAAGAATAACCGCTCCAATCTCGATTTCTACACCTTCATTTCGTACGGAACCTGCATTACCTATAACCGAACCGTATCCTGAATCACTAGGCAATGGGATGTTAAATAACTGATCTTCGGTGTCGGATCGGAAGAAATCAACGGCACCGTATAGTCGGCTACCCAATACTGCAAAGTCAAAACCTACAGTAATTTGCTCTTCATTCTCCCATGACAACAGGTCATTTTCCAGACGTATCGGACGCTGACCGGCATTACCTAGGTACTGAACACCTCCACCATAAACTCCAAGAGCGGCAAAGTTACCAATACCATTTGCATTACCAAGTAGACCCCAGCTTGCGCGAATTTTCAACTCATCGATGAATGAAGAATTCTCAAGGAAAGACTCATCAGAAAGTCTCCATGCGGCACCCACAGCCCAGAATGTTCCGTAACGGTTGTTACGACCAAAGCGGCTGTTTCCGTCGCGACGGATCGTACCATTGATCAGGTATTTACCTTTATAATCATAGGAAACTTTTCCGAATACACCATTTCTGCGATATGATGTCCATGTTCCGTTAATAGCCTGCGGATTAGCCGCTTGTCCGAGCAGACGAAGCTCAGTGTTAGCAAATCCACGACCAGTAGCAGATTCTGAGTTTACAATTTCTTCCTTGAATTCGTAACCAACAATTGCACTTACTTTGTGATCACCAAATTGCTGTGACCAGTTCAATGTTGCGTTGGTGTTCCAGTTCAGGTAACGACGGTTGTTAACAAACGTCTGTCCACCGAATGACCTGAATACAGGGATTGTGGCAGGACGTTCGTTGATATCCTGGTTATCCTGGAAATCAAGTCCACCAAATACCTGCGCTGTCAAAGAAGGAAGAATCTGGTAAGCGATCGACATACTTGTCAATGCCTGTACAGTGTAACTCTCCCTGCGCTCTTCATTCACACCCTGGTAGATGTTATAGTTGAAGTAGTGACCTGCTCCTGTCTGAGGGAAATGTGCAGGATAAGGATTGTATTCTCCTGTTTCAGGATCAACTGCAGGTGAGTTCGGCTGTAATACAGCAGTTGCAGAAAAAGGACCGTTTACGAAGTTACCATTGGCAATCGATCCAAACGTATGCTGACGTGCAAGTGATAATTGCGTATTGATACGTAATTTATCAGTTGCCTGATGATCTAGGTTCATACGAAGGTTCTGACGATCCCAGGTTGACTGGATAATTTGTCCTTCCTGCTGTTCAAATGATCCTGAAATAAAGAATTGAGTCTTGTCAGTACCTCCTGAAAGGGTAATACCAACATTTTCAATATCACCTGTACGGAACATCAGATCATACCAATCCTGCGGCGTGAAGCTCGACGGATCAGCAGGATTACCATACTGAGCCCATGCTGCAGCAGGATCAAGTCCGGCATTGATATAGGCCTCTTCCCGAATCTCAGCAAACTGAGGGGCGTCCATAATATCAAAGTAATTCATCGGCTTTGCCCATCCTCGCTGATAATTCAGGTTCAGGCTGGTCTGGTTTTTCTTACCTTTTTTAGTGGTAATAATTACAACACCGTTTGCGGCCTGCGCACCATAAATAGCTGCAGCAGCTGCATCCTTCAATACATCAATTGACTCGATATCGTTCGGGTTGATACCTGCAAGAGCGTTTGTAGAACCCTGGGTTCCAACGCTACCTGTGTTCACCTGAACACCATCAACGATATATAAAGGAGTGTTATCTGCGAGAGATCCGTATCCACGGATAATCACGTTGATCGCTCCACCGGGCTGTCCGGAACCAGATGAAATCTGTACACCGGCTGCACGTCCCTGCATTGCACGGTCGAATGACTGTGCGGGAACGTCCTGGATCACATCACTCTTAATAGATGCAACAGATCCTGTAAGGTCACGTTTCTGTTCGACGCCGTAACCGGTTACAACAACTTCGGAGAGTTCGGTCACATCCTGTGCCATCTGTACATCGATAACAGAGCGTGCTCCAATCTCTACCTCTTTCGTGGCGAGTCCAACGAAAGAAAAAACAAGTGTACCACCATCTGCAGGGACCGACAGGGAATAATTCCCATCAATGTCAGTCACCGTACCGATCGTTGTACCCTTGAGTACTACGTTCACACCGGGTAAGGTTGATCCATCCTCAATGGATGTAATCTTCCCCGATATGGTTCGGTTCTGAGCCCACACTTCGCCGAAGCCAAGTGTGAAGGTCAACATGAAAACAAGTAGTAAAAACTTCTTCATATTGCTTTGTTTAGGTTGAAAATAATTTTGCTTTACATTCAAACATAAAAGAAAATTTGCATATATGTGTAATATATGTTTCAAAAATTCCTCCAAAATAGGGGAACACTTCTTAAAAAAGATGTTTAAACGTGATTTGTCGTTTTTACGACGATTGAAATGAAGTTATTTTTAGAGCCTAATTGATGATTTCAAACTCTATTCGACGATTTTGACTGCGATGTTCGTCTGTATCATTGGGATAGGCAGGTCGTTGTTTACCATAACCTGCATAGCGAATACGGTCAGGGGCTACTCCATTTTGGGTGAGGTAATCGTAGACAGATTTAGCCCTTCGGTTTGAAAGAGATAAATTATAATCATCAGCCCCAACATCGTCGGTATGTCCCGAAACCTCAATACGGATTTCGGGATTATTTTTCATGAACCGGATCACCTTATTCAGCTCTGTTTTCGAGCGTTCCTGAAGGTCATATTTGTCCGTTTCAAAGAATATATTATTCAGAACAGTTCTTGATCCTTCTTTAATAGGTGTGAGTGTAATGTCCCGGCGAATGGGGTCCAGCTGTTCATCCCTGTCATAGGCGAACGAAAGGCTTGTAAATAAATATCCGGATTCATTTACATAAAGGGCATAGTCTGAACCTTCGGCCAGCACAATTAAATAGTCACCAGTAACCGGATCCGAACTTACCAGGCCTACACGTTCCTCCGAAGCCAGGTCAAATAATTCGATATCCGCTTCAATCACCTCGCCGGTTTCAGCATCGGTCACCTGCCCGAATACATAGGAAGCGCGGGAAGAAACCCGCAGATCTGCAGGTACATCAAATTCATAGATACTGGATTTCACAGAAGGATTCGACTGATCCTCCAGGGAGTAATATCCCTTTTCCCCATTTGCTGTGATAAAAAGACTCACCTGGTCCTCGCCGGTATTCACTGGCGCCCCAAAATTCTCCGGTTCCGACCAGCCGTTACCAGTACGCTCGGTAAAATAAATATCATAACCGCCAAACCCGGTCCGTCCATTAGAAGCAAAATATAGTGTTCTATTATTTGGGTGAATGAATGGAGAAACATCTTCCTGAGGCGTATTCACTGTTTCACCAAGGTTCACCGCTTTCGTCCATTCCCCATCATCATTGAGTGTGCTCATCCACAGATCTCTTCCGCCCATGCCCCCTTTACGGGTTGAAACAAAATAAAGCGTTCTCCCATCAGGAGACAGCGTAGGCTGTGAATCCCATTCAGGACCATTTACCCGGTCGCCAAGATTCTTTGGCTCAGACCATTCATCACCTTCCCGTTCCGAAATAAAAAGGTCGCAGCTTCCGTATCCCTGACGCCCCAGGCAGGATGTAAAAATCAGCCGGCGCCCATCGGCAGAAATAGTACATGTTCCTTCGTTGAATGCGGAGTTGATATTGGGTGATAAAGATTCAGGCATCTGCCATTTACCGTTCTTGTCCTTTTTTGAAATAACGAGATCCTCATCATAATCCATGGTCATCCCATTCCTTCGGGTGAATATTATTGCATTGCCATCCACGGTAATTACCGGAAAGTACTGCATTGGAAAGGCGTTCACTTCCGGCGGAAGCGGTGCCGGGTCATAGGCTGCGGCCCTGGAAGCATTTTCAAGTGCGAAATTGGCATTGTCTATAATTTGCTGTGCTTCAGCAGCACGCTTGCTGTTTCTTGGGTTCAGATCAAGAAATGATTGCGCATTGGTTCTTGCCGCCTCATAATCGCCCAGCTGGACATACAGATCTGCCAGTTCAAAATAGGTCGGGGCATGATTTGGATGGGGCAATTCAGCCATTTTCTCCAGGACTTCCCTGGCTTCGGAAAGTTTACCCTGTGCCTTAAGGATCAATCCCAGCTGAAGATAGGCTTCATAAAAGTCTTTGTCCTTATCAATGGCTTTTTCCAACCATGAAATGGCTTCATCGTATTGCCCCCTTACTCGAAAATTATCCGCCTCGGCAAAATACTCAGCGGCCTTCTTCGACTTTGTACTTAGATTATACTGAACCTGGGCATCCAGCTCTGTAAAAATGACACTGCAGATCATTCCTGCTAAAAAAATCACTCGAAACATGTGTATTAAGTTCACACATTTCGCCTGATCGTAAAAGGATTTGTAGGGTTTTATAGATTATTGCACTATTCTCCGGCCCTGAGACGTGTTGCTTTCAGTGTATTCAGCAGCAGTGAGGCGATCGTCATGGGTCCTACCCCGCCGGGTACCGGTGTAATCAGACGTGCTTTTTCAGCAACCTCCTCAAATTCGACATCCCCCTTCAGATAATAACCGCGTTCATTTTTATCGGTCGGAATCCGGGTGATGCCCACATCCACAACCACAACACCCTCCTTCACCATATCTCCCGTGATAAGTCCGGGTTTTCCCGTGGCGACAATGAGCACATCCGCCTGGCGTGTAAAGGATTTCAGATCTTTTGTATATATATGGCATGTTGTTACCGTCGCATTTTCCTGGTAGGAAAGGATTGCACTCATGGGTGCCCCAACGGTTCTGCTGTTTCCAACCATTACACAATGGGCTCCTTTGAGCGGTACTTCATAGCGTTTCAGCAGTTCAACAATACCATATGGGGTGGCAGGCATCAGCCCCGGATGCTTGGAAGTGATCCTTCCATAATTAAAATTGGTAAATCCGTCTACATCTTTGGCCGGACTGATATGTTCCGTCACCTTTGTTGATGATATGTGCTCGGGCAACGGCAGCTGAACGATCAACCCGTCCACATCAGGGTCTTCATTAAGTCTGTCGACCTGTGAAAGCAGCTTTTCTTCGGAAATGGATGCGGGGAAATTAAGCAATGTATATTCGAATCCAACTTTTTTGCAGGCCCTGATTTTTCCATTGACATACGTCTGGCTGGCGCCGTCATCACCAACTAAAACAGCTGCCAGGTGTGGGATTTTTTTTCCATCCGACTTTCGCGCCGCTACTTCACGAGCGATTTCGTCTTGAATCTCATTGGCAATCCGTTTACCATCCAGAATATTATCATTCATACTAATCAAGTTTAAGGACCGCCATAAATGCTTCCTGTGGAATTTCAACATTCCCTACCTGGCGCATCCGTTTTTTACCCTTTTTCTGTTTTTCCAGAAGCTTTCGTTTCCGCGTGATGTCGCCCCCATAACATTTGGCGAGTACGTTTTTCCGCATGGCTTTTACCGTTTCACGGGCTATTACCTTGGTTCCGATGGCGGCCTGGATTGCAATTTCAAACATTTGACGCGGGATAAGCTCCTTCAGCTTTTCACACAATCTTTTACCCCATTCGTATGCTTTATCGCGATGTACAATAGCCGAAAGTGCATCAACTTTATCTCCATTGAGCATGATATCGAGCTTCACCATCGTAGAAGGTCGGAAACCGATAAGTTCGTAATCCAGTGAGGCATACCCCCTCGAAAGAGTTTTCAATTTATCAAAAAAGTCGAAGACAATCTCTGCCAGCGGAAGTTCAAAGGAAAGCTCAACCCGATCTGCCGTCAGGTAAACCTGGTTCTTGATGATTCCACGCTTATCGATGCACAAATTCATGATATTTCCAATGAATTCAGACTTGGTAATGATCTGTGCCCGAATAAATGGTTCTTCGATATGGGATATTGTATTGGGCTCTGGCATGTCTGAAGGTGCATTGATCATCATCTTGCTCCCATCAGTCCTTACAGCATGAAACTGAACCGACGGCACCGTCGTGATCACGGTCATATCAAATTCTCTTTCCAGGCGCTCCTGTACAATCTCCATATGAAGCATTCCCAGGAATCCGCAACGAAAACCGAAGCCGAGGGCAGCGGATGTTTCAGGCTCCCATACCAGTGAAGCATCATTCAGCTGAAGCTTCTCCATTGAATTCCGAAGTTCTTCAAATTCAGAAGTATCCACCGGGTAAATTCCGGCGAAAACCATGGGTTTTACGTTTTCAAATCCACGAACTGCTGCTGCGCAGGGCCTGTCCACGTGTGTGATCGTATCCCCCACTTTCACTTCTTTCGCAACCTTAATTCCGGAAATCAGATAACCCACATTGCCCGCGCTGATCTTTTGACGGGGTTCCTGCTTAAATTTCAATACACCGATCTCATCGGCTTCATAAACCTTGCCGGTATTAACAAACTTTACTTTGTCGCCCTTGCTGATAGCGCCGTTAAACACCCTGAAATAAACTTCAATTCCCCGATAGGGATTGAACACTGAATCAAAGATCATTGCCTGCAGCGGCTCATCGGGATTTCCTTTCGGAGAAGGGATTCTGTCGACTATGGCCGAAAGAATATCCTCAATACCTATCCCTTCCTTGGCACTTGCACGAATCACATCATCAGCGCTGCAACCGATCAGATTCACAATTTCATCGGTCACCTCCTCCGGCATGGCACTCGGCAAATCAATTTTATTCAGTACAGGTATTATCTCCAGGTCATGTTCAAGGGCCAGGTACAGGTTGGAAATCGTCTGCGCTTCAATACCCTGTGCCGCATCAACAATCAGCAGTGCTCCTTCACATGCGGCGATGGATCTTGATACCTCGTAGGAAAAATCGACGTGGCCCGGCGTATCGATCAGGTTGAGTACATATTCCTGCCCATCCCTTTTATAATTCATCTGGATGGCATGACTTTTAATAGTGATCCCGCGTTCCCGCTCAAGATCCATATCATCAAGGAGTTGTTCCTGCATATCCCTGTCACTCACAGTACCTGTTGCCTGAAGCAACCGATCGGCAAGTGTGCTTTTCCCGTGATCAATATGGGCTATGATGCAAAAATTTCGAATGTTATCCATGTAACTTTATACTCCGGTCCTAAAGGTCTATCTTCGTTTTGAACATGCAAAAGTAGATAATTATTTATACATAACGATAGTACGGCAACATGATTACCGATAATAATAAAATCGCCGGGAACAAGCTCAGAAACAATGTATCTGAATTCATTATTTATATGTATCAGATGGAGGATCTCTGCAGGGTCTATAATTTCAATATTGCGGATATAGAACAATATGTGATACATCATTTCCCTGTTTCTGACGATGAAAAGAAATCACTCAGATCCTGGTTTATCACTCTCATGGATCAAATGAAAGAGGAAAAGATTGAAGAAAGTGGTCATCTGGCCGAAGTTCAGCATTATGTGGATCAGCTTCTCGACCTTAAAAACAGATTACTGGGTTCCAGTGAAGAATTTTCCGAAATCTACAATGCTGCAAGGCCCCACATCCGGCAGTCTCTGCAGGAGGCTGCTGCCCTGGGCAAGAAAATCGACAGCGATCTTCAGGCCTGTCTTAATGGGATTTACGGATTACTTCTTTGCCGCATGAACGGCCGCGAAGTACCGGAAGAATTGAACGCGGGAATTGATGCATTCGGTAATGTACTTTCCTACCTAAGCTTCAAATACAAACAGGAAAACCTGATGTCGCCCAATTAGGTTAGTTACTTTTATAAACCACACCGTCCTTCATTACAAAAACCACATTTTCCATGGTTTTTATATTTTCCAGTGGATTGTCCGGGGTAGCTACAATATCCGCCAGTTTACCTGACTCGATCGAACCGAGCTGATCTTCCATTTGAAGTAGTTTTGCTGCTTCCATTGTTGCTGATTTAATCGTTTCCATGGGAGGCATGCCGGCATCAACCATGTAACCGAATTCTTTCCCGTTTTGCCCATGTGGAAAAACGGCGGCATCCGTTCCAAATGCAATTTTTACGCCGCGCTTATACGCCTCTGCAAACGTACCGCTGATCTTCGGTCCGACCTCCAGTGCCTTCGGGACAATGATCGGCGGATAGTAGCCGGGAATTTTCGCTTTTTCAGCTACATACATCCCGGCTGATATGGTAGGAACATAATAGGTTCCCTTTTCCTTCATCAGATCCATGGTTTTTGTCGACATAAATGTTCCGTGCTCTATGGAGGTAATTCCTGCTTCCACAGCCCGGCGCATCCCTTCATCACCATGTGCATGCGCAGCCGTGGTCATTCCATATTCCCGTGCTGTTTCTATGATAGCTTCCAGTTCATCCATTTGAAACTGAGGTCCGGAACCATCCTTTGCAAGGCTCAATACGCCACCTGTTGATGTTATTTTAATCACATTCGATCCGTCTTTGTACCGCTGACGTACAGCTTTGCGCGCATCGTACGGCCCGTTGATCACTCCATCTTTGGGTCCGGGATCGCCCATGAGATCTGAACGGTATCCATTCGTGGGATCTGCATGTCCGCCGGTAGTGGCGATGGACTTTCCTGCAGAAAAAATACGAGGTCCGGGTACTTTCCCGGCATTCACAGCATCTCTGAGGGAGGTATTCACACCTGTTCCCCCGAGGTCCCTGACGGTCGTAAATCCGGCCATCAGCGTTGTTTTCGCATGAACAGCCGCATCATAGGCGATATCTGCCGGATCCTGTTGAAATCGCTTCAGGTAACTGTCCGGACTGGTCTCGCCTTCCAGGTGCACATGCATATCCATAAAACCCGGCATTACCGTTTTGTTTTTAAGATCTATTACAACATCCTCTTTCCCCGGGTTCATATACCCTTTTTCAACCCCTGTAATCTGGTTACCCTCCACCACGATTGTCACTTCTTTGGCGGGACTGTTGGAAATCCCGTCAATCAGGGTTCCGCAATGCAGGAGGGTACGCTGTGCCTGGGCCGACAATACAGTGAGCAGCCCCAGTAAAATACTGAATATCTTTGTTCGTATCATATCATTTCAATTTCATCATCACGAGGTAATGATCATTTTCACCTTCATATACTACCTGGCAATGAAACCCAGCCTTTGATGCGGCATATCGAAGTGTTTTCTGATCCACATAAATCCATTTAAACCACTCGCCGGGTCTGCGGTGATAAATATATTGGTAATTAATTTCGCCAAAATAAACATTTTCAGGCAAGGCAGATTCATACAGGTACCGAATATCTGAAGAATCCGCAATGATGATGCCTCCGGGCTTTAACAATGATTTAATTTGTTCTAATCCCTGCTGTAAACCGTCGAGGGTTCCGAACAGCCCTAATCCATTCATCATGAATAACAGTGTATCGTAGGTTGATCCTGAAAAATCGCCGAGTGGCAGGTTCCGTATTGATTGAACACCCCGGTTTGCCATTACCTCACATGCCTGCTCCGATATTTCGAGGGCTGTTACATCGAAACCCCGGTCCTGAAGCGCCAGTGAAAATGCTCCCGCTCCTGCACCTACGTCCAGTACCTCACCTTTTACAAGTGTAAGCGCATAATTTTCAAGATCGGAAAAATCCTCTTCGGTTCTGAAAAATACTTCCGCGGGCATATCTTCCTGAACCCCATAGCTTGTATTGAGTAATAATGGGGGGACATAACGATCATTCAGATAATCAAGCAGCGCCTCTCCATAGGCATCCCAGGTAAATGTCATGCAAACCGAAATCCAGATTCCACATACTTTTTGATCATTTGACGCTCCATCTGTTCACCCTGATCGAATACGCCGACAACCAGGTTAAAAAAACGTGTTTCGGGGAATCCTATCTTATTCACTACATCGAAACAAAAGCTCATTTCCCGCAGCTCAATTCGGCCATCGGCCCTCATTACAAGAACCAGATTTGTGATGAGCTCAACTTTTTCTTCATGGGACATCGCTTCAAGGGATGGAATTGTAGACCCATTTTCAGATTGCTTAAAAATGATATTAATGTCCTCCTTGGAAACGAATTTGGACGCACCAATTTCCTGAATGAGTTTCAACTCGGTCTCACTTGTCTCTCCATCAATTCGTGCAAGCTGCATTAATATTTGAAGATGTGGGTTATCAGTCATTCAGGATTACAGGATAATTAATCTACAAGGTGTTAAATATATCCAATTTTCAACGATATTATCCAAATTCGTAATATTAGGCCTAGATTTAATCATGAATTTTCTCGCACATCTATACCTTTCGGGAGCTTCTGAGCCAATGGCAATCGGTAATTTCATCGGTGATTTCGTCAAAGGAAATCAGTTCAACCGGTATCCCGAAGAGATTAAGAACGGGATATTATTTCATCGCGAAATTGATGCATTCACCGATAGTCATCATGAAATTCGCGAGGGAAGAAAGCGTCTTTGGGATTCTTACAGACACTATTCCGGGGTAATCATGGATCTTTTTTGTGATCATTTTCTGGCACAGCAATGGCCTGCATACCATGCGGTTCCTCTCGAATTGTATGCCGAACAAATGTATTCCCTGATGGACCGGAATAAGAATTTTCTTCCGGCACAGGCCAAAAATATGCTTCCATATATGAGAGAAGGAAACTGGCTGGTCTCCTACAGGGATATCGAAGGAATAAACCGTGCCCTTACAGGTTTATCGAGACGAACAAGTTTTCGATCAGGCATGGAAAATGCCGCCAAAGATTTGGCGGCAGATTACAAATTCTTCAATGAAGTCTTTAATGCTTTCTTCCCGGATATGATTGATTTTACATCCCGAAATAATCCGCATTTTACTTGACTTCGAGCGTAGTTTCAACACTGCCGGAACCCTGGGAAACACTGATTTTGTAAGTTCCTTTGCCCGCATATTTCATTTCAACCTCTTCCTTTTTGCCCTTTTTCCCATTCGAAACGGAAACTTTCAAATCCCATGTGAGCTGGTTAAACCCTCGATCAAGATTCATGTCCATACTTCTGAGTACATTACCGTCCTCATCTGAAATTGTTGCGGTAGCCGGTCCTGATTGAGCAGCGTAGATCCTCCACTTAACTTCAGGCTCATAAGGTTCCACATATTCAAACCGGCGCTCTCCCCATCGGGACGAATAGCGAATCTGATCTGTACCTGAAATATGCAGTTTATCAGCATTCCCGGCAATTTGATGCAGCATCTTTACATCCATCACATACATACTGCGGCCATGGGTGGCCACCACCAGTTCGAGGTCACGCGGATGCACTATCAGGTCATAAACTGCCACATTGGGCACCCTGCTGACATATTCCCAGCTTTCCCCGGAATTCATACTTATAAATAATCCCAAATCACCCCCCAGGTATAAGATCTCCGGCTTTACGGGATCCTGAATCAGATCATTGACAACCATTTCAGGAAGATTCCCTTTAATGCTCTTCCAGGTTTTACCCGCATTACTGCTCATATATACAAAGGTCGCAAAGTCATCTTCCCGATATCCGTTGAGTGTCACATAAACCGTATTAAGATCATGCGGAGAGGCAACTACGCTTGCTACCCATTTATCCTTTGGTAAACCAGCTGAAATATTGCTCCAATCACCTCCCGAGGATTTTGTGACCCATACGTTACCATCATCCGTACCGGCATATATGTAACCGAATTGCATCGGCGACTCCGAAAACGTTGTTATGGTCGAAAAAGGAACATTCCCCTGTGGTAAATTATTGGTCAGATCGGGACTGATGGGACTCCAGGTTTCGCCCTGGTTCATACTTCTGTACAGGCGCTGCGATGCCATATAGACCACATCAGCATTATGGTCACTCAATTTCACCGGTGTTCGCCAGTTGAAACGCGGCACATCTTCACCAATATCATGGCGGGGCCGTAACCTTACCGACTCTCTGGTCTCACGATTTATCCGGGCATAATTGCCGAATTGAAAACCGACGTAGACAATGGATGAATTTCTCGGATCCGGCGCAACATACATACCATCGCCCCCATAGATATCTGTCCAGAATGGAGATCTGTTAGGTACGCTCGTCGATGGCCCCATCAATGTTCCATTATCCTGAAGCCCGCCATAAACATTATAGGGCTTTTCATAATCAATATTTACGGTATAAAACTGACCTACCGACATGTTATTGATATGACGCCAGTTGGCTCCTTCATCAAAGCTTTCATACAGTCCGCCATCATTTCCGAGACGGAGATGCCGGCTGTTTTCCGGGTTGATCCATAGGGTCTGATGATCAACATGCACATCCCCTACCGTATCAATACGATTATATTTTACACCACCATCGGTAGATTTAAGAAGTGGTACACCAAAGACATAAACAAGGTCCGGATTATCGGGAGCTACACGAATTTCACCAAAATAATAACCGTAGGTAAAATAAACGCCATCCAGTTCATAGCTGTTCACCTTCTCCCAGGATACACCATGATCATCAGACCGGTATATCTCCGCCCCGATCACATCTGTGTTAAACAAGGCATTGTTGGCATCTCCATAATAGTTTCCTATATCCGCAGGAGTATATTTTCCTTCCCGAAGGTCTTTCTTGACACTGGCCGCCGTATATTTCTGCGGGAAATTATTATCCTTCAGGAATTTATCCAGTTCCTTATTCTCAATTTTCGATACATCCTCAACCGTCATTCCGGCGAAATCTGAAAACGTAAGACCCTCATCGCCTTCGTCTTCCGAATCACCCGATTTAGTATTCTGGTTATCCAAAAGTGCGTAATAACGGGAAGGATTTGACTGACTTACCGCCAGTCCAATTCGGCCAATCCCGTCACCTGCCGGAAATCCTTTGGTCGTTAATGCCCATGTCTTCCCCCCATCGGTTGAGCGGTAAATTCCGGAACCCGGGCCATCTCCCTTAAAATTTGATGCTTTTCGGGTACGTTCCCATGCGGCAGCAATTAACTCATTCGGGTTTGAAGGGTTGATCACCAGGTCAACAATTCCTGTGCTGTCATTTACGAAAAGCGTTTTCTGCCATGTATTCCCCCCGTCTTCTGTGTAATAAACGCCCCGATCAGGATTATTTGAATATAATGCCCCAAGCGCAGCCACCCAGACTATATCCGGATTGGTTGGATGGACAATAACTCGTCCGATATGATGGGTCTGCTCAAGACCGAGGTGTTTCCATGTTTCTCCACCATCGGCCGACTTGTAAATTCCAGTACCGGCATAGCTCGAACGGCTGCTGTTTTTTTCACCCGTACCTGCATAAATAATTTCCTGATTCGACGGTGCCAAAGCTATATCACCGATGCCCAGGGCATCCACATCATCAAATATCGGCTTGAAGGTTATTCCATTATCAGTGGTTTTAAATATTCCACCGCTCGCGAATGCAACATAGTAGGTGGTCGTCTGTCCGGCAGGAACAGCAATGTCAGTTACCCTGCCACCCTGTACGGTAGGTCCGATATTACGAACCGGATAATTGGCAAAGAGCGATTCCTTATCAGCTTTGGTCCGTTGGTGGTACGATTCGATATCTATTTTTTGCGCTTGCAGCAAAGATGCATTCAGCAACAGGAAAACGATGAAGTAAAATTTATTCATAAATACAGGTTATAGATTCTTAAATACTGAAGAGTGCACTAAAATAAGTAAAATCTGCAATTGATCTGAAGTCTGACTATTTTTGCCAAAAAACACAGATGAACGACCCGGAATTAGACGGTAAATATCTCGGTTCTATTACAGCCGATTTTGCCACTGTTGCTGAAACGTTGCGTGAAGCAAGTTATGCTATCCGAAAAAGGGGCTTTTCAGATTATCCAATTTTTCCGATATCAAAGGTTCAACTGCCCATCGGACAATTATTAATAGGCAGGGAAGACATTGCCATCAACTGGTACATCAATGCCTCCATGCTCGATGAATTTGTGCAGCGAGAAATCATCGCAGAAGATAAAAAAGATGAATTCATCGCCTCCTACAAGGATCCGGATGAATTCTGCTGCCTGTTTGTTGTGGATGCGGATTTTACGAGGTTTGTTTATATCCCTTACCCGGAAGACTAATTTTCCTTTTTCATGTGATTCCATCCTTGTGCCTCTATGGGTACAAGATTTCCACCCTTGGTTGCCAGTTCGAAACCATCCGTTGCTTTTTGGGCATGCCCTATCAGGTGGATATCGGGATGATCCTTGATCTTTTCATAATCATCCTGGGAAATTGTGAATAACAGCTCGTAATCCTCACCGCCATTCAGAGCGCACGTGGTGGCGTCAATTTTGAATTCATAGGCCGTATCATACGTTACCTTGTCAATCGGTATTTTATCTTCATATACCCTGAAACCGACACCGGACTGTGTGCCCAGATGAAATATTTCCGAAGCAAGTCCGTCGGAAATGTCGATCATGGATGTAGGCAATATCTGAAGGCCCTTCAGTTCATGAATAATATCCATACGCGCTTCGGGGCGCAGCTGGCGTTGCATCAGGTAATCGTATCCTTCCAGTTTGGGCTGCATATCGGGATTGCTCATATAAACCTGCTTTTCTCTTTCAAGTACCTGCAGTCCAAGATAGGAAGCCCCAAGATCACCCGTAACGCAAAGAATATCACTTTCACCTGCTCCTGAACGTTTCACTATTTCCGATTCAGCAGCAAATCCCAACGCTGTTACACTGATTATCAGGCCACTACGTGATGCATTTGTATCACCACCAATGAGATCAACCTGGTAGGCATCACAGGCAAGTCGAATACCTTCATAAAGTTCCGAGACAGCCTCAACAGAAAAACGGTTGCTCAGACCAATATTTACCAGTATTTGGGAAGGAATAGCATTCATGGCGGCGATATCAGAAATATTTACCGCCACCGCTTTAAAACCAAGATGCTTCAATGGCATGTAGGAAAGATCAAAATGTACACCTTCAATCAGCATATCAGAGGTTACAACCAGGTTTTCACCCTGTTTAATAATCGCTGCGTCATCACCCACCCCCAGTTTGGTTGATGGCTGAAGGGCTTGGAATGAGGATGTTAGTTGATCAATCAGTCCAAATTCACCCAATTCGCTGATTTCTGTTCTTTTCTCTGCCATGACAATATTTTTTATCCCAAAAGGAACACAAAGATAGACGTATTGAGTGTTTTCCTTACATGGCAGGTTACAAATCTCGATTCAGCATGATACAACAACATATAAAAAAAAGAAATCATGAAAAGATTTGTAATCACTGCGTTGAGTGTCATTCTGGTTGGTCTGGTTGCGGTTTCATGTGGTCCCAAGCCCCAATACAAAACGGCTCAGGGTAAGAAAAAACTGAAATATTACAATGATATCCAGTATGACAGGAATAAAGTTACCGACTTTAAAAAGTGGAACTAATTTCCTGACATAGCTCGATCAGAACGCCATTTGCACTTTTTGGATGAAGAAAGCAGATAAGTTTATTATCGGCCCCTTTCTTCGGAGCATCATTCAGAAGCGTAAAGCCTTCATTTTTTAAGCGCTCCATTTCGGCATAGATGTCTTCGACTTCAAATGCTATATGGTGTATCCCTTCCCCTCTTTTTTCGATAAACTTGGCGATGGCTGAATCGGGCGAGCCAGCCTCCAGCAATTCAATCTTTGTATCGCCCACTTTAAAAAATGATGTGGTAACGTATTCAGAGGCCACCTCTTCCTCTTTATAGGGCGCTGCTCCGAATAGCTTCATAAACAATTCATTGGAAGCCGACAGACTCTTTACTGCAATACCGATATGTTCTACCTTCTTCATTCTGATATTTAGGGTTATAGGGTGGAATTTATAACTTTGTGTAAAGTTCCGAAACTTTTCAACAGTATGGAAAGTTTTGTAGAGTAACATTACAGGACGAAATTAATACCATGGAAACATCACAGGATGTGCATGTCGAAGTTGCAAGGATCCAGAAAGACATTAAAAATCACCTCGGGCTGAGCAGCAATGACCTGATGTTTGAATATTCAAATGTCGATGGCAAAATAAAACTGGATCTGATTACCATAAACCCAAGGCACAGCCAGAGTTTTCTGTTCCATACGGAAACCGGCTATGACAAGGTGGATGCCTTGAAAAAAATGGTGGATTATGTTCGGAATTACCGTGAAAAAGAAAGTTCCTACACAATCCAGTGGATTGCAAATGGAGAAAAAGAGCTTCATACATCCTATTTCAGGGCCAGCAGTGTATACAGCGCCCTTGATAAGCTGTATTACGGCAGAGACATGAACCAGATCACGGTTTTTAGTGTTGTTTTAAATCCTGTAGCGTAAGTTTGCAAGAGATATGGTAACGATAACAGACAAAGCGAAAGAACAGATCATCGAACTCCGGAAGGAGGAAGGTAAAGATGAAACCTATAACATCCGTGTTTCTGTTAAAGGAGGTGGTTGTTCAGGGTTGATGTATGACCTTGAATTCGATAATGCCCTCAATGAAGGTGATGAAGTTTTTGAAGACAAGGATGTTAAAATTCTGGTTGATAAAAAAAGCCTTCTGTATCTTCTGGGTACCACGCTTGATTTTTCAGATGGTCTGAATGGCAAAGGCTTTCAGTTCATCAACCCCAATGCTTCCCGTACCTGCGGATGCGGCGAAAGTTTTGCCGTGTAGGTAAATCAAAAGAAAAATCCAAGTCTGATATAAAAAGCATCTTCATTGTCATTAGACCGGGCATAATCGGTACTGATCACAATAGAACCCAGAGGTGCCAACCATATTCCGCCCCCTATCCCTCGATGCCATTCCGCTTTTTCGGGATTTTGAACCGGTAAATCTGGATTATCGCTCCATACTCTTCCCTGGTCGCGATAAATATGAAATCCCAGTAGCGCAGGGAATAGAACCGACTTGACCTCCAGAACCTGAACGCGCAATTCAAAATTGGTATAGAATGCCTGATCTCCGGCAAATCGTAATTTTCGATAACCCCGCAGGTTCGATAAACCGCCCAGCCTGGCTGCCTGATAAAATTCAAAATCTCCCCTGTTCACCTGACCACCTATGCGCCCGGCAAAGGTTACTCTCAGCCCGCCACCTACGGTAAAATAAAATGAAAGATCTGAATTCAGCCGTTGATGATTGAATTTTTCGTCATTCAACTGGTAGGCCAACGTCAATTCATTTTGCCAGAACAGGCCAAGTCTTGGAAACGTCTCAGAGTCCCTCAGATCCAGATCATACCCAAGGCGAGCCCCAGCATAATGCCGGCGGGTGTCCAGCAAAGGAAATGCCGATTCTTCCCCCCTCCCTACGAATTCCGAATAGGCAATGATAAAACGGTCGGTAATCTGGGTATTTTCATCCCTGCGGATCTTCACGGCCCTGTAATACGGACCGGCACGAAATATATGCTTACCATTCCGTGCATTGACCCTCAACAGTGGCTGGAACAGCCATTGGGAATAGCGGACCCGGTAGAATTGCCTTCCCGCTTCAAAGAGTGAATCATTAAAATTGGTTTTATTCCCAAAACCATAGAAGAAATCACCAAAACTGGGCTCGTCAATCGTTGCCGTGAGCTCAATGTCGGTTCGACGGATTACATCGATAAAATCTCCCCTGTATGAAAGGCTGTAGGATGCTGATCTGGGCGCAAAGGATGCCAGGATTTTATGCTGGGATGCATAAGGCTCCTTACGAAAACCATGTTTCTGTATTAATACACCACCTCCAAGAAATACACCGTCATCGGGATTAAATCCGCCAGTTACCAGCGGCATTGCCTTGTCATATTTAAATTCAAATCGGTCATACTGGTTCACCTGGATACTCCCTGACCTTCGATCCCTCACCTGTCCTGCTGAGGACAGATATGTTTCAGGCTTATCATATAAAACCGTGTTTCTTCTTCTTTTATGAATAATGCTCCTGTCCTCAACACTATCCTGCCCTTTTCCACCGATGATTCTGATTGTTGGTGCCTTATCCGCCTCGCCATTCAGAATAAACCGGTCATCTCCTTCAAAACCAAACAAGCGGATCTCCTTTGTGATTTCCGTATTGAAAGAACGCTCATATGCGAGATATTTGATCTCGCCACTTTTTTCCTTCACCCGATACTTCCGCACAACGAGGGAATCATTATCAAAATAATCCACAGTGAACCTTTCAGCCTCGTCACTGCCGGTAATCGTTACAGTTTCCGACAGAAATTGATAATATTCCCTGGCATAGGCAGCAAGGTCATCCCGTCTTCTTTTTAATTTTCGAATGATGTCTTTCCCATGCAAATTGTATATCTCGGTAGGGAAAGTTGCCACGGAAGCTTCAATCAATGAGTCTGTGAGCCTTGATTGAAGATCCCTTGCAATTTCCATCCATGCCGCTTCCTCACTTTGTATGAGAAAGGTCCTGTCGAAGTGCCTTGCATTAAAACTGAGACCCGCCACGTCCCGGATCGTTTCATGAAATCCCTGAAATTTAGGCTGACCCCATCGGCGGGAACTTAAATTAAGCAACCGTCCGTCTGACCAGAAAAATGCCTGGTCCCTGTCACGCGGAATTGGCGCATAGTGTTTTATATCGTCATCATCTTTATAACGCGCCCACCTCCACTGATCATCATGCCGGTCCCAGTCGCCAATCCAAATGTCAAAAAGCCTGGATCTGATCACCTGATCTTCATCAATAAAATGATCATCATCATTACCCATTTTCTCAATCACATCGGCAGTACTGATGATGTCCGGCGCATTGCCGAAATACGCTGCATCCTTCCAATGGTCATCATCCGGCCGTTCCTCATACAGATATAAGCCATTCGCAAAATCATCCCTGAATTCACCCAGGGCAGGATCATCGGGAAGGTATACCAATTGCGGATTTGTATGAAAAACGCCGGCAGCATCCGCCATCGGAGGAATCACGAGTGCTCCGTAAGGATGGGATGCCGATATCTGATCACTAATGATATCTTCGGCAATAGTTCCCCTTAACGCGATTGGAACGGCCTTTTCGGGGAATTTTTCGATGGACCGCAGGACATACTGCCGTCCGTTATCTGCCTCCAGGCGCAATGACCTGGTCTGCTGCCCGCCTCCCTTTTTTACGATTTCGAGACCGCCGCGTTCTGCTTCAAGATCAAATACAGGGATTCCTTTGAGCGTCACCTCCCATTCCCCGCGGTAATTGTTGCCCAGCAAACCCGGTCTTTTTGAATCCTTATGCAATTTTCGAGTCGCCGCGGTGCTGATGGTAGTGCTGGAGAAGCTGGTATCCCGCTCATAAATCATATTTCGCGGGATCTCCCCTGTGTAGAAGCTGACCGAAACATCATCTTTCCCGACACCCCGGTATGCGACCGCAATCTTATAGGTTGACAGGGTTGCCGAGAGGCTCAGGAGATCAATCAAAACATATCCGGGATCTGTAGAAATTCGTGTATAATCACTCAGTTGTACACCGCTTTCTGTTTCGACAGACTTCACACGTTTGGCGTAAGCTCCATTGTCTACAGAGCCCGAAATGATTTGGGTGCGGAGTTCCGACTGGTCCAGGACATCATAATGAAAATACCCCTCATGACCTGAGAGATAATAAACACCTTTGTGAATGTTGAATGAAGACTGAAGTTGAGCAATCAATTGCTGGTACCGGTCTCCCCTGATATCCTGGATTCCCCCTACATATTTCCGGTATCCGGCATACAAGCTCCCCAGTACTGGTGGCAGAACGTGCTGATACCAGGGAAACCTGCCGGCATGGAGACTGCGTGAACGCAGAGGATGATGCCCGAGTACGAAAACAGGCTTATGAAGATTATCTTTCAGTATCCCTTCAAGTTCATCAAATACGGCAGCCTCGTCCGGCTGCCCGCAATCTGAGAAAGGAATCACCTCACCATAATGCAGAAATCTTGACGTATTGATGAATACCAGGAGAAAACTTTCATTAATCTCAATCTGAACCGGACCCGGACAACCATTTCCCGGAATAATTTGCCATGAACTGTCGATTTCCGAGACAGACTCTTCCAGGGCTGACAGGTGGGATACGGAATTCATTTGAAAGGGTCCGTATTCATTTTCTCCGGGAATAAAATAAACAGGTCCTTTGTATTGCCTGATCCTGGCGCCCAATTCAGAATTGACAAGAAAATTTTGATCTATCCGATGGCGATTCTCAAGGTAATCACCTGTAATGATCAGTGCAGCCGGATTGTCGGCAATATCATTGCTAAGTTTCTCTAGTACTTCCGGGTTTGCATTATCAAGACCCTTCCCGAGCAAAATGATCCTGTTTTCCTGTGCACTCAGCCGAAACATGGTAAAAAGCAGTGGCAAGATCAGGATAAGGACTCTCATCTACATCTGTATAATATGAAATCACTTGCCCACATAGGCAATACACTTTAATTCAATGGCAATTGGAGTAGGCAGTGCGTTAACTTCTACTGTAGTACGGCACGGGCGATGTTCTGAAAAATATGAAGCATAAATTTTATTGAAGGTTTTAAAATCGTCTTTCATATTGGTTAGAAAAACGGTAATATCAACCAGATCTTCCCAGCTGGCTCCAGAAGCTTCAAGAATCAGTTTTACATTATTAAATACCGAATGGCATTGCTCCTCGATGTCATAGGAGATAATCTCTCCCTGGTCATTAAGTGTAACGCCCGGTATTTCCTTACTATTTCTGGAACGGGGTCCTACGCCGGACAGAAACAGGAATGGACCCGCTTTCAGCGAGTGCGGATAACTCCCTACGGGTTCCGGTGCCTGTTGAGATTCGTAAGATTGCTTCATTGGAATGTATCTAAATTACTAAAATATACGTTCAAGTATATATGATGTTAGTAATCCTGTTGTCAATTCTCTATTTAGCCATCGCAATTTTTGTGCTTGTCCGTTACCTGGAGGTCAAAAAAGAGCCCATCAGGGAATTTCTGTCAACTCAAAAAAGGATTGGCAACCGTTTTATCTCAACGGTTGAAAAGACAATTTCCATAAGGTCGTTTAAAAAACTAACAAAAGAATTACCCCGGGAGGAATCAGTGGTTCATGAGTGATTCTATCTCGTCGGCTTCAATGGGAATTGTTCCCATGAGGTCACGCACACTATTCTCTTCCACCACAACATCATTTTCTAGGCGTATACCGAATCCTTCCTCCTGAATATAAATGCCGGGTTCGACGGTAAACACCATACCCGTCTTCATTTTCTGATAGATGTTACCCACATCATGAACATCAAGACCGAGGTGATGAGAGGTACCATGCATGAAATATTTCTTATATGCCGGTGTTAACGGATCCTGATTTTTAATGTCCGTTTTATCCAAAAGGCCAAGGCCAAGCAATTCAGATTCCATGATCTTACCTACCTCCTTATGGTATTCAGGGATCACATTTCCCGGGCGCAGCATGCTCATCGCTTCCTTCATTACACGGTGAACAGCGTTATAAACCTCCTTTTGACGTTTGGTAAACGTTCCGTTCACAGGAATTGTGCGGGTCATGTCTGCATTGTAATTACCGTACTCAGCCCCAACATCCATCAATATGATTTCGCCATCCCTGCATTCCGCACTGTTTTCCACATAGTGCAACACATTAGAATTTGACCCGGCAGCGATAATTGGAGCATAGGCAAATCCGCGACTACGATTCCGAAGAAACTCATGAGCATATTCCGCTTCAATCTCATATTCCATTACACCAGGTTTTACAAAGGAAAGGACCCGGCGGAATCCTGACTCGGTAATATCGCAGGCTTTTTTGATTTGCTGAATTTCATCCTCCGACTTTACAGCCCTCAGCTCATGCATCAGTGGTGCCGAACGTTCATATTTATGAAGTGGATACTGCTGTCTGCACATGGAAGAAAAACGTGCATCCCTGGTTTCAACCTCCACCACAGCCCGGATGTGCTCGTTTGTATTCAGGTATACGAACTCGGCTTCTGCCATGAGCGTATTGAACGTACTTTTGAAATCTTCCAGCCAAAGGATAGTTGAAATTCCCGAAAGTTCGCGCGCTTCTTCCTTGGTGAATTTGTGTCCTTCCCAAATTGCAATATGTTCATTTGTCTTTTTTAAAAACAGTACCTCACGAAAACGTGGATCAGGAAAATCCGGAAAGAGGACAAGTATGCTTTCCTCCTGGTCAATCCCCGAAAGATAGAGTATATCATTGTTCTGCCGGAAAGGCATAGTGCCATCGGCATTGGTGGGCATAAAATCATTTGAATTGAATACCGCAATTGAACCTGGCTTTAAAAGACTTGTAAACCTTTTTCGATTGGTGTTGTATTCGCTTTGGGGAAGGGGCGTATATTTCATAATTTCAACGAAGTTTCAGAACTATGTGTGCTACGATTAAATCTTGTTTGCTGTTTCTGCTGTTGTGCAGTCCATTCTTTGCGGATGGTCAACAAAAGTATTGGATATATCTTAACCACAAAAATCACGATTTAAAAAATTGTTCTGAAACGACGTGCCGAAACATTCACCTCAATACTCTTGACAGCCTTGAATTAGAACCTATTATCTATTCAAAGTGGTTATCTGCAGCATCCGTTGAGATTGAAGAGTCTGATATTCCGCTTTTTGAGCAAAGACCGGATGTAGATTCCATCAGGCCGCTCAATCAAAAAATTCACATTGCATCAACCGGTTTTCGGTATGATGAACTGGATGCGGCCCTGAGCCAGATCAATGCCAGTGCTTTCCGTGAAATCGGTCTTACCGGGAAAGACGTAAAGATCGGGATTATTGATGCCGGATTTTACAGGGCAGACAGGGTTAAAACATTGTCTTACATTTTTGAAAAAAAGGGATACCTGGGCTTTCGGAATTTCGTAGAGAAAGGTGAAAAAGACGGCTTCTCCCAAATGAAAAATAATGATTATCATGGGACGCGCGTCTGGCAGCTGATCGGAGGTTATCAGCCTGAGAAGAATGAAGTCACTGGTCTGGCATATGATGCCCAATATTACCTGGCAAGAACGGATGAAGATCCTCGTGAATACCGGGGTGAGGAAGATTACTGGATCGCTGCTGTAGAATGGATGGCGTCTCAGGGGGTACGGATCATCAACTCATCGCTGGGTTATGCCGACGGGCATGATAATCCGGACGAAGATTATGAACAGGAAGATGCCGATGGCCGGTCTGCTGCGTTGACAAGAGTAGCTGAAATCGCGGTGAATGAGAAGGGACTCCTGATAATTATGTCGGCAGGTAACAGCGGAAATGAACGTTTTGCAGTTGTTAATATTCCCGCAGATGCACCAGGAGTGGTGGCAGTGGGTGCTACCAACCTTATGCACTGGACCCGCCAGAATTATTCATCTATCGGGAAATACACACTCCCGAATATAAAGCCGGATGTCTCCTGTTATTCATCTTCCGGAACATCTTTCTCTGCCCCGGTAATTACAGGAATGGCTGCATGCATGCTGCAGGCAGATTCTACCCTGTCAAATCTTCAAATCGCGGAAATGATTCGCCGCTCCGGAAACCTGCGGCATTTCCCGAATAATTATATCGGCTATGGGGTGCCGGATTGCACCAGGATTCTCGATATGATCAATGGAAAATGGGAGATTGGTGACCGCAGCGATATTATTGTCGCAGAATCCAATGAGGTTACATTGATTTCGGATTCACTCAACCCAGTTCTTTTTCATAAAATTAATGCATGGGAGGTTGATTCCCAGGAAGCCCTCACCCGGAAAAAGACAGAATGGACCATCCTCAGACCCGGTAAAAATATCACTCATACCACTTTTGCCACTGAAACTGACGCCATTGAAATCATTTGGCCTGATTAAGCCTCTTTTTCGGATAATTCCAGCCACCTGAGCTCTTTAGAGTCGAGATCATCCTGTGCTTTTTCCAAATCCTCGGCCACTTGTCGTAACTGATCATGATCCATACCACCTGAATTAAGCGATTCGAGAAGTTCCGTTTTTTTCCTGTTCAGCTTTTCCATTTCAACCTCCAGCATTTCCATTTCCCGTTTCTCCTTAAAACTCAGCTTTTCGGCTGGCATTTTTACTTTATCCTTTGGCTTCTGTGCTTCGGTTTTCCGCGATTGCTGTTCAGATAGCTTCTGAAGCTCCTGCTCTTCACGATACTGAAGATATGTACCGTTGAAATCCTGAATATCCTTACCCTGTTCAAAAATGAAAAGATGATCCACCATCCTGTTCATGAAATAACGATCGTGGCTAACTACAATGAGACAGCCTGAATATCCCTGTAAAAACTCCTCAAGTACCTGGAGTGTGATCAGGTCCAGGTCATTCGTTGGTTCATCAAGTATCAGGAAATTAGGATTCAGCAGCAGGACCAGCAAGAGCTGCAATCTTCTTTTCTCACCTCCACTAAGCTTATCGACCAGGTCATATTGCTGGGACGGACTAAAGTTAAATCGTTGCAGCATTTGGGAAGCAGAAATCTCATTGCCATCGGAAAGTTTCATTACTTCAGCTTCAGCCCTCACAATGTCAATTACGCGTTCACCCGATTTAAAATTTGGTTCTTCCTGCCTGAAATAACCTATATGAGTATTTACTCCACGGTCGATCTCCCCTTTTTCCGGGGAAATTCTGCCCGACAAAATTTCAAGAAATGTAGTTTTTCCAGTACCATTCTTACCAACGATCCCTATTTTCTCTCCTTTCCGGAAAATATAACTGAAAGACGGAAGGACGACCAGATCACCATAGCGCATTGAAACATCCTTCAGTTCAATGACCTTGCCACCAAGACGTTTTTCCTGTACATCCAGCTCAACAGAACCTCCATTAACCGGACGCGCTGCTTCTTTCTTCAAATCTTCAAACGCATCAATACGATATTTGGCTTTGGTTCCCCGTGCTTTAGGTTGGCGGCGTATCCATTCAAGCTCTTTCTTCATCAAATTACGAGCCTTATCAGATCTGGCCTGATCATTCTCATATCGTTCCTGCTTCTTCTCCAGAAAATAACTGTAATTTCCGCTGTACTGAAAAAGTTTTGCCTGATCGATTTCTACAATTTCATTGGTCACACTTTCGAGGAAATACCGGTCGTGTGTCACCATGAGCAGAGACATCTGATTTGTTCCCAGGTATTCCTCCAGCCATTCAATCACATCAAGATCCAGGTGGTTGGTTGGTTCATCGAGCAATAACAGCTCGGGCTGCTGCAATAATGCACGGGCGAGGCCTACCCTCTTTTGCTGACCGCCTGATAATTGACCTACTTTCTGATCAAGATCATGCAGTCCCAGTCTGCCCAGAATTTCCTTCACTTTTGATTCGTAATTCCAGGCATTGAGAGAATCCATTTTACCGGTTAATTCTGTGAGTCTATCAACAGCTTTTGGATCCGTTGCAGAATGGAATATCGCCTGCTCGTACTGGCTTACCACTTCCATTATCGGGTCATCCATATCCATGGCTGCCTCCAGAATATTTGCTTCCGGATCAAAAACAGGTTGCTGTGGCAGGTAAGCCATGTTCAACGCATTTTTATAGGCCACTTCCCCACTGGATGGAGCCTCTTCACCTGCGAGAATTCGTAAAAGAGTAGACTTTCCACATCCGTTTACCCCTACCAATGCCATTTTCTGACCCTGCTCCAAACCAAATGAAACATTGTCAAGAAGCAACCGGTCACCAAACCGAATGGAAATATTATCTGCAGATATGAGATTCATGGGACAAAGCTACGCAATTACTGAATCAATGATGAAGAACATTTCTATGACCCGGTGCTGTTAATGTATCATAAATTTTAGTTTCCTCTGTTTCAGGGACTCTAAGTTCAACATCGTTCATAACAGGCATCCCGGCATCCACCCAGCATGTATACCAAAAATCTGCCGTCATCTGTATAGAAGCTCTCATTCGCCGTTCAACCATTCCCGACAACGCATGGTCATAGGCGCGTGCGAACTCCGGTGAATATTGCCGGGTGGTTTGCAATCCTCGGGTGTCATGTGTCATTATATGATTCCCGAAGGACCCCGCCAGCTCCCTTTCAAGAAATAAAACAGAATCCACCGCATTATTGCTGTCCGTGACGGCCTGCCAAATAGCCGCCTGCGGATCATAAAGATATCGTGCCCTCCGGGTAAACAGGTCATATAAGGTGATAAGCAACTCAGGGAGACGGGATTCCCATAATCCATGTATTCCCTGCTGACCGGTCAGCTGTCCGTCATAATTTTCGGTCGTATGCAATGGAACATGCGCATCGGCAATATAATGTCCAAGCTCAGCCGCTAAACGAATAACATTTCCAGATTCACCTTTAAGCATGGCACTGGTCAGCATATTTTTATGAATCATGACCTGTCTTGGCAGGGCGCCATGATCACGAAACCAATCCGCCGGTATGGAATCAGCATAATACGGATCCCGTTGCCATGCAAGCAATATGCTGTCGGGATACGCATCAATATCAATAAAATGACGCTCGCCCTCCTCCGGAACCACATATCTGCGCTGATCCGGCTTAACGGCAAGCAGGGAAAGTTCATGAATATGGAATCGGAAAAAGGGGTACATTTCCTCAGGCAGGGAGAAAACTGCGAGGCGGTTGATCGTTTTATGTCCTAAAAATCCCCAGGCAGCCGATTCTGCCGAATAATATGAGAACTGGTGTTGAATTGCCAGAATCAGCATTAATGAGAAATAACAGCTGCCCATAGTACGCAATTAGGGATCCCTGGCGGACAAGTTATAATTATACATTTCCTTTTGGAAATAAATTTTTTCAACCTATCTTTGCACACTCAATTAAAAAACGGGTAGTAGAATAAGATCAGAATATGGCAAATCATAAGTCAGCGTTAAAAAGAATCCGTTCTAACAACGCGAAAAGATTAAGAAACCGGTATCAGCACAAAACCACCAGAACTTTTATTAAAAAGCTGCGTGGCACTTCCGATAAGGGAGAGGCACAGGAATTGCTGAAGAAGGTCACCAGCATGTTGGACCGTTTGGCAAAGAAAAACATTATTCACAAGAACAAGGCTGCGAACAATAAATCGAAGCTCACAAAACTTGTGAACAGTCTGTAAGCGACTGCATAAAAACTTTTAAAAAAAGCACTGCTTCCGGCAGTGCTTTTTTTGTTAGTGACCGCCGGTATTTTTTTGTTGCAGTATGAAACTAACGGTCGAAAAATCCCCCCTGATCCTTCGGGCCCGTCAGAAATTACTTCAATTCGGGACAGCACATTTATCGGATACTGAATTACTCACCTTGCTCATTGGTTCTGGCAGTGAACCGGACCATACCGCCCGTGAATTGCTGAAACGGGTCAATTACGATCTGCGGCAACTGGCGCGGCTGTCGGTGGGTGATTTAAGGAAACTGAATGGGATTGGAGAAACACGGGCCATTAACCTGGTTTCTGCCATTGAGCTGGGCAGGCGGCGGGATGTTAGCTCTGCCATCGCCCGCCCCGGCATTCAGTCTTCAGCTGATGCATATAATCTTATTCGTCGTGATTTACAGGATCTTTGTCACGAAGAGTTCTGGATTCTGCTGTTAAACAGAAATCACAAGCTTATCCATAAGCAACAGATCAGCAAGGGCGGGGTTTCAGGGACCGTTGTCGATCCGAGAATAATTTTTAAAACAGCAGTTGATCATTTAGCCTCTGCTGTTATTGTTGCGCATAACCATCCAAGTGATCACCTTAAACCCAGTCAGTCCGATGTACAGCTGACCCAAAAACTACTAAAAGCGGGAAGACTTCTTGAAATACCTTTACTGGACCACCTGATTTTAAACAGTGAGCGTTATCTTAGCTTTGCGGATGAGCAATTGCTTTGAACCAAAAATAACCGGATATGAAGAAATGGATTTACGGAGGTGCACTGCTGGTAATCGTGCTTTCGATATTGTACAATTTTATTGGCGGTATTAACCCTGCCAATTACCGGGAGGAAATCCTGGAATCGCGGGAAGATACCGACCGTTTTATGCGGTTCTCGGAGGAATCCCCCTTCATCACAGCCGGAGTTACAATGGATTCCCTTCAGTATTATGCTCCTGACCTTACTTATCGAATCGCCGCCCGTTATGTTCCGGTGGAGAAACGTGAAATCCTGGCGTTGGGAACCAATGATGGAAAGAAAGAAGAATACCTGACCTATGGTTATGCTGAATTCAACCTTGACGGCAACCGGGAACGGCTGCTGATCCTTGAAAATATTGATGAGGAGAAGTTATTCATCCCTTTCGGGGATGCCACCAGTGGTGAAGAAACCTATGGAGCAGGGCGCTACCTCGATGTGGAGCACGGTGGATCGGCAACGATCATCCTGGATTTTAATAAAGCCTATAATCCGTATTGTGCCTATGTTGACAGTTACACATGTCCGTTACCGCCCCCGCAAAATCTTGTAAAAGGAGCGATCAGGGCAGGAGAAAAGAACTATCACTAAGCTATAAATTTCGGGGACAAGCACTTCAGAAGTGGCGGAATTATGTAGTTTTGTTAGATTAATCAAGGACATAGCACATGAAAATTTCCCTTAACTGGCTTAAGGAATATATCGAATTGGATGAAACCCCGGAAAAGATCGGTGAACGACTCACGGATACAGGTCTCGAAGTGGAATCCATTGAAAAAATTGAATCGGTAAAAGGCGGACTTCAGGGCCTTGTAATTGGCGAAGTACTGAGCTGTGAGGCACACGAAAACGCAGACAGGCTGAAGGTGACCACGGTGGATATTGGAGAAGATGAGCCGGCACAAATTGTATGTGGAGCACCCAATGTTGAGGCAGGACAGAAGGTAGTGGTCGCAACGGTGGGCACCATGCTGTACCCAAAGAATGGAGATCCGTTTGAGATCAGGAAAGCAAAAATCAGGGGTGTAGCTTCTGCGGGAATGATTTGTGCCGAGGACGAAATAGGACTTGGTGAAGGTCATGATGGCATCATGGTTCTTTCAACGAACCTGGATAATGGTACACCCGCTGCTGAATATTTTAACCTGCAGGATGATCATGTGATCGAAATCGGACTTACCCCGAACAGGGCGGATGCCGCCTCCCACATTGGTGTGGCGAGAGATCTGAAAGCTGTGTTGCATAAAGATGTTCAATGGCCGGACGTGAGTGGGTTCAATGACAAACCCGGCAGTTCACCGATCTCAGTTGACGTGAGAAATCCCGAGGCATGCCCAAGATATTCAGGCCTCACACTCGAAAATATATCGGTAGGTCCGTCACCTGAATGGCTTCAGACAAGACTTCGGTCCATTGGCCTGACCCCGATCAATAATATTGTAGACATCACAAATTTCGTGCTGCATGAGACCGGGCAGCCCATGCATGCCTTTGACGCGGATAAGATCACCGGTCAAAAAGTAATCGTGCAGAACCTTCCGGACGGAAGTACATTTACCACGCTCGATGAGAAAGAAAGAAAGCTCCGGGAAGGAGACCTGATGATCTGTGATGGTGACAGCAATGGTATGTGTATTGCCGGGGTATTTGGCGGCATCAGTTCAGGTGTAAAGGATTCTACCAAACGAATTTTCCTGGAGAGTGCCTATTTCTCAGCTGATTATATTCGAAAAACAGCACAACACCATAAGCTAAAAACGGATGCATCCTTCAGGTATGAGCGGGGAACAGATCCCGAGATCACCATATTTGCTTTGAAGCGGGCAGCGCTGTTAATGCAGGAAATTGCAGGAGCCACGGTTGCTTCGGAGATCATAGATATTTATCCGGAAAAAATTGAGCCCCTCCAGATAGAGGTAAGTTATGCCCACATCGACAGACTCATCGGAATTCCCATTCCCCGTCCAACTGTCGAAACGATCCTGAAACATTTGGATATTGAAATGACCGATGTGACAGATGATGATTTTAAAGCTGTGGTCCCTCCATACCGTGTTGATGTAACAAGGGAAGCCGATGTGATTGAGGAAATACTCCGAATCTATGGTTTTAACCAGGTTCCGCTGCCAAAAAGTCTGTCCAGCGATTACCTGGCAGAATTCGAAGAAAAAAGTCCGGACAAGCTTCAGCGTACCATCAGTGAATTACTCGTATCGAACGGTTTTTTCGAAATCATTACAAATTCTCTGACCAAGCCTGCCTATGCAAGTGAATTTGGCATTGCCGATCCGGCAGCAAATGTGGAAATATTAAATAAGCTGAGTGAAGACCTGGGTGTGATGCGGCAATCGTTACTCTTCAGCATGCTGGAAGTTGCACAATATAACATCAGCCATAAGCAGACTGAATTGCGAATATTTGAATTCGGAAAGGAATATCAGAAAAAAGACAGCGGCTACAACGAGCGACAACGCCTGGGATTGATATTTTCGGGAAAATTTCTGGAGGAAAACTGGCAAAAGACGGACAGGGATGTTCATTTTCATGATCTTTCCGGAATTGTTCATCTACTTTTAAGCCGCATCCTGAATATGCAGTTGAAACAGGATGTGGTAAGCGACCCGCGATTTGCCTATACCCTGTCGCTGCAGGTGAGAAATCGTGAAGTGGCACGACTTGGAATGATTAATCCCAACATTTCAAGAAAGTTTGGAATTCGCCAAAAGATTTATTTTGCAGACATTGATTGGGATCAGATTATCAAATTTTCAAATAATAGTATTATATTCAAAGAAGTTCCAAAATTCCCTGAAGTACGAAGGGATTTATCGCTGGTAATCAGCAAGAATATATCTTTCGAGGAAATTAGAATGCTTGCGTTAAAGAATGAATCTAAAATCCTGAAGGATGTGCGTATGTTTGATGTCTATGAAGGTGATAAAATCGAGAAAGGGAAAAAGGCCTATGCGATAACCTTCACACTACAGGATCGTAATCGCACGTTGGATGACAAAGTGATTGATAAAACTATGAACAGGTTGATGAGTGCTTTTGAAACCGAATTAAATGCTCTAATCCGAAAATAAAATGAATAACGATCTGCTTCGAAATGAATTTTCCTCACTGGAGAGAAAAGTATCCCTTTTACTAAATGAACATAAAAAACTACGTTCAGAACTGGCAAATGTTCAGGCGGAAAACGAAGGTCTGAGAGAGGAGCTGAAGCAACGAGACGAGCAGATTACCGGCTTTCAAAATAAGTTTAAAATTAGTAAGATTGTAAATAGCATAGATACAGAAGGGCACGATACTTCTGAGCTGAAAAGAAAGATTGATGAATATATAAAAGAGATCGATAAATGCATTGCGCATATTAGTTAAAGCGTATGGACGAACTTTCAATTAAAATAAAAATTGCGGACCGGGAATATCCAATGAAGGTGAGACCCGAAGATGAGGAGCGGGTCCGCAAAGCAGGAAAAAGTATCAATGAAAGATTGCGTAACTACCGCGAGCGCTTTGGTATCGATGATAAACAGGATCTGTTATCCATGGTTGCTTTTGATTGCCTTATAGAAAAGATGGAAGCTGAAGAGAAGAGTTATGGGGCAGATGAGAGCGTTCTGGAGAAAATCAATGATCTGAATAATCGTATCAGTCAGGCACTCTGACCGATACAACATACTTTCCTTCCTTTTAGCGGATGTATAATGCCGCAATCTGTATCGTTGCAGGTACAGCCAGGTAAAACGTACCCGGCCGGGGCCGTTTTCTAAACCTAACAACATGATGGATATACTATATATGATCGTCACCGGAGTGGTATTTCTGGTGATTGGCATCCTTGTAGGCCGTGCGCTGAAGGGCAAGGCCAATAGGGAAAAGGAACAGGAGATTGAAGAGAAAGGCCGGACTATCATCAAAGAGGCAGAGATTGCAGCGGAGAACATCAAGAAAGACCGGATCCTGGAAGCCAAGGAGAAATATCTGAAACTGAAGAGTGAATTTGAAGAAGAAGTTTCCAGGAAAAAACAATTGCTCATTACCAATGAAAATAAGCTGAAACAAAAGGATCAGCATCTGAGCAAAGAATTTGAAAAACTGAAAAAGGGTCGCATTGAGGTTGATGAATTAAGAGAACAGCTCAATGGGCAAATTGAAGTTATCAACCTGAAGAAGGCAGAGATCGAGAAATTCAATCAGCAAAAAATTAATATGCTGGAGAAGATCTCAAATCTCACCGCGGAAGAAGCCCGAGAAAAATTAATGGAAGCATTGCAGGATGAGGCAAGAACAAAGGCCTCCTCCACTATCAAGGATATCCTTGAAGAAGCAAAACTCACAGCGACGAAGGATGCGAAAAAGATAGTCCTGGAAACCATTCAGCGTACTGCCACCGAGCATGCCATTGAAAATTGCGTTTCGATTTTTAACATCGAAAGTGACGACATCAAAGGAAAGATAATCGGAAGAGAGGGCCGCAATATTCGTGCGCTCGAAGCCGCTACCGGTGTTGAAATCATAGTAGATGATACGCCGGAAGCGATAATCATTTCCGGGTTTGATCCGGTTCGCCGGGAGATTGCACGCCTGTCTTTGCACCGTCTGGTGCAGGACGGCCGAATTCACCCTGCCAGAATTGAGGAGATTGTCGCCAAGACAAGAAAAAATATCGAGGAGGAAATTGTTGAGATTGGTGAACGTACTGTCATTGACCTGGGAATCCACGGGCTGCATCCTGAACTGATCAAGATGGTTGGACGTATGCGTTTCAGGTCCTCTTATGGACAAAACCTGTTACAACACTCCAGGGAAGTTGCCAATCTTTGCGCAACCATGGCGTCGGAGCTGGGTCTCAATCCAAAGCAGGCGAAGCGTGCCGGACTCCTTCATGACATCGGCAAAGTCTGGCCTGAAGAGCCGGAGAAACCTCACGCGATCCTGGGAATGGAACTTGCGCAGAAATATAAGGAGCACCCTGTGGTTTGTAATGCGATAGGGGCGCACCACGATGAAATTGAAATGACCACACTCATCTCACCGATTGTTCAGGCATGTGATGCAATTTCCGGCGCACGTCCCGGAGCGCGACGCGAGGTAATGGAGAGTTATATAAAGCGTCTGAAGGAGCTTGAAGCACTGGCGATCAGCTTTGATGGTGTACATAAGTGTTATGCTATCCAGGCAGGCCGCGAACTCAGGGTTATGGTAGATGCTGATAATGTTTCTGATGAACGCGCTGGTCAGCTGTCGTTTGAAATTTCCCAAAAAATTGAAAAGGATATGCAGTATCCCGGGCAGATCAAGGTTACCGTAATCCGTGAGATGCGTTCGGTATCCTATGCGAAGTAATTGTGATTATCTCAATGTAAAAAGGACCTTTATAGAGGTCCTTTTTTTATTTTATACAATTGGTTTCAGCTGTCCGTAACAACAATTATTTTTCCCCACAATAAGGGGTTTGGGGTGGCATGAATTTTAAGAGTATCAAATCATTCGAGTTTGAACACAATGGGGACGACTACCTTCTGGCTTACCGGAATTCCACGGTGCAGCGCCGGTTCCCACATCCCCATTTTCCCGAGTACCCTGAGTGCTGCCCGGTCAAGATCTGGAACAACGGATCTCACGACCTTTAAATCCCGCGGATTACCGTCTTTATCAACCATAAATTCAACAAAGACTTTCCCCTCATATCCGTTGGCAATGGCTTCTTGCGGATATACCATTTTCCGATAAATCATCTCATATAAACTGGAATTTCCACCTTTATACTCCGTGGATTTAAATATCACTGAATATTCGATTTCTGATCCGTCTTCAAGAAAGGATTTGCCATTTATGAATTCGCCATCCGTATAGGATTCTTCATAGACCTTTCTTCCATCTTCGAATCCTGTCCAGACCTGATCTTTCTTACCTCCTTTAACCTGGCCATTGTGTATAGTTTCCTGGGTATAATAATAGTATAATCCATCCCCGTCGACCACGGAATGCAAACCTGTGCTATCATAAAATTGAAGAATTAAGTCATCCTTTTCTACCCATTCAATTTCAGATTTCGGAGAACCATCGGCATACCACTCCTTCCATAATCCTACTTTCAAATCGTCGTGATAGTTTCCCTCCGAAATAAGCTGACCACCGGAATCAAACGTCTGCTCTTTTCCCTCTCGGGTGCCTCTAAACTTTTTCTTGTAACCAGCAGATTTATAGAGCTGCCCGGAAATATATTGAATGTAATAAACCGAAACGATATCTTCCCCTATCGAATATTGCTCAACCCGATCAGGATTATAAAAGTACTCAGCACTTGTCGAATCATCCATCTGATTCAAATCCTTATCCAGCCAAACCGAACCCTGACAAAATCCATAAAGGGGGCATAAAATAAATATACCCACAAGACATAACTTCATATAAATCAATTAATAAATGCCTGCAATTATAATTATTGGCATCCTAAGAAGGAAATGTTTCATGGCTAAAATCCCCAGTTAGCTAGGCGATTGTTGGAGGGCGCGGTCGCCTTCAATCTTTCCCTGATCTTTGGAAGATACATGGTATTATACCGAAGCCGGCTGATGTAATTGGGATTTTCCTGATCTCCATTCCAGCAATGTTCCTGTCCGTCCCCGTAATCCACTTCACCACCGTAATATGGGTTAGTAGTACTTTCCAGAAATTGCTCGGTAAGTACCACGGCATTATTGAGGTAATAGTTATCCATATCACCGCAATAGATATGGATCTTCCCTTTCCATTTTTCGCCGTTCTCCTCCCAGTCCCTTTCCATGATGAACCGAAGATCATAGTTTTCCTTCCAGTATTCAGCAACCTCATGATCAATCTTACCGGTTATCTTATCCCAAATTGGCTGTGGGTATCCGTCCTCGCCCATGGGAGAATAAACTGCCTGCCAGATGTCCCATTGGTCACCCGAACGGCTGTTGCTGCCGAGCGCAAGTTCACGCTGGTTCGCCCTGGCAATCGTTGTACTCACATGGCCCTTATTGTCCCTGTGACCCGGTCGGGCAATCTTCATGAATTCTCCCTCATCATAATAGGCATTATCATCTTCGTATATATTTACAACAGTGTAAGCCCGAAAATCTATGGGATCCGGACAGGCCGCAAAACATCCATTGTACTCGTCAGGATACATGACCTGTACCGCCAATGCTTCCCAGCCACCTGTGGAACCTCCATAGAGGAATCGGCCCCAGCCTTCCCCCACTCCATTGAACATCTTCTCCACATGCGGAATTAACTCATAGGTTATAGCATCTCCGTAAGGTCCTAAATTTGCCGAATTCACGGCATAGCTGTCATCATAGTATGGATTCTGATGTTGTATTTCAAGAACGATAAACCTGGGGAAATCCGGACTCACCCAGCGCTGATAGAAATCATAGGCTTCCTTTTGCTGAATATATGCATAGCCCGTGATTCCAAACCGTTCGTTGTAGATATCATCATTAGGATCTGCGGTAGGAGGCTCGGTTCTGAAGCCTCCGATTGTAGCGGGAAAATGTCCATGAAAAATCATTACCGGATACCTGGTATTGCCGGAAGGATCATAATCGTGGGGTACGAGTACATTCGCCTGCAAATACATATCCCGCCCCCAGAACTCACTCAGCATATCAGATTTAAGCCGTACATGTTTGATGTATTCACTGTCGGCGACAGGTTCAATGGGCGGAATTTCTTCCGATAGTGAAATCGTGGATTGTAAATTATCTGATAATTCGACCAATGCCGGAACACTGTACAGATTCTTGGGTGAGCGATTCCAATGCTGCCCTTCTCCCTGATCCATCGGCAGCAGGACTGTCTTTCCCGGAGCAAGATTAAATGTATCATATTTATGGAGTACGGCCTGAACTGTATAGGTGCCGGCAGGAAAATCACTGAACTTCTCAATGGGATAGCCATAGGCATTGTCATCCAGCATGATAGCATCCCCTGGTTGCCAGTCATGTACATCCACACCAAATATTTGAGCGGTCTTTGCATCATCACGAACCTGAAACCTGGGTTCGTTCTCATCGCTGGTGGCAAAAATCACAAGTAACCGCCCGTCAAATCCATTAGGGGTGGCCAGTGCATTGTTATAGGTAATACTGATTTCAGCAAATTTTGCATCGCCGGATTTTTTATCCTGCTGACAGCCCAGCAGAAACATGAGGATGATCAAGGAAATAATGGCTCTGATCTGGTTCATATTGAGTGGTAATTAGTGTAATTCAAGATACTACTTTTTCATTAACCTGAGATATTTTACTAAATTGTCAGAAATCTTCAGCCTCTGAAAACCAAAACTAAATTGCCTGGAAAAGTCTGATTTTGAATCTGCGAAGAATATCAAAATCATTCACAAAACTTTTCCAACATGAAAAATCTCTTAACACAACGATTGAGGATAATCCCTCTTTCGAAGGAACAATTATACCTTCTTCATTCTGAAAATCGTGAGCAAGTCTTGAATGAACTTCGGCTCGTACATTCAGAATTAAGAATTTCTGCAGGACAGCCATTTCTCAGGGAACTGAAGGATGCATACCCGCACATTTGTGAAACAATAGAAAAAAACCCGGGATATTTTGAATTCTGTACACATTGGTGGATTATCCACCGGGCAGAAAATAAATGTATTGGAGGGATTGGTTTTGCCGGCCCTGCAGATGCAGAGGGACAGGTAATGATCGGGTATTATGTGGATATGCGCTACGAGAATCAAGGTTTTGCTACTGAGGCCTTACAATCAATGATTGATTTTGCCTTTCAGGAAAAGGAGATCAAAGCAATCATTGCTGATACGCTTGAAGATGGAAGGGCATCCCAAAAGGTACTGCTCAAAAACGGTTTCAGGGAGTTCGGTAAAACTGTGGAAGGATTGCGGTTTAAACTTGAATATCAGTTAAATAACTGATTGAATTTCATACTTCCTTCCGTTCAGTTCGAATTTATCTCCGTTTTTCTTCCCAAGTAATTGCTGTCCAACAGGCGACGACAGGGCTACGGCAAAATAGTCTTTATCATCCACGGAGATTTTGCCTGCACCAATGGCAAGGTAGTAACTGCCGAGATTTGTGACGACCAGGCTTCCGGCCTGGGCGTCATCGGTATGCTTGGCAGGTCTGATCATTCGGATATCATCAAACAAACGCTGGGCTTCCTTGAGCTGAATCACCTGGTTCTCAATTTCAATTTGCATCATGGCGCGCCCCGTCTCGTATTTATCGCCGGTACTATTCTTGGTTTCCTCGTCTGCGGCTTCTTTTGCCGACATAATAGCCTGCTGAATTGTATCGATGCGACGATTCACATAGGCGATACATTCTTCGTACAAGGTTTGCTTTATTTGGGTTAACTCCATGACTTTGAAAAATTAACACGAAGTTAGATGCAACTTTCTAAAAAGTGATGCCTTGAAGAAATTATTTATTCACCTTTTTAAAATTAATCCTGGCGCGGAATGAAGGCTTGCCGCTATGAATCAGAACACCTTCTAAAAAATGATCCGCATCACGCTTGGTTTTATTGAGCTCGATAAGGTCCCCGGGCAGGATCTCCTGCATGAAATTTACATCCATTCGGGCCACCCGGTTTTCCGAATGAAAATCCATTGAAAACGAATCCATGATCCAATCTATATAACGTGTTGTCGTGACATGACCGTTCAGATCAAAATCAAAAAACATTGGAATTATCTTACGCTGAGAATCAGTTGTCAAAGTTGATGGACTGAGCTTCTCAATTACCGTGGGGCCGGCAATTTTATTCCGAAGACGGGTAAAAAGATTGTTTGCTTCTTCGTTGAGCAACGTTGGCCTTTTTCGGTTCATATCAATGGCAAGCCAGGCGGAGGACGCTACAACAAGAATATTGCCTTCCTTGTCACGGGCTTCAAAATCCCTCAGGTATGAAAGTCCGTCGATGTCCCTTGGCCATGAGTCGATTATGATAGTATCACGCCAGTGAAAAGGAGATCTAATCTCAACAGTCATCCTGCTTAGCACCCAGAATAATTCTTTCCTTCTCAAATAGGCAAGACCAAATCCAAGGTCATCGGCAGATTTTATAGCCGCCTGAATCATCAGGTTTATGAGTGCTCCGGCACGCAGGCGTCCGAAGATATCGGTTTCGGCGGATGTTATTTCCCATTCAATCCGGCATATCATTTGGCTGTTGGAATCAGAACCCATTACAATCCGTGGCCTCCAATCACTTTCAATGTGACCCCCTTTTGAGGAGAACCGTTCAAAATTGGCATTGCACGACCGATAAGTTCCTTAACACCCGGATAGGCCAACGACAAATCGTGATCTTCCCTGGATTGCCAGACTTCCACTATTTGTACCGCGTCCGGGTCATCTTCGGAAAGTGACACCAGGTATTGCATACAACCTTTCGCATTCTTCATAAGTTCGGATGCCTCAACCAGAATGGCAGCTAATTCCTCACCTTTGCCAGGCTGTGCCGTAAGTTTTCCGATTAAACCGTAATATTCCATTTGAAGAGATTTGAGTGCAAGATGAAAAAAATCTTAGTGTACTTCCAGCTTTTCCATTAAAGTTTGTGTCTTTGTAGTATGAATCGGATGATCATCGGAATTTTACTGTTCACATGCGCCGCCTGTAATGACGGCATAGATCTGGACAAACCAATTTTTACTGGGTTCGACCAGAGTTTTGCGTTGAGATCGCAGGCCTCCGCAGGTGTTATCTCTGAAGCAAAGGATACTCTAATGGTCGAAGTTTTGGAAATCCTTGATTCAAGATGTCCGGAAGATGTCGTTTGCATCTGGGCAGGATATGCCTACACCAAACTGGCACTAAGCCTGAAAGACGATGAAACAACTGTTGAATTGTGCATTGGTGAATGTGGGGATGGTCCATTCAGGGTTACTGACACCGTCCGGTTTGAGCTTGCAAATGAAAATCTGGGCGTAATCCTTAAGGAGATCAATCCATATCCCTCAACCAAAAACTATAAGGAAGAAAAAAAAGTGAAACTCGAATTTATCGAGTAATCCGAGCTTCAAGTGATGCCTTAAAATCCGCCGGATCATCTACATAAAAATGTATGATTCGTGATTTTTTGCGCCGCCCGTAAATCAATGTGACATCCACTTCTTCTTTTAATTCTATCGTAGCATTCACAGGTTCGATATTTCCTAAAAAGGTCATTCGAACCCCTTTTGCGATAAGTGATTCTGGCTCTAACGCATAAGTATGTATTTCATCAATGTTGGAATAAGCTACCGGGCATTCGGCAGCGATCCCATATGCAATCATCAGGCTGTCCTCTTTTAATTTAATCAGGTTTTGTCTGATAGAGGATAGCATTCCTGTTACCTGAAAGAAAGCATAAACGCTGGTCAGCGTAAGTATCCAGGCCACTGTATTACTCCAATGAGCCAATAAAATATGCAATATGAAGGTCTCAGCAACCAAAATAAAAAGAATGATCACATACAGTGGTGCCGACTGGCTCTGACGGTGTACCGAAAATTCCCCTGCTTTATTATCTGGCCTGGCGGGCTTTTTCCAAGCGATGAATGTATAGTAAAAGGAAAGAAACTCAGTGGCAATTAATGTGCCCGGGAGGCCGGGAATTACTTCATTTACCGCGTTGAGGATCATCGTTCTCGTCTCAATATTGGGGTTATTATGCTGACTGTAAAACCTTCTTATTTTAATGATATTCCAAATAACAAAGGCAACCACCCCGGTTTCTGCAATACTGATCCATATCGGCTTGAGCTGACTTATCAATTCCTGCTCCGATTCAGGAAGCAGGTAAGCGGCCAGATACAGACAGGCAATGGAAAAGGGTACTACGGTAATGTTCGGAATTTCGCGATTTCTGATGACCAGGAAATACACAAACGGAATAACAACCAGCAGATCAATAAGAATGGCCTGCGGCATACCGCTTTCGCTGATATAGATACTTCTGGATATTCCTGCAATAAGCAGGATCATCAGGAAAGGTATGGCAATAAGATATGGCTGAAGATTTAAGAGCTTTGAACGTGTCATGCAACGAGCTTCTTTTAATTTCTACGAAATTACGTCAAATTTGTTCCTCCTTAAAGCGGTTTGAATGATATCTCACGTTTTAAAGTAATGTGTATAAAGCCAAAGCCTCCGACTTTCCTCGTAGTTCAACTATTCCCATTGATTTAACTGAGAGGTTGTCATCAGGTAAAATCTTAATAAGATTTTCCGACAAAAGAATCGAAACACCAAACTCATTGCACCGGCTTTGAATCCTGGCAGTTGTATTGAGCACATCACCCGAATAAACAATATCTCTTTTCAATACCCCGATTTCACCGACTGTGGCCCTTCCTACATGAAGTCCGGCTTTAAAGATTGGTACTGCGCCATACTTACGCTGATAGACAGGAGCGGACTCATTCAATAATTTCGAAATATTCTGAAAACAACGGATGCAATTGTTGTTCCTGGTCCCATTCTTAATACTCCAGCTCAACACAACCTCATCCCCCACATATTGATATACCTCTGCCTTTGTTGCTAACAGGACAGGTGTAATCTCTTTAAAGACATGCTGCAGAAAACGGAAATATTTTTCCTCTCCAATTTCTTCCGCAATTTGGGTTGATCCCTTTAAGTCAAGGAACATGAAGATGCGGTCTTCAACTTTTGGCTCAAAATACCGGCCCGACAAGAATTTCATAAAAACACCAGGGCCATACTTATCATTGATGAAAAGCGTGATCAAAGTTCCGATAAGAACCAAAAGCCAAAAGGGGAATAAACGAACGAACTCATAGGAGAAAAAATAACCTTTCAGTCCATTGACATATGCTGTAGAAAATGATTTTTTGCCATCCCACATGGAGTCGATCACAAAATAGTTTTGTAAAGATGTCATCAAAAAAAAGAGGACAACATAGACTCCCATTCCATATAATAAACCCTGTGAATAGGAACGATCGCGAATCCAGGTTTGCAGAAAAAAGACTACTACCAGTCCTCCAATAAAACCATTCAGCACGAATGCCAGGGAGTTGATAACAAAATAAGTAAAAAAATTACCTGATGTACTCCAGCGGTATTCATATCCATAATCCTTCAAAATCGCAACTTCAAATAACAGCTGGATCATTGAAATCACGGTCCATGCCACAGTAATCCAAAGCACGGTCCTGAACTTTCGTTTGGTGTCGTGGGAAAGCCTCATTACTTACTAAATGTAATGGAATTTTAATTAATCCTGTGACAGGAATTTGGAAATGCATTCATCATCAGAGCCAAGTTGAATCATAACAAGGTGATGAAATTTTCCGGAAAAAAGAGCATAAAAAAATTGGGCTCAAGTTGAACTGTATGCTCATACTCAAACCCAAACTGTCATTGTAGCCCCGACAGGAATCGAACCTGTATCTAAAGTTTAGGAAACTTCTATTCTATCCATTGAACTACGGGGCCATTTTTAAGCTGGAAATGTCTCATTTCCTGCATAACCTTTAAGCCAGCATTTAATTGGCTCAGCAAAGGTAAATAAATATCAATACGCAGACAATGAAACCATAAATATAGAAAAAGGACCTCTTTAAAGGTCCTCTTTAATTTTAAATGAGATCAATATGTTTACATCGATTCAATTTCCCTCTTCAACTCCTCTTTGGTTTTACCCGCTGCCTTCTGAAGTCTTCCGAGGAATTCATCTTGCTTACCTTCCAGCAGCGCAAGATCATCGTCGGTCAATTGACCGTATTTCTGCTTCAGTTTACCTTTGATCTCGTTCATATTTCCTTTTATTTCTAACTTTTCCATAATTCGTGATTTAAGTGATAATTTAAATTCACTGTAATAAGTGAAAATATCATTCCAGAACGCTGAATATACCTGCAGGGCGATTTTTCCACTATTATCGTAGAGTTTTCTGCACGTATTAATGTCATAACGTGTATTTTTTACCCCGACAACTCCCGGTAAATAATTGAATGCCGTAAGGACAACCAGGGAACGGAATTTGACATGAGGATTGTTTATTACATAAACCCTTTGTTATGCCTTATTCTAAAAATGATTACCCGGCCTCAATGAAAAATATGGATCCGGATGTCAGGAAAAAAGCTGTTGAGATATTGAATGCACTCCTTGAAGATAATATGGAAGAGGGAATCGCTATTCCCACAGCCATCAGCAAGGCCCGTGACTGGGCTAAAAATCATTCAGTGCACGAAAGCCCGCCTGAATAACACTGCCTTACCATTCACCGAAGTGAGGGAATGATCCGGAAAAAGTGTCTTACATTCGTTAATTAATCTTGAAACCACGGATAGCTGTCCACCCTTTTCAGGAACGAGTGTTGAGTTTCCAGAATATCATTGAACTGATGGTTCAGCATTTTAAGAACGTCATCATCCATCTGCTCATGCTGAACTATTTCCCTGTGTTTGTCGAGTAGCGCTTCATCTGCCTTAATACATGAATTTAGTATAGCCGGCACATTTCTGCGCACAAGAAGATCATTCAGCACCAATTCAAGGCTTTCAAGAAGGGTAATATCCTTTAAAGGAATAGCAGGAGAATCCTCATATTTTCTGAGTAACCCCTGAAGGTCGCTGGTGAATTTCTCCCTTCGCTCCGCAATGAGGTTCAATTCATTCTGCACAATATCTTCATTAACACTCACCGCAGCTTTCCGATAGATCTTTGCCGTGTATTCATTGTAATTAATAATCTCTTTCAAAATCTCAATATTATTCATGCTTTCCGAAAATTTGATTCAACAGATATATCACAACCTTCCTGCCTGAAATGAAACTCTTTCGACAACGGAGTATAGAACCCATGTCTCGTATTTAATGTGAATATTCTTTCCTCAGGCGGGGAATATATTCCACGGTTTTGGCGATTTCTATGATGGTGACCCCCTTTATGTTCTTCGTATGACTTTTGCGGGTGAGATAACAAGCACTGAGGTGCGGGAATTAATGTTGAAAAGGCACTGAAAAAAAATTCAAATGGAATCAAAGACAATACTTATTGTAGAAGATGATATTACAGTCAGTTTAATGCTCCGAAGGTTTCTGGAGTCCGCGAATTACAACGTTTCTAATTCCTCAACAATGTCAGAAGCGCGGAAAATACTTTACCTGATAAGTCCTGATATTGTTTTCCTGGACATGAACCTACCGGATGGAAAAGGTCTTGACCTGTTGCCTGTCTTACGTCAAAATCATGACTGTTTTATAATCGCCATGAGCGGCAACCAGCAGTTTATGCTCGAATCACTGAAAGGCCGTTTTCATGCTGATGTATTTCTTTCGAAGCCTTTTAAATTCAAAATCATTAAAAAAACCCTGAAATTGGTGAAGGATGAACAGGAGTTCAGAGAATCAGGGAGGTAGATTAGCGGATATAATTATTTGATTTAAATAATTCTTACTTTTATTTTCATTAGCTGAACAAATGTTCAAGGAGGTAACTCATGGAATCATCATCCCCGGATGATAATAATTCATCACAAAACGAAATCCGGAAACTTAAAAAAGAAATTGAATACCTCAGAAAGGCGGGGGAATCATCGGAAACGGATCATATTATGGGATCAAGCGGACAGGATTTTCTGGCCGTTCTCAGTCATGAAATCCGCACCCCTTTAAACGTCATACTTGGGTTGAGCGACCTATTGCTACAGCAAAATCCCAGGAAGGACCAGGTCGCAAATCTCAGGTCACTCCATTTTTCAGCGGAAAATATGCTGAACCTGGTGAATAATATCCTGGATTTCAATAAGTACACCCATGAAAAGCTTTCACCCAAATTAAATGATTTCAATTTACGAGAAACCATTCAGGCACTGAAGGATTCTTTCGTTCATATGGCGGAGCAACGTAAAAACCTGCTGGATTTTAATATTGATAATGATATTCCCGATATAGTTCGGGGCGACCGACTTAAATTAATTCAGGTAATCACAAACCTTCTGAATAATGCGCTGAAGTTTACTGAAAACGGGGAAGTAGTGCTGACCGTAAAAGTAGACTCTATCCACCAGAATGGGGTAAACCTTTTATTCAGTGTATCAGATACAGGTCCTGGAATAAGCAAGGAAAACCTTAGCCACATTTTCGAACGCTTCAACAGAACGGAAGATTCCGTAACGAGACGGGTTGGTGGCACCGGACTGGGGCTGTTCATGGTAGATCAGCTTTTGGAGATCATGGGTAGCGAGATCAACGTGGAAAGCACACTGGGTGAGGGTACGAGGTTTTATTTCATTTTGACATTTGACAGAATTCTGAAGAAGGCTGAACAGTCTGCAGAAAAAACCGGACAAAAATCTCCCGAAACCAAAAAGAGAATTTTACTGGCGGAAGATATGAAAGAGCACAGGGAGGTACTGGCCCAATATTTTAAAGGATGGGAAGCAGTAGAAACTGACTTTGTACAAAACGGACTCGAGGTACTTGAATATCTTGAAAAAGGAACCTATGATATCATATTTCTTGATATTAAAATGCCGGAATTGAATGGGCATGAAACGATCCGCCGAATCCGTGAATCAGATAAAGATCACTATAAAAATATACCTGTAATCGCATTAACAGCAGATGTTTTTTCTACCAGCGATGAATCAAATGGGATGTTCACCGATATCCTTACAAAACCATTCAAATTCAACGAATTAAGGGAAATGATCAACCTTTATGTATTTTGATATGGAGAAGAAATTACCTCAGGATCCGTCTTTTCAGAGTTAAAGTTTTGATTGCCTGAAAAGGTTTGTAATTTTTATAGATAAGGCATAACGTCATTTTAATAGCATAATGAGAAAAATTTTAATAGTTGATGATGAAGCAGAGATCAGGAAACAACTTAGTTCCTTCCTGTCTTCCAAGGGTTATTACACCGAAGATGCCGCCAAAGGGAAGGATGCCCTGACCAAAGTTCGTGATACACAGTTTGATCTTGCGTTGCTGGACTTCCGTCTTCCCGATATGAATGGTCTTGAGCTACTGAAAAAAATAAAAATTTTAAGTCCGAATACTGCTGCGATTATCATTACAGGTTATTCTGATGTGCGCATTGCCGTTAAATCTGTACGTTCAGGTGCGTTTGATTATGTTACTAAGCCGCTTTATGTTGATGAGATACTGGTTACGATCAAAAATGCTTTAGAGGAAAAATCTGAAAAGCAATCAGAAACGAATGAGATCGTATTTGGTGAAAGCAAAAGCGCTAATGATATCCTGAGACAGATAAATCTGGTGGCGCCAACAGATATGACAGTGATTATAACCGGGGAAACCGGGACCGGAAAGGAATATGTAGCACGTGCAATTCATCAGAAAAGTAAAAGAAAAAAAAAGCCAATTATAGCAGTTGATTGTGGCGCACTTCCTGAAAACCTTGCCGGTAGCGAACTTTTCGGACATACAAAGGGCGCGTTTACCGGGGCGGTAAGTAACAAAAAAGGGAGCTTTGAGGCAGCCGATAAAGGAACGCTCTTTCTGGATGAAATCGGTAATCTCACGTATGAAAATCAGATGAAATTACTGCGTGTATTGCAGGAAAAACATGTTCAGAAAATTGGAAGTAATAAAGGAGTGGATATTGATGTCCGGGTAATTGCTGCAACAAACGAAAGCTTGAAGGATGCCGTAAAAGATGGTTCATTCAGGGAAGATCTCTATCATCGGATAAATGAATTCAGAATTCACCTGCCTCCCCTTCGGGAACGCAGGGAAGACATTTTATTTTACATGAATATTTTCCTTAAAAAAGCGAATGAAGATTTGAATAAGTCGGTAACAGGGTTTCGGCCAGAGGTAGTGGAGAGTATGATCCGCTATGAATGGCACGGTAATCTACGGGAATTGAGAAATGTGATTAAAAGAAGCGTACTGATGGCAAAAACCAAGGAAATCAAACTTGATTGTTTGCCTGAAGAAATTACCGGTATGATGACGCATCATTCAATTTCAACGAATAAGACCGCAACTACCGACTTAAAATCCATCGCAGAAGAGGCAGAACGAAATGCGATAATTGATGTGCTTGAAAAGACCAATCATAATAAAACCAAAGCTGCCAAGATGCTCAATATCGATCGGAAGACATTGTATAACAAGATGAAAAATTACGATATCAACCTGGACACCGAAGATATTTCCTCATGAGCCTGGAGGTAAGCAACACCGACCATATAAACCGGGAGCGCAATGAACGGGTAGTGCGCAGACTTGTTCATGAGCTCATGAATCCTCTCGGAAGTATCAGTCTTACCGCTGAATCACTACAGCTTGAATATCCGGATAATGATACGGTTAAAATTCTGAGTAAATCTGTTGACCGTATGACCCGGCTTATTAAATCATATGCCTTTGCCACCAAAAAACCAGAAATCACGTTAGCAGGAGAATCGCTGAATGATATAATCTCTACAACTGTTGAGACCCTGAAATCAAGTATCTCCTTAAAAAATCCTGAGGTCAGAATCCATTTAAATGATCCGGACCTGATGGTCCAGGCAGATCGAACAAAACTTCAGGAGGCCATCATGCATCTTCTTATCAATGCGATGGAAGCATCCGATCTGGAAAATGGGGTGATTGAAATTTCAACAACGGTTCAGGACAGATTTGCTACGATATCCATCAGGAATTCGGGCAAAATTATTCCTGCGGAAGATATGGGTCAATTATTCGATCCACTCTTTACTACGAAATCAGGCCACATGGGTCTCGGCCTTAATTATGCAGAATGTATTGTCCTGGCGCACAACGGTTCACTGAAAATAGTTAACCTGGACGGGGAAGGCGTTGAAGCACAAATCCGTTTACCAGCATAAATCCATACAATTAGGCAGGTGTGTAATTGTTTTCACAAAAGACATGAGCCGTGTGAAAAATTCCACACATTATGGAGTCAAAAGTGCCCTATACAGCGGATTAAGGCATATACCTCGAATATCAGACGATGGCATGATATTCTCATCTTTATATGTAGAAATGAAATTTAATTTAAAACAGACAGAGCTATGAAGATGAGAAAATTAATAAAAGGAATAATTCCAATCTTTTGTCTGGCTTTGCTGACCGGACCACTTCCGGCACAGGATCAATCGATGAAAGATAAGAGTTATGATGAGATTGAAAAGACTCAGGATAAAATAGAAAAAACATATGTCGATATCTATAAAATCGTAGATCAGTATCCTGCAGTCAGGTATGATTACACTTTTGAGAATGGTGAACTTGAAGCTGTGACCATTGATGGTATGCCCGCCAATGATGACAGAGATGCCCTCGAAGTGTATTTGATGGATTTGGAAAGAATGAAGAAAAGCATATTTAACCTGTCAAATCGAATGGGTGTATACTATGCGGCTGAAACAGAACCTAAGCCTGCGCAGGGCTATGATAAATTCTATGAAACTCTTCAGGGTCTTATCCAATACCCGGATAACGCAAGAGATCTTGGAATAGAGGGTACGATTTATCTCAAATTCGTTGTAGACCGCAACGGAAATGTAGAAAATATAGTTGCTTCTGAGAAGCTCGGTACCGAGAGCGACTGGGTCGTTGAGAATATGGAAAAAGAAGCCATCAGAGCTTTGAAAGCAAGTGCTGAAAAATGGATCCCTGCAAGTGTTGCCGGCGTACCGGTTGCGCATTATGTAGTGATTCCTGTACAATTCAAACTTGATGACTCTTACTACCGACCGATTTTCGGAGCAAGATTCGGTTCAACCGGATAATATCATATAATTCGTAATTTGAAGGCCAGCAAAACGCTGGCCTTTTTTATGTATCAGCCGGAACGATCTCCCTTCAATAACCTGACGAATGCCACTGCGTATACAATATCATGAGGCTTATCACCATTTTTTGGATTACTGTTTGCATATCATGTCACGGACAGGAACCTACTAAAGAAATTCCTGTGGGCGGACCATGTGAAGGATGCGAAGCTATTTATGAATATGGCAATAAATCACTGACCAACAGAGATACATTGCCTGATTATGAACATTCAGGAAAAAAGATAATTATCAGAGGTACGGTCTACATGGCCGATGGGTATACACCGGCAAGTGATGTCCTCATTTACATCTATCATACAGACGAGAATGGAATTTATCCCGTCCTCAAGTCATCTGCAGGATGGGAAAAACGGCATGGTTATCTGCGTGGCTGGGCAAAAACCAACAAAGACGGTAAATTCACCTTCTTTACCCACAGGCCTGCTCCCTACCCGGGCAGAACTGAGCCTGCCCATATCCATGTGACGGTCAAAGAACCAGGATTCAAAGAATATTACCTGGATTCGTACCATTTTACCGATGACCCGCTTATGACCACTGACAGAATAGAACAACTCTCCGATTATGGAGGTTCAGGCTTGGTTACACCTGTTCAGGAAGGAAAACATATGGTTCTGAACCGAGATCTTTTTCTGGGCAAAAATATTATTGACTACCCAAAATAAAAGGATGCTTATCCAGGAAGCATCCTTTATTGTCACTAAAGCGATTCGGCAATATAATAGCGAAGTCTCTTGCGACAATACCGGATCTCATGCCCGGCGGCGCGTAAATGATTGATCATTCTTCTGACTGTCCGTTCAGAGCAATCATATTTCTCTGCAACTTCATACGGACTGCTTACCCTTCCTCGTTCAATCTGATGCAATAAATAGTTGAGGCGCTCAGTATAAATCAGATAATCCATAAGCGAACAGGTTTGAGTTGTAACTGATTAAACGGGCAAAATCCGGAGAGGAATTTACCTAAAATGAACATAATGTCAAATTACTTTGACGTTTTGTCCATGTTTTTTCAATTACGGCCTGCTCACGGCCATCCGCAAAACCGACGGAAAAAAATTATTTGTCGACAATGATAATCCGCTTGTTGAGATATTTTTCAACCACTTTGCGCATCGTGGACTCCCCCACCGTATTTTTACGCATCCGGTACCTCAATTGCCGGAACTCAGCTCTCGTTTCATCATCAAGTCTCATCAAAACTGTTTCATCATTTATAGCAATGAGAAACTGTTTCCGCAGTTCCTTTTCATATGAATAATCTTCCATGGGACTAATGTACGCCTTACACTCTGGGTATAAAAACAATCATACGGGTTCGGCCTGGACGACTGTAAAAAGATACTTTACCATGATGATCGTCCATGATTTCCTTTACAATATTGAGCCCGAGACCACTTCCCTGCCGGGCATATTTGGTAGTATAAAACTTATCAAACACAAAAGGCTGATCTTCACATTGAATTCCACTGCCATTGTCGGAAATGATCGTTACAATATAATCAGCCCATCCATCCTCAATGCGAATATCAATTTTCGGATCTTCTTCCGGAAGTGCCTGAATACTGTTGAGCAATATATTGATCCAAACCTGGGAAAGTCGCTGAGCATTTGCACGAACCATTAGTTGGGTCTGAGGAAAATCCAGACGAACTTCCACAGAATATTTGAGTTGATTATGCAATAAGACAAGGACGCCTTTCAGGTTATCAATTATATTAAGGTTTTCAGTGCGGTAGGTGGAATCACCTCCCCTTGAACTTTCCCTCAATGATTGTATAACCAACTGCATACTTTCCAGTGACCTTTCGACACGTGCAAACTCACGTTTCAGCATCATGGTATCCAACACGAGTCTCATCCTGTCAATGTTCGATTCACCCAAATCCGGAATATCATCCGGACTTTGAATACCCAAATCAAGCAAACATTCAATGAGCTCTTCCGATTCCCTGTTTTCAGGCATGATCTTTTGAAATTCTTTTCGTGCAGTACGCCGGGCCATCCCGGACAGCACCGTCGTTCTCCCCCCCGAGTCCGTGTTAAACGCAGTCCATTGATCCTTTTCGCTGCTATCTAATACCTTCTTCAGGATATTATCGAATCTGCCACTACCTGAATGTGCCGACGCCACGGCTGCACTGAGCGGACTATTCAGCTCATGTGCAATACCAGCCATCAGTGAACCCAATGCCGCCATTTTTTCCTGCCGGATCAATTGTTCCTGCATCTTTTCCAAATGATTAAAGGCTGCCTTCTTCTTTCGATAATTGTACCACCACATCATTGCGAGGACTCCCACAATGACAGACATCCATATAAATATGAGGTTCCAGCGCCTTGTCGAGGCCAACAGCTCCTCCCGGGCCGCAAGTTCACCAGTGTATTCCTTTTCAATCCAATCTAGCTCATAGGAATATATTTCATTGAGAACTTCCTCCCCTTTTATCAATTGACGCATAGAATCATATTTTCTCCAGTATTCAACCGCCAGATCCAATGAACCCAGCTCTTCCTGTAATTCGGCCATCTGAAGATAATTGCTCTGAATTCGATGTGGCATTCCTACCGAATAGGCTATTTGCTGCGCTGCCTCGGTATAATTCCAGGCCTCAGGGTAGTTACCTGATTGCTTTTCAACACTGGAAAGATTGTCGAGCGCCATTTCCTGGTGCGCCAGCAAGCCCTTTTCCTCTGCCAGGCGAAGCACTTTCATAAAATATATTCTGGCACTTGACAAATCATGCTGGTTCAGGTACATACCACCCATCGCGTTATAAAAATCGCACCACAAATCCGGTCCGCACCCTTTGACACATACCTTCTGAAACTGTGCAAAACGCTCGTGAGCCTCGGCATATCGCCTCATATATGGCAAACATGTCGCAAGGTTAACTAAAATGGCCGCATCACTTCGATCGGGTTTTTCCTTCTGAAGCAGGGCAAGAGTGAAATATTCATGGGCTTTTTGCCAGTTCCAGAGTTTCAGATATACCAGGCCTATATTATTGTATATCGTTGCAAGCTCGTCTGATTGATTTCTCTTTTCTCTTAAAACCAGCGACATATATAAATACCTGAGTGCTTCAGGATAGTTTCCGGCTGCATATAACGACATTCCTAAGCCATTCGATGCCATTAATTCCCGTTCTTCAAATCCGCGGCTCCTCGAAATTTGCAAGGCATTTCGATAATGCTCAACTGCCGCAGAATAATTATTCATATAGCGAAAAGTATACCCTAATGCATACTCTGAACGAACAATATTAAAATCATTCCCTTCATCATGAGCAGACTCGAGCATACGATGGGCATAGAAAAGTGCACTATCCGCATTTACATCTGAATTACGACTGAACCCTGCCAGATAATACTCAAAGGAGTGTTCCGCGGATCCACCATTAAACTGAAGAAAAGATATGACCAGAATTAGAAATGCCGTCATATTTTTTTGACTTTTTGTCAATATAATTAAAATATCTCATTTTTATCCTGACCAGCCAAAGAGTACCCTGCATTTTGCTGAATAGTACATATTTTGTACATTGACTTTCACCTTATTGCAAGATTATGGACATAAACCGCCAGGCACCGGCTTATCACCATACCGACCTATTCATTGATGCACCCGCTGATTTAGTGTATTCGATACTCACGCAGATCGAATATTGGCCCAAGTGGCAGGCAGGGGTCAGGATTATCAGCCCACCAGACGAAATATTGCCAGGAGCAGGCTTTAAGTGGACAGACGGGGGGATGCAAATATCTTCCCGTATTATACAGACTGACGCTCCCTGCCGACTTGAATGGCAGAGCCGTTCGATGTGGATTCGCGCTTGCGTCCGTTGGGACATTGAGGAAGAAGCGGAGGGCGCCCTTGTTCATTTTGAACAAAGCATTGAAGGTTTTGGCGCCATTCTAATGCAGACAGCATTAACCAAATCCATGGAGGTTACACTCCTGGAATTAAAAAAGTATGCTGAAATGATGGCAGTCCCTGCCTGAATTATTCAAAATGGTATGGATCGGGATGAATGTAGTTCGGAAAGATCTCATAGTGCTTTTTGCGCACCATCTTGAAGATCACTTTTCGCAACTCCTTAATATTTGTCTTTTTAAGCGCTGAGATAAATATCATTTCATCTCCTGGCCGCAACAGGTGACGCAAGTACTCAAAACGACCTGTATCACTGTCTTCATCCGCCGGAATTTGGTCGATCTTGTTAAATACATAAATGGTTGGCTTATCCTCGGCCTCCAGTTCGCGCAATGTTTCGCGCACCACATCAATCTGTTCCTCAAAAGCGGGATGCGAAATATCAACGACATGCATCAAAATGTCTGCTTCCCGTGCCTCAGCCAGCGTCGATTTGAATGATTCGATTAAATGATGAGGTAATTTTCGTATGAACCCAACTGTATCAGAAAGAAGAAAGGGAATCGTATTGATCACAACCTTCCGTACGGTCGCATCAACGGTCGCAAAAAGTTTATCTTCAGCAACCGCATCATTTTTTGAAAGAATGCGCATCAACGTGGACTTACCTGTATTTGTATAACCCACCAGGGCGACACGTACAATTTGATTTCGGGATTTTCTGCGGATTTCATCCTGCATCTGCATTTTTTCCAGCTTCTTTTTCAAGACAGCAATTTGGTTGCGGATGATCCTTCGGTCTGTTTCTATCTCCTTTTCCCCGGCACCTCCCCGTGTTCCGGTACCACCACGCTGCCGTTCGAGGTGAGTCCACATTCGTGTGAGCCTTGGCATCAGGTACTGATAGCGCGCAAGTTCTACCTGTGTTTTTGCCTGGGCTGTTTGTGCACGCTGAAGAAATATATCAAGAATAAGTAAGCTGCGATCGTAAATCTTAATCTTCAGTTCTCGCTCCAGGTTGCGCAATTGGGATGGGCTCAGGTCGTCATCAAAAATCACCACATCAATCTCGGATGCGGTTACGTATTCCTTTATTTCCTGCAATTTACCACTACCGATAAATGTTTTTGGATCAGGATGTTCGAGCTTTTGCGTAAACCGGGCTTCAGTCTGAATATGAGCGGTCTCGGCCAGGAAAGCAAGTTCATCCAGGTGATCGGTCATCATCCGGTCATCCAGAAACTTATCTCCAAGCCCTACAATTACTGCCCTCTCTATTTTCTTTCCTGTCTCCAGCATATAAATATCTTTAAATCCTCATTAGCAGCCTTCCGCGAAAAAAGTTACTTTTAATGAAATTTCGTATTAATATATTGACTCACAACTGGTTTCCTGTTAGCTTGAAACCAGTATTATTGCAAGATTAACGGATAGCTGCCAGATATGAAAATAGTAATGGTTCTCAACACCTCCTGGAATGTTTACAATTTTAGGATGGGTCTTTTAAATGCGTTGAGAAATAACGGGCATGATGTGTTGGTTCTGGCGCCTGAAGATTCCTACACCGCGCAGATCAAAGACGCTGGATTTGCCTTTTATCCTGTTACTATGGACAGTCGGGGTGCTAATCCGATCCGGGATTTCAGACTGATCCTTGAACTCAGAAAGCTCTATAAGCGAATTGATCCGGATGTAATTTTGCATTACACGATCAAACCAAATATTTACGGGACTTTCGCCGCGGCCACCCTGGGCATTCCGGTTATCAACAATGTTTGCGGCCTGGGGACTGTTTTTTTGAAGCGTACGCTGGTTTCGAAAATTGCTGAAATCATGTACCGGCTGGCTTTCCGCTATCCAAAGAAAGTCTTCTTTCAAAACGATGCAGATCTCGAGTTATTCCTGCAAAACAACCTCGTAAATAAGTCAATCACAGCATTAGTGCCGGGATCCGGGATAAACGTTGGTGATTATGCACCATCTCAGGATTACAATTGTAATGAACGATTTACTTTCCTGGTAATTTCAAGGCTGATCACCGATAAGGGCATACTGGAATATGTCGATGCCGCCAAAAAACTTAAAAATGAAGGGTTGCCTGTTCATTTTCAAATACTGGGGGCGATGGATCCAAAACATAAAAGAGGTATTGATCCTGCCATCATCCAGGGATGGATAAATGACAATACCATTGAATACCTGGGAAGAACTGATGATGTCCGGCAATTTATTACCAGGGCAGACTGCATTGTACTTCCGTCTTACAGGGAGGGTACACCCAGGTCATTACTCGAAGCTGCAAGCTGTGCAAAGCCCATCATCGCAACCGACGTCCCGGGGTGTAATCATGTGGTGGAACATGAATATAACGGACTGCTCTGTGCATTGAAATCATCAGAGGACCTCGCCGTTAAAATGAAACGAATGGCCCAAACCGATCATGAAACGCTAAAAATATTCGGGGAGAACGGGCGGAAAAAAGTTGAATCTGAATTTGATGAAAAAATTGTAATTAATCAGTACCTGAGATCAATTCAGGAATTACAGTAAAAAAATTTAATACCTTTGACCATCCATTATGATAGAGGTAAAAGAAACAGGAATAGAAGGATTGGTTGAAATCATACCGGCATTATTCAGCGATAGCCGAGGATTTTTTACCGAAATATATAACCGACAGAATTTTGAGAAAGCAGGAATTACAACGGAATTCGTGCAGGACAACCTCTCCTTTTCTGTGAAGGGCGTTATCAGGGGCTTACATCTTCAATACCCGCCTCATGCACAGGCCAAATTTGTAAGAGTAGTTAAAGGTCGTGTTTTGGACACCGTGGTGGATATACGTCCCGGATCAAAAACTTATGGGAGAGTTTTTCAATGCGAACTGAATGATCAAAAGAATAATGCACTTCTCGTGCCGGCAGGGTTTGCACATGGTTTCGCAGCACTTGAAGAAAGCCTTTTCCTTTACAAATGTTCAAGTTATTACGCCCATGAGTATGAAGGGGGTATTTGCTGGAATGATCCGGATCTGAATATCAATTGGGGAATTGACAATCCTGTGATCAGTGAAAAAGATAGTAAATTACCGTCATTCAGGGAATTTCAATCAAACTTGAATAAAATCTCATGAGTTATATCCGTCTTCTCCTGGTTTTATTTCCTTTTGCAGTGTTGTTTTCATGCAGTAGCTACAAACAAAACATCATGTTCAAAACGGATGAATATGATTCACTCAAAACTCCGGAATGGCAGGAAACCCGCTATACCATTGAACCCTATGATCAGCTGGAACTACATGTTTTTACCAAGAATGGTGAAATCCTTATTGATCCCAGCATGGAACTTATAGAGAGAAGTGTACAAGGCACTGAAAAAATCCGGCCCGAATTGTATTATGAAATTCTTCCAACCGGCTCTGTGAAACTGCCAATGGTTGGTGTAGTGGAGTTGGAGGGAAAGACTATTCCGGAAGCAGAAGCATTTCTTGAAACCAGGTATGCTGAATTTTACAATGAACCCTTTGTGAAGCTGATATATCTCAACAAGCGGGTTTTCCTCCTTGGCGGATTCGGCAGCAAGGTCATTCCGTTAAGAAGTGAAAATATGACAATTGCCGAAGTAATGGCGCTCTCTGAACGGGATGATACTGAAATCAAGGCCTGTAATATACGCCTGATCCGGGGTGAAGATATTTATGAAATTGATTTTTCCACCGCGGAAGGATATCAACGGTCCAGAATGCGTGTTGAACCCGGCGATATAGTATATGTCGAACCTGTACGGAGACCCTTTAGCGAATTCTTACGTGATAGCGCACCGTTAATTACCATTCTGAGTAGCTTAACAACCCTCATAGCGGTACTTATTAGTCTTTAAAACTATGTCAACAAAAACAGTAGATGAAATCGGTATTGATTTGGATAAGCTCTGGTCGGTTGTCCGAAAAAATATTCTATGGATCCTGCTGATATTCTTTATAACAAACCTCGGGGCCTACCTTGTTATACGGTGGACCAAACCCTTATTCGAATCCGAATCAATCCTCAGACTAAACATGAAGGAAGAGGCGAGCTTTCTTGGTTTGGGAACATTACAGGATGCGCCGGATAATCAATTGGCCGGAGAAATTGAACTTATTCAATCAAAACTCTTTCTGAACAGAATCATCGATCAACTCGACCTGAAAATCAGTTATTTTGCCGCCGGTAATGTCCTTAATGATGAAAAATTCGGTTCAGCTCCCATTCAGGTCGACGTAAACGTTCTGGACGATGATATACTGGACAAACGCATTTATGTTGAAATTATTGATGAATTCACCTATCGTGCCGGTTATGAAAATGAGTCTGCCCTGGAGGATTCTCCCATATACAAATGGGATCAAAAAATAACCTGGCCCGGTATATCCTTCAGGTTATATCTAACGCAATCTTATGATCCGGAAAGTGAATTCCGTACATATTTCTTCATCGTCAATAGTCGGGAAGCTTTATTGAATAACCTGCAGGCAGGCCTCTTTGTGGAACCCGACAATGAATTGGCTAAAACCATCAGAATTGCTTACCAGGACAAAAGCGCGTGGAAAGCACAACAGATTGTTTCGAGTATCGACTCCATATATCTCAGTTATTCAGAACAAAAGAATAACCAGGAAAATGAACAAAAAATCGCCTGGCTGAATGATGAGCTGTCGAAAATAGAAAAACAACTCGAAGGATACGAAAATTATATCGAAAAATTCACCATCGAAAACCGTACAAGCGATCTTAATGAAGACCTGAAAAATGTGCTTATTTTGATGAATGAACTCGATTCCCAGCGCTACAATTTTACGTTAAAAATCAGGCAAATCGATAACTTGTCAAAACAGGTGCAGGATGGTAATGCCGACTTCATAGACCTGAAAGCAATGGAGCTTCCGGATTATCTTGGTGAAGAACTGGATGGATTGAATGAACTTCTTCGGAGAAAGGAACGCCTTAAATTATCATACCGGGAATCGACGCTTGCTATTCAGCAGTTAGATGAAAGTATCAAGGGTGCCCAGGAGTCCATTCAGGGGAGGCTTTCATCGCTGCGTGATCGCCTGGCAAACGAACTGGAACAAGCCGAACAGTCTAAAGCACGATTAGAAAATGAATTCACCACGTTACCGGGCAAGAGCAATGAATTCAATAAGAATAAACGATTCTATGACCTTTACGAAGAATTTTATCTCAGTTTGCTTCAATCCAAGGCTGAGTTTGAAATCGCCAGAGCCGGGTCGAATACCGACTATGAAATTCTTTCCCCCGCTTCAAAGCCGGTAATGCCCATTTCACCCAACGCAAACCTGATTTACGGTGTTGGTGCTGTGGCTGGATTAATGATCAGCATCCTCTTTATCGGTATAGCCTACCTGACAAATAATAAGATCAACAACCTGTCTGAACTGGAAAAACTCACCCCTGTCTCTATTCTGGGTTCCGTTCCAACAGCCAACATGACTCCCGGCGCCTCACAGTTAATTGTTGATAAGCATCCTAAATCTGCCGTGAGTGAATCTCTGAGATCAATCAGGACGAACATCCAGTTCATGACCAGTAACAAAACGAAAAATATTATTTCGGTGACCTCTACAATTGGCGGAGAAGGAAAAACCTTTATTTCGGTAAATCTTGGAGGGATTATTTCCTTATCTAAGAAACGCGTTATTCTGCTGGATCTCGATATGCGTAAACCACGCGTACACCTGTCCTTCGGACACACAAATGAACAAAAGGGAATCTCAACTATCCTGATCCACCAATACGACTACCACGATTGCATCCGGAAGACCGAGCTTGAAAATCTTGATTATATCCCTGCCGGGCCAACCCCACCAAATCCATCGGAATTAATACTGAGCCCGGAATTTAATGTACTGCTGGAAAGTCTTTCAGCAGATTACGATATGATCATCCTGGATACGCCTCCCATCGGTCTGGTCACAGATGGAATCATCATCATGGAAAAAGCAGACCTTTCATTGTATATTATTCGCTCAGGATATTCAAAAAAAGACTTTGTCCAGACCCTGAACCGGATAAACAAAGAAGAGAACCTTCATTCGAAAATTGCTGTTATTCTTAACGCAATGCCAAAATCCAGTAGCTCCAGCTACGGATACGGGTATTATCAGGACGGCAAGCATCATTCAAATGTTAACAAGGTTTAAAGAAATATTCGGAAGTCAATCTAAAAATTCAGCTCAAAAGGCCTGTCTGAAAACCGATATACACTCTCACCTGCTTCCGGGAATCGATGATGGCGTTGAAACTTTTGAAGAATCACTACAATTAATCCGGCGATTTTCCGCGCTGGGATATGAGCGGCTGATAACGACACCGCATGTCATGCATGATTTCTACCGGAATGAACCGGAAACCATCAGGACTCTGGCATTGGAATTACAGCATAAAATCAGCGAAGCCAATATTCCCGTATCGCTGGAGGCTGCCGCAGAATATTACCTTGATGAGGGGCTGTTGGAAAAACTGGAGAACAGTGAGGAACTGCTTACCTTCGGCGACAACTATCTGCTGTTTGAAACCTCGTTTATCAACAAGCCCATCTACCTCGAAGAATTCATCTTCAAATGCACCAGCAAAGGAATTGTTCCCGTTCTTGCACATCCGGAACGATATGCTTTCGTTCACCAGGAACCGGACCTTCTACCGGAACTCACCTCCCGAGGCGTGCTTCTGCAGATCAATGCGAATTCAATATCCGGTTATTATTCAAAAGAAGTAAAAAAGCTCACGCGTAAACTGATTGATCAGGGAATGGTTAACTTTGTAGGAAGTGATTGCCATTCTGAAAAACATATGAAACAGCTGGAACAAACGGTAAAAGATCAGTACTTCGGCAAAGCCTGTCAATTACCACTTTTAAACGTGAATTGTTAAATGATTCTAGTTACAGGTGCTAATGGTTTTGTGGGTAGTTACGTTTGTCACCGATTGGTGTCGTCGGGATTCAATGTAAAAGCACTGGTTCGTAAGGATGCCGATACAAGACGCATTGATGATATTCTTGACCAGATGGTTATTTGCAACAGTGACCTGCTGGATCTGCCTTTACTGGAAACATGTTTCGAAGACGTGGAAAAGGTAATCCATTGTGCCGCTGTGATTTCATTCCATAGTGCCGATTGTGAAGATCTTATGGCTGTGAATGTCGAAGGAACCCGGAATGTTGTAAATCTCTGCCTTAAACTAGGGATTAAGAAACTGGTCCATATCAGTTCAACAGCGGCTATCGGCCGTACCGGCCCCACTGATGTCCTGGATGAAAAGACCCCCTGGAATGAGACTAAATTTACCAGTTGCTATGGAAAGTCGAAATACCTTGCAGAACTCGAGGTTTGGAGAGGGCAAACCGAAGGTCTGGCAGTGGCAGTGTTGAACCCATCAGTAATCCTCGGGCAGCAAACGCTTGGCCTCGGGTCTGGTCAATTACTGGAATATGCACGAAAGGAGCACCGGTTCTATCCCACGGGTGACCTTAATTACGTGGATGTGAGGGATGTTGCCACCATTGCGATCCGGCTCATGGAAGACACTTTTAACGGGCAAAAATTTATTGTAAATGCAGGAGCCGTATCCTATAAAAAGTTCTTTGGTGATGTGGCCGACATTGTCGGTATTAATCCGCCGGAAATTGCTGCCGAGGGATGGAAGCTTCGTATTGCAATATGGGCAGATTTACTGCGTTCCTTATTTACCGGAAAAAGGAGGACACTGAGTGCTGAAATGGTACGATCGACGGCCAATAAACCTGTTTTTAAAAATACCCGCATAATTCAGGAACTTAATTACTCTTTTATTCCTTTAGCAGAATCACTAAGGTGGGTATATGCTGAAAATTCAGCCACAGAAAAAAGTTAACAGGGCTGTAGGCTATCTGTTAAGAATGTTTTAAATTGTTCAAACCATATATACTTCCTGCATGGCAGAAAATTTTAAGAAAAGAAAAGAGGAAAATGAGCTGATCCGAAGATTTGAAGACCATGTCAAAAATAAGGCTACATATTTTTTTGAACTGGAAGCATTCGAGGAAATAATTGCCCACTACAGCGAACGTGGACAATTCAAGCATGCATTAAAGGCGATCCAACTGGCTTCCGAGCAATATCCTTTTTCAACAGAATTAATCCTTCAGCACGCCCAGGTAATGAGCCAGACTGAACGCTTCGACGAGGCGCTGGATCTCCTGGAAAGGGCAGAAAATCTGCAACCCGCAGATTCCGAAATATATTTCATGAAAGGATCGATACATTCTCTGCTGGGACAGTATGAAGAAGCGGTAGAAGATTATCACCATGCCCTTTTATATACCGAAGATCAGGACGAAGCCTACTACAGTATGGGACTCGCGCTCCAAAGCATGGAAAAATATGCGGAAGCAATTGATGCCTATAAGGAAGCAATTGAGCGTAACATCTACCATGAAGGTGCCCTGTATGAATTAGCCTATTGCCTTGACCTGACGGGCGAACTTGAAAAAAGCATCAGCTATTATCTGAAGTTCATTGATGCGGATCCTTTTTCACAGGCCGCCTGGTATAACCTGGGTATTGTCTACAACAAACTGGAAAAATTCGAGAAGGCCATTGAAGCATATGAATATGCGATCGCAATCGAACAGAATTTCTCTTCCGCATTCTTCAATATGGGCAATACCTATGCCCAGATGAAGCAGTACCCCAAGGCACTGGATGCATATCGAAAAACCATCGATATCGAAGGTGCCAGTCCGGAAGTATATTTCCAGATGGCAATTGTTTATCAGCAACTCGAGCAATTCGACCTTGGCCTGAAATATTTCCAGAAAGCCACCAAGCTCGATACCATGTACGACGAAGCATGGTTCGGTGCAGGTAAGTGCCTTGAATCACAGGATAAATGGTACCAGGCCCTTCATTTTTACAATAAGGCCCTCAAGCTGGATCACGAAAACCCGGAATACTGGAAAGCAGTGGCCGACTGTGAATACAGGGTAGGAAATACAATCTCCAGCCTTGATGCCTATGAAGAAGCGAGCATGCTCGATCCTGAAGACAAGGACATTTGGCTGAATTGGTCATTTATCTATTTTGAACAGGGCGAATACGACAAGGCGATCGACCTGCTCCTGACCGGCATGGAGGAGCAACCTGATGAACCAACATTCTTTTACCGGCTTACTGCATACTTAATATCTGCAGGTAAATACAAGGAAGCCTTTAATTATTTAGAAAATGCGTTAATTTTGGACTTCGAAGGACATACGGCTCTCTATGAGTTCTTTCCGAAACTGGAGACTCAGAAGGCGCTTTTTCGTATCATAGAACAATTTAGAAAAGATAATCTCTAATGAACTATACGCTCAAGAACATTCCTGAGCGGACCCAGAAACCACGGCAGTATGGTTTTACCATGGCTATGGATAAAGGTCTGAGCATCAGGGAGGTGGAAGATTTTCTGGATATTTCAGGAGATTTTATTGACATAGTGAAGTTTGGTTGGGCAACCAGCTTTGTTACTCCTAACCTCAAGGAAAAGATCAAGGTTTACCAGGATGCAGGAATCCCTGTATATTTTGGCGGAACACTGTTTGAAGCATTTATAATCAGGGATCAGTTTGAAGATTACCGGCGGGTGCTCGACAAATATGATCTTCAGTATGCGGAGGTATCGGACGGCTCCATTGAACTGGATCATGATAAAAAATGCGATTACATCAGTAAACTTGCTGAACAGGTAACAGTTCTTTCAGAGGTAGGATCCAAGGATGCAGAGAAGATCATCCCCCCCTATCAGTGGATTAAACTTATGCAGGAAGAACTGGATGCGGGTGCATGGAAAGTGATTGGTGAAGCCCGGGAAAGCGGAAACGTTGGCCTGTTCCGTTCTACGGGGGAGGTCCGGTCTGGACTTGTACAGGAAATACTCACGAAAATTCCGTTCGAAAAGATTATCTGGGAAGCGCCGCAAAAAGCACAACAGGTTTGGTTTATTAAACTTTTGGGAGCGAATGTAAACCTCGGAAATATTGCGCCTAACGAAGTTATTCCTTTGGAAACGATTCGTCTGGGTCTCCGTGGAGATACTTTCTCGCATTTTCTCAACCTGGATCCAGTCTGAGTTTATCATGCGTGAAACACTACTTATTTTCCTGAAGGGCATGGGAATGGGTGGTGCCGATGTAGTCCCCGGTGTATCGGGAGGAACCATCGCACTCATCGCTGGAATCTATGAACGTCTCCTGAATGCGATCCGTTCAGTGGATCTGGACGCATTGAAAATGCTGTTAAGATTCCAATGGAAGGCATTCTGGATAAAAATCGATGGCTCTTTTCTGTTACCACTGATCCTGGGGATCTTCACCAGCCTTATTACACTTGCCAGGCTGATTAAATTTCTGATGACAGACCACCCTATTCCGCTGTGGTCCTTTTTCTTCGGCCTCATCCTTGTTTCCGCTTTCTGGGTATTGAAAGAAATTAAACAATGGAAACCCGGAGTTGTGATATTCCTGGTGGCAGGTTTTATCATTGCATTTCTGATTACCACCCTAACTCCCGCAGAGACTCCGGATGGAACCTGGTTTATCTTTCTCTCCGGAGCCATTGCCATCTGCGCCATGATCCTTCCCGGTATTTCAGGTTCATTTATTTTATTGATCCTTGGAAAATATGAATTCATCCTGGAAGCACTCAATGAACGTGACCTGGTTACCATCGGTATTTTCGCCCTCGGATGTATCACCGGCCTCCTGAGTTTTTCACGGGTAATATCCTGGCTCCTGCGCCATTATCATGGGATCACCATAGCGCTCCTCGCCGGGTTTATGCTGGGTTCCCTTAATAAAGTATGGCCATGGAAAATCGTTTCCTCGTTCCGGATGAACAGTGCCGGCGAACAGGTACCCTTTATTACGAATAATGTGTTGCCCACTACCTATGCGCAAAATACAGGGGAACCCTCCGAGGTACTGTTGGGAATATTTTTCTTTGCATTCGGAATTCTCCTGGTCGTGGGCCTCGAGCGCATCGCTTCGTATCGTTCAACATCCGTTTCATGAGGAAATTCGGACTGATCGGCAAAAAACTATCCCATTCATTCTCCGCTGGCTATTTCAATACAAAGTTCAAAAATGAAGGGCTTGAAGATCATTTTTATTCGTTGTTCGAAATTCCGGGCATTGAAAATATAACTGAAATATTTGCAATCGAAGGGCTGGCAGGACTTAATGTAACGATTCCCTATAAACAGGAGATTATACCCTATCTGTCAAGCCTTGATCGTTCCGCAGAAAAAGTGGGAGCCGTGAATGTTGTGAAAATAACTCCCGGGGGGCTTGTAGGATATAATTCAGATTTCTTCGGGTTTCAGCAATCACTGATGCGCTGGCTGAATGGACACAAAATTGATAATGCGCTGGTCCTTGGTTCCGGTGGTGCTGCAAAGGCTGTACTGGCTGTTCTTGCCGATATGAATATCAGGGCTACGACCGTTTCGAGACATCCTGACGAAGAACAAATCGGATATGCGGATTTGAACGAGCAAATTCTGCGCAAAAACAAACTAATAGTAAATACCACCCCCCTCGGTATGTTCCCGGAAACCGATGAATATCCTGATATTCCTTATAAATATCTTGATGAGGAATTTTTTCTGTATGATTTGGTATACAATCCGGAGACAACTACGTTTATGAAGAAGGGTATGGAACGGGGTGCACGGGTAAAAAATGGTTTGGAAATGCTCCACCTGCAGGCCGACAGGTCCTGGGAGATTTGGAACTCATAAAATATGGAATTTAAGATAACGAGTGAATATGAGCCAACGGGTGACCAACCCCTGGCAATAGAGGCGCTGTCGGAAGGTATCGAGGACGGCGAACAATTTCAGACCTTATTGGGAGCAACCGGAACGGGAAAAACATTTACGATCGCGAATGTAATTCAGGAAGTACAACGGCCAACGCTAGTCCTGAGCCATAATAAGACCCTCGCCGCGCAGCTCTACAGTGAATTCAAACGTTTTTTTCCGGAAAATGCAGTCGAGTATTTTATCAGCTACTACGATTACTATCAGCCGGAAGCATTCATTCCAACTTCCAACCTGTATATTGAAAAGGATCTTTCCATCAATGAAGAAATTGAAAAGCTCCGGCTAAGCGCCTCTTCCTCTCTGCTTACCGGCAGGCGGGACATAATCGTGGTTGCGTCGGTTTCATGCATCTATGGTATCGGGAATCCTGAACAGTTCGCCAAAAATGTGATCAAGCTTCGGACAGGTGAAAAAATCGCAAGAAACAGGCTGCTGCATGCGCTGGTAGATATTTTATACAGCAGAACCACTGCGGAATTTAAGCGTGGGAATTTCAGGGTCAAAGGAGATACCGTAGATATTTTTGTTGCTTATGGTGACTTCGCCTACCGGATTATTTTCTGGGGTGACGAAATTGAAACCATTCAGCAGATTGAACCGGATACCGGCCGAAAGATTTCGGATGAGAAGGCGATTACGATTTTTCCTGCAAACCTGTTCGTAACCGGAAAGGATCAGCTGCCCCAGGTAATAGAAGAGATTCAGCATGACATGGTGGCCCAGGTGGAATTTTTCGAAAGTGAACGACGTCACCTTGAGGCGAAGCGACTTCAGGAACGTACCGAATTTGACCTGGAGATGATCCGTGAACTGGGCTACTGTTCAGGTGTTGAAAATTACTCCCGCTATTTCGACAGGAGACAACCCGGTGCACGCCCATTCTGCCTGCTGGATTATTTTCCGGATGACTACCTCATGGTGATTGATGAGAGCCATGTGACCGTACCTCAAATCCGGGCTATGTGGGGTGGCGACAGGTCGCGTAAGGTGAACCTGGTAGATTACGGATTCAGACTGCCTTCAGCCCTGGATAACAGACCCCTCACATTTAATGAATTTGAAGCCATGCAGAACCAGGTGATCTACGTGAGTGCCACGCCGGCAGAATATGAACTGCGTAAATCTGAAGGTGTCGTGGTAGAACAGATCATTCGCCCTACCGGATTGCTCGATCCTGAAATTGAAGTGAGGCCTACTCCAAATCAGATTGACGACCTGCTGGATGAAATTGATGAACGTGTAAAAAGAGAGGAGCGCGTACTGGTCACCACACTTACCAAGCGAATGGCGGAAGAACTGACCAAATTCCTGGAGCGCGCCGGAGTAAAAACACGATATATACACAGTGAAGTGGATACTCTGGATCGCGTCGAAATTCTTCGGGAATTGCGGCTTGGTGTATTTGATGTTCTTGTTGGTGTGAACCTTCTCAGGGAAGGACTCGATCTGCCCGAAGTATCACTGGTGGCAATTCTCGATGCTGATAAGGAAGGTTTCCTCAGAAACCAGCGCTCATTGATTCAGACAATCGGACGTGCGGCGCGTAATTCACGGGGTAAAGTGATTATGTATGCAGATAAAATAACCGATTCCATGCAACAGGCAATCGATGAAACCAACAGACGACGCGCCATTCAGGAGGAATACAATACCCGCCACGGAATTACTCCTACCACCATTCTGCGGTCTAAGGAGTCAATTTTACAGCAGACCAATGTGGCAGATCGAAAAAAAGCGCGTAAATTTTATTCCGAAGAAGAAACAGCTTCAGTAGTTCAGGATCCCGTGGTTCAGTACATGGAGAAAAAAGACCTGAACAAGCTAATGGATAAAACCCGTCAGGCAATGGAGAGAGCTGCGAGGGAACTGGATTTTATCGAGGCCGCCAGACTTCGTGATGAATTGATGGAGCTCGAGAAACTGGCTGAAAAACGCGATGACTGAAGCAAAATGTTTTAAGAAATAAACCGAATTGGAAAAAGAAACGTTAAAACAGGAAAGTCAGTAGTATCATGAAGTATAGCCGGATCTATTTTGGAATGTTCCTGTCGGCACTTGCCGGCGTCCTTGTTGCATTGTTTCTTTTCTATGAGTTTTGGGCACCCGGATCATCGGCATCCTATAATTCGATCGCAAGGAGACAACAGCAGGTAGCGCTGACGGGGCAATCAGACTCAGCATTGATTGAAATGGGCGGGCTGAATTTCACTTTCGCGGCGAACAAAGTAACACCCGCGGTCGTACATATACGAACACTTTATGCTTCAGGCAGATACAGTGTGAATCCAATGGATAACTATTTCAGAGCCCCCTCCCGAAGCTCGGGGTCTGGAGTGATTGTATCAGATGATGGATATATCGTAACCAACAATCATGTAATTGAAGACGCGCGCCAGGTGGAGATCGTACTGTTTGACAACAGAAGTTATGTTGCTGAATTAATCGGGGCTGATCCCACAACTGACCTGGCCTTGTTGAAAATTGATGAAACCGATCTTCCGTTCGTCCCTTATGGAAATTCAGACCAGGTATATCCTGGTGAATGGGTACTGGCCATCGGGAATCCGTTTGACCTCAACTCGACCGTTACAGCCGGGATCGTTAGTGCAAAGGCCCGGAATATCGGAATTCTGAGAGACCGGAATAACCTTCAGATAGAATCCTTTATTCAGACGGATGCTGCGGTAAACCCCGGGAACAGCGGAGGAGCCCTGGTGAATTTAAAAGGACAGCTTGTTGGCATCAATACGGCCATTGCGACTCCGAATGGTTCCTATGCAGGATATTCATTTGCAGTTCCCGTTGCGCTGGTAAAAAAGGTTATGGACGATCTGCTGGAGTTTGGCCGGGTACAGCGAGGCCTTCTTGGGATACGCATCAATGATGTGGATGCCCGGTTTGCTGATGAACGCGATCTCAATGTAGTTAGCGGAGTATTCATAAGTCTTGTTAATGAAAACAGCGCAGCAATGGATGCCGGTCTTCTGCAGGGTGACGTTATCACCGGAATCAATGGAATTACGGTTACAAACGTTTCTGAACTTCAGGAACTTGTTGCAAGAAACCGGCCGGGTGACGAAGTGGAGGTAACCTATATCCGTGACGGTGAAGTACAAAACACCCTGGCTACACTTCGGGATTATGAAGGAAATATTAACATTCAGCCAAAAGTTATCCGGGATGAAATCAGCGGTGGGTTTTTTGAAGATCTGAGTGACCGGGATCTTGAAAAATATGAAATTGACGGTGGAGTAAGAATAGCTCAAATAGAGGAGGGTCCCTGGAAAGACGCGGGAATTGAACCCGGACTCATCATCACTCGAATTGACAAGGTACGCATTCTGAGTCTTGAAGACCTGAACCGCAATCTTGAAAACAAAAATGGCCCATTCCTCCTGGAAGGTATCTATGAAAATGGAGACCATGGAATATTTGGCGTTACCTGGTAGCTTTCCGACGATCTAATTCAATTATTGTTACATTTTTTTTGGCCCAATTCCCTAGCTTTGATTGTGAAATCAATAAGCACTTACAATCATGTCTCAAGACCTGTACGGAATTGGAAAAGCCCTTGAAAATCTGGGCATCAAAAGTGAGAATAGCGGAACATCTACAGGAAATAACTGGTTTCCCGCAGAAGGAGAATGGCTTGACTCCATCTCTCCCGCCGATGGCAATCACATTGCCAGGGTAGCTTCAAGCACGAATGAGCAATATGAGGAAGTTGTTCATACTGCCCAGTCTGCATTCGTAAAATGGCGGCAGGTTCCGGCTCCCAAGAGAGGTGAAGTTGTGCGGCAGATAGGTGAGGCACTGCGTGAAAAAAAGGAAGACCTTGGTAAACTGGTTTCCTATGAAATGGGTAAATCCTACCAGGAAGGCCTCGGTGAAGTGCAGGAAATGATCGATATCTGTGATTTTGCGGTAGGATTGTCACGGCAGCTTCACGGACTTACGATGCATTCTGAACGTCCGAACCACCGCATGTATGAACAATATCATCCGCTTGGAATTGTGGGTATCATCAGTGCCTTTAATTTTCCGGTTGCCGTATGGTCATGGAACACAATGCTCGCATGGGTCTGTGGAGATGTTTGCATATGGAAACCGAGCGAAAAAGTGCCTTTGTGCAGTATTGCCTGTCAGAATATTGTAGCCAGCGTATTTAAGGAAAATAATGTCCCGGAAGGTGTTTCCTGTCTTGTCAATGGCGACTATAAAATTGGTGAGCTTCTCTCCCACGACCATCGCATTCCGTTAGTTTCGGCAACGGGTTCAACACGCATGGGTAAAAAGGTAGGTGCCGCTGTTGGTGCCCGCCTCGGAAGGGCATTGCTTGAACTTGGCGGAAACAATGCCATAATTATCAGTGAGACTGCCGACCTTGACGTCGCCATTACAGGGGCTTTGTTTGGCGCTGTAGGAACTTGCGGACAACGATGCACATCTACCAGGCGGCTCATTATCCAGGAAAATGTTTACAATGAGGTAAAAGAGAAACTTACAAATGCCTATAAACAACTAAGAATAGGCAACCCCCTCGACGAAAATAACCATGTCGGACCACTGATCGATGCGGATGCGGTTCAGATGTATCTCGGTGCCCTTCAAAAAATAAAGGAACAGGGAGGAAACATTCTTACGGATCATGGCATACTCGAAGGTGAGAAGTATCAATCCGGATGTTATGTAAAACCTGTGATAGCGGAAGTAGATAATAACATGGAGATCGTTCAGACTGAAACATTTGCCCCGATCCTCTATATAATGAAATACAGCAATATTGAAGAAGCGATATCCATGCAGAATAATGTTGCCCAGGGATTGTCATCTGCCATTATGACCATGAACATTCGTGAGTCTGAACTATTCCTGTCACAGGCTGGATCCGACTGCGGAATCGCAAACGTGAATATTGGCACATCCGGCGCAGAAATTGGCGGTGCATTTGGCGGAGAGAAGGAAACCGGAGGTGGCCGTGAGTCAGGATCGGACGCATGGAAAGTCTATATGCGCCGGCAAACCAATACTATTAATTACGGCCGTGATTTGCCTTTAGCACAAGGGATTAAGTTTGATTTATAACTAATTAAATTTGAGGCCTCACCAAGAGCTATTTATTTTGTTATTATACCTGAAAAAACTATATTAGCCGACGTAGAAACGCAGATATGGCAGATAACCAAAAGAAATTTAATACAGTAATGCTCGTCGATGATAATGAGATTGATAATCTCATTAATCAGAAAATGATAGAAGCAGCAAATATAGCAAGTCACATATTCACACATACCGGCGCCAAGAGTGCCATGGAGTTTCTGAAGAACATGGAACGTCTGGATGTGAGTGAGCGCGTTTTGCCTGATGTCATTTTTCTTGATATCGATATGCCATTGATGGATGGATTCCAGTTTCTGGATGAATTTGAAAAGCTTTCAGATGAAACCAGAAATAAATGTAAAATCATAATGCTTACTTCTTCGATAAATCCTCAGGATATGAGCAAATCGAAGAAGTACAGTTATGTGAAACAATATTTGAACAAGCCCCTGTCACAGGATACCCTGGATAAAATCAACATCTGATTTTAGATACACTTAGGAACAAGACAAAAAAAGAGCCGTCCTCCCAGACGGCTCTTTCAATTTTAACCACACCTTTATTTTCAGACCGATAATCTGTCTATGAAATCATCATCCATCTTGATCAGTTTGATCGGGGTAAAATGATCCGTTTTGATTTCATTTAGTTTATCGAGCAAGCTTTTTATCTTCTGTTCCTTATTCTTGCGTTTCTCGGAAATGGAGACTTTTAGAATTTTCGAAAGGATCAGAATATGTTCACATTTATCTTTTCCGACAAGTCTGATATGCCGTTGAATACTATTGATAAGCTGGTTGAAAAGATCATAATCACGCATCAGACAATATGTGAGCGCCAGCATGATCTTAATTTCCAGTAACACCAGCGGATATTTCTTGAGACTCACCTCGTTCAGCAGCTTGTTGATCCAGCGGCTTCCCTCGGAATATTTTTCAACGTAGTAGCAGCACACCGCATTGTAAACACTGTAGGTTACGAAACTTGGTGTATCCTGTACATCAAATTCATAGTCCTGGAAAATATTTTCATTTTCCTCATATACATCCGCGATCGTATCGTACCGTATATTCCGCATAATCTTGGTGATCAGGAATTGTGCAGGATAGGTATACTGAGTATAGTTGGTGAGTAAATTACTGGCTGCATCGTTCACCTCCTCAAAATATTTCTCAGCCTTGCGATACACACCATAATGGTTGTAATACTCAAGTTTAAGAAACTCAAAAACGAGGTTCAGGTGATAATAGATTGAATCAAGATGGTAGGATTCAAAGATCTTCTCTACATTATCAAGAATATCTTCTATCGGTTCCTGGGAATCATCCAGGCTCTCACCACCTTCCACAAAAAGACGATGGAAAATCGCCATACAGCTGTGGTAAACATATAATCTGTGCGACTCATACAATGCGCTCACATTACTCATTTCTTTCATTAAAAGATTGAGTTCGAGCTTATCGATATCATCTCCCGACAGGGTATAATATCCATATTTTTTAAAATATTCTGCCAGCAGGTCTTCTGCCTTATCAACCGCCAGCATATAGGCTACATGCCGGTTGTACAGCTGGGAGTAGTTGAAATAGTCCGGAGAATTGATATGAAGCTTTTTCAATGATTTATATACTACCGTCAATTCGTTGGAAAGATCGTAATCCAGCAATTCCTTTTCCAGTTTCTTGAGGGTCGCAATCGCGATATCTTTCTTCTTTGTAAAGATTATCTCATTGATATTCGCCACTTTCTTCAGAATATCCGTACGCGGACTTTCCATCTGCTGCAGGAGATATTCTTCTATTTTCTGATTGAGCCTGGACCTGAGGGTATAATACGCATTGGTATTTACATCCAGTTCATCCATAATTTTTGCATCGGATAGCGATCGCTCACGCAAAGACAACAGTAAATATGCCGACTTATCAGCACTACTTTCAATCAACGATTCCCTGATCGCTTCATAATCCTTATCAGAAAGTTGTTTAATAATATTCTTCAGCTTCGCCATAAAAGAAGATGATTGGTAGTAAAAGTTTGGTCAAAAAAACGCGTAAAAAAATAAATTTCTATATATAATACATCCCTTAAAAAAGTCATGGATGATTCGATTTTGGTCAAAAAAAATAAACGTAATCCTAAAAAATAGCCTAAAAAACGTCTTTTCCTACATCAAAACAATCGCATCTGAAATCGGCAATTGCCCTAAACATGGCGTAATATAATAAAATACTGATAAATCGCTACAATTTATTACATCTTATTTTCCAAATGAAAAATTAACGATTTTAAAAAACTGATTTGCAAAATGTTAACATCTCCTATTCAAGCACTGTAGCATCAAATGCAGTATTCAGAACCTGGCCGTTCCTTTTCATCTGTATCCAAATCCTGTAATCACCTGGTTCCGGAAAAACATAAGGAAATGTGACGACCGAATGTCCTTCATGTTCGCCATCCGTTCCGGGCTCATGATTCATTAATTCGGCGAGATAATCATTACGCTCTTCTTCCGTTAAGGAGGCAACACGTTCCACTTCCCTGTCAATACTGTCCATAAACACAGGCGCCGGAGAAAAATCACCCGGCCGGCCCGATCCAAGGCGTGCATCCATGATCTCCTGGCTGGCGGTTGAATAACTTCCCACTGGGTGAAGATGAATATACACAGACCCGTCATGTTTCATCACTACCATGTGTCCCATCATCCCCATGTAGGGTTCAAGCTCCGCAGGTTCACCATCGGGATTCAAAATATTGAAGGTCATCGGGTAGAGTATCCCTGTCTTTAACGGTTCAGCAGCGTCATATTCCCAAATGGCTGTCGATCCATCCGGCAGCGGAGTGCGCACCCCTGGCTTTCCGCAAACTATTATATCAGATCCAAAATCAACCTCATCATTTGATTCCACGGGATTGGAACGTATATACGTGTCATCTGTATCCCTTTTTACCCATTCCTCTTCAGATACTTCAGTATCTACAACCAGTGTATCAACGATCGTTTCCTGAAATCCATGAGCGCGAACAATATCGGCAAAAACAAAATATTTCCCCTTTGGAAGCGGCGGCCAGTTCGTTTCATATGTGAGACTATCCTTTCTTTGCGGATGAAGGTGCGCAAAGGCATCCAGCGTACCTTCCTTCATTACAAACATATGCATGAGCTTTCCATGATCCGGAATCATGTAAGCCGGTGACAAGGTGTTACCTCGATATTCCCGATAATCCGGATCAATCATTAACTGCATCACGGTTTGGCCGTTACTTGAAACCATACTGGTTTCCGCCTGGAAGGGCACATACATATATCGTTTGTAGTTTTCGGCCCAACTATTCCACCAGTTCGCACCACCATAAAGAATTAATGCCAGTAGTGCCAGCGAAATCGTAACCCCACGAATCCTTTTGCCCCTGAGATTGGTGGATTTCGTACCAGGTGCCTGAACCGCATCACTTATACTTGCACCGATTATAGTAGCCATCAGTATCACAAGCAAAATCCCAAGGATGGCAAGGGTCCATCCAAGCCCGGGTTCCATCTCTTTTTGGGCGGTGGAAGCTGCCATGAGAGGAATTAATGCGGTTCCTTCGCCGTCGGGACCTTTCACATGTATCTCAAGACTTGCAGTACCTGACGACATCAGCCATACAATTCCCTGAAACTGGCCAGGCGAATCGGGGACGGGTAACGCCGGATCCGGTGACGGTGAACCATCATCACCCGCATACCAATAGATTGGTTTTACCCAAATCTCGTCCACCACGCCGTTCTCTACATAAATCTGAAAACTGGCAGTACCGGGTATTACATCCGGCGGACTGATACTCACCATAAGTTGATAAGGTCCGGCCTTTCCTTCATACACTACGCCCGGGCTACCAACATGAGCCGGTGAGTTTACTGAAACCAGCAAACAAACTGCGAATACGATTAATTTAATATGGCTCTTCATCGCTGTACCTTTTTCATCCAATTACCCCAGTACAGCCCAAGCCTGGATGTGAGTATGGCAAGTGCTATTGCTATTAAAATTCCGCGAATAAGAACCCACCCGGTAGACACCATCCACGGAGCATATGCATATCGGTATTCCCAATCGGGATCATTACCAAAATACCATTTTTCAGTCCCAAATACCCAGTTCCGGGCATACTCGGTCATTAAAAAATCACCCATATTCCATTGCAGAATCAGGAGGATCAGGATAAAGACCGGTCCAATCATTAAAGCCCTGATCCAGTCATTTTTAAAGGACCTATGCTGAATATAGTCAAGGGCCATAGCCGGAAAAATCAGCAATAACGGAAAATCCCAGGGCTGAAAGGAGTCTATTGGATTAAGAATCGGTCCAAGTTTTGGTTCTGCAGGGAAAAGCGGAAGTATCCAATTCATCAATAACAGAACAAGCATATATATTCCGGCCGCCGAGGTTGCACCCCACCTGGATTGTGAAGAGCGTGAAAACGCGCATAATAATAACGGGTAAAAAATTCCTGCTACTATATAAAATGTCGCGCTATGCATATCATGCCGTGACTGATATTCAGATAATATTGTGCAAACCATCATGAGGAAAAATCCGCCGGCCATCGCATATATAATATTCAAAATACGATTTCTTCTGTCCGACAGATCATCCACCACCATTGAGGAGCGGTTTTGAATGGCCATGACACTTACCATTGCACCAAATTGAATGCCCACCATTCCAAGCAATAATACAGTGTGGGGTGGTGAAAGGATTGTTACATCAAGTCCATATGTATTATGCCACCAGTCATCGAAAGGTGCGGAAGTAAGCATTGCAATCGCACCCCAGATACAGAACATGGCACCCAGTGAACCGTAAAAGATCTTCCAGAATTTAACAGATTGCATTTTTTCAGCCTCGGAGCCGGCAATGGTTGTCTTCAGCACCTGATAACCGGAAAAAACACCGGAAATAACTGCTCCCAGATACATGGCGAGGTGAGGTGGAGAAAAAAGCCCATCGCGGCCAACACTGATGTGCCAGCTGATATCCCAGATAAGTCCAATGACAATACTTAGTGAGGCAAAGACGGTGGCATAAACAAATACCGGTATCCCGAGGGTTCCTTCAGAACTCCTGGGTATTGAATAGGAAACAGATGTGTCCATATTTTATTTATTTCATTAGGGAAAAATGAATATAAAAAAATAGAACGGAAACAGAAATTAATTATTGAGTTGACAGCAACTTTATGATTATCAAATATTTCTACTTTAATATTTGATCAAATGTAAGCGACCGTGCCCAGACTTTTTGTTCGTTACCCGAAATCGAGGACCAGCTCACCACAACCTTCCCTTCAAAGACGTCCATTCTGGCCAGAATCGGCAACCAACGCTCATCCGGTATGTTGATGATACCCTCATTGAGTTTCAAGTGGTCGAAATTCTGAGCACCATCATCGGATAAGGCTATAAAAAGATCATATCCCCCATTTTCAACCCGTTCATAATAGAGGGCGTATAAAAATCCATTGGATTGATCAATGGATATTTGAGGAGCACGCAGATCTGATGATTCACCAGAATGAACCCTTGAAGGCTGTGTCCAGAAATCCCCGTTATTGGTAGTTCTCGACACCAGAATATCATAACCCGATTCCAGTGAGTCAGCCCACATAACATACAGGGCCCTGCTGAGCAAACCCTGGCTGTTGTCGCTGAGAATACCCGGCTTACCCGTAATTCCGGATCCTTTACGGGGATGAATGGCAATATCCGACCGCAACCATTTTTCTCCGTCATTATAGGATCTGTCAAGATAGATCACCCCATCATGCGACCACGCCGCAAAAAGATACCCCTGCGGCCCAAGGGTTATTCCGCCGTTGGAATATTCTGCTCCTGAGCAGGAAATATCTTCTCCGTTGAGACGCACCGGTTCTGTCCATTTTTTAGCATTTGAAGACTGTATAAAAATTAGTTCAACAGCGCAATCATCCTCTTCTTTCAAATAGGTTATCATCACCCGGTCTTTATCAGGGTCAAAAAATAAAGATGGATATCCCAGTATCCCGGGTAATTCCAGCGAACCCAGCGACTTCCATGTCTGCCCTCCATCGGATGATGAAGTTACATTGAGGCCCTGCCCGGAATTTTTTGTGAAGTAAAATAAATCGCCTCTTTTATTGCTGAACATCCAGCCATCGTTTGCCTGTTCAGGATTCTTTAACATTTCATCACTCCACGTCTCTCCAGCATCAGTGCTCGCCAACAACCTGCCATTCGTAAAAAGAACGGTTAAGTTTTCTGTTGATTTTCGATCCACTGCCGGGAGCGGAATGACAGGCCCGTTATTTTCAATTTGAATGGTTTTGGATATTATTCCCTGTCCGGAGACCAGGAATGGAAAAGTTATTAAAACCGAAACAAGAACAGATACAAATCGCATGCTGCAAATATGTAAAAAAATCTTCAGCTGTCTTGGTTTAGTCTTTTGATGAACTTTGTTTCTGATTAGCGACATGAATTATGAATTCACGTTCATCCGAAGAAAGGTATTCCAATTCAGATGGAAGTTCACGCCCCGCTCTGCGGCTGCGCAGTACTTCATCGACCAACTGTTTTTGACGCGCAGGTAGCGTTTCATAGGTAAACGGATTCTCTATGCGATTCTTTTTCACCAATTCCTCCTTTTTCATGGCATCTTTACTCACATCACTTCTCAGTGCAGAAGGGCTGGAAACGTATATGTTTCTGAAATATTCAAGCGGATCGGCAATGTCACAGGCAAAAATGTCGAAATTACCTTCACTGTCCTTTCGGTTCGATGACCACAGGAATTGTTCCTGATCAATCATCGCGTAGGCATCATCCCGGCTCGAATTAAAGGGTTTGCCAAGATTGACCAGCTTTGCATTTTCAGCATCTATGTCGGCAATATAAAAGTCATACCCGCCAAAATTCTGGTGACCTTCAGAAGAAAACAGGATCAGCTCATTACTTATCCAGCGTGGCGAAAGTTCATTCAGATTGGTATTTAAATGTGATAAATTCACTGCATTGGTCCAGCTGCCATTGCCGGTGGCAATACTCATCCAGATATCGTTTTTACCATTGCCTCCCGGCCGGTCAGAAACGAACAAGAGTGTATCTCCACCCGTTGAGAGAGACGGATGTTTGGCATCATAACCAGGGAAATTAATGGCTGTATTCAAGGGCATCGGCTTACTCCAACGGCCCTGATCATTAAGCTGGGTAACATAAATACGACAATGGACTGAAATATCTCCGCAAGAGGTGAAATAATAACTCTTGAAATCAGAACTGAAAGACCCGTTACCATCGTGATATTTGGAATTAACAATTCCCAGAATTGAATGATCAACAGGTACCCACTGGTTGCCTCTTTTACGAAATGCATACTGATTCATAAATCCCTCGCCATATTTCAGGTCTTTCTGCCCGGTCCAGCCTTTATACCTTCCACTTGTAAGTATCAATATATCTTCACCCAGAAAGGCCGGGGAGAAATCATTGAATGGTGAGTTAACCGGTGCAGGCAGGTGATCAACAATGAGCCTGTTATCTTCTGGTGTTAGCATCGCCAGATCTGTACCAGCTTTCTCCACATAAGCCTGATCAAGAAAATCAGGGTAACGCCCTTCATCACCAACAAGGTTAATAAAGGCAGAGAATTCCTCAGAAGCCCGTTGAAAATTTCCGCCCAGCTTAAGCATGAGCGCATAATAATATACAGACAGCGGCATTTCCGCGTCCCACACATTCCGCACCTTCATATAGTTGATCTCAGCCTTGTCATACTGAAAAGTCAAGCGGAAGGCTTCCGCCAGGCCAAACAGGACTTCTGGTTGCTGATCATCCATTGCCAATGCATCCTGATATAATGCTATGGCAGACTCATACCGCCCGGCTTTGAGCTCTTCCTTCGCCTGCATGGCTGGAACAGACCAATCCTGACCAATTGAAAAACTGGTAACAAAGAGAAACAATAAGGCAGCCAAAATCTTCATCCCTGTAGTCAAAAAACGGTGTTTTACGGGAATAGTTCAAGTTAAGGCTTTTTTTACCACTCCAGGGGTTCATAATCCTTAAACGGAGTTACATCCAATGCCTCAATTGATCTTCTGTATTCCGGCCATACTGAACGGTAAAATTCATTCACAGCATTTACAATGTCTTTAAGCTGTGCTTCTGCTTGCTCCATGAGCCGGTCTTCTGTAGGACCCGGTGCCTGCAAAGATGACAGCATATAACCAGCTGCTGAACGCAACCGGCTGGACAAAGGGACTTCAAGGAAACTCACGATCCCCTGCAGGTCACTTTCTTTTCCGATGACAGGTTCCATCAGCACCCTGATTGAATCCTGAATGGCTTTTGATGCATCTATCTGTTCTTTATAAGCTTCCTTGTCCAACTCCCCCAGTCTTTTTGCAAAGTCTCCTGCGATCTCAGATGATTCACGCAACCTGCGCATTGCATCCGCTGCAATCTGCTGGTTCTTTTCCAGCCGTTTGGCATAATTATATTTTGCCTGTAAAATTGCCATCGAAACGTTCACCCGCGGATCAAATTTCACTTCGATCATCGTTGAATCAACAGATTCCCCAAATGTCATTTTCAACTTGTAAGTGCCTGGCAGGACATCGGCTCCGCCTGGCTCCTGATTGCCACTACGCCCCCTTCGGCCCAGGTTATCTGCACCCTTTTCATCCAGGTACCAGAAGATTCGGTTAACACCGGTTGTATCCGGTGCTTTCCTTTTGAGGGTCCTTATTAATTGGTTTGAACTATTATAAATTTCAAGAGTTACCGAATCCCGTCTTACCTTCTCTGAATCAGGTTTTTCATCTGCAGCGGTTTCAGGCTCCTTTTTGCTCTTTTTCTTCTTCCCGGATTCTGCAGGCACCGAAGTTGCCGGCGAATCCTTTTCCGGCAGCCTTGTGAAATAAGTGATCATCGCGCCCTGAGGCCTGTTTTCGCCATTATAAATTGCATCTGCCCCAAAACGTGTACCGGATGGCTGCTGGTTTAGCACGTGATATGCCGTGGGCGGATCAAACAGTACCAATTCTTTATTGAGCAAGTCCGCACCATCCGCAGCAATACGACGCAATGGGCGGATATCATCAAGCACATACGCGGCCCGACCGAAGGTGGCGATCACGAGGTCATGTTCACGTGGATGTATCACAAGATCCATGGTTGAAACATGCGGAAATCCATGATCCCATTGTGTCCAGTTTCTGCCGGCATCAATCGATACAAACAGGCCACCGTCACTGCCGAGAAACATGAGGTTCGGCTCTACGGGATCCTGCACAAAACTTAACGTGTAGGTCCAAACCTGTGAATCATTCACCAGCGAAGTCCAGGTTTTTCCATAATCTGTTGTGCGGAATAGATATGGCTTATAATCAAAATTCCGATAATTATTGACTACGGCAAAGGCCTCCCCTGCACTATAGTCGGAAGCCTTGATCTGTGCTACCCAGCCTGCTGCCGGCATGCCCGGAATATTACCGGTTACATCTGTCCATGAATCTCCTCCATTTCTTGTGATTTGTATCTTTCCATCGTCCGTTCCTGCCCAAATGACTCCTTTTTCCAGAGTACTCGGGGCAATGGTAAGTATGGTGGTATTGTTTTCGGCACCTGTTGCATCCATCGTTAAACCTCCACTTAAATGCTGCTTCTGCTTTTCAGGATCATTCGTGGTAAGGTCTGGTGATATGATAGTCCAGGAATGTCCCTTATCGGTGCTTTTATGGACGAACTGACTTCCGAAATAGATCGTATTATTATCAAAAGGATCCTGCGCGATTGCTGCATTCCAGTTAAAGCGTAATATGGAATCTGCCACGGGATGCGTAGGACGAATCATTCTTGTATGACCTGTTTCCCGGTCATAACGAACGACAAAACCTTCCTGTGACATTGAATAGCCATATCGCGAGTCATCCGGATCGGGAACAACGTCAAAGCCATCACCAAACGACAATTCCTGCCAGTAGGAGTTCCGGATACCCTGCGACTTCCATACATAGGCGGGCCCTCCCCAGGAACCGTTATCCTGCATTCCTCCATAAACGTTATATGGATATTCATTATCAACATTGATGTGATAGAACTGTGCCAAGGGTAGGTTCTCAACAAATCTCCATGTCTTTCCGCGGTCCCGTGTAATATTTAAACCTCCGTCATTTCCTTCAATCATAAAATCCGGATTACCGGGATGAATCCACCAGGAGTGATGATCAGGATGCACACCCCTTGAAGTGCCATAGGACGGCATTAGCGATGAAAAGGACTTCCCCCCATCCTCACTGTAATTGACAGAGCTGAACAGGGTATACAGGCGATTCTCATTGGATGGATCGACATAAATCTCAGAATAATAGAAAGGCCTGTTTCCAATTTCTCCTTTGTCGTTGATCTTATACCAGTTATAGCCGCCATCATCAGAACGGTACAGCGCGTTTTTCTTTGATTCGATCAGCGCATATACGCGATCCGGGTTGCTGCGGGATACAGCCAGCCCCATTCGTCCCAGGTCACCTTTTGGCAAGCCATCGTCGGCCGAAAGTTTTTTCCAGGTCTCCCCGCCATTGACCGTCACATACAGGCCCGAACCGGGACCGCCGGAAGCGAATGTCCAGGGTTTACGCCGGTGTTCCCACATGGCTGCAAATATTTTATTTGGATTGGTCGGGTCCATCACCATTTCGGCCACACCCGTTTTGTTATCAACAAAAAGGATCTTTTCCCATGTCTTGCCCCCATCGGTCGTCTTAAATACTCCCCGTTCCGGATGTTCTCCCCAGGGCGAACCGATCGCTCCCACATATACGGTTTTCGGATCAGAAGGATCGACAATGATCCGGTGAATATGCCTTGTTTTCTCAAGCCCCATCAATTCCCAGGACCTGCCGGCATCGAGGGATCTGTACACGCCATAACCGCCATTCAAACTGTTCCTTGGATTACCTTCACCTGTACCGACCCAGATGACATCGGGGTTGCTCTGCTGAATGGCAACAGCTCCAATCGACATCACTTTTTCCTCATCGAAAAGAGGTTCCCAGTGAATACCGCCGCTGGTCGATTTCCACAATCCACCGGAAGCAGTGCCCGCATAAATAATTTCAGGATCATCATGAACCGCATCGATTGCCGTAACACGGCCGCTCATTCCGGCTGGCCCGATACTACGGGCCTTCATATTTTTTAACAGTTCTGTTGGTATCTGCTGTGCAGCGAGTGCAAATGGCAGGAAGAACACAAGAAAGGTGATTATTTTTCTGATCATGTCTTTTTAAATTTCACATTGGGCAAGATCAACAATACACTTTTAAAGTACAATTGAAGACATGAGTAAACGCCTGAATTTTTGATGAATGGCGGGGACTACAGAAACTCCACCTCCTTAAAACGGAAATCCCTTTCTCCTCTAGACGTTTCAATCACCAGCTCCCCTGAAGATCGGACATCGACAATTCTTCCGCTGAAGATCTCATTGGATTTATATAAATGATCTTCACCGAACTGATACATGCTTTGCAGATATTCCTTCTTAAGTCTGGGTGTGAAGTCATTTTTTAAGAGAAGGTACCTCGCCTCCAGTTGAGATATGAGCGTCTCGAAGATAATCTGAAGATCCTGTTGTTTACCCGCTATACTCCCCAGCGAAGTGGCAGTTGGATTTATAAAACGTTGCTGATTAACATTCAGTCCAATTCCAACGATGGAATAATCAAGCTGCCTGCCCTTCAGGGTATTCTGAATGAGTATACCCGAGATTTTCCGATCATCATAGTAGATATCGTTGGGCCATTTCACAGAAAAACCAGGCCCATAATTCTTCAGTACATCCAGTATTCCCAGTGATATGGCCATGGTGAGTCGGAATTGTTCATTTACCGAAAGAAAGGTGGGCCTTAAGATCAATGAAAAAGTAAGGTTCTCCCCGGGTGCAGATTCCCAGCTGTTACCCATCTGGCCGCGGCCACGCGTCTGGTCATTCGTAATGATGACCATTCCGTCAGGTATATCCTCCTTACCAATTCTGTCATAGGCTTCCTCGTTGGTTGAGTGACATGTTGTCAGGAAAACGAGCTTTTTCCCCATAAATAAAGTTTTGGCAGGAATTTTATACACAAGTTTTTGTAGTTTTGTTTATTAACCAAAGTTAGTTAATGGGTAAAAAAAATAATCCAGCTCCTTCCGAAATATTGAGTGATGTCGTGGTGAAAGGGATGCAGGAAAAAAAAGCTTCCAATATCACTGTAATGGACCTGAGGCACGTTAAAAATGCGGTGGCAGATTTTTTTGTCATTTGTTCAGGTAATTCTGATACACAGCTGGATGCGATCGCCGAGTCGGTGGACAACGAAGTAAGTAAGCAACTTGCACAGAACCCCTGGCACCGCGAGGGAACGCAAAACAAAGAATGGGTGTTGCTCGATTACGTTGATGTCGTTGCACATATCTTTAAGCCAGATAAGCGTGAATTTTTTGGATTAGAAAATATGTGGGGGGATGCCGCCATTCGCCAGATTGAAGATGTTGCATAGGTAATAACCTTATAGCAACCAAATCGTTAAACTGTTGACAAATTAATAAAAGATGCCAGATAAGAAAAAGAAGATGATCCCAACGAAACCTCCAAGACCTAATTACCAGGTCTGGGTTATCGTGATACTGATAGTAACCATCTTCGGTGTAACCTATCTTAATCAGAACAGTGCAGTTAAGCCTGTTACGCTGAATAAGCTTGAAGAGATGCTGAAGGATGGGGATGTGAAAGATGTAAAGCTGATCAAGAATCAGGGATATGTGGAAATTACGCTTACTGAGGATGCACTGAGCAAAAGTAAATATAATGACCTGGAATCAAACTCACCTCTGGGGATGGGTTCCGGTCCGCAATTTAAGTATCCTATTGCCAGCATCGACACATTCGATAGAAAATGGGAAGAAATTCAGAGTAACCTCCCTGAAGATAAACAAATGGATTATTCCGCAGAGGAAAAATCCGATATCATCGGATGGCTCTGGCAGTGGGGAATTCTGTTTTTTATTCTCTTTGGATTCTGGTTCCTGATGCGCCGTATGACCGGTGGTGGTGGACCAGGCGGACAAATATTCAATATTGGAAAGTCCAGGGCGGCACTTTTTGATGCCGAGAATAAGGTAAAGATCACGTTTGACAACGTAGCCGGACTGGATGAAGCGAAGGAAGAAGTAAAGGAAATTGTTGATTTTCTTAAAAATCCGGCAAAATTCACCCGACTTGGGGGTAAAATCCCGAAAGGTGCCCTGCTTGTAGGATCTCCGGGAACAGGTAAAACACTGCTTGCAAAAGCCGTGGCCGGTGAAGCTGCCGTGCCGTTTTTTACACTGTCGGGTTCCGACTTTGTTGAAATGTTCGTGGGTGTGGGAGCAGCAAGGGTACGAGACCTGTTCAAGCAGGCGAAAGAAAAAGCACCCTGTATCGTTTTCATAGATGAGATCGATGCTATTGGTCGTTCGCGCGGTCGGGGTCAGATGCCCGGATCAAATGATGAACGGGAAAATACACTCAACTCACTGTTGGTGGAAATGGATGGTTTTTCAACAGACTCAGGTGTTATCATCCTGGCAGCAACAAACCGACCTGATGTACTGGACTCAGCGCTGATGCGACCCGGACGTTTTGATCGCCAGATCAGTATTGACAAGCCGGATATCGTTGGCCGTGAGGCTATTTTCAAAGTCCATCTCAAACCACTGAAGCTGGCCAAAGAAGTTGATCCCAGAAAGCTGGCGGCACAAACGCCTGGTTTTGCGGGAGCGGAAATCGCGAATGTCTGCAATGAGGCAGCCCTCATCGCGGCACGTAAAGATAAAAACGCGGTTGACATGCAGGACTTCCATGACGCTATCGACAGGGTAATCGGAGGATTGGAAAAGAAGAATAAGATCATTTCTCCGAATGAAAAGAAAATTGTCGCATTCCATGAAGCCGGACATGCTGTGGCTGGCTGGTTCCTGGAACATGCAGATCCATTGGTTAAAGTGAGTATTGTACCGCGTGGTGTTGCAGCCCTGGGCTACGCTCAGTATTTGCCGAAAGAGCAATTCCTCTATCAAACCGAGCAGCTCATGGACGAGATGTGTATGGCACTGGGAGGAAGAGCAGCCGAGGACATTATCTTTGGAAAGATTTCCACAGGTGCCCTGAGCGATCTTGAGCGTGTCACAAAAATGGCCTATAGCATGGTTTCGGTATATGGCATGAATGATAAAATCGGAAATGTTTCCTTCTATGATTCGAAGCAGGCCGATTATGCGTTTACCAAACCCTACTCTGATCAAACCGCAGAGACTATCGACAATGAAGTCAGGGTTTTGATCGACAAGGCGTATAACCGGACCAAGGACTTGTTGCTGCATCGTAAGAAAGAGCTGAAAACGGTAGCGGAAAAGCTTCTTGAAAAAGAAATTATTTTCCAAAGTGACCTTGAAGGTCTGATCGGCAAGCGCCCTTTCGAAGGTCAGACGACCTATGAAGCCTACACCAATGGCCAGGCGGAAGACAAAAAGAAAGCTGCCAAAGAAGCAGATAAGGAAGGATCGAAAGGGGATCAGAAGGACGTTGAAACTGAAGCTACAAAAAATGTTTCAGGCAAAACTTCCGCTCCTGAATCAAGTACTGAGCCTCTTGAAGAAAAGCCGGATTTATCAAAATAATACGGACCTAACAAGATTTAAGAAAGGGTCAGGTGCTTTAAAGTACCTGATCTTTTTTATTTTAGCCAAATATGGAAAACACCCCGTACAGCATTCCCGATCTGAATGGCAAGAAACTTTACTTTGCCTCTGATTTTCATTTAGGGGTTCCGGATTATACCGAAAGCCGGAAGAGGGAAGATCGAATTGTGCGTTGGCTTGAGGATATTAAGCATGATGCTCATACCATCTTTCTCCTGGGTGATGTGTTCGATTTCTGGTTTGAATATGGTACCGCCATTCCGAAGGGATTTGTGCGATTGCAGGGAAAACTCGCATCCCTGACCGACAGCGGAATTCCTGTTATTATGTTTACCGGAAATCATGACATGTGGATGTTCGACTATTTTCCGGAAGAATTCAATATCCCTGTATACCGCGATCTGCTTCCGTTAAATGTCGGAGATAAGCGCCTGCTCATTGGCCATGGTGATGGGTTAGGGCCAGGTGATCATACCTACAAATTCCTCAAAAAAATCTTTCGCAATAAATTTTGTCAGTGGCTTTTCGCACGAATTCATCCCAACACGGGAATCGCAATTGCGAATTACTGGTCCAGAAAATCCAGGATCAGCAATAAGGGAAAGCAGGAAGATCAGTTCAAGGGTGAAAAAGAATACCTCGTTCATTATTGCCGGGAAATGGAAGAAAAAACGCATTTTGATTACTATGTATTCGGACACAGGCATCTTCCACTCGATATAGAGATTAATGAAAACAGTCGTTATTTCAACCTGGGAGAATGGGTGAATTTCAATACATACGGCGTTTTTGACGGGAAGGATTTCGAACTTAAAACTTTCATGCATTGATAAGATGTGGCTGGATATTCATTCTTCTGTCTGCATCGCTGACGCTCCACGGGCAGGAAGCAACAATCAGGCTTGAGAATATACAGTCGGCTTCCCTGGATGGAAGGGGCAACCTGTTCCTGGGGGATCAAAAGGGAAACCTTTATCAATACCTCTCTTCGGGTGAGCCTACAAATTTAATGTATGCACCGCCCCGACCCAGCAGGCTAACATTAATCGATGCTTCAAATCCACTGCGCATTTTTGCCTATTACGAGGATCTGCAGGAATATGTAATCCTTGACAGATTCCTGACAGAATCTGCCCGGTATTCACTCACAGCATTCACCTCATTTTCGGGAATGTGCGCCCCGAGTCAGAATAACCAGATATGGCTGGTTGACCTGCAATCATTTTCCCTCAAAAAAATTGATCCGCTGCAAAACACTATTCAGATTAATGTCCCCCTGGAACAGGTTCTGGATCCTGATGTCAATGAAATAACGCATTTGCAGGAATACCAAAACCTGGTTTTTATGTCTGACAAATACAGTGGCGTCTTCGTCTTTGATAACCTTGGCAACCTGATGATCCGGATTCCGGTGAAGAATGTATCCCACTTCAGCTTTTCAGGGAATAATATTCTCCTGTCTACAAACTCAAATGAACTCGTGCGTTATGATCTGTATGAAGGGATTCAAAAAGTGGTACAGCTTCCATACCCTGCACTCCTCTATTTCGAAGGGACCAAACGTTATTTTATCATTAAGGATTCGGCCTTAATTGACTAATCAAATGCCCGACAGCACCCATCCGGAAACCTGGCCATTCATACTTACCGAATGACTTATATGGAGGTATGTATTGTAGAACAGGTAGGCGTCCAGCTCATAAATTTGCGGAACACAGGATACGGCGGTTAATTCTTCACGACGCACCATTCCAAAACGAAATGATGGGACCAGCCCTACCTCTTCTCCCGTAAAGAGTTCATCCTGTATTTTAAGCTTACAGCCGGATTGATACAGCGGTTCCTTATTTTCCACATTGGTAAACAAGGTATCATTCCCATAAAAATAGAAAAGAGCCGATGAAAACCGATCGGGCAGCAACAGGTAATCTCCCTGCTGTCTGACTTTGTAAGTAACAGGACTTGCATTCTGTTTAAAAAGCGGACTTCCCGGTGTAAAAGATTCACTAAAATATAAGTCATCATTTTGCTCCGAAACTGAAAGAATTAGGGTATCTCCCGTATAGGAGGCGATCACAGGGTTGCCGCAAGTACCGGTATAACGAAGAAAGTAGGATCGCTGTCCGTCCTGCGGATTCACAAGCGATGTATTCAAAGCGGTTATGACAACCGGTTCAAAATCTGATTGATCAGCGCATGAGGAGCATGTCATAATTGCTGAAATCAGAAGAAGCAGGGATATTCTATTTATCATCACTCCTTTAAGACACAGAAGAATTATGGACAGTTGGAAGGGGGTAAAAAAAGAAGTGCCCCAGGTCAGGAGGCACTTCAAGGTCAAAAACTCAAAATAATTCGGATAAATAGATTTATCCAATAACAACAACGCTAATATAACAAACTTTTAACTAAAAAGATTTTAAAATCTGAAATAAAATCCCGTAAACACGGGGGTAAATTCGTTTGTTTCCCAAAATTTACCTTTGTTTAATAACGTAACATGATCAAAACCAATAATTTCCATAAAAAATTCATCTTTTAGAAAAATTGTTGCCTGCCGGTATTTTTAATTTCTCTATTCGTGTTACTTAAAGGTTATGGCCGTAAGAAACGTATATTGCAGCATGATTAATTACCCGATGTTATGTAATTTTAACATTGTCGTAACAGCCACCATAAACATTTAAATACCGGCCCAGGCCAGCATTAATTCAACTATTGCAACACCGGATATGGAAGAAAAGGAAATAGGAAAAATATTGATGATCGATGATGATGAGGATGTGTTATTCGCGGCGAAAATGCTGCTGAAGAAACATGCAAAGCAAATCATTATTGAGAAGAATCCTAAAAAGATCCCCTTTCTGCTGAACAATGATACGTATGATGTAATTCTTCTCGATATGAATTTCAGCAAGGATACGACAAGTGGAAAGGAAGGATTCTACTGGCTGGAAAAAATTCTCGAGCATGATCCATCGCTGGTGGTGATTATGATTACCGCGTTCGGTGATGTGGAGATGGCCGTGGAAGCATTGAAAAAAGGCGCTACCGACTTTATCCTGAAGCCATGGCAGAATGAAAAACTTCTTGCAACACTGGGTACAGCGATGAAACTAAAGGAATCGTATCGCGAGGTTGATAAACTCAAAAAGGCGAAAAAGCAGCTTGAAGAAGAATTGAATCAGCCCTTCAAGGAGATCATTGGTAACAGCAAATCCATTCAGGAGGTGTTCAGAATGATCGAAAAAGTGGCCCAAACCGATGCCAATGTCCTGATACTGGGTGAAAACGGAACGGGTAAGGAATTGGTGGCGAGGGCAATTCATCAGCGTTCCCTTCGCCGGGATAATAGTTTTGTTACGGTCGACATGGGCGCCATTACCACCACGCTGTTTGAAAGCGAACTTTTTGGCCATAAGAAAGGATCCTTTACGGATGCGCGGGAAGACCGCGCAGGCCGGTTCGAGGTTGCCAATGAAGGAACACTTTTCCTGGATGAAATCGGAAACCTTCCGATGGGCCTGCAGTCTAAATTATTAACAGTACTCCAAAACCGGCATGTCACCCGTATCGGTACCAATAAACCAATCCCCATCGACATACGCCTGGTCTGCGCCACGAATATGCCATTGTATGACATGGTACATGACAATACTTTCCGACAGGATCTGTTATACAGAATAAATACTGTAGAAATCAAGATCCCACCATTGCGGGAACGAAGGGATGATGTTACGCTACTTGCAGATCATTTCCTGGTTCAGTATGCCAAGAAATACAGGAAGGAAATCAGTAAGATCAGTGAAGCAGCCATGCAGGAATTAAAGAAGTATCCCTGGCCGGGCAATATCCGGGAACTTCAGCATGCCATTGAGCGGGCGGTGATCATGTCTGATTCAGAAGAAATTCAGCCGGGAGATCTGTTCCTGCAAATGGGTGATAAGGAACAGGAGATGGGTGCTATCGGAATGGATAATATGAATCTCGATGATGTGGAACGTGCTGTGATCAAAAAGGCGCTTGATCTTCATGAAGGAAATATTTCAAAAGCCGCGGAAGACCTTGGATTAACCAGGGCATCGCTGTACCGACGACTGGAAAAGCATGGACTTCAGTAAGCCGTCAACCCAAACTGTTCTCCGAGTTTTGGGAATTGGCCTTTCCAGTATTTTTTGGGCATTGACCTTTGTTCAGAATGGTGCTTTCATTTTTCAGCTTTTCTGGATGATGGTATTCAGCATACAGTTGCTATTACTGGTCCGGTTTATCGATGACAGAAGGAAAGAAATGGATCAGCCTCAAGAGCCGGTACAACCACAGGCCCAACACGTTGCTCCTGAACCTGCCGAGGAGAAACCGGAACGAAATAAACCGCGCGAAGATGAATTCCTCTTCCTGAAAAATATAGTCCAGCATGCCGGCACAGGCTTAATGGCTTTTAAGGCAAACGGGGATATTCAAATTATCAATCGCGCAGCTAAAAAATTGCTCAAGGTAAACGAGTTATCCAATGTGAACCAGCTCTCATCGAGTATTCCGCTGTTGCTCGAAAGCATGAAACGGCTTAAAACAGGAGGGCGGGATCTTGTGCGAGCCGACATCGACGGCAACATACAGCAACTCGCTGTGTATGCCATCCAGATGAATCTTCATGATGAAGAAGTAAAACTCATTTCACTTCAGAATATCCAGTCTGAACTCGAAGAAAAAGAAATGGAAGCCTGGCAAAACCTGGTGCGCGTGCTTACCCATGAGATTATGAATTCGGTAACACCCATTTCATCACTCGCAAATACGGTGAGTGAAGATCTTGAGGAACGTATCAAACAACCCGAATCCCTCAGTCCTGAAGATATTGAAGACTACCTGATGTCAATCGGGACTATACGGAAGCGCAGTGAAGGGCTGATCCGTTTTGTGAAGGATTTCAGGAATCTTACCCAGGTGCCAAACCCGGAGCTTCATCGTGTTCACGTGGAATCATTGCTGAAAGATGTAATTGTATTGCACAAGAAGGAATGGGAAAATAACAACGTGGAAGTCGACATGGTCGTGGAAAGGGAAGGCATGCACATCCTCATGGATAAAGATCTGATCGAGCAGGTATTGATCAACCTCATCAAAAATGCTTTTCATGCATTGGAAGAAACGGAATCTGGGATGATCTCACTGCGTGCGGGTTATGACAAGGACAAGCATGCTTTTATTTCAATCAGGGATAATGGCAGTGGAATCGATGAGGAAGCGATGGAAAAGATATTCATACCGTTCTATACAACGCGTAAAACCGGCTCAGGGATCGGTTTGAGTTTATCCCGGCAAATTATGCGAAAACATCGTGGCACCCTTAATGTGCGCACATGGAAAGAAGGTGGAACGGAGTTCATTCTGAGGTTTTAGAAAAACAACATATTTTTTTACATTTACGAAAACATCTACCCATGCAAATACAGAATCAGATTACGCAAATTTTAGTGGACAAACTCGGTATCGCTCAGACCGAGGTAACGCCTGAAGCAAATTTCATTAAGGACCTGGGAATAGATTCACTGGATTATGCTGAACTGGTTATGGAATTTGAACAAACCTTCAACATCAGGATCCCGGATGAAGATGCCGAGCAACTCCAAACAATTAACCAGGCGATCAATTACATTGAAAAGAAAATGAACAGCGTGAATTAACCACTGTTCATTTAAATTTTATAAGTACAGTACCGGATTTAATAATCCCGGGAATATCTACCAGCCAATACCGTAATCCTCACCGTAATTACTGGACCCACCCCAAAAGGTCTTATGTTCCGTATCAAAATAAATGGCGTTGATCGGACCGGACGAATGTTTTCTGAGATCAATCTTATATCCCATTTTTCTTAGTTCAGACAATACCCATGGCGGCATGTCCTCCCTCATCATCACACTTCCGGGCACCGGACTATGATCCCCGAATGAATTACGCATCTGGAAGGAAATAATGTTTGCCGCTTCCACAGCCTCCTGAACCGTCATTCCGAATTCCACCACATTTAGAAAGAACTGCAGGAGCACCTGATCCTGTATATCGCCACCCTGAACTGCAAATGAAAGGAACGGCTTTCCATCCTTCAATGCAAGGGAGGGTGTAAGTGTTGCACGCGGTCGTTTGCCTGGCTCCAGTACGTTGTAGGGGTTTTCAGAAGCATCGAGCACAAAACTTTGCATCCGCTGACTGAGGCCTACACCGGTTTTTCCTGCAATGTAAGCCGGTACCCAACCGCCACTTGGGGTAACGGAAACTACCCAGCCTTCTTCATCCGCTGCCTGGATCGTGGTGGTTCCGGCCGTAAATGAAGCCTCATGCGCAGCATCCGGTAATTTCTTTGGCTCGAACAATCCGGCTGACTTGTCATACCATTTCTCCAGGTAATTCAGAAATGGGTTTTCCCCGTCCTGAAACTGATAGGGATCGCCCGGCATTACTTCTTCTTCATTCTTATCCGGATTGATCAGCTTAATCCGCTCTCGGGCATATTCCTTCGACAGCAATCCTTCCATTGGTTCTGCCGGCGGGAAATAGGGATCACCGTAATAGAAATCACGGTCTGCATACGCAAGGTTCATGACCTGGTAAAGCGTATGAAGGTATCGTGTTGAATTATAACCCATTTCCTTTACATCCATATTTTCGAGCATATTGAGGGCCTGCAGCAAGACGGGACCCTGAACCCATGAGGTCAGCTTGTATACATCGATCCCTTTGTAATTTGTTGAAACAGGTTCCTCAATGTAGACCTTCCATTTATCCAAATCTTCCATAGTGAATAATCCACCCCCCTCACGGGTACCGCGAACAATCTCTTCCGCAATATCGCCCCTGTAAAAGCGGTCATAGGCTGCATATATCGCCTCCTTGCGAGATTTTCCCGCATCGAGTGCCTGCTTTTCCGCTTCTACCAGCTTGAGCAACGTGGCCTGCAGGTCAGGTTGACTGAATATCTCACCCGGATGAGGTGCCTCGCGGTCCTCGCCCTGGTGAACCAGGAAAACGTCTTTCGAATATTTCCATTCACTGATTTTGTCCTTGTTTCGTTCTATGCTATTGGCAGTCTGTGCTTCAATAGGATAACCTTCTGCCATTTCGATCGCCGGAGCGAGGATTTCAGCGAGACTTAGCGTTCCGTATTCTGCCAGCATCGTTAATAATCCTCCCGGTGTACCGGGCGTAACTGCGGCAAGTGGTCCGAATTCAGGTGGAAAATCCATCCCTTGTTCTTTATAAAATTCCGGTGTAGCCCCTGTGGGCGCCACGCCCAGTGCATTAATGCCGATTACTTTACCTGTATTGGGATTATAGATGAGTGCCTGTGTTTCACCGCCCCAGCTGAGTACATCCCACATTGTACATGTGGCAGCCAGCATACCACATGCCGCGTCCACCGCATTTCCGCCTTTCTGAAAGATCATGGATCCCGCCGTAGCAGCAAGCGGTTTACCCGTAATGGCCATCCAGTGTCGCCCGTGGAGCGGAGGCTTCTCTGTTCTTTGCCCAAAGGATGGCCCGGAAAGAATAAATAGAACCAGTAGTAGTTGTAGATGTCGCATCAGTTAGATTTTGAATGTTGCTGAAGATACGGATATTGCCACAATTTATAAATTATACTCAACGTCATTTTTAACCGTTTACGATGGTATAATTGATCTTGGTGGTTTAATAGCTTAATTTCGAAGAAACAAACAAAGACATATATGCGATTCACTATTTTACTCGCCGGTATCCTTCTTTTCGGAGCCGGTTCCATGGCACAGGAAAAACGATTCTTCGTTCCGAAAGAAGTGAGGGACGCCTATGAATCGGGTACACGGAGTATGACCGGTGCCCCTGGCTCAAATTACTGGCAAAATACCGTAGATTATAATATCAAGGCAACATTGGATCCTTCAACACGTAAGTTAACAGGATCACTCACAGCCACCTACCACAATAATTCACCGGACGCTTTGAATACTATCGTGATCCGCCTTTACCACGATGTTTTCAAAAAATCGAATAAGCGCCTAATGCAGGTATCTGCAGAGGACATTAATGATGGCGTCGATGTAACCAGCGTTTCCATCAATGGTGTTGATTATCCCTTAAACACACAGCAGGTTCGACGAAATGGCACCAATATGTATATCACGCTTAGTGAACCACTTCAGCCAAATTCATCACTTGAATTTGCCACCGAATGGTCCTATGTGATTCCGGAAACCCTTCGCAGAACAGGGGTATACGACAGCACAAGCTATCATGTGGCCTATTGGTATCCGCAATTCTCGGTATATGATGATATTTTCGGATGGGATACAATGGATTATACATTCCAGACTGAATTCTATAATAACCTGGGGAATTATGATGTGACCATCACCATTCCCAACCGTTTCAATGTCTGGGCCACCGGTGTTCTGCAAAATCCTGATGAGGTATTCACAAGCGATATTCTAAGCCGCTATAACCAGGCGAAGGCATCCGAAGAAGTGGTACACATCATTACCGACAAGGACTTCGCATCAGGGTTTGCGAATAAGGGTGATACCTGGCACTATAAAGCCGATGAAGTGAGCGATTTTGCTTTCTCTATAAGTGATCATTATCTCTGGGACGCAGCCATTCAGAAGGTTGATAACCGGGACGTGTTGATCAGTACGGTTTTCCCAAAAGGAAATGCAGTTGTTTACAAGGATGTAACGACTAATCAGCAAAAAGCGATGAAGCATTTCTCCGAAGACATTCCGGGAGTGCCCTATCCGTATCCTGCTTTTACAACATTCATCGGTCTCAGGGGCGGTGGAATGGAATTCCCGATGATGGCCAATAATGCAGGCCCCGGACTGGGAGTTACCGTTCACGAAATGTATCATACGTATTTCCCGATGTATGTCCGTATCAATGAGCGCCGATTCGCTTACATGGATGAAGGATGGGCACAATACATTACCAAAATAGTAACAGAACGTTACTTTGAAGAGGATAACAAAGCCTTCGAATTTGAAGGACTGGTAAACGGCGGTGCCCCTATGGGAACCTTCGAAGATTTGCCGCTGATCACTTCGACGCAATTCATGGATGGATCCAACTATGGTTATGCTTCCTACAGCCTGCCAGCGTATTTCTATGGTATGCTGCATCACTATTTAGGAGATGAAATGTTCCGCAAGGCATATAAAACCTATATAGAGCGATGGGCGAAGAAATCACCAACACCTTATGATTTCATCTATACCATGGAAGATGTATCGGGTGAAGACCTGGGCTGGTTGTGGAATCCCTGGTTCTTTAATTATGGAAATGCAGACCTCGCCTTAAAATCTATCAAGAATGGAAAGGCTACCATTGAAAAAATCGGATCCCGACCGGTTCCGGTGAAGCTGGATGTATTTTACAAGGATGGCGGCAGTCAGACGACCGTTTTGAATGCCAAGGTCTGGGAAAAAACCAACGAAGTAACGTTGCCTGTTCAGAAAGAAAAGGATATCGCCTACGTGATGGTGAGTCAGGGAGTTCCTGATGAGAACAGCTCGAATAATATCTATCCTTCGCTGAAGGAGATTTATACGAATTATGACATTGCCGAAGGTCTTACGGGGGAGTACGGACTTGATCAATACCCTGTTTCAATGTTCATTGAGGAAGAAGACGGTGTTTTAACGCTGAACATTCCCCAGGCAGGATTGGCAGGCGAGCTTCTTCCCACAGGACCGGCAGCGTTCAGAGCGGTTGATGGTTTATTCACTGTAGAATTCAACAAGGGTGAAGATGGCAGCTATGGCACAGCCTTATTCATCATCCAGGGTCAGAAATTGTCGGCTACCAGAAAGTAGCATTGAATATCATAACAAAAGCCCTGCCGGAGCAATCTGGCAGGGCTTTTTTAATGTATCTGATCAAGTAAATTAGTAATTAGTTGGATCACATGGCTTCATGCTTTTGCCGCTGTCCGTCCAAGCATCTATTTTACCCCCAAGATTAGGGGGATTGGGGTGGCTTGTTTAGCTTTTAAATAAATAAGCGCCCTGCATATAGTATACAGAGCGCTGCGTGTGACCCCGGCGGGAGTCGAACCCACAACCTTCAGAACCGGAATCTGACATTCTATCCAATTGAACTACGGGGCCGGTCTTGCTGCTGCAAAGGTAGTGCAATTCCGAAAATATGCTATAGATTCTTAATTACTACTCACTAAATAACTAAAAACCCACTGTTCCACTGTCCACTGCCTGGATCCTTTCCATTAGGATTGCGCTTCGCGCGATCCTTGTTTGCTCCGAATTCCGAAAGCAAAAACCAGCCATGAAGGACGTAGCCTTCACGGCTTTGCTTTTTTATACCTTCCACCTCATTGAAAACCATGTTTTCATTCGGTTGCAGGCATAAAAAAACCCGTCGCTCTCGTGACGGGTTTTTGCTCTCCTAGTGACCTTGTCAGGATTCAAACCTGAAACCTCCTGAGCCGTAATCAGGTGCTCTATTCAGTTGAGCTACAAGGCCTTTCCAACATTACAGATGAAAACAGTGTCTCTTTTCCGTAACGCCGTGCAAATTTAATCAATTATTTATGGCAAAAAAAAGCATCTCACCCCTTACTTTTTCAAAAAAAGTTATCTTTGCCCACCTACAACAAATAATTCATTCTGTAGTTAGACCAAATATGAAACGTTCAATACTTGCACTGATTTTTTTATTCTCATTAACAGCTTCCCATGCGACGGATACCGACCCGCTGTATAAACTGGCTCCGGTAAGCATCCGTCAGGCACAGGCACGCCCCGATCTTCCGGGCAATCTGAAGGTGGAACTCGGCTGGAATTTCCTGCAGGATGAACCGGCCCCAATGGCCATTAATACGTTTGGCTCCCGAACTGTCAATGTGAGCTATTCATATGAATTACCGGTCGGCAAATTTGGATTATTCTTCGTTCCAGGGATCGGAATCGGTATGGACAGGTATAAATTCGATGCGGATTTTACGTTATCGCAAAATGCGAACGGAGATGTCTCCTTCACAGATATCACCGAACTTAACCCCAAGAAATCACACCTGATTACAAATTATGTGGATATTCCGCTTGAATTCAGGTTCTATACAAATCCCGACGATCGAAAGCGAAGCTTTAACATCAGTTTCGGAGGTAAATTCGGCTTCCTGTTCGAATCACAAACCAAATTGAAATACGATGACGGAAGTGAAACAGTGAAAGTCAAAAATAAAAAATCATACGGACTCAATCCATTCCGTTATGGTCTTACCGGTCGCATCGGTTATGGAGGATTTAATGTTTTCGGTTATTTCAGCCTTTCGGAATTGTTTGAAGATGGACCGAACGGTACAGTTGACACGTCTAATTTCACCATCGGACTTTCCGTCAACCTTTTCTAAAAGTCGCCTTCCATGTCCTGGGAACGACCATCGCCGTTCCGATCGCCTTTTTTGTTCCGGTCAGGCTTTTGGTTGATCCGATATGTGAAGTTCAGGGTAAACTGACGGAACCTTCTGCGGTATTCTGATTCTGAATAGAAATTCTCCCCTTCAGTAATACCCCGGTAAACTCCGGTATTGAAAACGTCATTCACATTCATCACAAGCGTAGCGTTACCGTTCATCATGTCCGTGCTCAAACCAATGTCCAGGGTGTTGAAAGATTTCCTGGATCCCTGGGTTGTATTCCGCGGCGCACGGTAACGATAGTTCATTTGAATATCAAACTTGTCCCATACAGTGAATTTAGAATTAAGCCGGCCATTCGCAGAAAATGCTTCCGCATAGTACCGTACGTCAGAATAAACACCGTCTGTCTCAGAATAATAAATATTGGCATTGGCATTGATCGTCCACCATTCGGCCAGATCCTGGGAATACGTTAATTCAAACCCAACCGCATCTTCGGTGCTCAGGTTAACAGGGAAAGAAGTACTTACGCCTTCATCATCCACTGTAGTGATTCGCTCCCATTCCCCGGTACTATGACGATAATATACGCTGCTGAACAATGATCCTGTCGACCAGTTGAGCAGATACCCAATTTCATAGGAATCGGTATATACCGGATCAAGATCCGGGTTCCCTGTGCGCAAATACCTGGGATCACTGAAATTCGAGAATGGATTCAGGATCCAGAAACCCGGCCGGCTTAGCCGGCGGCTGTAGCTCGCCTGCAAGGAGTTCTCGCCCGCCAGTTTATAATTCAAGGATGCACTTGGGAATAAATTGAAATAATTCTTAGTATTCACAACCTCCTCCTCGTTCGGATCCAGGGGAACCAGATCGGTTTGTATATCAGTATATTCACCCCGCATTCCCAATTGCCATGACCACCGGTCCTTTGTATTCCCAACGATGAAATAAGCGGCCTGGATAGACTCATCATATTGAAAATCATTACTGAAATTATATAATGGATCAAATTCCCCAAGATCGTTCTGCTCCTGAACAAGGTAATCATTCCCTACCCTGCGAAAATTATTCCGCAATCCAAATTCAAGTATTCCATTTTCAGCATAGGGATGAACATAAAATGTCTCGATCAGAAAATTTCGCTCCCCTTCATCATTCCGCGAGGTCTGAATTAATGGCGTATTTCCAAGACCTTCACTGAAGATCGTCTCCTCGTAGAGATCAGACTCTTCAAGTTCGGTGTTGTTCCGGTACTGAATGTCAAAATTGAATTCCTGCTTTTCCCGCTTAAAATTCTTCCGGAACGAGAGCGTATATTCCCTGCTCTGCTCTGTCTCCTCTTCATTATCCGTTCTCACTGATCGTTCCTGTAAATCCTGGTTCTGATCAAATTCAGCATAGTAGGTGTTGCGGTCATTATTCTCATCCGACCTTCGGATCAGCATGGAACCGGTTAAGACAGTCTTATCATTGAAATAGTATTCGGCTCCGAACTGTACGTTATTTGATATTCCACCACGTTCAAAGTCAAAATCCCTGTTTAAATATGTTGTGGTATCAGCGTCAAACTGGCGGCGACGCTCAAATCCCTCTCCCGGACTTCTGCGATAGTTCAGCCCGTAGTTTCCGAAGAAATTAAAATTGTTCGCACGATAATTCAGATTGGCAGAAATTCCGTGATCGTTCGGATACCCGGTATTCAGTGATATACCCCCGTTAAATCCAGCCTTTCTTTCCTTCTTTAGAATGATATTAATAATTCCGGCCTGGCCTTCCGCCTGGTATCGTGCCGAAGGATTAGTAATCACTTCGATACTCTCTACAAGGTTTCCCTGCAAAAGTCTTAAACCATCACTATCGCTCAGACCTACAAGTCCGGACGGCTTGCCATCAATCAGAATACGCACATTTGAACTACCACGAAGGCTTACATTTCCCTCCTGGTCTACCGCCACCGAAGGTACACGATCCAAAATCTCAGCAGCAGAACGACCCGTGTTGCTTACATCCACACCTACATTGAAGACACGCTTATCAAGCAGCATTTCCATCTCCTGTTTCTTACCTGTTACAACAACCTCGGCAAGCGTTTCTACATCCTGGCTTAGTGTGATCGGACTGACAGTATATAATTGCTGTTCCCTGGGAATTTGAATTCCTGAAACGGTTTTTGATTTGTAGGATACAAACTGGGCAACCAAATAGTAGGTGCCGGGGGCAATGGTTAATTGATATGTACCCTCGAAATCAGTGATTCCCCCGGTTACAAGCGAAGAATCTTTCGCGTTGTAGAAAGAAACCGTACCGTACTCAAGCGGACCACCGGTTTTATCATCCACCAGTTTACCATTCACAGTTACCTGAGATTGTCCTGAAAGATTCAGGGCGGTGAAAAATAATAGAATAAAAACAGTAAATCTTTGCATGCCTTGTTTGGTTTTACACCAAATAGACGGCAAAGATGGGTGGATTGTTCAGTGTGATCAAATAATTTACATGTACGGTAATATACCCTATCAATGGTAAACTACATGTTTAAACATTAATTATGAAGATTAGTACGATCACAGTACAGCTGTGAAATAAAAATAAAACATGACGGCGGAAGCTGTTAGTTTGATAAGAGTCCCCGTCAGAAAGCCTAAAAAGCTTCCAAAAGCAGCCTTTACGGCCTTTTTATGATCCGAACCTGCAATTAATTCACCGACCAGGGCACCCAGCAGTGGTCCGATGATTATGCCAAACGGCGGGAAGAATATCAATCCAACAAAAAGACCAACGAGTGTACCAAAAATACCATATTTCGTTCCTCCGAATCTCTTGGTGCCATAGGCGGGAATCCAGTAATCAAGCAGTGCCACAACCACGGTGATACCCGCCCATATTACCATAAACCTGGTAGAAAAAGGAGCCTCCGTCATCAATTGCAGAATTAAAAGTCCTGCATAACTCAAGGGGGTACCGGGCAGAACAGGCAACAGACACCCCATTAGTCCTGTGAGCATCAGAATCCCCGATAAAATGATCAGAAACAGGTCCATCAGTGAATTTCCTTTTCAACCAATTCAATACCCTGCTCCACGAGCTCATTTAAGATTGGATCATAAATCTCCCGGACGATCGGAATCTGTACACCCCGAAGCCGGATATTTCCATTCAGAATATGTCGGGCCGCCATTCCCAGCGGCAGGCCGACGGTTTTCGACATGGCAGTATTTACGGGATCATCCCCGATCGCTACCATTGTGCTGTGGATTTCCCGCTGTTTTCCTTCGTCCATAAAATCAAATTTATGCCACATCACAATCATGTCCCTGTCATCCGGATCAAGGGTCCATTTCTTCTTAAGGATATGCTCAAGCACCTGGGCGGGTGTTCCTTTTTCCAGGCCAACAGGCGTTTCATCAAATAAACCAAGCCACCTTAAACGATGCATTTCAGGCCCGTCAATTTCCAGCCTCATGTAATGTGCAAGCTTGAGTTCCACAGAGTCATGCGGGTTATAGGATAGAAAACTGTTGATGAAGGCCCGGTGTGACATTTTATCAACGCCTTCCATATAATAGGTATCATCAGTTGCTCCAAGCTGCACAAAGATATCCCACGATCTGCAAAAGCCCGGTCGCCTGAAAGTACCCCGGTAAATCGTGCGAATTCCCCTCAGTCCGTATACATCCAGGTATTTTAATGAATCCCTGTTTGCATATCCCTCAAAATGGCCGTAGCCAGGAATATGTACTATCTCGGTTCGGCGGAAAAGCCGCTGGTACGGGATATACTTGTAGGTCCCTTCCTGGATAAACTTAACAATACCCTGGCCTGCCAGGACAACATTTCTGGGGTTCCAGGTAAATTTATATTCCCACGGGTTATCGTCATTTTCATTGGACGCGAGCAAGCCTCCCGTAAAAGATTCGAAACCTATCAGTTCATGTCCATCTGCACGTATCTTGTCAATCACCCGCATGGCAGACATATGATCAATTCCCGGATCGAGCCCGCATTCATTGAGTAGCAAAATCCCTTTATCCGTTGCTTCCTTATCCAGCGATTTCATTTCTTCTGAAACATAGGATGCGGTAAGCATATGGACGCTGTGTGACAGGCACTGACGCGCCACCATGGGGTGATATGCGGCGGGAAGCATACTTATGACAAGGTCTGCCTTTGCTACCTCAACGCTGCATTGCTCGGGATGATTGATATCAAATTGAAATGCCTCTGCGCGGCTGCTGTTTCTGCATTTTTCCCTTGCAACACTTTCATCATAATCCCCTACCCGGATTACCCAGTCATTTTCCATGCTGTTCCGAATCAGATATTCTATCAGCGAAGTGGCCGAGCGGCCGGCGCCCAGAATTAAAATCGTTTTCATACGTGAAGATTCATTTCCCACCCTGAAACTAAGAGAATCACGATGCGTTTAAAAAACAACCATCAAAAATATTTTTACGCAACAGAATTAACGACCTTTAATTATCATGGAAAAAGCGCATTATACTATTTTTAATGAATTTCAGGAACTGGAGGAATCCGACAAAACCCTTGCACAGGCAGCCATCAATGCGCTCGACTTATCCTATGCGCCATACTCATCATTTCATGTAGCCACTGCCATACTTCTTAATGACGGGACCGTACTTACCGGAGTAAACCAGGAAAATGCCTCGTCACCTGCGGGACTTTGTGCCGAGCAAGTGGCATTATATAGAAAAGGCATTCAATTTCCGGAAAAAGAAATCCTTGCCATGGCGGTTGTCGCGCGGGCCGGAGGGGCCCAAAACCTGGTGCCTGTGAGCCCTTGCGGAAACTGTCGGCAGGTCATGATCGAATTTTTACATCGCCAGGAAAAAAGCTTTTCGGTCCTGATGAAATGGGAAGGCACAACCTGGATGAAGGTCCATCATGTTGAGAATCTTCTCCCATTCAGTTTCTCTGCAAAATCACGTTAGATAGTACACGCCCCTTTAATTTTCATGCATATATAGTAAATTGGATAATCTATTTCTGCCTGTGGTTGCCACAGAAAGAATAGCTGAAGTTCCATTTTGGCGCTAATTTCAACAACTATCGCCGGTTGGAAGACTGATTTTTTAATGTGCGAATGCCAATGGTATTTGCCTTTGGAATGGCTGGAAAGAATTTTTACCCCGAGCTATTCACAAAATCATTTAAAAAAAGTAAAAACCTTACCATTTAGGATGGTGCTGGTTTTGCAATCTAATTACGCGGAAGCGTGTATTGTTGGGTGAAGACAGAAAGAACATGATAGACATCGATATTGCTGATATCAAGCGGATCACTGAAGTGATAAGGGGCAGGTATGATTATGATTTTACGAACTACGCCCTGTCCTCCTTCAAACGCCGCGTTACACGTATCCTTGAATTAAATCGAATTAATGTAGAAACACTGATTGCCAAACTTGATGACCCTGCGTTTATGGAATATTTTCTGAACGAGATTACCGTAAACGTTACAGAAATGTTCCGTGATCCCTCCTTCTGGAGGATTATGCGTGATGATATTCTTCCCGCCATACTTCTCAACCATGATAAAATAAGGATTTGGCATGCAGGATGCTCTTCAGGCGAAGAGGTGATTTCAATGGCCATTCTCATCAAGGAAATGGGAATCCTTCCGAATGTAAGTATGATTGCCACAGATCTGGATACCAACATTCTGGAAAGAGCACGTTCAGCGCGGTACTCATTGAAGCACATGGACCTGAATGAAAAGAACTACATCCGTTTCCAGGGTAAAAGCGCTATCAGGGACTATTACGAAGAAAAAAATGGTCTGGCGGTTATGGACCCCTCATTACTCGAAAATATTTCCTTCAGAAAACATGACCTGGTCAAAGGGACTGTTTTCAACAAGTTCGACCTCGTCCTCTGTAGAAATGTGATGATCTATTTTAATCAGCAGCTACAAAATGAGGTCCTGAAGAAATTTCATGAAAGCATGTTCAAATACGGCTACCTGGCGATTGGCTCAAAGGAATCCTTGATCTGGTGCGAGATAGCCAACAAATTCATTGTAGTGAACAATGAAGAAAAGATTTATAGAAAAATAAAGGACTGATGCGACACGAACTATGATCAGCACATCCTTACATAATAAATATAAAGCCATCGTAATTGGCGGATCTGCCGGGAGCTTTCAGGGTATTACAAAAATCCTGTCTGAACTGCCCGACAATTTTCCTTTGCCAATTATTATGTGTCTGCACAGGTTGAAACATGTAAGAAATGGATTCGTGGAAGCTCTTTCGATTAAAAGTATTGCCGAAGTTATTGAACCCTATGACAAGCAGCCAATAAAGAAGGGTAAAGTATACCTGGCACCTGCCAATTATCACATGGCAATTGAACTGGGGAATTATTTTAGCCTTTCTACAGAAGACATGATCAATAACAGCAGGCCGGCAATTGATGTTACGCTCGGCTCAGCATCGTATGTTTTTAAGGATAAATTGATCGGGATTCTTTTGTCGGGGGCGAACAGAGACGGAGGTCTGGGAATGAAGTACATTAAAAACAGGGGCGGACTTACAATTGTGCAAGACCCTGCCGATTGCATGATCGATGCCATGCCTAAAGCAGCCATGGAACAGACTAAAATAGATTTCGTCATGAAAATTGAAGAAATCATAAGCTTTTTGAAGGAGTTGAACAAACAGTATACTATATGAAACGCGGAAAATTCAACGGTATAATATTTACAGTCGTTTTTGTGATTGGAATTCTGATCTCCGGATACCTCTTGCTTCAATTGAAGTCAGACCTTGCCCTGAAGACGGGAGTACTTTCAACTACTGAAATTGAATTAGCCATGCCCTATTTCATACGGCTTCAAATCGCTGTATTCGGCACATTCCTCGTTGGCTTGCTTGGGTTCTATTTTATGCAACGGCACCATCACCGTGAACTGATTTATGTAGATCGAAACCGCCAGGAGAAAAGGTCAAATGATGAAACAGATACAGAAGAATCCAAACACGGATCTGTTGACTCCCGGTTTCTGGAAGAAATTTTCAAACAGGAAAAGAATAAGCCCCTCGAAAAGGCATTCCATGCATTGTGTGAAAATCACGAGGCCATTGCCGGAGCTCTGTACCAGGTCAATGGAAAAAAGGATTCCGCAAAATTTGAGCTGACCATTCCGTTTGCCCTTTCATTTTCAGAGTCTGAACGCCCGGTTTATGAGTATGGTGAAGGGTTTATCGGTCAGACAGCCAAGGAAAAAAAGGCGATGTATATCGATAATATTCCTGAAAATACACATCGCGGAATTTCGGGGTTAGGTCAGGCTCCACCGAGTTTTCTGTCCGTTATTCCACTTATTCATGAAAATGATGTGCTCGGCGTATGTGAAATAGGAACATATAAGGTGCTTGATGAAAATGAACGTAACAATCTCACACATGAGTGTGAGGCTATTGCCGGATTCCTTAAATCGTCAAATGGTGTGAAACAAGATAAAAATCCGAAGTCATGAATAAAAGATTCAGTATACGGACAAAAATAACCGGGCTTGTTGTCGTCCTTGTGGCAGCAGCAGTAGCTATCAGCAGTTATATTTCCTACGAGGTAAGCCGTGATTCACTGGAAGAGCGGTACCAGGAAAATCTGGCATTACTGGCAGGCAACAAGGCACTGGAAATTGAACTAATGTTGCAGCGCATTTCACAAAACCTGCAGTTTGCACAGGAAAATGGCCTGCTGAATCCGCCAGATGCGTATGAGGTGGAATCAGATGAATCTTCATCCGAAGCAGATCCCTTTGCGGATATGTTCACGGAAGCTGAGGAGGAGCCTGCGGAAAGCGACCCATTCATGACCGTTGAAACCGTAAGCCAGAATTCCGGTACTGATATCGTCGCCATGCTGATGTCCTTTAAAAAATCCTACCAGCTAAGTGACATTCATCTTACAAAACGGAATGGCGTTGTGATGCACAGTACAAGACCCGGTCTGGCTGATCAGAATTTTCCGGATCCCGGAACCATAATATCCGAAACATCCAACGGTCTGTTTATCAGTGAAATATATGGAAAAAGATTCTTCGCGGGTATACCACTGAACTCTTCAACTGATAAATCCTTACTAATATTTGAAATTAATGCTGATGAGATCAATTCAATACTCAGTGACACGCTTGGCCTGGGAGACACGGGTGAAATATTGCTCATCGCAGGTAATGAAGATTCGGAGAACATCACCATCCTGAATCATCTTCGCCACAAACCGGGAGACAGTGTGGAAATTGTTAAGCCTACTTCCCGTGCCGGCCAAACCCTCGTCCGCGCACTTTCGGGTGAGACAGGCGAAAGCATGGATATTGATTATCGCGGCCAGGAGGTATTGGCAGCTTATCACCCGATTCCATCCACGAACTGGGCAATTGTAGCAAAAGTAGATAGCAACGAGGTTTACTCCACAACAGGGGGAACATTCATCAAGTATACGGTTGCCGGAATGCTGCTCCTTCTTTCGAGTGTTTTCCTGTCGCTGATCGTTTCAAGACAATTAATTAATCCGCTCATCTCTCTGAAATCGAATCTCGAACTTTTGAGAAATGGTATTTTGCCGGAAAAGATTGATAAGATCAGTGAAGATGAAGTTGGCGAAATGGCGCAGAATGTAAATCAGCTGAATGAATCACTGAAGGCGACTGCCCTTTTCGCACAGGAAATCGGTGAAGGTAATTTTGATGCAGATTACCGTCCGGTAAGTGACAGTGATGCACTGGGAAATGCGCTGATCACCATGCGCGATAATCTTATCGAGGCTGAAAAACGTGATAAAGAACGAAACTGGATCGTAACGGGTGTTGCGGAAATTGGAGAAATTCTTCGCGCCAGCGATAATCTTCAGGAGCTGGGCGATGAAGTGATTAAATATATTATTCAGAAGATCGGTGCCGTACAGGGAGCATTCTATGTTGTGAACGATGATTCCGAAGAACGTATCCTGGAGATGACCAGCAGCTTTGCCTATAACCGCAAAAAATACCTGGAAGCAAAATTCAGATTTGCTGAAGGCCTTGTCGGACAGGCTGCCGCTGAAAAAGATTCTGTACTTCGTACCGAGATCCCTGATGATTATGTAACGATCACTTCCGGTATTCTGGGAGATGCAAAACCAAGCTGTCTTCTCATTGTACCCCTCGTTGCCGAAGAAACCGTATACGGTGCCCTGGAGTTTGCCGGGTACAAAAAATTCTCGAACAGTGAAGTTAAATTTGTTGAAGAACTGAGTGTGATCACTGCGCGAACCGTGTTCAATATTAAAGTGAACGAACGCACCAGAAACCTTCTGGCCGAATCGCAGACCATGAGTACTGAACTGCAGGAAAAGCAGGAAATTCTTCGACAGAATGCCGAGGAAATGCAGGCAACACAGGAAGAACTGCAGCGTTCGAACCAACGGCTCGAAGAGCAAATTGAAGAAGTTAACTATACCCAGCGAAGGATGCAGATCCTGCTGGAAAATGCATCAGAAGTAATTACCATCTACGATGAAGATGGTACGATAAAATATGTGAGTCCGTCTGTGGAACCTATTCTTGGTTACTCTCAAAATGAGATTACAGGCACACACGATATGGAAAAAGTGCATCCCGATAACCAGGAGGCATTTAAAAAGCTCTTTAACCGTTTGCTGAAAAAGCCTGACGAGCAGGTGACCATTCAATATGAATACAGGACCAAGGAAGGTGAATATATCTGGATGGAGGCAACAGGGAGCAATTTCCTTTCAAACCCTGCGATACGCGGTTTAGTAATCAATTCGCAAAATATTACTGAACGCAAACGCGCGGAGGCCGAGCAGCGAATGCGCAGTAAGATGCAGGCCCTTTCTGAAAACTCCCCTGACCTGATTACACGTCTTGAGCAGGGTATTATTTCCTATATCAACCCTGTAATTGAGGAGTATACGGGTAAAAATCCTGAGAACTACATCAACCAGCCCGTCGATCAGGCTGAATTGAACGAGAAAGTCCTTGAGCAATGGTTATCCATCGTGGAACAGGTACGCAGCGAAGATAAGACCCTGAAGACCGAAATGGATTTCCCTTCGGAAATGGGTGAGCGAATCATGCAGGTGAATGCCATTCCTGAATATGACGAAAATGAAAGTCTTGAATCGGTGCTTGTGGTATCACATGATATTACCGAGCGGAAACTCATTGAACTGGAAATTCAGAATAAAAACAAAAAGATTGCCGACAGTATTAATTATGCGAAAAGAATACAGAACGCGATCCTGCCGGATAATTCGGTCATAACCAAAACATTGCCGGATTCTTTCATCCTCTACAAACCGAAAGATGTGGTTAGTGGTGATTTCCCCTGGTACGTTGAAGTGAGTGATGCAATCTATATTGCTGCGGTCGATTGTACGGGACATGGAGTTCCCGGGGCATTGCTTTCCCTGATTGGTTATTTCCTGCTGAACGATATTGTTCGAAGCCGCAAAATATCTGATCCCGGAACTATCCTGGATATTCTTGATGAAGGTGTTACAACAACCCTCCGTCAGGATCAGGGCGACTCTCAGACGAAAGACGGTATGGACATAGCCTTGTGCCGCATTGATAAAAAGTCCAGGAAAGTTGAATTTGCCGGGGCACATCGTCCATTGTATGTCATGAAGAATGGTGAAATGGATGAAATCAAAGGAAACAAGTTTGCCATCGGTGGTGGAATCTATAAGAACCAGACCAATTTCACCAGTCATTCCATTCAGCTTTCGAAAGGTGACTCCATATTCTTCTGTTCAGATGGCTATCCCGATCAGTTCGGTGGTCCTCAAAATCGGAAATTCGGACCAAAACGCTTACGTGAATTAATTGAAGAGATTCATGACAAACCGATGAAAACAGCGTTTAAAGCATTCGATGATCAGTGGGAAAAGTGGAAAGGTGATGAAAAACAAACAGACGATGTTTTATTAATTGGTATTAAGTTTTAGAAAAAAACATTAAGTAGTATTTTGGGGCAACTTTTTAGCCCACCAGGTATATATAATTTAAACGAAAACACATTTTTTAACTATATCACTTATGAGGTATATATATGACTTACATCAGACGATGATTGACCATCACCTGATCCTTGTGTACGAAGGTGAATTCACTCAGGAGATTACCAAATCGGTATTGGCTATGGCCGAACGGAATATGGATTCCACGGGTGAAGAATCTTCTATCAAGAGAAAGGTGTTCAATGTAATGGTAGAGTGCCTGCAGAACATTGTAAAACATGCTGATCATAACAATCAGGATAATGCAGCAGTGTTTCTGATAGGACGGAGTGACGATTCCTATATCATCACTTCCGGGAATCCGATCCAACAGTCGGAAATAGAAGGCCTGAAGCAAAAACTGGAGAACATCAATAACCTGGACAAAGATGGTCTCAAGGAATTGTACAAGGACATTATTAAAAACACCCAGATTTCTGACAAAGGCGGTGCGGGCCTTGGCTTTGTTGATATGGCCCGTAAATCCGGACAGCCCCTGGAGTTCGAATTTGTTGACCTCGACAATGGCGGCGCATTTTTCTGTCTAAAATGCTCCATCCCTCGTGCTTAATTTTTTAATGAACAAAAACAATCAGAAACCATGGATATACTTAATCTAGAAGGAACAGAAGATACTCCAAAAATATTACTCGATAAAGGAAACGGTATTTTTGAAATTTCAGGCCGATCGTTACCTGAAGACTCCGCAGAATTTTATCAGCCAGTACTGGATTGGATCGATACCTATTCTGCCGAGCCAAACAGCACAACAGAATTTATATTCAAACTTGAATATTTCAATACAGCCTCTTCAAAACTGATACTTGACGTGCTTTCCGCATTGGAAGATATTGACGGAACCACAATTCACTGGTATTTTCACGAAGATGATGAGGATATGGAAGAAGCTGGGGAGGAATTCTCCGAGCTCGTTGAACTTCCGTTTGAATTCAAGACTTATTAGTCCCTGATCGGCATTTTTTTAGGGCATATCTATTTTTTAAACTGAACCTGGCCGGCAACAATGAGTGAGGAAATACTTAAAGCGTTAACCCAGCTTTTTGCCATTATCACCAAACAAGATGGTGGTGTTACGGAAAAAGAACGTCAGTTCGTAATCGGTTTCTTTAAGCAGGAGCTCGATCAGGACTCTGTGAAGGAGTACCTGCAGCTCTATGATCAGTATTCGGGCTACTCAACGGAGGAAAAGGAAGAAGAAGAGCCCCGTAAAAAGCTTACTTCAGTCCGTGATTCAGTCAAAACACTGGGCCTTTGCAAGAAGATCAACAAGACCCTTACTCAAAAACAAAAGGTTGTAGTACTGATCAAAATCCTGGAGCTCGTTAGCTCCGATAAGAATTTCACCCCTCAGCGGATGGAAATTATAGATACGATCAGTACCGTATTTAATATCGACAAAACCGAATACAAGGAGATTGAGTCATTTGTGATCGGTGAAGATGCATCAGCAATAGATGCGAACAATCTGTTGATCATTGATGAAAGAAAATCAGATGATCCTGATAAGGCACGGAAGCATTTACAGGCAGATTTGGAAGGAACCTTATTCTTCCTGCGTGTAAAAAGCGTTGATATGTATTTTACACGGTACCTCGGTTCTGATGAAAATATCCTGAACGGTTTTATCATGCAATCGGGACGTGTATACCTCTTCTCCCATGGAAGCACGGTAAAGACCATGCAGGGGTCTGCACTCTATTATTCGGATCTGATCATGCTTTTCAGTGAGGAAATCAGAACCACAAAGCTTTCTTTTAATGCAGATATCGAAGAATTCCAGTTTCCGAACGGAGCGATCGGTTTGCATGATATTCATATTTCCGAAGGTCCGGGTAAACTGATCGGGATCATGGGTGCCAGTGGCGCAGGGAAAACTACACTCCTCAATGTACTGGCCGGAATTGAACCTCCCGGTAAGGGCTCCATACGTATCAATGGCTATGACATTCATTCTGAAAAAGCCAATATACACGGGGTAATTGGTTATGTATCACAGGATGACCTGCTCATTGAGGAGCTCACAGTTTTTGAAAACCTGTACTATAATGCAAAACTTTGTTTTGCCGATAAAAGTGAGGAGGAAATCAAAGACCGCGTCCTGAAAGTCCTGGAAAGCCTTGGACTTGAACAACGCAAGGATCTTCGTGTAGGAAGTGTACTGGATAAGACGATCAGTGGCGGACAGCGTAAACGCCTCAATATTGCCCTTGAGCTGATCCGGGAACCGGCAGTACTCTTTGTGGATGAACCAACATCAGGATTATCTTCCAGGGATTCAGAAAATGTGATTGACCTGTTGAAAGAACTTTCCCTTAAAGGAAAACTGATCTTTGTGGTGATCCACCAGCCTTCTTCAGACATATATAAAATGTTTGATAAAATGTTCATCATGGACACGGGCGGGTACCCGGTTTATTATGGAAATCCTGTCGGAGCCGTTACGTATTTCAAACAGGTGACCAACCAGGTGGATAGCGAGCGTGGACAATGTGAAACATGCGGTAATGTAAATCCGGAGCAAATCTTCAATATAATCGAGGCGAAAGTTGTTGATGAATACGGACAGCTTACCAATAAACGAAAAATCAATCCACTGGGATGGCACGAGCATTTCGGAACGAATTTCAGCCTCGACCGGGTGGAAGATGTACAGGAAACACCCCCTCACAGCCTGAGTATTCCTTCAAAAATCAAGCAGAGTTTGATTTTTCTGAAGCGAGACCTGTTATCAAAAATCAGTAACCGGCAATATCTCCTGATCAATTTGCTGGAAGCACCACTGCTGGCGATGATCCTCGCCTTCATTATCCGCTATAAAAGCAGCCCGGATGGCATGGAATACTTATTCCGTTTCAATGAGAACATCCCTGCATTTATGCTTATGAGCATCATTGTAGCCCTGTTTATGGGCCTCACGGTGAGTGCCGAAGAAATCATCCGGGACAGGAAGATCCTCAAACGTGAAAGCTTCCTGAATCTCAGCTGGAATAGTTACCTTACGTCGAAAGTCAGCCTGCTGTTTCTCCTTTCGGCCATACAGACACTCACATTTGTGGTAATCGGCAATGTGATTTTGGAAATCCACGATATGACTTTTGCCTTCTGGTTTGTTTTATTCAGCTGTTCCTGTTTTGCCAATGTGTTGGGACTGAATATTTCAGCAGCATTCAATTCTGCTGTAACCGTATACGTCATGATCCCGCTGCTCCTCATCCCTCAAATGATTCTTAGTGGCCTGCTGTTTAGTTTCGACAGGCTTAATGACGTGATCACAACGAAGGGCAAGGTTCCTGTTGTCGCAGATCTGATGGCATCACGCTGGGCTTACGAGGCGATGGCTGTTTATCAGTTTAAGGAGAACAGCTTTGAATTCCTGTATTATGACCTTGAGAAGAAGGAAGCTGAAGCCGATTTCAAAGCGGCATATGTACAGCCAAGACTTGTTGAGAAATTAAAGGAAATCAGGAATCTTATTCCTGCAGCATCCGATTCTTCATTCGGGCAAATTGATGCGGCGCTGCTCATTGTTGGAAATGAACTCCAGACAGAGCCCTATACGGAAGGTCTGACAGCCGCGTGGAAGGATGGTATCCTTACCCATTCAGATATAACTGCTGAAATGCTTGATAACCTGGATTCGTATCTGGAAGCATATAGAAAACATTACCAGGGAATTTATAATGCGACGGTTGCTGAACGCGAAAAGAAGGTTTATTTCTATGAGACGAATTACCCGGATTATAATCTGAATACTTATAAGGATAAATATTTCAATGAAAGCCTTGCCGACCTGGTGACAAATGCAACCGAAACGGACAGGATTATAGAATTTAACGGGCGGTTGATACAGCAGATCAACCCGATCTTCGAAACCCCGGAGAAACCGTCAAACCCGCTGAATTATCGGGCACAATTTTTTGCTCCCGTTAAATATTTCATTGGAAATTACATAGATACATATTGGTTCAATGTCGTTGTAATATGGCTTATGACGATGGTATTATACGTCACATTATACACTGAACTGCTTAAGAAGCTGATGAATTACTTCGGTAATCTGTCCTTTTCTTCCAAAAAGAACAAGTAACCTTACATCCCCTGCCAGACGGGCATTTGGAATTGAAGTGAGGAAGTATATTTTTGTTAACTGATTAATTTTTTAACCATGAGGAAATTATTTTTTGGGCTTAGCCTGGTTTCCCTTTTAGCATCTTGTTCCGGGAACAAACCTGATGAAGCAGCCTACGAGGTGAATGCAGATTCGGTTGCCGTCGCGGAACCGCCGGTATCGGAAGAGGTGATCAGCAGTGTGATACAGCAGATCCCTTCTCCTTTGGAAATATCGGTACTGCTGAAGGAATCCGGAAGTTCGTATGACAGGTCCCTTTTAAATAAGGCTGACAATAAATCGAAATACAACAGCAATTATCAGAAAGCGGTTAATCTCGGCATATATGGTACAGACTTGGGCTATACCAATATTTATGAGCAAAACCAGGACGGTCTGGACTATATGGATGCCATTAAGGAAATGGCAGACGGTCTGAGCATCGGGCAGTTTTTCGATATTGAAACAATCGGACGTCTGGCAACCAACAGCAAGAATCTGGATTCCCTGTTGTTAATTACTACTCAGAATTTTAATGAAATTAATCATTACCTACAGGAGCAAAGCCGGGCCAACCTGAGTGTTCTGCTACTGACAGGAGGCTGGCTTGAAGCCATGCACATCACCACTCAAATCGCACAGAAAAACCCCGATAATAAGGCGTTGAGCGAAACAATAGGTGAACAAAAGATAATTTTGGACAATATTACCATCCTACTTTCTTTTTATGAGTCTACCGATCCGCGAATTGCTGATCTCCATACTCAGATGAAAGACCTGCAGTCGATATACGAAGCTGTGGAAATCACACATACTTATGAAGAGTCCACCTACGAAATCGTAGACGGCGTTATGGTGATCAAGGATAATAGTTCAAGTGAAATAAATATTAGCCCTGAAACGCAAACGGCTATCCGAAACAAAGTAGAGGAAATCAGGAAGGGAGTAATTAACTAGGTAACAATGAAAAAAATAGTTTACATATTCATTCTGGCAGGTTTCTTAATGGTAATGAACCAGGCATCTTTCGCGCAGTGCAACCCGGAATCTCTTACAGAAAATTGTATTCCGAAGCTGGCAGATGGTTTTAATTATCTGAAGAGCTATAAGATCAACGGCGCAAACGGAGCCAAGGATAAAATTGAGTATTCGTATGTATTTACGAAAGGAACTCAGTATATGATCAATTTGTGTGCTATGGGTGAACAAACCGATGGCATTGTTGTGAACCTTTTCGACAGCAACCGAAATAAAGTCGTAAGCAGCAAGATAGACGGCCAGTTCATATCGGCCATCGTCTATCCTTGTAACAATACAGGAATTTATTATATCCAGTATACATTCGATAATTCCACCAATTACTGTGGAGGAAGTGCACTGGGATTTAAACGATAGTAGTAGTGGTTTGGGTTTGAACCATAAAGGCCGGCGTTTCGCCGGTCTTTTTTTTTATATTTTTGTCTGATGAACACTACCTATATAACATTTCCGTATAGTGCACGATTTCAGCAACTGGGCGAATTATCGGAGAATACCCGGGAGATTCTGTACGTAATTCATGGATATGGGCAACTCGCACAATTCTTTATCCGCAAATTTGAATCCATCGCTTCACCGGATCGTGTCATTATAGCCCCCGAAGGACTGTCCCGGTTTTACCTGGATGGATTCCACGGCCGGATTGGTGCCACATGGATGACGCGTGAAGACCGTGAAACCGATATCTCAAATTACCTGGCATACCTGGATGCGGTTCACACTTCGGTTACCGAACAACTCAATACAAATGTCAGCGTCACCGTGCTGGGATTTTCACAAGGGGCTGCCACAGCGACCCGATGGCTTATGAATGGCAACGTTCAGGCCGCAAGTCTAATCCTGTGGGCGGGTATACTCCCGTTTGATCTTAACATTGACAATGCCGGGGAAAAACTGGGTGATTTGGAAAAGTGGTGTGTTTATGGCCTGCAGGACCCATATCTGCAAGACGAAAAAATGAAGGAAATGACGGATCTTGTTTCCCGAACCGGTCTGGATTTTCAATATATCACCTTTGATGGCAAACATGAAATAGATACGGAAACATTGAAAGAGCTGTTCCGGTAGTCTATTTTCTCGAAACAATTGAAGAAGATGCCTGCGCCTGAGGCAATACAAGAATGTCTGCAAGGTTCACGTGGGGAGGGCGTGAGATCATGAATGAGATGATTTCCGCGATATCTTCAGCCTGGAGTGCATCCATGCCGGCATATACCTTCTTAGACCGCTCCTCATCACCTTTAAAGCGGACCATGCTGAACTCTGTCTCAACAAGGCCCGGGTTTATCGCAGACACCCTGATCGCGGTTCCATTCAAATCGATACGCAAGCCCTGATTTATCGCATCCACGGCATATTTTGAAGCACAGTAAACATTGCCGCCAGGATAAACTTCTTTTCCTGCAATGGAACCAATATTAATGATGTATCCCCGGTTTCTGGAAATCATGCCCGGAAGTATCGCCTTTGTCACATACAGCAATCCCTTGACATTGATATCGATCATTGCATCCCAATCTTCTATATCTCCGTCCTGGAGCGGCGACAGTCCGTGGGCATTGCCTGCATTATTTACAAGAACATCAATTTCAAGTGATTCGGGAAGGGATGCAATTGCGGTTTCAACTGCTGCCTGATCACGAACATCAAATGACAAGGTATAAACCTTCACAGGTAGCTCATCCTTTAATTGTTGCAGCCTGTCTTCCCGTCTCCCGCATAAAACAAGCTGATAACCTTCTTTCGCAAGTATCTGGGCGGTTGCCTTTCCAATGCCCGAGGTTGCGCCGGTAATGAATGCTGTTTTTAGCGTCATACTTATTGAAACAGTAGAATGATGGAAACTGTGTTGGTATTAATTCGGTCAATCCCCGCGCCATATGCGTTATTCGGATCTCCAAGTAAATTTGTGAATCCTTTTGAAAACCGTATTTCAGGGGAAAATTTAAACAGGGGATAATAGATATCAACCCCAAAGCCCAGTTCACCGGAAAAGTTAAAATCTTTGGTGATCAGGTAATCATCTCCAAAATCCTCGTTCTTATTCTTTCCCGACACTTCAAAACCTGGTTTAACACCACCCACGAAATACATACGAGCGTTACCCCGCCGTTCCGATTTATACTTCAGCATTACCGGCAATTCAACGACAGTCGACTCGATCAGCTGATTGTCTACCGGATCATCCACATATTCATAATCCACCGCATATTCGTGAAAGGAAACGGTCGGCGTTAACCTTAAATCAAAATATTCTTCGAGTTTGAAATTTACAATGAACCCCAGGCTGAACCCGGTTGACCATTTGGGAGAAATGGCATAAACAGAATCAAATGAATCTGAAACAAATGCATCACTGTATTTGATCTGGTATGTGGATGTCTGGCCCTGGAGTAAGAAGCCATAGCTCAGCCACCTCCTGTCATAATTCGGGTTATTCAACTGCTTTCTTCGCTGTGCGAATGCCGCCAGTGGCAACACCAGAAGGATGAGTATGATCAGGCTTTTTCGCCCACGTAAATTGAACTTACCCCGAATGTTAAAGGTTTGCATTTTGTGTTTTTATATCCAACTTGCTGCATATGCGCAAGGAATCTGTCGCCATCAGGAAAAGCTTCCACAGATTCAGGCAGGTACGTATACGCGGCCCTGTCTTTGGAGATTACCTTTCCAATTTTAGGTAAAATTGCCTTAAAGTAAAAATTGTACAGTTGCTTAAATGGAAAGCGATTTGGTCGGCTGAATTCCAGCACTACCGCTTTGCCTCCCGGCTTCAATACCCTGTACATGTCGGCCAATCCCTTGTCCAGATTTTCAAAGTTCCTTACTCCAAATGAAACGATCACCGCATCAAACTTATTGTCTTCAAATAATAACCCCTCGGAATCACCCATCTGAAGTTCTATGCGGTCGTCGTAACCCTTTTTCTTCATTTTTTGCCGTCCCACGTTGAGCATTCCCTCAGAAATATCAACCCCAATCACCTTTTCCGGATTGAGTGCCAACGCTTCAATGGCAAAATCACCTGTTCCGGTGGCAATATCAAGAATCAGTTTTGGATTATCGTCCTTGAGTAATTTTATTGCCTTCTTTCTCCATCGGATATCAATTCCGGCACTTAAAAAATGGTTCAGGAAGTCATAATTCTGACTTATATTGTCAAACATTTCTGCAACCTGTTCCTTCTTGCCTGATTCCTTGTCTTTGTAGGGTACTACTGTCATATTCATAGGTATAAACCCCTGTATCACATATCTTGTTCTGCGGGTCGGCAAATATCCGTCAGAACCATGGAGAAAACAAAAAAGCCATCCGTATTCGAACAGATGGCTTTCTTTTATTCAATTATATCATTTGACACCTGTTACCTTGAATTCAACGCGACGGTTGATCTCACGGCCTTCAGCCTCATCGTCATTGCTGGCCAATGGCTTTTCTTCACCAAAGCCCACAGAAACAATCCTGCGTGAATCGATGCCCTTGTTCACCAGGAAGTTCTTTACTGCATTCGCCCTTCGTTGTGACAAGTCGAGGTTATACGCCTTGGAACCAATATTATCAGTATGACCTGAAATTTCAATTACCATTCCAGGATTCTGCGCCATCATTGTTTCAAGCTTATTCAGCTCGCTGTAGCTTTCATCCTTGAACGTGGCTTTATCAAAATCAAAATAAATATTCCGGAGAACTTTCCGTGTCCCCAATTCAAGTTTCCTGAGACGAACTGTTCGCTCCATAACCGATGATTCTGAACTTGCCGCCAGGGATCCCAGGTCAATGTCTTCAAATAAATAACCGTCCTTCTCCACAGACAGCCTGTATGATTTTGGGGTTGACTGCCGTATCATAAAACGATACTTACCCAGATCTTCCCTGCTTTTTCCGGCAACCATATTATCCGGAATACTCTGAACACTTACTTTCGCATCCGTAGGATTTCCGGCTTCATCCAGCACATTCACCACCACTTCCAGAGGTTCTGTTTTCTTCTCAGTTACATTCACAGCCGTTTCTAAATCCGTTTTAACCTGCTCAATACTATCAGGTTCAACATCCCTGCTTGCCAGCGCTTCCATCTCTTCATCGCTCAGAATCGTAACCATATAGATATCGGTATATCCAAGACCATCTTCACGAACAGAGGCGTAATAACCTCTTTGTCCGTCCTTAGTACTTACGAAATAGATATCATCATCCGGCGTATTGATTGGGAAGCCGAGGTTTTCAGGGTCAGTCCATTCATTATTTGCACTGTCATATTCAGACCTGAAGATATCATATCCCCCCATGCCCTTTCGGCCACGTGTACTGAAATAAAGTGTTTTTCCATCATAGTCGATAAACGGACCGTCATCATCATATTCGGTATTGATGGTCGGACCAAGATTCTTTGAACGACCCCATTCACCGCGTGCATCCTTCACACTGACATAAATATCAGATCCACCGAAACCGCCTGGTCTGTCGCTGGCAAAAAACAAAATTGTTCCATCAGGAGAAATGGAAATAGAGCTTTCCTTAAATCCTTCTGAATTTATATTCTCACTGAGTGGCTCAGGATAGGACCATGAGCCATCCTCATTGCGGTTAGACACATAGATGTCCCCGTTGTTTTCGTCTTTGTAAATGAACAGCTGTTCTCCATCCGCCGATAGTGCAAGGTTTGAATCGTGATATTCTGTATTCACAGTATTCCCGATGTTCATGGCCGATGACCACACGCCATTTTCCTTGGTGGCCATGAAAATATCTTCATATGGCTTGTTATCCTTAAACACATTCTCATTGAGGTTGCCATCTCTTCTACGGGTTGTGAATATCATCAATGTTTCATCCTCATTGAGCACCGGCGCATATTCCTCATACTCCGTATTGATGGCATTCCCAATATTTACAATCGAATAATGGGCCGGATTGGCGACATATTCCTTCGCATTGCTGCACTCGTAAATGCGTCGTGTAACCTCTGTCAGTTCAACTTTATCAATGCCACGGTAACCATCTTCCTGTTTCAGCTTATTCAGATACCGGTTATAATAAGCCAGTGCATTATCGAAATCCATTCCGTACTGGTAGCTGCGTCCAATCTGGTACATGATATCAAACCTGTAATTAGGGTCCAGTTCCAGGACCTTCAGAAAATATTTTACTGCACGGTCTTTCCCAATGGTTTTCAGATGAAAATCTCCAGCCATCCAGTTTGCTTTCACATTCGTAGGATCAGCTTCTGCGGCAAGCACATACAAGTCACGGGCATCAACCATCGCAGCTGTTGCCTCCATGATCAGTTCTGCCTGATTGATGTATTCCTCTGCGAGTTCCTTATCGCTTTGCTCCTGTGCAAAAAGGGATGTTGATAAACTGAGCAGAAAAACGGTAAAAAATAGTAAAACGCGTTTTTGTATCATTTCTGGCGATATTTGCAGATCATTATGGTTATCTCTAAAAAAATAGCAGCCAGGGACTGCCTTTACCATACTAAATAAAGGACAATAAACGATAAAATTCCCAAATAGGGAATTAAACTCCCGCTTAAATGTTGCTTTTGTACACTAAATATAAAAAATTGTTGAATTAATTCTACAGGCCGCACGACATGTCCATTAAAAAAGCAGAATTTATCACCTCCAGCAGTGCCTATACGCAATGTCCGCCACCTGAACGCCCTGAAATAGCATTTATTGGCCGCTCAAATGTGGGTAAATCTTCCCTGATTAATATGCTAACAGGACGTAAGAAATTGGCCAAAGTTTCAGGAAAACCGGGTAAGACACAGTTAATCAACCATTTCCTCATAGACGATAATTGGTTTTTGGTCGATTTACCGGGTTATGGATGGGCCAAAGTAAGCAAAACAGACCGTTCAAAGTGGGGTGAAATGATTCACGACTACCTCACGGAACGGAAAAATCTCATCACCGTATTTGTACTGATTGATACCCGGCTGGATCCACAGCCCGTTGATACTGAATTTATTGAATGGCTGGGTGAAAAAGGAATTCCCTTTGCCCTCATATTCACCAAAGCCGATAAACAATCGCACAATAAGAACCAGTCATCCATCGCCCGGTACAGAAAAGTTCTGAAATCCAGGTGGGAAAAGCTTCCGCCTATGCTTCTTACAAGCTCAGAAACAGGAGCCGGAAAAGATGAACTGAACGAATACATTAATTATTGTTTACAGGTTTCTTCGGAAATTTAACCCCTCTAACCTATTGCCGATCCGTACTAATCTCTAACTTTGCCCCTTAATTGAAGGTATATGGAATACAGTGATATCGCCTCCGTAGCAGGAAAAGGAGGTCTGTTCAAAGTCGTGAAACCCACCCGCACAGGTGTAATTCTGGAATCTCTTGATGATTCACGCAAAAAATTAATCGCCAATGCAACGCAACGGATTTCAGTGCTGAGCGATATTTCAATCTACACTACAGACCAGGAGGGATCTGCACCCCTTGCAGATGTATTTAAAACCATATATGACGAATTTGAGGATGACCCCGGAATTGAGAGTAACTCCGACCAGGATGAGTTGAAATCATTCCTGAAGCATATATTACCCGATTATGACGAACAAAGGGTATACCCTTCCGATATAAAAAAATTAGTTTCCTGGTATAAAATTTTACTCAGGGAAGCGCCTGAATTGCTCAAAAATGGAAGCGAAGACACATCAGCTGAATCTTCTGATCAATAAACACCTTCCGGATACAATTAACCCAATATCTGAAGGCACCCCCAAGGAGGACCTTGCGGAGGCAGTTCGCCAAAGAATTAAATTTCTGCTTGATACCGATATGGAGCGTCTCCTTCATACCCTATACCGCATAGACGTTGCCGAATCAAAGGTGAGGAAGATCCTTAGTGAGACTGATCCCGATTTAATTGACATGGCCCTGGCTGAATTAATTATTGAAAGGGTTCAGCAAAAAATTGAAACCCGCCGCAAGTACAGCCAGTCTTAAAAGAAAGAGATCACCTTTTCCACCATTTTGCGAGAGCCGATGAAAAGAGGAACCCGCTGGTGAAGGCTTTGAGGTTCAACTTCAAGAATCCGGCCGGTACCAGTGGATGCCATCCCCCCTGCCTGCTCCACAATGAATGAAAGCGCGTTGCATTCATACATCAGCCGTAATTTTCCCTCCGGATTTTTCTGCGTAGACGGATACATATAAATCCCGCCTTTCAACAAATTCCGATGGAAGTCTGCAACCAAAGATCCTATGTAACGCGCGGAATACTGACAATCATGGCAGTGATCAATATATTTCTTCACAGCATCCGGAAAACTATTGAACATCCCTTCGTTTACACTGTAAATGGAACCATCATCAGGTATCATCATATCAGGGTGCGAAAGAAAATATTCACCCAAAGAAGGTTCATAGGTAAATCCATTCACACCATGACCTGTCGTATAAACCAGCATCGTGGAAGATCCGTACAGCAGATACCCTGCCGCTACCTGTTCAACCCCGGGTTGCATGATATCTGCCATCTCAATGGCTTTCCCCAGGGGTGACACACGCCTGTAAACTGAAAATATTGTACCAATCGATACATTCACATCGATATTGGATGAACCATCCAGCGGATCAATGGCAATGACATATTTCCCATCATTCTTCAGATCGGTAAAATCCTCGTCCTCCTCTGAAATTATCGCACAGGCCTCCCCACCCTTTGTGAGTGCCCGGATGAAACGTATATTCGCCAGTACATCCAGTTTTTGCTGATCTTCGCCCTGAATATTCTGGGTTCCGATGGCTCCGCCGATATTAATCAGACCAGCCTTATTGATTTCACGATTCACTACTTTGCCGGCAAGTGCAATATCCCGCAGGAGCTGTGAGAGCTCACCCGTGGCATATTGAAATTCATCTTGTTTTTTCTTAATAAAACGGTCCAGCGTGGTGCCAATCGGGAGGGCAATCCGCGAATCTTCCATGTTCAGGTTTCAGTTTTCAGTAATTAGATGCAACTTGAGCAAAGTTATAGATTTTTATTGCAATCGATTGCGATTATGTTAGTATTCAAATTTGGAGGGGCGTCTGTCAGTAATGAAAAGGCGATCCGAAATATGGCTTCGATTATCGCCGGATATCAGGATGTTCCATTACTGATTGTGGTTTCTGCGATGGGTAAAACCACCAATCAACTTGAAAAGATTTTAACACTTAAGTCGGATAAGGATGCCTGCAACCAGGAAATTGAACACCTGAAGGATTATCATCTTGGAATTGCAAAGGGCCTGTTTGACCATATTCCTGCCGGTCTTTACAAGTCCATTGAAGAAATAACAGCACAGATCAAACAGGATCTGAAGCTGGAATTATCCTTTTCAGAACAATATGACCGGATCATCAGCCAGGGAGAAATACTTTCAAGCACCATTATTGCGGTATACCTTTCAACACAATCGTATCCGGTCCAATGGCTCGATGCCAGGGATTATATCAGGACCGATGATCACTTTCGTGAAGGCCATGTCGATTGGATTGAAACCTGTAAACGGATTGAACCACTTAAGAAAGCACTTTCAACCACTATTCTGCTAACACAGGGATTTATTGGAAGCAGCCCGGACGGGCGTACAACAACACTGGGCCGTGAGGGATCTGATTATACAGCCGCCATTTTCGCTTCCTGCCTGGATGCGGATTCTGTAACTGTATGGAAGGATGTTGAAGGGATCATGAACGGCGACCCAAAAAAGATTACTGGCACAATCCGATATAACGAACTGCCCTATTCCGAGGCCGCCGAAATGACATATTACGGAGCTTCAGTAATTCACCCTAAAACTATCAAACCGCTCGCCAACAAACGTATCCCTTTAAAAGTTAAAAGTTTTTATGAACCCGAGAGTACCGGAACCGTCATTCATGAGTGCCATGTTGAAAATCCTTTACCTGCAGTAATTATCAAGGAAAATCAATGTCTTATTTCATTTCATGTCCGGGATTTCACTTTTATCAACGAACGAAACCTGACCCGAATTTTCCACGAGATCTCAGAAGCAGACCTGCGCATAAACCTGATGCAGAATTCAGCAATTTCCTTCTCAATTTGTGTGGACTTCCACGAGGATCACCTGGCTGAAATCATGAACCGGCTGCAATCCGAATTCAGTATCCGATACAATACCGGGCTGGAACTGATCACCATAAAAAATTACAACCAGGAATATATGGATCGGTTTCGGGCTGGCGGGAACATGTTGCTGGAACAGGTATCAAGAAACAACTACAGGGCCGTAGTAAAGCCTCATCAGCCTTCCAGTGAATGACGCTCAGCAAGCCAGTTGAGAAATTCATTCGTGGATCGATCTAAAATTTCATAGACATGCTGAAAGCCCTGGTCTCCGCCGAAATAGGGATCGGGCACGTCCGCTCCCTTGTCCAACGAATCGAAACTCCTCATAAGAATTATCTTGTCGCGAAATTGCTGCCCGGGATCCAGTCGCTCAATATTCGACCGGTTGGATGCGTCCATCGGAATAATGTAATCAAAATCCTGAAAGTCCTCATAGGCAAACTGACGCGCCCTGGAATCCAGGATCAATCCGTTTCGTTTCGCATTTTCACGTGTCCTGTGGTCAGGTAAATCGCCGATATGATAATCGCCTGTTCCGCTGGAATCAATGTTGAAAAATGAATCCCATCCGCGCTCACTTACTTTCTTTCTGAACAAACCTTCAGCCAGCGGTGAGCGGCAGATATTCCCAAGGCAAACAAACAATACGTTGATCATAATTCTTTTTTTACAAAAATAAGAAAGACAGGTTACCTGCCACCCCTGGTTGGTATATAAACGTACATAGCACTTTTGCTCACCTGTTTAGTATGGTTAGATAAAGCCGTCTTTTTTACAAAGACGGCTTTTCTTATTATTGCACCATACCCCACACTACTATGGAACTTATAAAAGTAAATGCCGCCCACAGAAAATATATTGCATTAATTGAGCTAAACAGGCCAAAGGAGCTGAATGCCCTTAATCTGCAATTAATGCAGGAATTAAAAGAAGCATTGAGGGACCTGGATAATGATGAAAATGTTCGGGTAATTATAATAACCGGTAATGAACGCGCATTTGCGGCAGGTGCCGATATTAAACAAATGGCAGGTAAAACAGCCATTGACATGCTGAATATCGATCAATTCAGTACCTGGGATCAAATCAGAAAAACCAAAAAGCCCCTAATAGCAGCCGTTTCAGGCTTTGCCCTGGGCGGTGGCTGTGAATTGGCCATGACTTGTGATATGATCATTGCTTCCGAAACAGCGAAATTCGGTCAGCCGGAAATAAAAATTGGTGTTATGCCCGGTGCCGGTGGTACCCAGCGACTTACAAAGGCTGTAGGAAAAGCAAAGGCAATGGAAATGGTGCTCACAGGAGATTTCATCGATGCGCATGAAGCACAACGCTATGGTCTTGTCAACAGGGTGGTTCCGGTGGAAATGTACCTTCACGAAGCAGAGACACTTGCAGGAAAAATTGCGGCTATGTCACCGGTGGCAGCTAAACTCGCCAAAGAATCTGTAAACCGGGCATTTGAAACGCATCTGGATGAGGGGCTGAATTTCGAACGAAAAAATTTCTATCTCACATTCGCGTCTGAAGATCAGACTGAAGGCATGAATGCATTTATTGAGAAGCGCAAGCCTGACTTTAAAGGTTGCTAGTGCACCGTAATACCAAAACCAAGTTCAAAGGAATTATATCGCTGAAGGGTATAGCTGCCGTGCAGGGAAAAAACGAGTAGTTTCATACGAACTCCGGCAGTTAGTGAGGGGCCACCGGTATTATATATAAAATCAATCGGGTCCTCAACAACTGTCTGTTCCTGTCCCGATTCGTACAGGAAAGTACCGTTCACCTCGGTTTTTGTTCGCACAAAAGTATAGCCTACCCCGCCGTAAAAAGTAAATACCGACAATTCCCTGGAAATCATTCCTTTAACAAGCCACGACTGGAGCCTGGAGATTCCTTCGCCATCCGCGGAAACCACATCATTTTCTGTTGTAACAACATCATTCCTGAGATCAGTTTTGACCCGAAACGATGTAATTCCCGCAAATGCTGATAATTCAAAGTTCTTTTCAGATAACCCAAAATATGGTTTCAGACTGTGCTGAACACCCAGCCCCCAGAAATTAAAATCTGTATCCTCCCCTACACGGATTGCAGGCAGCCACCGTATACGAAGATCTGTTCCGGCAGGAAGACCAATCCCCAGGTTGGCCATGGGAACTGGCGCGATGGATTTGTTAATTCCAATAAAATCTTTCATTTGTTCTGCCAGACCAATACCCTCAGGCCCGGTGAAAGAAGCGGTCTCTCCCGTTTCGGGGTCTGTAAATGTATATTCCGGCCTGATTTCCTCACCGGACGGACCAAATATTGTCGGTGCCTGGTTTCCATTTACCTGGGTCGTATTTTGGAGACCAAGTTGATCTGTGCGATAAAAGAGATCCTTATCTGGAATTCGCAAAAATCCTACAGACAAAGTGAGATCAACGCCAAGAACATCATGTGGCGCAGCTGTATTCGACCAACCGCCCGCAAGGCCAAAACCAGCAGCGGTGTATAGAGGTTTCAAATATCCCTCAACAAGTAATTCAGCATCATCTGAGCCGGATTCCAGCAAGGCGGCAAAGTCATCACCCTGGCCGTAACCAGCAAGTCCGGTAAAAAGCAGCACTATTGTGGTCAGTTTCCTCATTGAGTCATTAATATCCGATATTCCACAGGGGTAACCAAAAAACGGCATCCAGATTTATTACTCATGAAAAATAATTATATTGATTAATAATAGTATTTCCTGTTTAATATTAATTATTATTTAATAATGATTTCCAATATAAAAGAATCTCAAAAAAAACTTACGGATGCCGGCATTAAGGCAACCCAACAAAGAATTGTAATTCTAGATGCCGTCCGTGGAATGGATTTTCACCCGACAGCCGACCATATCTATGACGCCATCCTGGAAAATAATCCCACCATATCCAGGGCTACAGTTTACAAAACGCTTGAAACGTTCGTTGAGGCGGGATTGCTGCAAAAAGTTCGAACCATCGGGGGTCAGATGCGGTATGATCCCCGTACCGACAACCACGGTCATGTTTTTTGCACAAATACCGATGAGATTATCGATTATTACGATGAGGAATTAAATGAAATCATTACTTCATTCTTTAAAAGGAAAAAAGTAAGTAACCTGATCATTAGCAATATCTCACTGGAAATTAATGCCAGAAAAATTGATCCCGGAAAAAGTATTTCAATCCGATGATCCGGCAAAGAGTCCCATGGATCTGTTCAATTTTACTTCCATGCATAAATAAATTCACTGGAATAACCTTCCCCTGCAGGATGGGTTCTTTATTTTTGTCACGACTATGGGAAAAATAGTATACGTCCTGTTCCTCTTTTTATACCAAACCGCCATTCGGCTGGCGGCTCCTTTCAATAAAAAGGCAAGGCAATTTAGTGACGGACGAAGGAATATCTGGGAACTGGCAAGTGACGTAAACCCAAGTCAGAAACCATTATTATGGGTTCATTGTGCATCTCTCGGTGAATTTGAACAAGGGCGTCCTCTGATTGAAAAATACAGGCTTCAGTATCCTGAACATCTGATTTTGATTACTTTTTTCTCCCCCTCCGGTTTTGAAGTTCGTAAAAATTACGCAGGAGCGGATCATATACTTTACCTTCCGCTGGACGGTAAGCGGAATGCAGAACGATGGATCGCCACCATACGGCCAACGCTGGCATTTTTTATAAAATATGAGTTCTGGCATTATTACCTCAGAACCCTTCACCAAAACAATATTCCTGTTCTTTCCATATCGGCAATATTCAGAAAGGGTCAGGTCTACTTTCAGCCCTGGGGTCATTTTCAACGAAAGTCGCTTCGGTATATTGAACACTTTTTTGTTCAGGACCAGGATTCTGCGAATTTGCTGGCAAACATTGCATTTTCCAATGTGACGATTTCAGGTGATACGCGATTCGACAGGGTTTATGAGATCAGTCTCGAGGCACGGGATATGCCCGAGATTCATTTGTTTATTAATGATCGCCCTTCTTTTATAATCGGGAGTGCATGGCCGGCAGATATGGAGATTATGAATTCATTCATCAATGAGCATGATCTCAAATTTATTATAGCACCCCATGAAATCACCGAGAAATTCCTTGCTCAGATAGAGAGTGACCTTGAGAAAAAATGTGTCCGCTATTCAAGGTGGAAAGACCGGCCCGAAGGCGAATTCGATGTGCTCATTATCGATAATATTGGAATGTTGTCTCACCTGTATCAATATGGCAAATATGCCTGGGTTGGTGGTGCATACGGCCAGGGACTGCATAACATCCTTGAAGCCGCAGTCTTTGGTTTGCCGATATTCTTCGGCAATAAGAATTATTCCAAATTCCGCGAGGCCAGGGACCTTATCAACCTGGGCGGAGCATTCGCGGTAGCCAGTTATGTTGAATTAAGAGCCGATTATACGAAGTTGGAAATTGAAAATTCATACCTTATCGTAAAGGAAACAAATGAACAGTATATAAAATCTCAATTGGGAGCAACCGACAAAATATTAACCTACACCAAAGAACTGCTGCATGACGGGGCTCGTACTTAAATCTACCGGCTCATGGTATGAGGTTTTGGCCAGCGACGGACAACGATATCAGTGCCGGGTTCGGGGAAAATTTCGTATCAGGGACACCAAAACGACCAATCCTGTGGCCGTGGGAGACAATGTTGAAATAGAAACTGAAAATTCCGACCAGGCCATCATCACCGAAGTACATCCAAGGGAAAATTATATTATCCGGCAGTCGGTCCATAAGAGGGGACATGCGCATATTCTTGCATCCAATCTGGACCAGGCAGTTTTAATAGTAACTCTGTCCTATCCACGTACTTCCCTGGGATTCATCGACAGATTTCTTGTTTCTGCAGAATCCTTTCGTATCCCGCAGGTACTTGTGTTCAATAAAGTTGACCTCCTCTCGGAAAAGGAAAATAGAAAATTGGAGCATCTTGAAAAAATGTATGAGAATATCAGTGTTACCTGCCTCAGAACATCCGCAATCAGTGGAACAGGACTTGATGAATTCCGTGAAATACTCACTCATAAAAAATCACTGATCGCCGGACATTCGGGTGTCGGGAAATCAACACTGATTAATCTTCTTGCCCCTGAAATTGAGCAAAAAACAGGTGAAGTTTCTGACTTCGCCAATAAGGGAATCCATACTACTACTTTTGCTGAAATGTTTCAGATCGATCAGGATACATTCATCATAGATACACCAGGAATTAAGGAACTGGCCTTAGTTGAAATACCTGCCGAGGAACTGGGCGATTATTTCCCCGAGATCCGGGCACTTCGGGGGTCATGTAAATTTAATAATTGTCGTCACCTGAAAGAACCTGGCTGCGCGGTCAAAAAGGCACTGGAAGATGGCACCATAGATCCGCTCCGATTTAAAAGCTATCTCAGCATGCTGGATGGTGATGAGGACTGAAGTTCACCCAGCCCATCCTTCCCGGTCCAGGCTTCGGAATTGAATCGCCTCGGCCAGATGACCGATATCAATCGATTCAGACCCTGCAAGGTCCGCAATAGTACGTGATACTTTCAAAATCCTGTCATATGCTCTTGCGGATAATCCCAATCGATCCATCGCTGTTTTCAGCAATACCCGTCCTGCCTGGTTTATCTCACAATATTCCTTGATTCGTGATGTTGGCATCATGGCATTGGCGTGGACCCCCTCCAGCTCCGCATATCGCTCCTCCTGGATTTTCCTCGCCGCAATAACCCGTGCGCGGATTTCCTTACTGCCTTCGGTTTTACGCCCGGAAGTCATTTCGTCAAAGGAAACAGGCGTTACCTCCACATGCAGATCTATACGGTCCAGCAAAGGTCCGCTTACTCTGTTCAAATATTTCTGAACTATACCCGGTCCGCAAACACAATCCTTCTCCGGGTGATTATAAAATCCGCACGGGCAGGGATTCATGCTGGCAATCAGCATAAAATTAGCAGGATAATCAATCGATATCCTTGCCCTTGAAATCGTTACCCTTCGCTCTTCCATGGGCTGTCGCATAACCTCAAGAACCGACCTCTTAAACTCCGGCAGCTCATCAAGAAACAAGACACCATTATGAGCCAAAGAGATTTCCCCGGGTTGCGGAAATCCTCCACCTCCAACGAGAGCTACATCACTGGTTGTATGATGCGGTGAACGAAATGGCCTGCAGGCAATGAGTGATGCCTGGGCACCCAACTTTCCGGCAACCGAATGAATTTTGGTCGTCTCCAATGCTTCCTTTAACGATAATGGCGGTAATATCGTAGGTAGTCGTTTCGCAAGCATGGTCTTACCCGCACCGGGAGGACCGATCATAATTACATTATGCCCACCTGCTGCCGCGATCTCAAGTGAACGCTTGATATTCTCCTGACCCTGCACGTCCGTAAAATCAACCGTATAATCATCCAGCTCATCCATGAAGATTTCACGGGTATTGACGTGGACTGGCTCGATTGACCGCTGACCAGTCAGGTATTCAACGGCCTGTCGAATGTTCTCAACGCCAATCACTGCAATATCACTCACAATACCCGCTTCACGAATATTTCCCTTCGGAAGGATCAATACATCAAATTTCTTTTTCCGCGCTTCAATGGCAATCGGTAAAACTCCCTTTATCGGAAGCACTGTGCCATCAAGGGAAAGCTCACCCATGATCATGCATTGCTCAAGCTCTGCAGAGTTAATCTGGCCGGATGCCTGGAGCATCGCAAGTGCAATCGGTAAGTCATAGGAACACCCTTCTTTACGCATATCAGCAGGTGCAAGATTCACGATTACCTTTGTACGCGGACTGTAGAAACCGGCCGCCTGGATTGCTGAATTTACACGATGTTCGCTTTGTTTTACGGCATTGTCGGGCAGGCCGCTCATAAAGAACCTGATACCCTGGCCAACACTTACTTCGATGGTGACCACATGAGCATCTACTCCAATTACCGCGGCACCATACGTTTTTGAAACCATTCAGGTCAGTTTTTCAATCAGCTGATGGGATGTGAATTAACATCATTTTCTACCACCAGTATGCTGTCTGCATATCCATGGTGTCGTATTGCGATAAACGCCTCCCATCTCTTTAAATTTTCCTCGTCCTTTAGCGGTGAGTACTACCACATCCATCCAAAGCTCAATTATCTGCCGGACAGCTGCAAAATTCTTGCTGCTCATTTTTAATGAATATATGTGGTATGGGATCATTAAGCATCCGGCCCATTTCGCCTATCTCCGTGACAGCACCAATTTCAGCGCTATAAGTTCTCCTGATTTTTATCCGTTGATTCAGATTTCTCTGCCGGATTGCCCTTTGGTACAGGTTGTGTACCGTGGATATCAAATAGCTTGGCTTTCAGTTCCATAATCTCGCGATCCTTGGAAACCATCTTCTTTTTTTCGCGGCTCACATCCGTCCAGAGCATAACTGCATTGATCAAAAAGAGAATTAAGCCTATGACCGTAAAAGTGATCAGATTACTACTGTTCAAAAACAGGTTCTCATCATTGATGAAACCGTTAATAAACTTAAAATCGGATTGTTTGATCTTGCTGATTGTAAGTATACTACCCAGCAGTAACAACGCGTGAAACAAAAAATAAATCAGCAGAAAAACGTATCTGAATGTGCTCATGTACCAAAGCTTCTAAAAAATAAACTTACAAAAACTTCCTAAGTATTCTGCATCACACTCAGCTTTTTGTAAATCCCTCCTCTACTCACGAGTTCTTCATGTGTACCGGTCTCAATGATTTGTCCATCCTGAATCACGACGATTAAATCCGCATGCTGAATGGTACTCAGCCTGTGTGCAATAACAAGGGAAGTGCGGTTGGCCATTAATTTGGTAAGGGCTTCCTGTACCAACAGTTCAGATTCAGAATCAAGGGCGGATGTTGCTTCATCAAGTATCAGAATCGCAGGATCCTTCATGACAGCCCTGGCAATGCTAAGACGCTGCCGCTGCCCCCCGCTGAGCTTCAGGCCACGATCCCCAATGTTGGTATTATAGCCCTCCGGCAACTCCATAATAAAATCATGGGCATTTGCCACCTGTGCGGCATGGATTACCTGATCAGGATCCGCATCGCTTAAACCGAAAGCGATGTTATTAAAAATTGTGTCATTGAATAATATGGACTCCTGCGTCACTACAGCCATTTGTCCGCGCAAGGACTCGAGTGAATACTCGGGCAGAGCCCGGCCATCAAGCAACACCTGTCCCCCTGTTGGATCATAAAACCGGGGCAAGAGGTCTGCCAGCGTGGATTTGCCGCCGCCTGAAGGTCCGACCAGTGCGACTGACTGCCCCCTTTTTAACTCAAGATTAATGTTCCTGAGCACCTTTGTCTCTTCGTTGTATGCAAAATCTACATTCCTGAATACAATACTTTCTTTGAACTCCTGCAGCGAAACGGCTCCGGGTGCATCCTTAATTTCCGGCTGCCTGTCAATTATGGAGAAAATCCTCGATGCTGAAATGAGGCCTTTTTGAATACCGGAAAATGCCTGGCTGAATGACTTCGCCGGAGAAATAATCTGTGAAAATATCGCCAGGTAGGTAATAAATTCACTTGCTTCAAGTGATGACGTCTGGTTAAGCACCAGGGTACCTCCGTAGTACATAATGATCAAAACGATCCCAACACCTAAAAATTCAGATACCGGCGAACCCAGTTCCCTTTTATAAAAATAGGAGAGGTTTACCTTGCGATAATAATCGTTTTCCTGTTCCATCACCCCGGTCACATACTTCCGGGCATTGAACGCCTTAATGATACGCATGCCGCTGATGGTTTCATCCAGGATATTTACAATCCTGCCAAGAGATTCCTGGCTTTGAATCGCCCTCCTCTTTAACCTCCTTACAATTTCACTCAAAATTCCACCCGCCACCGGCAAAACAAGAATAGTGAAAATGGTTAGCTCAAAGGAGATCTTGAACAGAACAATAAAATAAACAATGATTGTAACAGGCTCCCGGAACAATGACTTGGGACTATCAAGAATGGTGTTATCCACTTCAAGAACATCGTTGGTCATACGCGAAATAAGGTCACCCTTTCGCTCATTGCTGAAATACCCGATATGTAGCGCTGTAACTTTATCGTAAATCTTCATTCGTATATTCTTGATAACATCCAGCTTGATCTTGACGCTTACGATTGAAGACAGATAACGAAAAAGATTGGTGATAAAAACGGAAATGGATACAACAATACAGACGAACAACAAGGCCCTGGCAGGGCCATTTTCAGCAATAATCGTATTGAAATAGAAATTGAAGTAATCCGAGATATAATCGATATTCAGACGAAAAGGTCCGGGGCTTACAGGTGCGGTATCGGGTTTATCAGGATTGAAAAGAACCTTTAACAAAGGCATCAGCATTGCCAGGTTAACCGCACTGAAAATAACGCTGATCAACATATATATGCCGTACAATGTGAACCTGGCGCCCACATTTTGTGCATATCCGAATACCCTGAAAAAAGTTTTCATAAGAATGGCGGCAAAGTTACATATTAAAATTCACTCAGCCTTGCCGGAATGTTCCATCGAATGGCGAGCTCTGTAACATTGGATCTTAGTGAATAGGGCTCATGTGCGCTTTCTACATTTCTGAACGTATGGTGCGCTTCAATAAAAAAGTTATGCTTCCACATCCATGTAACCCGCAGATCTGCAAACAGCTGTTGCGTGCTCACTCCCTGGCCAATTTTGTTGTTATAATTTTGTTCGCGTGTCGTATTTAAAAGGAGAATATTTCCGCCCCAGTTCGAGGAAAGCGTGTCAAGCCCGTAATCGGAATAAATTAACTTGCCCGTTAACATCCATTTTGGTGCCGGTTGAAAACGGACGATTCCAAGGAATTCCTTGAAATTTGCACCCCGCGGATGTGCAAGTGGCTGCCTGTAATGGCTGTAGCTGCCATAGGGTGAATCATGCGAGAAATTATAGGGCCGTGAAATATTGGTCTCTACCTGGAGATCCAGGTGTTTCAGCCCGAAAGCATTCACATATTCCGCTCCCATCTGAATACCGAACTTATTACCCCACCAGCCATTTCCTTCCTTCAGGTCATCGATTACAAGCTCATCCAGCATGAATTGGCCATAGAACGACAGGCTTCGAACCGCAAGCCACTTGAAATCAAGACCGAGCACCACATTATCGCCGCTCCCGTCCTGCTGCTCAATGGCACGATAAAAAATGATTGGGTTCAGGTACTTCAACTCAAAATTACGGCTCTCTCCAATTTCAGATGGCCCGTATATGACACTTTCGAAGACACCCACGTTCAGTTTTTTCCCAATGTTAATGGTCAAATGGTGAAATGCCAGCCATTTGTTGGGAAACTCATTGGTTCCGGTAAGCCCGGAACGATTACCCTCTACATCGGCCGTCAACTCCGATACCAGCATGGTGTATTTGAGTTTCCATACCTGTGCCTCAAATTTGAAAAATGTATAGGCTGGTGCAAAATCGGACAAAATCATAGATCGATATCCATTTCCTACCCTGAAACGGTCATGGCCAAATTGAATATTCAAATGTTGGGTTGGGTTGAAACTGATATAACCCCTGGCAGTTAGAAAATCAACACCGTCCCCATTGTACTCCTTCCAGAATCCTTCACCCGGCACTGCCAGCGTTTGATCAATACGATTTCTCACATATCCCGGGTAAATAACCTGGTTCTCACCCACATAGCCATAAAAACCCAGTTTCTTGTCGATCCATCCGCGAATCTCTGCCCCCCGTGTATTGATGAAGGGTACATCATCCGTATCAGACGCGCTTCCTGCCGAAAGGTGAAGCACAGGATTTACATGCAGGTTAAAATCTTTTGTATCTACATGGAATAAATCAGGCTTTACACGGTAAAAATGCTTCAGAAAGGGCTTTCTGCTTGTATTTTCCGGGTCGTCAGACCATTCCCAGTTATCGCTTCTGAGATAGGACATGTTAAACTGATCAATGGCATCCAGCCCCTCCTGCTGTGAAATGCTGTCGGCAAATGCAGCAATCTGGCTCCGCATGTAAGGCTTCCAGTTTGTAAAAAACCCGGGATAGAGTTCACCCTGAAGGATCTCATATCGATCAATAAGGTGATAGTAGTCATCATTTAATGGCGCATTAACGCTCTGGGCCAGGACAGAAGAAAAAGATAGGCTGGCCAGCAAAAAAAATAGTATACGGCTCATACGTTGTGCAAAATAATCTAAATTTGTAAAACTTCATACCCCATTGCCGGGCGAAAGAAATTATTAAGGATAATAATCCATGATATTGTTTGGCAATTATGGGGGGAATATTTAATTTTGTGCCTCTTTTGAAGGCAACGCACGAAAAGGTTACAGAAATGAAAAAAGAAATACATCCGGAATACAAAGAAGTCGTTTTCCACGATACATCAAGTGACTTCAAATTCCTAACCCGGTCGACTATGTCGTCAGGTGAGACGATCAAATGGGAAGACGGGAACGAGTATCCGTTGATCAAGATTGAAGTAAGTTCTGCTTCACATCCTTTCTATACTGGCAAGAAGCTGTTTGTGGATACTGCAGGCCGTGTTGAGAAATTCAACCGTAAGTATAAAAAGTAAAAGAATTAATTCGGTTTTGTCCCGAATAAAAAGTCTTCATGATGATCGAATCATGAAGACTTTTTTATTTTTGTGCAATGAAGGTTATCCTTTTCGATGAAGCCAATACCTGGCAACATCTTCTTCCGCTTACCTATACACGTCCCGTCGCCGACCTGCGGGTTGGGATTCTTACACTCGCAGAAAAATGGGAAAAACGGCTGCAGCCCGAATCCATCGGTTACAGCACACAGGAGTACCTCCATAAAAAATATCCAAAAAAAGAAGGTGACGTCTGGATCAATGCAGCGGTACCCGCAAACGACATGCTCGCGGCATCGGTGATGAACCTTGCCGAAGGTGAAGGCCTTACCTGCAATGGAAGATTGATTGCTGCTCGCAGTTCAAATCCTTCTTTTGAACCGGAACAGGCAGAATTGAGCAGGACCACTGAAATTCAGGATGTTCTTTTCATTGATCGTACATGGAAAATTTTCAGGCATGTCGCAGATGAGATCAAAAGTGATTTCACTTTAATTACGAAGGATCGTAAATCCGCACCGCTGGAAGACCCGCATACGATCATTTACGGGCGGGAGAACCTGTTCCTGGAACCCGGTGCGAGGGTTCAGGCAGCAATCATCGACGCAACCAACGGACCGGTATACCTGGGCAGGGATTCATTTGTTTCCCCCGGAGCAATCATTCGCGGGTCATTTGCCCTGGGTGAAGAGTCTGTCGTCAACATGGGAGCTAAACTCAGGGGAGATACCAGTGTCGGACCTGGCTGTAAGGTAGGAGGAGAAATCAGTAACTCTGTATTTTTGGCAAATTGCAACAAATCGCATGACGGCTATCTGGGCAATTCGGTCATTGGTGAATGGTGCAACCTGGGTGCTGATACCAATTCATCCAACCTGAAAAACAACTATGCACCAGTAAAAACGTGGAGTTATGTGAGCAAGGGATTTGCGGATACCGGACTTACTTTTTGCGGACTAACCATGGGTGACCATTCGAAGTGCGGTATTAATACAATGTTTAATACGGGAACCGTGGTAGGCGTTGCCGCCAACATTTTTGGATCGGGATTCCCTCGCACATTTATTCCATCCTTTTCGTGGGGTGGTGCCTCAGGCATGATTACCCATCAGATCAATAAAGCGATAGAAACGGCTAAGCTGATGATGGAACGAAGGAAAATTCCATTTACAATTGATGATCAGGAAATATTGGAGGAGGTTTTCAGAAGAAGCTCGGAATTCAGGATTTGGGAGGGTAAGAAATGAGGTTTAGTGATATCCACGGCCTGAATGACATCAAGCAACAATTGGTAAAATCGGCCTCGTCTGGTAAAGTTGCCCATGCGCAGCTTTTTTCAGGAAGACCCGGGGCTCCGAATTTACCAATGGCACTGGCCTATGCCGCCTATCTTAATTGCGAGACACCTACGGAGAATGATTCCTGCGGAACGTGTCAGGCATGTTCAAAAAACAGCAAGTTCATCCACCCTGACCTTCACTTTGTCTTTCCTGTAAGCGGGACAAAATCTGTGAAATCAAAAGATGCCATTAGTCAGGTATTTTTGAAGGAATGGCGCACATTTCTTCAAAAAACACCGAATGGAACACTGGAACAATGGGCCGGAGCATACGGTGGCGAAAATAAACAGGTGAATATTTCAAAAGAAGAAAGCCGTCAGATAATCCGTAATCTGACACTAAAGGCATTCGAGGGGAAATATAAGATTATGCTTATCTGGCTTCCGGAATACTTTCATCCATTTGCTGCCAACGGCATTCTGAAGATTCTTGAGGAACCACCTGAGAATACAGTGTTTTTATTAGTTTCAAATGATCCTGAACGGCTTTTAGGCACCATCCTGTCCCGAACACAAACGGTACAAATCAGAAATCATTCGGCTGATGAAATTGCAGAGATGCTGGCAGCAGATTCAGATTCAGACCCTGCAAGGATCCGCCAGGTAGCACGTATATGTAATGGCGATATCAATGAAGCATACCGCCTGCTGGATAAACTTGACGGGGATCACCATGAAATCTTTGTCCAGTGGATGCGTCTTTGTTATGATGGTCGCCGGACCGATGACCTTGTACGTATGGCAGAAGAATTTCACCGAAGTTCAAAAATTGAGCAAAAAACACTTTTTCAATACGGACTGAACATCATGCGTGAATGCATGATCACGTTGCATGCCCCTGAACTGTCGCGCTCAGGAGAGGAAGAAAAATCCTTCCTTGCGAAATTCAGCAGACTTCTGACCATTAATCAGGTTGAGGAGATTAGTGAAAAGTATAACGAAGCAATTTTCCATTTGGAAAGGAATGGCAGTCCCAAAATGACCTTCCTTGATACAAGCCTTCAGATCGTAAAAATTATTCATCCATAATGCATATACGAATCGCAACACGCGGCAGTAAGCTCGCACTTTGGCAGGCAGATCATATTGCCGCATTACTTGAAAAGGAAGGGATTACTTCGGAAATAATTACGATGGATACCACCGGGGACAAGATTCTCGATGTGACCATTGCCAAAATTGGCAGCAAAGGTGTTTTTACGGAAGAGTTGGAAGCCGCCCTGAAAAATGGTGCGGCAGACATCGCTGTTCATAGCGCTAAGGATATGCCCTCCAGGCTTCCTGATGGATTCGATCTCATTGCATTCACAAGGCGGGAACAGGAAAACGATGTATTGGTAAGCGAAAAGGACGAATTAAAGATGGATGGCGATCTGGTGATCGGAACATCCTCCACAAGGAGATCTGCACTTATCAAGCATTATTATCCCAAATGCAGAATAATTCCGGTTCGGGGCAACCTGCAAACCCGGATACGAAAAATGAATGAGGGATTATGTGACGCCCTGATGCTTGCCTATGCAGGAGTCCACCGAATGGAATATGATCACCTGATTAAAAAACATATGCCGCTCGAAGAGTTCACACCACCTGTCGGACAAGGAAGCGTCACTGTGGAGGCACACGAAATTCTGTCTGACGGTATAAGGGACGCCATTCGCGCCGCAGTGAACGATCCGAAAACAGAATATTGTTTAACAGCAGAGAGGTCATATCTTGCAAAGCTGGAAGGAGGATGTAGTATTCCTGCCTTCGGGTATGCTCGGTTGGTTGAGAATGAATTACACATGGATGCAGGAATCGTTAGCCTTGATGGCAAAATTCTGATCCGAAGATCCGGAAAAGCTCCCATTGAAGGAGCTTCCAAACTGGGAATTGACCTGGCAACAGATGTACTGGCTGCCGGTGGTGATAAAATTTTGAAAGACATAAAAAACAACTCATTATGATTACAAAAAATTGGTTTATCAGCGCATTGTTTGCGATTACTGTTTTTACTGCATGCAGTACGGAAAAGGATTACCTGGTGACGATCCATACCGATTACGGAGATATGCATGCTGTCCTGTATGATGAGACCCCAAAGCATAAAGAGAATTTTATAAAGCTGAGTGAGGAAGGATTTTATGACAGTCTGATCTTTCACCGCATTATTGAGAATTTTATGATCCAGGGTGGTGACCCGGAATCTAAAAATGCTGCCCCCGGAACTCCTTTGGGGTCGGGTGGTCCTGGCTATACGGTACCTGCGGAATTTGTGCCTAAATATCACCATAAAAAAGGAGCGCTTTCAGCCGCAAGGCTTGGCGATCAGCAGAATCCTGCAAAAGCCAGCAGCGGCAGCCAGTTCTATATTGTTCAGGGACAGGTTTATGATGAGGACGAAATTACTGTTGACATGCAAAAACTTGGCATGATGGCACAACAGGCCATGCAGCAGGATGACTCTCTCGCACGGTATTGCGCGCAGGTGTATCAGACACAGGGTAGCGCGGGATATGCCGCTTTACTCCTCGATTTGAAAGACAGCCTTAGCTCTATGACGGGTATGGATTATCGACGTTCAATGGATCCAGAACGAATCAAGGATTACACCACTGTAGGCGGAGCACCCCATCTTGATGACGAATATACGGTGTTTGGTGAAGTCATTGACGGATTGGACATTATCGACAAAATCGCAGTCCAGCCAACGGATCAGCGTGATCGTCCGCTGGAAAATATCACCTTTACCGTTACTGTTGAGCAACTTCCTAAAAGCCGTATCACCAAGGAATACGGATATGAATTTCCATCAACAGAAAAGTAGCCATACATGAAAATTCTGATTACAGGGTCGAATGGGTTACTCGGGCAGAAGCTTGTAAATCTGATCACCCAAACGACAAACCATGAATTGATCGCCACGGCCCGCGGGATTAACCGTCTTCCTTTCACTGATAATTATATCTATGAAACCATGGACATTTCTGATCCTGTGGAGGTATCTGCAGTCTGCGCCAGACATCAGCCTGATGCAATCATCCATACAGCCGCGATGACCAATGTGGATACCTGCGAAACAGATCGTGAAACATGCTGGAAAATGAATGTAGACGCCGTACGAAATATGGTCATGGCAGCAAAGGAGTGTAATGCACACCTGGTTCATGTCTCAACCGATTTCATTTTTGATGGCACTGAAGGCCCGCTCACCGAAGAAGCTGTACCAGCCCCTGTAAATTTTTACGGAGAAAGTAAACTGGCAGCTGAAAGATTGGTGATGGAATCCGAAATATCATGGAGTATTGCCAGAACTGTACTGGTATATGGGGTTGCCTATGATATGAGCAGATCAAACATCATACTCTGGGTAAAGACTAGCCTTGAAAATCATAAAAATATCCAGGTAGTAAATGATCAGTGGAGAACCCCGACACTTGCAGAAGATTTGGCAATGGGATGTCTTTTACTGGCGGAACACAAACAGGCGGGTATTTATAATATCAGCGGAAAAGACATGCTCACTCCTTATGAAATGGCAATAGCTACTGCAGATTTTTTCGGCCTGGATAAAAGCCTGATCACTGAAACGGATGGTTCAAAGTTTAAACAGACCGCCAAAAGACCACCAAGAACAGGATTCATTATCGATAAGGCCAGAACGGATGTTGGCTATGAGCCCCATAGCTTTCGCGAAGGACTGGCGATACTTCGTGATCAGCTTGCTTCCTGATCCTTACTCTTTTCATTTTCTTTTCTGATGGCGATCGTCAGAAAATAAATAAACCCGCCTACCACAGTAAGCAAGATAAGGATCATGGTAATGATGGCGGTGAGGCTCATGACTTTATTATCTTTTTATACAACCAATTATTCAGAAGAATTCCTATCAGGATCACAATCAGCCATTGTGTTACCACAGATGCATTGCTGTAAACATCGAAGAAGTTCCAGTTTCCATATTCGTCAAACCAGGGGTAGGATGAATACCCCCGGGACAGCCACCAGTATACCAGGACGACCGCCAATGCGATATTGATGAACATACAGGTTACAAAATACCGGGTATTGACTTTAAAATCTGAATCCTGATCAATAAAATCCCGCTTGAATTTAGCAGCCCCATACTTCACTACGGCTATAATGATGAACAATCCGCTGATAATGAGGCCTACACCCCATACCCAGTCCTGATTGGAAAATATATCCAGTGACCATGCCGAGGGGAATCCGAATACAACACAGAAAACCAGTACGCGCACAGCAGATTTTCCCCTGGTAAGTCCAAGGTCCATCAGGTTGCTGATGAAAAGTTCGAGCATTGGCAAAAGAGAGCTGAAAGCCGCAAGGAAGAAAGCCAGGAAAAATAATGCCGAAAGGAATGCCCCTCCTGGAAATGTGCTGAAGAGCTTTGGAATAATAGTAAATGTGAGTGCCTGATTACCGGTCTGAAGATACGCGATAGCTTCTGATTCAGATGGCGCCAGGGCAAATACCGCCGGCAAAATCGCCATCGCAGCCATAATTGAAGCGGTATTATTTCCAAAACCGCCGATAAAAGTATTCAGGGTAACATCCTCCTTCTTTCGCGAATAGGATGAAAGTGTCATGATCAAACCCCATCCTGCACCGGTAGACCATGCAGATTGCGATAACGCCTCTATCCAGATGGTGGGATCTGAAAAATATTTCGTATTCACTGAAAACATATATTCAAGTCCGCTAATCCCGTTATCCATATTCAGTGAAAGAATAGATATCAGGATCAACATCAAAAACAGTAACGGAATCAGAATGCGGTTGGCCTTTTCAAGGCCGTTCTGAATTCCGCGCACCAGTAAAACAATGCCGGCAATTACTGCCAGGATGTACAACACTACAGATCCCATATTCCCATAGGCAATATGGTTCCAAAAGTTTTCCAGGTATGCCGGGTCATTCTCAAGATGACGGGCGATCGTAGCTTCTCCACCCAGGAGATTGAACATATTTCCGAATGAAAGTCCCACATATTGAAGTGCCCACCCCGTAACAACCGAATAATAAAATGCAATTCCCAGTGTACACAGTGTGATGAATACACCACCCCACGTAAGTCCCTTGCCTGCTGCCGAAGCATAGGAACCAATCGTTCCCATTTTATACTGCTTCCCTATTGAAAATTCCGCCAGTAAGATCGGAATAGACCACACCAGCAGAAATACAATCCAAAGGATCAGAAACGCTCCGCCGTACTGGCCTGCCAGGCGGGGGAAACGCCAGAGATTTCCTGCGCCGATTGCCATTCCAAGGGATGCCAGTACAATACCCCATCTGCTGCTGAACTGTTCTGTATGCGACATAAGAATTATTTTCTAAACGACTATAATAGGGATTTTTCCGGGGGTTTCTAAATGGGATTGTGTGCGGCAAAGAAATTCTGTTATAAACGGAAAAAATAAATGTATAACTGAAAATCTTTTTTTTATAACTTTCGTTTATGTGCTCGTCCGGAATATTGTATTCGGGGCACACAAAATGAAATCTGTACAAACAAAAAAACAACCCAACAGGAATGGAACTGGGTTCCGTGGACCTGTAGACAATCCCGAAGCTTTCCTAAGACCCGATTGGTGGCGTAAAATCTTTAACGCCATGTACCTGAAAACAGATGCCGATGTTGTTGAGGATCAAAAAATCACCGCAACGGAAGTAACGCTTTTCAATGAGATCACTAAAATTTCACCGAGCGATGCAGTGCTGGATATGGCATGCGGACAAGGTCGGCATCTGATTGAACTTGCCCGGCGTGGATATACAAACCTGAATGGTATCGACAGATCCCGCTACCTCATACAACGTGCACGAAATATCGCAAGAAAGGAGCAGCTGCCGTTGACATTCAGGGAAGGGGATGTGCGAAAACTGCCCTACCAGACAGATACTTTCGATCTAGTAACCATCCTGGGCAACAGTTTTGGGTATTTTGAAAGCACAGATGATGATGAACGCATTCTGCGTGAAGTTTTCAGGTGCCTGAAACCCAATGGCCAATTTTTAATCGATGTTTCTGATGGTGAATATATTCGGTCACATTTTGCTCCCCGAAGCTGGGAATGGATCGACAAAAAACATTTTGTCTGCCGTGAACGCACGCTGGCTTCCGACAATGAACGCCTTATATCACGTGAAGTAATCACTCATACGGATAAAGGAGTGATCGTGGATCAGTTCTATGCTGAACGACTATATTCCCGTGAATCATTGCGCGCACTTCTCACTTCTGCAGGATTTAGTGAAATTACCTTTCACATGGAAATCAGTCCCGATTCACAACGGAATCAGGACCTTGGAATGATGGAACGTCGTCTCATCGTCACTGCAAAAGCCAGGAAGGAATGGACTCCCAGGAAAAACAGGAAAAAGACAGCCAACATCGTTGTTGTTATGGGTGATCCCAAACAAAAAGACATTATCAAACCTGATGCAGTATTTGATGATGATGATATGGACACGATCGATCATCTGAAAACCGCATTGGGAACGCTTGATGATTATAAAGTATCGTACCTCAACAATCACAGCACCCTCATTGACGACCTTGTAAAACTCAAAGGTAAAACTGACCTCGTACTGAATTTATGCGATGAAGGGTATAACAATGAGGCAGTTAAGGAGCTGCATGTACCCGCACTGCTTGAGATGCTGCAAATCCCCTATACCGGCTCTGGTCCGCAGTGCCTTGCTTTCTGCTATGATAAATCACTTATCCGGGGAATTGCCAGTGAAGTTGGTGTACCTGTGGCCAGGGCATTTTTCATTAAGCCGGGTGATAACCTGTTTGAAATGAATATCGCCTTCCCGGTAATCGCCAAGCCGAATTTTGGTGACTCCTCATTCGGAATAACCAGCAAGAGTGTGGCTTATTCAATTGAAGAACTGGATGATGCAATTCTTCAGATTCGTGAAAAATTCGGGTATTCCAAGCCTATTCTGGTTGAAGAATTTCTGACAGGTCCTGAAATTTCTCTTGGCGTAATAGGCAACCCTCCGGAGCACTACCAGATCCTTCCCGTCATTGAGGAAAGCTACGAAGACCTTCCCGAAGGCCTGCCAAAGATATGCGGCTACGAAGCAAAGTGGCTGGTGGATTCTCCCTACTTCAAGGCATTGAAATCTGTACCGGCTAATCTTCCGCGAGAAACGGAACAGGTTATCATTACCTGCAGCTTACGATTATTTGAGCGTCTCGATTGTAAAGACTATTGCCGTTTCGACTGGAGACTTGATGAACATGGAAATCCGTGTCTGCTGGAAGTGAACCCAAATCCAGGTTGGTGTTGGGATGGCCATCTTGCGAAAATGGCTGCGCTGGATGGAATTTCCTATGCCGCGATGTTGGATAAAATTATAAATTCGGCCATCATTCGGATCAACGGACTCCACTGATATCGAATATTCCGCTATATTGTTTTTAAACTTCACTATAAAAAGTATGAAAAAACTTGTAGCAGAATTTATTGGAACCTTCTGGCTGGTGCTGGGAGGTTGCGGCAGTGCTGTGCTGGCCGCCGCTTTTCCCGATGTGGGGATCGGCCTTCTGGGCGTATCCCTGGCATTCGGGTTAACCGTTCTCACCATGGTTTATACCATCGGTCCGATCTCCGGATGTCATCTGAATCCGGCTGTTACGTTTGGCCTCTGGGCCGGCGGAAAATTTGACGGCAAGGACATTCTATCCTATGTCATTGCGCAGGTTTTGGGAGGAATTGCAGGAGCGGCGGTATTGTATATTATTGCGACTGGCAATGGAAGTGCTATTGGGGATTTTGCAGCCAATGGTTACGGAGATCATTCTCCTGGCGGATATGGCCTTACAGCCGCATTCGTCTGTGAATTGGTTATGACTTTCATGTTCCTGTTCATTATTTTGGGGAGTACCGATAAAAAGGCACCAGCAGGGTTTGCCGGCATTTCCATCGGACTGGCGCTCACCCTTATTCACCTGATCTCAATTCCTGTAACGAATACTTCCGTTAATCCGGCACGAAGTACAAGTCAGGCATTATTTGTAGGTGACTGGGCAATTCCACAGTTGTGGCTATTTTGGGTAGCCCCGATTATTGGTGCCATTATCGCCGGTTTCATATATAAATCAGTGATCAGCAAGGAATAAAAAAAAGCCGGGGATCCGGCTTTTTTTATGCATTCTCCGATGCCTTTTCCTGGTATCCAAGAAGAAATGCCTTGATGTAGTCGTCAAGATCACCATCCAATACATTTTGGACATCTGAACGTTCAACTCCGGTTCGCGCATCCTTCACTAATTTATAGGGATGCAGAACATAGTTCCTGATCTGGGAACCAAAGTCGATTCGCATCTTCGTACTTTCAATTTTATCGCGTTCCGCATTTCGCTTATCAACTTCAATCTGGTAAAGTCTGGATTTGAGCATTTTGATAGCCTTTTCCTTATTCTGAAGCTGGGATCGCTCCTGCTGACACTCAATAACGATTCCGGAAGGTTCATGGTGGAGGCGTACCGCCGTTTCAACCTTATTTACATTCTGTCCTCCTTTTCCGCCGGCACGATACGTATCCCAGCTGATATCCGCCGGGTTTACATCAATCTCAATGGTGTCGTCGATAATCGGATACACATAAACCGATGCAAATGAGGTATGCCGCCTGCCACCGGAATCGAATGGTGAAATACGGACCAGCCGGTGTACACCAATTTCAGATTTTAAATTTCCGTAGGCAAAATCTCCTTCGATCTCAAGCGTTGCCGATTTAATACCGGCGGTGTCTCCCGCCTGATAGTTCACCTGGCGCACATTATAGCCATGCGATTCACCCCACATGATATACATTCTGTTCAGCATATCAGCCCAATCCTGACTTTCTGTTCCGCCCGCTCCCGGATTTATTTCAACCATGGCACTAAGCTGATCCTCCTCACCGCTAAGCATCTTGCGGAATTCCAGGTCATCAACGAGTTTCAGAGCCTTTTTATATTCCCGGTTCATTTCCTCCTCACCCACTTCGTCCATTTCATAGAACTCATACAGGGTTTCCACGTCATCAACTGCTTGTTTGGTCTGCTCAAAACTGTCAGTCCATATTTTTTTTGAACGAATTTCCTTCATAACCCTTTCGGCTTCTGCCGGATCATTCCAAAAATCAGGTTGTGCGGTTAGCAATTCCTGGTCCTTTACCTCCTCAATCCTGCGATCGTAGTCAAAGGTACCTCCTCAAGGCCTCTACACGCGCCTTCAAGTCTTTCAACTCGTCTGTTGTCATAGTTTTTCTGATTAAGATTCAAATCTACGTTAACCCGGAAGGATTTAAAAATCACCGGCCGGTTGTGTCGCCCTGATATCTGAATAATCAATGATTTCAATGATCGACTTTCCTCCCGGTCTGAATACTTTCTTTTGGATCGCCCTGAGTATAAAACTGGATGCGATCAAACTTGCGGATGCAATGGCTACACCCGTGCTTAACCCTGCCGGTTCATCACGAATGACGACCTGGTTCAACTGATCAATAAGAACCAGACCAATCCCGGCGACAAATAATTTACCCGGACTGCTTCTAAAACTGAAAACCGTAAAATTTCGGTCCCTTACATCTATAGCCTCAATTTCAGATAATTTTATGGAATAATAGTGAAACCGGATCCGGTCTCCCTGCAAACCCTGTATATAATCCTTTATGTATTTTTTCTCGCCCTTTACCCGAAACCTCATCTCCTCGCCTTCATAAAAAACGATTTGATACGGGCGCCCCACTTTTCTCAATAGTAAATAAGGCTCCTGACCCCAAAGTTGAATAATGGGGATAAGGATGAAAAGAATGGTGACAATTCGATTTTTCATTCATTGCACCAACTGTCACCCAACTAATTCAGAGGGTATGCAGCCAGTTGAATTTATCTTCTGCGCGACCGTAGCGGATATCATCGAGGGTCCTGAGTATGCGGTTGGAAAAGTCTCTTCCTTCAACCGGCGGCAAATCATAATCCTGACCATTGTATCCAATCGTTGCAATTTGAGCAATGGTGGCAGCAGTACCGGCTCCAAAAGCCTCCTGCAATTTTCCAGTCTGAATTGCATCAATCACCTCGGCTACCTCAATTTTTCGTTCCTCAACATCCACGCCCCAGTCTCTCGCCAGGGTAAGGACACTGTCTCTTGTGATTCCGTTTAAAATGGTGTCGCCTAAAGCTGCGGTAACCAGTTTACCATCGATAAGAAACATCAGGTTCATTGTACCTGATTCCTCCACATATTTATGCTGTTTGCCGTCTGTCCAGATCAGTTGATCATACCCCTCTTCCTGTGCCAGTTTTGCAGGATAGATCGCCGGACCATAATTGCATCCTGTTTTGCAATATCCGCTTCCGCCTTCAACAGCCCTCACAAAATGTGTTTCAATTTTTACCCGTACAGGCTTTGAATAGTAGGCACCAACAGGACAGGTGATCACCATGTATTTAAATCGCTGAGAAGGACGTATACCGATAAAGTCATCATCTGAAAACAGAAACGGACGAATGTACAAACTGGTGCCCGGCCTGTCCGGTACCCATTGCCGATCGATATCCAGCAGGGCATTGAGGCTGTCGTAATAGACATCCTCGGGAATTTGAGGCATACACATCCGGTTGGCGGATATGTTCATGCGTTCAAAATTCTTATCGGGACGAAAAACAGCTACCGTTCCATCTTCATGCTTGTAGGCCTTCAACCCTTCAAATATCGAAATGCCATAATGCAACGCCGGGCTTGCCGGACTGATCTGCAAAGGTCTGTACGCATCGATTACCGGATTTATCCAGTTCTCGCCGTCATAGCTTATTGAAAACTGATGATCAGAATAGATCTTACCAAATTGAATATCAGAGAAATCTACTTTTGATATTTTAGATTCGGTGGTTTTTTCTACCTGTATGGGTTGAGTGTCCAGCATAATTTTATCGTTTCATTTCTAAGAATGATTTGTGCAAAAGTAAGGAAAACTGAATTAATTTAATTACCGGTATCAGCCCTCCGAAATCCAGGGAGTTTCCACAACTCCGAGTGCGCGCGACATTTCACGAGAAAGGACAAAAAGGTAATCTGAAAGACGATTCAGGAAGTGTATTATGGTATGGTCCCCGGGCTCTTCATGAAACAGGTTTACAACCCTTCTTTCGGCCCTCCGGCATACACATCGGGCAATATGGCAATGGGAAACATCAATATGTCCGCCCGGCAAAATAAAATTCTTCATCGGTGGCAACTTCTCCTCAAGCGCATCAATGGCTTTTTCGAGTTCCTGTACATCCGCCTCTGAAATCGAGGGAACTTTCACCTTATCATTACCCGGCTCTACGGCAAGCATGGATCCTATGACGAAAAGTTTATTCTGAATGGCAATAATAAAATCTTCACGGATCTTGTTTACCGCCAGATCTCGAAGAAGACCCATATGAGAATTGAGTTCATCCACCGTACCATAGGCTTCAATGCGGATGTCTGATTTAAGTACGCGCTTCCCCCCAAAAAGTCCGGTACTCCCGGTATCACCTGTTTTCGTGTAAATCTTCATGGATCAGGAAAAACTAACTTCCCCGGAACGCGCGATGTTTTCGTTAATATCATCACGCTCAATTAATCCATCGCGAAGACGTACAATTCGGTGCGCATAATGGGCGATGTCATCTTCGTGGGTAACCATAATTATGGTATTTCCACTATCATGCAGCTGTTGAAACAATGCCATGATATCATAGGAGGTCTTGGTATCCAGGTTACCGGTTGGCTCATCCGCCAGAATTATACTGGGGTCATTTACAAGTGCCCTTGCGATAGCGACACGCTGCCGCTGTCCACCGGAAAGCTCATTTGGTCTGTGATGCGCTCGTTCCGCCAGTCCAACACTGTCCAATGCAGCCATGGCTTTTTCATCCCTGTCTGCCTTTGCATAACCAGCGTAAATAAGTGGTAATGCTACATTTTCCAATGCCGAAGCGCGGGGTAACAGATTAAAAGTCTGGAATACAAAGCCTATTTCCTTATTACGAATTTCAGCCAGTTCATTTTCCGTAAGGTCTGATACATCATTGTTATTAAGAATATACGTTCCTCCCGATGGGGTATCCAGGCAGCCGATAATATTCATTAATGTTGACTTACCTGAACCCGATGGTCCCATGAATGCAACGTATTCCCCTTTATTAATAGTGATATCAATTGATTTGAGGGCCTCAACGGTTTGAGTACCCATCTTATAAATCTTTGAAATCTCCTTTGTCTCAATAATTTTAGCCATTCGCTCTGACGCTTTTATTCCAGTTGTACTAAGTTACATATCTTGATCTCATTTTGCTCATGCATTTCCTTAAACGGCACATGAACAAATTGAATGTATCTTTTAACGTTCCAAGCTTCATGGATGTTTCGCCCGGAATTCAAACATTCGGTCCTTCCATGTAAAGGATTCAGGCTCATATGACCTTTCCACGAAGCTGATTTTTCCTTTTCGGTCCTTCAGTATTATGCTGGAAGTGCGACTTCCGTACGTTTCACTCTTGATGAACATCGGCGATAACATACGTTCCATTTCAAGCCCGACTCCTGTCTCCGGCAAGTCATGATCCGAAGCAATTGCATCGTTATACAATAGGTCAAGAAGGTCCCTGATCGTGAAATTTTGCTGAAGAAGTTCTTCCAGTCCGGTTTTCCCTTTTTTTATCTTCGGCCAATCGTCATTGAGCAGCGCATTGGAGAGCCCATGAATCCCGGAAGAAACATGCTCGACATCCGTGTCGTAATTGCTGTAATAAAACATCCCCGAATGATCACAACAAAGCAAATTGAAACCGTTATAAAGCGATGATTTCTCCTGAACAGATGAGAGGTAATCAGATGAAGTACCTCTACTTATAAAAAAATCACATACCAACTCACCACGTGACGGGGCATCCGGATTAATATTTTTCAGGTCACGATAGTTTGTCAGCATGGCGATACGTCCATAGGTATCCAAACCCAGCCATGTTCCTCCTCCTTCCAGGTCTTTACCCGCAATCATCCACGATGGGTGAGACCAGACATGTGCCGGCAGTGTGGGGCGGTGATAGAACTCGTCACGGTTTGCCGCAACGATCAGTTCATATTCCGGGTGCGCATCGATGGCAAATAGAATCAGGCACATGTTGATTCAAAGAGTGATAACTGCTCCGGCAACTGCCGAAATGACTTCCTGTGAAACGGGGTAAGACCATGCTCGCGAATCGCGTCGCGATGTTTTTCCGTGGGATAACCCTTATTATTTTCCCAGTCAAAGGCCGGGTATACAAGCGCTTTTTGCCTCATCCACTCGTCCCTGTAGGTCTTGGCAAGGATGGAAGCCGCTGCGATCGAAAGAAATTTACTGTCGCCCTTGACAACACATTCAAACGGAACATCATTATGTGGCTTATAGCGATTGCCATCGATCAGCAGTAATTCCGGCATTTGCGCCAATTGATCTATGGCCTGGTGCATAGCACGGTATGACGCATTTAAGATATTGATTCTGTCAATTTCCTCATTGTGCACCATGGCCACACCGTAAATCGCCTCACGCTCAATTTCAACACGAAGAATATCCCGCTTTTTTTCGGTGAGCTGCTTGGAATCATTCATGAATGGATGATGGTAATCCCGCGGAAGGATAACGGCAGCAGCCACCACCGGGCCCGCAAGACAACCCCGGCCCGCCTCATCACAACCTGCCTCCAATAAGTCTTTTGAAAAATGAGTCTGAAGCATGCAGTAAAGATACATGCTCACCTCAGACATAAAAAACACTATTCCAATGAAATTAGGGGCGGTCAAAAAAACAAATTGCTAGCTTTGGAGTATGAGTGAAACAAACAACCCGTGGCAGCGCCTCTTCTCACGACAGGTATATAACAACCCCTGGATTACCGTAACCGAAGATCAGGTCATAAATCCGGGCGGTGGAAAAGGTATTTACGGCACTGTTCATTTCAAAAATATTGCACTGGGTATCATCCCGCTGGATGAAGATGACTACACATGGATTGTCGGACAGTACCGCTATCCGCTCGATCAATATAGTTGGGAAATCCCGGAAGGCGGAGGTCCTGTATCTGATGATCCGTTGATTTCAGCGAAAAGGGAATTAAAGGAAGAAACAGGGATTGAAGCTTCATCATGGGAAAAGATCATAACACTTCATACATCAAATTCCGTAACCGATGAGGTAGCCTATATTTATATCGCCACACAACTGTCATTTGGAACCCCGCAATTGGAGGAAAGCGAAGATGATCTTATCGTGAAAAAAATTCACCTGAAAGAAGCAGTTGAAATGGTTATGAATAACGAAATCACAGACAGTATCAGCATGGCAGGACTACTCAAGGCCGCCAGACTCCGGGGCTATTAACATGATTCAGAATTACCCCGATCATATCAAAAAGAATTTTTTACTGGCATACCCGGTTATGCTGAGTCAGCTTGGTCACATGATGGTGAGCGTCGCCGACAGTGTGATGGTCGGACAACTCGGTGCTACCCCACTGGCTGCGGCATCACTTGCGAACGTAATATTCAACATTGTCCTGATGTTCGGCATCGGGGTTTCCTACGGCATAACTCCACTGGTGGCAGCCGCTGATGGCGAAGGCGATCATCGAAGAGCTGCCAGGTTGCTGAAACATGCTTTTGTCATCAACATTTTTACTGGGATCATTTTGTTTTTGATCATTATTCTCGCGTCCCCCGGCCTGCATGCCCTGGAACAGCCGGAAGATGTGGTCGAACTTGCGATACCCTACCTGGGTATAATTACCTTCTCCATTATACCGTTGATGATCTTTCAATCCGGCCGTCAGTTCGCCGAAGGATTGTCGATGACCCGCATGGCAATGGTTATCGTGATTGTGTCAAACCTGTTCAATGTGGTGCTTAACTATCTCCTCATTTATGGAAAATTTGGGTTTCCGGCCATGGGACTTGAAGGCGCAGGATGGGCCTCATTGATCTCCCGAATTATTCTGGCCACATGGATGATCGCTTATCTATTCTATGGTAGAAAGTTCAGACCGTTCAGAGCTGGTTTTCAAATCGGACCATACAGCAGGAAAGTCTTTCGAAGGATCACCAATATTGGCATTCCAGCGGGAATCCAGTATATCTTTGAAGTTGGTGCTTTTGGATTCGCAGTAATTATGATGGGATGGCTGGGGACGAATTCACTTGCCGCCCACCAGATCGCCGTAAACCTGGCCGCAGTGTCCTACATGGCCGCATCAGGCTTATCAGCTGCAGCCACGATCCGTGTTGGAAATCAATGGGGTAAAAAAGACATCCCTACCCTGCGGGCGGCGGCTTTCTCGATTTACGGAATGGTGGTGCTGTTCATGACCTGTACCGCTTTAATTTTTATCCTGGGAAGATACTTTCTTCCATCACTCTATATTCAAAATGAAGACGTAATTGCCATCGCGTCAACACTGCTCGTGATTGCAGGTTTTTTCCAGATTTCTGATGGTATCCAGGTGGTGAGCCTCGGGGCATTGCGGGGTTTGGAAGATGTGAAGGTCCCAACGTATGTTACATTTTTTGCATATTGGGTGGTTGCACTTCCGGCCGGATATCTTCTCGCATTTCAATTCAACATGGGACCGGCAGGGATCTGGATCGGACTTTTAACCGGGCTTACCCTTACCGCAATTTTTCTATTCTTACGATTCAACAGGATTACGAAACTTATAATGCCTGAAAACGCAGAAATCACTAATTTGGCCAAATGAATACCATTACCAGATACTTACTTCTATTTTCTTTTATCATCTCTTTAAATGCCGGCGCACAGATTCCCGTGATCCTGCCGATGAAGGAACGGGCACGTGTAATCGATGAAATACTGGATTCCCGGATAAAAACGGTTCTCCCTGCGATCATGCGAGAGAACGGTTTGGATATGTGGGTGATCATCAGCCGCGAATACAATGAAGACCCCGTCATAAAGACATTTCTGCCATCAACCTGGCTTTCAGCACGCAGACGAACAATCCTCGTCATATACGACCCGGGTAACGGAAAAGATCTTGAAACACTCGCCGTGGCGCGCTACGATGTGGGAACCCTGTTTAAAAAAAGCTGGGATAAGGACCAACAGCCCGATCAGTGGGCGAGGCTTGTTGAGATCATCAATGAAAGAAACCCCTCAAAAATTGGAATTAACTTTTCAGATCATTACGGCCATGCTGATGGAATCGCTTCCACAGACATGAATATTTTCAGGGAATATCTCGGCAAGAAATATGCCTCACGCATTGTTTCCGCAGAAAAAGTGGCCGTAGGCTGGCTCGAAACAAGAAGCCAGGAAGAGTTGGTTATTTACGGCAATGTTTGCCGCATTGCCCATGAAATCATTAAAGAAGCTTTCTCTTCGGAAGTTATTCACCCCGGAATTACCACAACGGATGATGTTGTCTGGTGGTTAAGAGACCGGGTGAGAAGTCTGGGACTCGTAACATGGTTTCACCCGACTGTTTCCATCCAGCGGGCAGATCCGGAATCCTTCGATCACCTGCGGAGCTTTTCAAACCGGCCTGACAATCAAATTATTCTGCCGGGCGACCTTCTGCATGTTGATTTTGGGATCACCTACCTGCGCCTCAATACCGATACACAGCAGCATGCATATGTTCTTCGCCCAGGCGAAACCGATGCCCCCGAATACCTGAAAAATGCTCTGACCAGGGGCAACAGGCTCCAGGATATTTTTACAGATAACTTCCAGGCAGGAAAAACCGGGAATGAAATACTCAAGGAGTCACGGGAGCAGGCAATCACGGAAGGTATTAAGCCCTCCATTTATTCTCACCCCATTGGGTTCCACGGTCATGCCGCCGGAACGACATTGGGCATGTGGGATTCGCAGGAAGGTGTTCCTTACACCGGGGATTATCCATTACATGTAAACACCGCCTATGCCATTGAACTAAATGCAGCTACTTTTATAGAAGAATGGAATAAGGAAATTCGAATTATGCTGGAAGAGGATGCGTTTTTTCTTCAAGACGGAGTCCGGTATATCGATGGACGGCAGACGGAACTGATCTTGATCCGCTGATATGCTGCATATCTTTCGTAAAGGGATTCAAATGCTGTATGCACTCTATGCATTCCTGGTCTTTTGCGTCTTTTTCATTCTTTTCTTTCCATTTTTTATGATCCCGATAATTTTTCCTTCCCTCCATGGCTGGGTAGGAATTATCAACAGGGTATGGGCACATATTTTTTTCAATATGATACTGATGCCCGTCACCGTTGAAATGAATTTTGCGCCTGAAAAAGGTAAAAGCTATATCTTCTGTCCAAATCATTTCAGCTACCTGGACATACCTACCATGGGCCTGAATCCTGTGAATGCCATCTTCGTTGGAAAGAACGATATGGAAAAAATACCACTTTTTGGATACATGTACCGAAAACTGCACATTACCGTCGACAGGGAAAGTGTAAAAAGCCGGTATGAGACCCTCTTGAAGGCAAAAAAAGCCATAGAAGAGGGCAAAAGCCTTAACATCTTTCCCGAAGGTGGTATTTTAACCCGAAATCTGCCTGTAATGGCACGCTTCAAGGATGGCGCTTTCCGTACAGCGATCGAAAAACAAATTGAAATAGTACCTGTAACTATTCCTTATAATTGGATAATTTTGCCAGATTCGACATTTTTACCTAAACGTCATAAAATGAAAGTCATCTTTCATGAACCCATCAGTACCGTTGGAATGACACTTGAAGAAACAGGTTCATTAAGGGAGAAGACCTACAGAATTATTGACAACGAGTTAAAAAAATATTTTAATGAAAATAGATAAGGACCTGCTCAACAAGATCGCGCACCTGGCAAGGTTGGAATTCGATGAAAATACTGCCGGTGAAATGATGAAGGACATGAGTGAGATCCTTACCTGGGTTGAAAAACTTAATGAACTCGACACGGAGGGAATAGCACCTATTACAACAATGTCTCATGAGGTTAATATGATTCGTGAAGATGTGGTAGGTCCCCAGTTGAGCCATGAAAGAGCTTTGAAAAACGCACCGAAAAAAGATTCCGACTATTTCAGGGTCCCTAAAGTGCTTGAATAGCCTATGCAAAACATAATTTTTTGGCGCAATTGGTCGCCGGGTCAGCGGGCTCTATATTTTTTAATTTTCATCTTGCTGATCCTTTTAGGAGTAACAATAATTGCCCTTGAACTGGCGGGTTTCGATTCACTCATTGGATGGGATACGTTCGCAAGAACGGAAACCCTGAACATCCCTGTAAGTGATATTAAGATTGGCCCCTTTAATTTTTTAATAGAGGCCCCGGCGCAGATCTTTTGGCAATTCTTTAGCGGAGGGGAAACGTTTATACCGATCTGGTCCTATTATAGTTTTCTTGGGATCACAGCCTTATGTTTCATTACACTCACAACCGTTATTACATACCTGGAGCGTTTCTGGTACTTTGTAGGTGCCTCACTGCTGATTGCCGCGTTGGTCTCCTTAAACCTGGAGCTCCTTTTTCTCTTTAATACTGAATCAAAAGAAGCGCTCATTCTTGCGCTATTGTTGTATGTTCCTGCAACCTATATTTTCAACAGGGTAAAATCCACGATCCCATTCTTCAGGCGGTGGGTATTTTTTCTATTGGTAACAGTGGCATTTGGTCTGATCATTTATCAATTCTCGGAAGTAAAAAACCCCTTCCTGTATCTTGCAACCTCGTCGTTCTACCTGATGATGATTCTCTCGGTCATTTTTACCCTGATGGTTGCCCATGAAATTATCATTGCCATCATCGGGCTTTTAACTAAAAACGCCGAAGGAAACAGCAGCAGCGCACTTCGTCATTTTCTTATCTTCTGCTTTGTCTATCTGGCTATTCTGCTGATGGCATACCTGAAGGAATCCAATATTATCACCTGGGAACTTATTTATATCAATTTATCGATCCTGCTGTTAATTTCGGCCTTTCTGGGAATCTGGGGATTTTCAGAACGCGAACCCCAATACAGTTATTTAATGTCATTCAAACCTGCAGGAGCTTATTTCTACGCCTCGATGATGCTGGCTTCGCTTGGAACACTTGCCCATCTGATGCTAACCGGGAATGATCCCGGAAAGGAAGTCTTCCGTGATTTTATCGTGGTGGGTCACCTGGCATTCGGCATTGTATTCCTTCTGTATGTACTGGCAAATTTTATTGGTCCGCTGGGTAAAAACCTTCCGGTGCATAAAATTCTTTTCAAGCCAACCAGCATGCCCTATTTTACCTTTCGCCTGGTTGGGCTGATTACATTCCTTGGTTTCATCCTTCCCGCCGGCACGAGTGTCTCAGTATTTCAAACACGCTCTGCATATTACAACGGTCTGGGCGATATGTATCTTTATGGAAATCAGCCGCTTTTTGCGCTGCGCTATTACCAGGATGGAGCAAGCTATGGCTTCAATAACCATAAATCCAACTATTCACTGGGTAAATTCTATGCCAATGAAGGTGCCCATGCCAGGGCAATACCCTATTTCCAAAGAGCGATTCGTAAGTGGCCCACACCCCAAAGCTATGTGGACCTTGCAAACGCCTATGTGGAAACAAGCCGGATGTTCGACGCCGTTTTTACCCTGAAAGAAGGAATGGAGATATTTCCGGAGAACTATGAACTTCTGAATAATCTCGGACTCACCTTCAATGAGGTGAATATTATTGATAGCGCCTACCTGTTTATGGACAGAGCGCATGAACTTAAATCAGATCAAACAACATCCTCAAGCAATATTACCGGGTTGCTGATAAAAAATGAAATCAGTGTAGATGCAGATTCGGTTATCAACCGGTATGTAAATCCCGATGACCCCATATCCAGGAATAATGCGTTTGTGATGAAGAATCTCCAGCATGAAGGTTGGGAAATTGAAGGATCGCAGTATGATTCGGCTTTGTCATTTCTTAAGAGCTCTGTGATTTTCAATGAAACGCTGAATTATCTGTATAAAGAGGATTCCCTCCCTTCCGAAGAATTACACCGTTATACACGCTATCCGTTTAACAGCCGATACAGGGAAAATCTCGAGTTAAGTGAGTCACTGAACCTTAAAAAAGACCATCAGGTGAATCGTGCTTTCCGCCTGATCAATGCAATGGGGAACAGGTCAGACGATAAAGACTACTTTGATATTGGAGGTAAATGGGCACTTGACGAAAATGCGCCCGATGTGGCAGTTCAATATTTTAACTGGTCTGCCGACCGTAATAATCCTGATGCAACGTTCAATCTGGCAGTGGCATATTCCGAAAATCATGAAATTCAGAATGCAATAACTCTTTGGCAGCAGCTGGCGAACGATCAGGAAGAAGAAAATTCTCTGGTAGCTAAAACCATGATGGAGGTGTATCAGACCGATGCAGCTGCAATTATGTCTGAAGATGATGGCAAAAAATATTTGTTCCTCCGTTACAATACCGATCCCCTGGATACTGCGCGGTATTTGAAAATTGCCGAAACGATTAGCGATACCGACCTTCGCGCGAGGGCATACCTGTATGCAAGCAAATATCTGCTTGAAAGAGACCGCATCTCAGACGCAATCAATGTGTTTGCAGCTATTGCAGGATTACAACTTTCCGATGAAAACCTGTATGATGAAATTGTCTGGCATGATCTGGAACTGCTCGCCGCCAGCAAGAATATTCGTGGACTGGCCGACCGAATTAATGACGGAGTGGAATTCGATCAGGAACATTACCTCGAAAAACAATATTATACGGCTCTTTTAAAAGCGACGAGTGGCGATACAACAGCCTTACCAATATTCAAATGGGTGGCTTCAAGCAATCCGTTCCGCGAAGATGCAGTGATTACTTCCGCCAATTACATTTCTTCTTCCGACCGGTTTTTGGCCTACGATTTGCTTGTTAGTGCGATTGAAATCAATCCGAATTCAGTACGACTGTTAAAAGCCTATATCCTGCAATGTGCGGAGACACAGCTAAGCACATATGCGGAACTAAGCCTGGAAGAACTTAAAGAACTTCTGCCCAAAAAAGAATTTGATCTGTTCTATCAGGAATATCTGAACAGGGTGGCGGAAGTGAATGAAAGAGAGGAGAATTTTAATTGAATTAAAGAATGATACGGATAGCAATGATTATTGCTGGTTTATTCTGCAGTGCAACCGTGAATACACAGGAAAAGGGCACATTACGGATTGTGGTGAACAATATCCGTGACCACGCAGGAAAAATTCATGTAGCAATCTATAATTCTGAAGACACTTTTTTAGAAACTGATCACATCTTTGCAGATCAGTCTGCAGAGGTTAACAATGAATCTGAACTGGTCATTACCATTGAAAATCTTGAGCCCGGAACATATGGACTCAGTCTATTTCATGACGTTAATAACAATGGCGAACTGGATAAAAATTTTATGGGAATCCCTAAAGAACCATTCGGGTTTGGTAATGATTCAATGGGAGCCATGGGTCCCCCATCATTCGAACATGCCTCGGTAAAAGTGGCCGCAACAGGGGTCACCTCCACAAATATCAGGTTGAAATCAATCTTTTAGTTTGCCCCCTCGCACTCTGCCAGGATTTTTGAAACTTCCGTAACGGGAACGAATCGCTTATTCGGACTAAACGTGTTGAATACATAGGTTCCGATCTCCGCTACTTCCAGATCCGTAAGCATGTTGAGCGGCGGCATAACCTGATTATATGTCTTTCCATTAACGACGATCTCGCCCTGTCTGCCATTTTTGATAATACAGATGATCGCTTCATAATTGTTCGCCAGGTAATCTGAATCTTTCAACGGTGGGTAAAGGTCTGCCAGGCCCGTTCCATCCTGCTGATGGCAGTTCGAACAGTATTGCAAAAATAAAGTCTCACCGGCAACCATATACTGTGCCTTTTTTACATTATCCTCGTTTGAAGACTCCCCTTCAGAGGAAGATGATGAACTACTGCATGAGGCTGCCAATAAGGCTACTATGATTACTAAAAGAAAATTTTTCATCCGTTATACTCTTTTTTTAAACGTTCAATATCATTCATCAGGCGGTCAACCTGTTCGGGTTTTGTGCCATCATAGATTCCCCTGATCCTGCGCTCCTTGTCCACAAGGATAAAGGCGCCACTGTGAATATAGCCGCCTGGTTCTGTTGAATCTTCAGCAGCAGGCACCATATAACTCTTCTGACCAATTTCAAAAATCTTTTCCTTATCTCCGGTAACAAATCTCCACTGATCCCCTGTTACTCCGAGATCTGCCGCAAATTCATGGAGTAATGCAACCGTGTCATGTGTCGGGTCAATACTATGGGAAAGAATGCCAACCTCAGGATCATTCCTGAACTCTTCATATACCCGTAGCATCTGGGTCTTCATAATCGGACAGATAGTTGGACACGAAGTAAAGAAAAAATCAGCTACATAAATCTTGTCGGCAAAAGTTTCATTAGTAACAAAGTTGCTGTCCTGATCTACAAACTCAAAATCTGCAATTTTATGATAGATGGTATCGGTTCCTTCAATTTCTTTTCTACCTAAGAAAGGCAATTTCTCTTCTTCAGAATTTGTGGAACACGCTCCCGCGCAAAGCATCACCATAAACGTCAGTGCCCATAAAAGCTTATTATTTTTCATTTTTCAATCGAATGTTTTTATATAGACGAATTGCCATAAATAAAATTATGGCTAAAACTACGAATCCCGTTAATGCCAGCATCATGTTCATCGCGCTCTTCAGTACAATCAGGAAAACTATTCCAAAAAGGAAGAGTGTAGCGACCTCATTCCAAATCCTCAACTGCTGCGAAGTATACCTGATTGACCCTTCCTGAAGCTGACGGTATAATCGATGACACAGGAACTGGTAGAGGTATAACAAAAAAACCAGTGCAAGTTTCCATTGCATGAATTGTTGGGACAGGTATTCCGGATTAAGGTATAATAACCATGTGCCGAATATCAGTGTAAGTATGGCCGAAGGCCATGTTATTCCTAGCCACAGCCGACGCGCATTTCGCTGATATTCCTGAATAAGTACAGACCTCGCAGGCTCCTCACGCTCATTCGCCTCAATGTGATAAATAAAAATACGCACAATATAAAAAAGGCCCGCAAACCACGTCACAACGAAAATTATATGCAAAGCCTTGATATATAAGTAGGTCATCCAGGTCCGTTTACGTCAAAGTTACACAGCAATCCTAAATTAGAGAGGATCATACGGAGATTCTTTCCTTTCCAACACATTTACCGGATCCCCTTCGTTTATAACTCCATTCGTAACGATCGATGCATGCTGGCCGAACACCGCCTTGCCCTCAATTTTCTGTTCCGAAAGCATGCGCAGGGGCTCTTTTCCGGTATGCCCTGAATCTGGATCTACAGTTGTAACCAGGCAACGTTCACAGGGCTTCAAACCTGAAAATATCGTATTCCCGATGCTGACTTTCTTCCAGTAAAATTCGTCATATGGTTCACTTCCTTCAATTATCAGGTTTGGTCTGAATCTCCGTGGGTCACTGCCGAGGCCTGTTTTTATGGAAACATCCCGAAGGCTGGTTTCACCGGCGATCAGATAGGCATAGCCATCAGCAAATCCCACCAGGTCATTTCCGGTAAGCCATTTCCCGCCAATTTTCCGTTCCGATTCGTCCGGCATATATACCAGCTTTACCTGAGTATCCAGTATGCTGGAAAACCACTTGTTAATCTCAAAATCTGCCTCAACAGCAGACACACGGTCATCCCAAACCTCAACATCCACCCGTTTTCCCTGTGATGGGTTTAACGGGATTTGACATTCCTCACCGGCATCCGGATGGCCAATGATCAGGTGTCCATTTCCAGGTGTAACACTAAATCTGTAAAGGTCCTTTCTTTCCCGAATTGAAATGAAACGGTTCGAATTATCACAAAGCATGAATCTTCTGTCTCCTTCGAGTCCCCTGAGACCAGCCCGGGCCGTTTTAAGTCTTATTCCGGGTAGAGATTTTATTGGATAATACCAAATTTGTGAAAGCCTGTATGAATCTGCCATGAATTTTGAAACTGTATAAGTGGAAAATTACGTTTAATCCATATGAGGATCGATGCATCCGTTATACTTTTTTGATAATTTCAGGATACTATCGCAATGATATGTGGTTACATTGCCCCATCGTTGGATGAGTTCAGAAAAGAAGGATCAACCACATGCAATAATTATGGAAAATAATAACCTCTGGTATTTTGAAGATGTGAATTTGTTTAACATCATGTGTCCGCACAAGACGGCTGCCATGGCAGATGCCCATGAATTTATCAAATACCGGAAAAACCAATTTATCTATTTTCCGAATGATAAAGCCCGGCATATTTTCATGATTGCCGAGGGAAGAGTCAGGATTGGCTCCTACCTGGATGACGGCAAGGAAATTATAAAGGCCATACTCACGACAGGTGAAATTTTTGGTGAACTTGTGCTCGCGGGTGAAGATACACGGAATGATTTTGCACAAGCCATGGATGATGATACCATGGTTTGCCCGATAAGTATTGATGAAATGAAGGAGCTCATGGCGGATAATAAGGAATTATCACTAAAGATTTACAAACTGATCGGCCTGCGCATCAGAAAGCTTGAAAGGAAGATTGAATCGCTCGTATTTAAGGACGCCCGGACCCGGATAATTGAATTTCTAAAAGAAGCAGCGGCCTGGAAGGGAAAGAAAGTTGGATTCGAAACAATGATACCCACCAAGCTCACACACAAGGATATAGCCAACCTTACCGGTACATCAAGACAAACCGTGACTACGATCCTTAACGAGTTAAAAGATAAGAATTTGATATATTTTGATCGCAGAAAAATCCTGATTCGCGATCTTGAAAAACTGGCATGATCAGATGAGCCCGTGATCCCTGAGGTCTTCAGGTTCATCAATGTCATTTAACAATCTTGTCTTAGCCAGGGACAATCCAAGGTTCTTTATTTTTTCTGCCGTCTCCTGAAGAACCCCGGAATGACTCCACTTTGTCAATTGAAAAATTCCCGGATAATTCTTTTTCATGCCAACCAGATAGTATCCTCCGTCAACGGCCGGACCTATTACGACGTCATGATGATCCAGTGCTTCAAAAGCCTCGTTCAGGTCTTTCATCGAAAGATCGGGAATGTCAGACCCGATAAGTACAGCCTTTTTATAACCGCTTTCAACAGATCTTTTAAACGCATCAGCCATTCGGGATCCAAGGTCATCACCGCGCTGTACATACCTTGAAACTTTCAGTTCATTCCAGTCATCCTCGGTGTCGGCATAATCTGAATAATACAGGTGTATATCAAACGGCCCGTTCCGGAGGGAATGTCTCAGTTTCGTCAAAAGCCTGAGGTATATGGCCAGGGCTGCCTCATCCCCCAATACCTTGGCAATGCGGGTTTTCACACGTCCGAGTTCAGGGTTTCTCAAAAAAATGATAAGAACCTGATCACTCATAAATTTTTGTGCCTTTTAAAAGCCAACGGGACCACGATTCATTATAGGTATGCACACTGTCTGTCATTTCATTCTTTGAATTAACGACATCAAAGCCCTGGTTTTTCCATTCAAAAATTCCTCCATAAAGGTTGTACACATTTGTAAAACCATCTTCCCGCAGTTTTTCACCAATTTTTTCACTTCGGTAGCCTACCGAGCAATAGACAACCAGGGTCGTATCCTTTGGGAATTGGGCTACTGAATTCAGATTAAATTCATCAAAATCTACAAATTGCGCACCCTTTAGATGACTTACTTCATATTCCCTTGGTGTACGCGTATCCAGAAGAATATAATTTGAGTCCTTTTCACCAAGTTCTTCCGGAGTTATAAACGGTACCGACTCACTCAGTAGGCCTTCAAGCATTATTTGATATTCCTTTTCCCGATCCATACATCCTGAAATGAAAAATATGATACAATAAATAATCGCTGCTAAATACTTAGACCGCATATGAACTGTTGTTTTTTCGAATATCGTGAATGAGTATAATCAACAGGATACCGTATTCAATAAATATCCATGTAACAGGCACCTCATAACCTGCGTCGGTATAACCGATATAGCTGAACATTGCCAGGAATGACCATACAAAAGCATACCTTAGGTTGGTAAATACTAAAAGACCTACTACCGGGACAATATACCATGGATGAACTGTTGTAGCTAATAACAGGTAAATCGTAAGAATGATCCCGAATGATTCAAATAAATCAAGTTGTGAAGTTTTTCTGCGGAACCATGAATAAATCAAAATGAGCAAAAATGTAACAGAGGCCAGGAACGGTCCGATAAATGCGATATCGTTATAGCCCTTACGCCAGAAACCTATTTCACGAACAAGGTAATACAGGCTTGCATTGAACTCAAATTTTCTGAAATACAGACCAAGGCTCTCCGACATTCCGGCAAATAAACCATACGAAAATAATGGGAGCCCCAGTAAAATAATGACTCCTGTCACAGCGGTAAAGAATTTGATCCTGTTCCGGTAAGACTGCCTGAAAAATAAAAGCGGGGCAAATATCAATGGCACAAGTTTAATCAGTACAGAAGCGCCATATACAACACCGGAAGTGAAAGACCGCCGATCAACTATTAAAAGCGACAGGATTATCAGGAATAAGGCAGCTCCGTCGAAATGTAAATTGCCTGTTATTTCCAGGATTACAGCCGGATTCAGGGCATACAGTAGCAAATTCCTGTTTTCCCTGTCCCTGTTAAAAAGCAAGTAAATGATTCCGGCTTCCGATAGGATCAGGATCGTCCTCAGGAAAATAATATTGCCGATGATAGAAGAACCGGCAACGGATGCCGATGCCAAAAAGACATATTGTAAAAGCGGGGGATATACTGTGAAATAATCCTTGCTGTTAAGAAGGTCAAACAGCGATGGTGAGGTTCCGGTTGGAAATTCACCCGCCGTCGCAAACGATGATGGAAGCCTTTCGAATGGATCCAGCCCCTGTGCGAGTAGCTGGCCATCCCAGATGAACCGGTAAATATCGTCCGAAAGATTTGGCAGCATGAAAAACAGCAGTATCCGCAGCGCTACCCCGGCAAAAAGCAATGTTCTAAGGGAAAACTCCGATTTATAGAGATACCAGGCCAAAACAAACCCAATCGAGAGCAGAGAGATCAATTGAAAGTGATCAGTCCGGTGAGTAAAATATCCAAGGAGAATGACGCACACGGCAAGCATAATCAGCCCTGAAACCTGTGCCAATCGGTTCTTAAGAAGTGGATGTACCTCCATAAATAGATTTTATCGAATGATAAAATACAAATCCGAAACCCAGCATGAGCATCAGGTGAAAAAGCATAAGTCCCGGGTCCTTTACCATGAAACCAGCCACAAGACCAAATGCAAAATATAATGTCAGGAGTCCTTCGGCAACTGTTTTCCAGTTTAGACGATATTTTACATACCGGTTATTTTTCCAGGAATCAGATGCATTCCGAATATTAAACTTGGGTGTCCTGAAAAAAGGTGTCTTCTTTCCGAACAATCCTTCGATTACCGCCATACCATTGTGCAGTGAAAGCCCCATGGATACTACCAGAAAAGGGAAAAAATTCTTCAAAAAATAATGTGCCGGCTGGTCGGGATGCACCATTTTTACTGCTGTCCAGTAGAAATAAGCGATCGAAAAAAATCCTATCAGAAAAATTCCTCCGAGGTAAAAGAGCGAATTAAACTCAGGGTGAGATTGACGAATGAACAATACCGGTATACTCACCAATCCCGCGATCAGCAAGGCTACAAATACAGAACTGTTCAGAAGGTGAAAGAAAGCATGATATTTTGAGGTTAGTGATATGCGGGCTTTCAATACGCTGAAAAGGTTCTTCCTTGCGGTTTCAGCAGCGCCTTTATTCCATCGGTATTGCTGGCTTTTAATAGCAGGCATTATTACAGGCAATTCTGCCGGGGCAACGCTATCTTCAATATATCTGAACTTCCAGCCTTTCAGCTGTGCCCGATAACTCAGATCAAGATCTTCTGTAAGAGTATCGGCAGACCAGCCTCCGGAATCCAGTATGCACGCCTTTCTCCATACACCCGCAGTCCCATTAAAATTTATAAAGCTGCCTGCATGACTCCGTCCCGTTTGTTCAATGGTAAAATGCGCATCGAGGCCGAATGCCTGAAGCCGTGTAAGCAGGGAATAGTTTTCATTAATATGACCCCAGCGAGATTGAACCACACCGGTTTTGTCTGTAAACTGCGCAAGAGATATTCGTAGAAAATCAGCCGGCGGCAGAAAATCAGCATCAAAAATGGCAATGAACTCCCCTTTCGCCCTTTCCAAACCATATTGAAGAGCTCCGGCTTTGAACCCTTCACGATCTGGCCTGCGGATATGCACGATTGCACATCCCTTGTTTTGCCAATGCAAAACTCGTTCCTGTATGATTTGCAAGGTTTCATCCGTTGAATCATCAAGGACCTGGATTTCAATCCTGTCAGACGGGTAGTCCAGAGCACAAATAGAATCGATCAGACGTGCTGCCACATAACGTTCATTATAAACCGGCAACTGAACGGTGACCATGGGAAATTTCTGAAGCAGAGTATTGTTACCGGAATAAGTCTTGTGAGCTTTACGATAGTGCCAGGTAAGGTGGAGCTGTCCCAGGCTGAACAAAAAAATGAACAGCAATGAAAGAATGTATATGATTAAAATAACAATCTCCATTATCCGTAGGTAAACAGCGTCCATAGAATTTTATATCCCGCCATGACCGTCCCTTTCAAAGTACCCGATACTTTCGAGAATCCAATTCTTTTGCGGTATCTCACAGGCACCTCGGTAAATCTTAATCCATTTTTGGCTGCCCTGATCTGCATTTCCACAGTCCAGCCATAATTTTGATCCCGCATTCCCAATTCCATCAGGCTGTCGTACCTGATAGCCCTGAAGGGACCCAGGTCCGTGAATCGGGCATTATATTTCCATTTCAGGATCCGGGTAGCGAGCCAGTTGCCAAAAATCTGCTGAGGAGTCATGGAACCTGATTCCCGCTCACCCAATGCCCTGGAACCAATGACCATATCCACGCGGTCGGAAGTGATCGGCTCTATAAGCTTTGGCAATTCTTCAGGATAGTCAGAATAATCGGCATCCATAAAAACAATAATATCAGGTGTTTCCTTCCTTCTCGAAAGGTAATCAATTCCGGCAAGACATGCCCTCCCATACCCCATTACAGGCTCATCCAGTACTGTGGCGCCAGCCTTCTCGGCACAGGATCGGGTTTGATCCGTAGATGCATTATTCACAACAACCACCTCATCCACAATGTCCATCGGTATTTCTTTCAGAACACAGGCTATACTCTTTTCCTCATTAAACGCAGGAATGATAACACTTACGATCATGCCCATTAGAAACAAGAATTAAGTGAAATTGGTTGTCCTGAATAGTCCTGAAAGCGACAAACTTTCAAATTAATATGCTCTCGCGAACAAAACACGCTGTTTCGACGGCTTGCCGCTGTACATGCATTTGCCGCCTTCAGGCTGATCTGACTCCAGCGGGATACATCGGATTGTTGCCTTGGTTTCTTCCTTAATTCTCTCCTCGGTTTCAGATGTTCCATCCCAATGCGCCCAGATAAATCCGCCTTTTTCATCCAGCACCTCCCTGAATTCATCATAGCTGTCCACGAAATGCGTGTTTTCCTCCCTGAACGACAACGCCCGGTTATAGATATTGGCCTGAATTTCATCCAGAAGTGCCGTAACATGTTCAACAACCTGATCCAAAGGAATCGTCACCTTTTCGCGGATATCACGCCGTGCTACCTCCACGGTTCCCTGCTCAATGTCACGCGGGCCCATTGCGAGCCGTACCGGAACGCCTTTCAGTTCATACTCGGCAAATTTCCATCCCGGTGTTTGAGTATCCCTGTCATCGAATTTAAACGAAACCCCACGCTCTAAAAATGAATCACGCAGTACATTTATTTTCTCACGAATGGCATCAAGTTGTTCGGTTTGCTTGAAAATAGGTACTGCCACCACCTGTATCGGAGCCAGACTTGGAGGAAGCACCAATCCGTCGTCATCAGAATGAGCCATAATGAGGGCACCCATTAAACGCGTGGAAACACCCCATGAGGTACCCCATACATATTCCAGTTTGCCATTTTTATCAGCAAATTTTACATCAAATGCTTTTGCGAAATTCTGCCCGAGGAAATGTGAGGTTCCTGACTGAAGTGCCTTGCCATCCTGCATCAGGGCTTCAATACAATACGTATCAATTGCACCGGGGAAACGCTCACTTTCTGATTTTACCCCCTTAATTACCGGCAATGCCATGAATTTCTCTGCGAAGGTCGCATAGACATTCAGCATTTGAAGTGTTTCCTGCACTGCCTCCTGGCTGGTGGCATGTGCCGTATGGCCTTCCTGCCAGAGAAATTCAGCTGTCCGTAAAAATAAACGTGTTCTCATTTCCCAGCGAACTACGTTGGCCCATTGATTAATAAGTAATGGAAGGTCACGGTATGATTGAATCCAGTTCTTATAGCTATTCCATATGACTGTTTCGGAAGTAGGCCGAACTATTAATTCCTCCTCCAGTTTGGCTTCAGGATCAACAATTACACCTGAACCATCTTCAGCGTTTTTCAGTCGGTAATGTGTAACAACAGCACATTCTTTGGCAAAACCCTCCACATGAGCCGCTTCCTTACTCAGATACGACTTGGGAACAAACAGCGGAAAATATGCGTTAACATGACCCGTATCCTTGAACATTTTATCCAGGGCGGCCTGCATTTTTTCCCATATGGAATAACCATAAGGTTTAATGACCATGCAGCCGCGAATTGCTGAATGTTCAGCCAGATCGGCCCTTTTTACCAGTTCATTATACCATTGAGAATAGTCTTCGCTTCGTTTCGGTAATCCCTTAGCCATTATTTTGGTACAGTTTTTGATTATTGTTACGTAGGAAAAGAATTATGCGGCAAATATAAAGATTAGAAGATCCTATTTTGGCATTTGTCGTTTAATAAATTAAGTTTATATAACGAAAGGAAAACATCATGAAAGCCCCAAAAACAAAATTCAGTGTTATTCTGGCCGCTTTTTTCGCTTTTGCGGGGATAGCTCAGGCACAGGAATATGATGACATGTACTTCACCAAGAAGGACCGAAAGGCCCTTAAGGAGAAGCAAATGAACATAAATCCTAATTTATCCGATGCCCAGGCAGAAAAAACAACGGAATACGCAATCAAAAATGAAAATGCGTACTCTGAGGAGCATGTAAATCCGGAATATCTGGCCCGATATGGGAATAATGAGTCCGGAAATGAGCAATATTCGGATGATGAATATTACACTGAAGGCGGAAATGCAGGTGATGATTACCAGGTTCCTGTAGTGAATAACTATTACTACAATACAACTCCTGGTTTTTATGATCCCTATTATGCTGGTTTTGGTGGATGGGGTTATCCTTACAATAGCTGGTACCCTTCGAGCAGATGGAGATTTAGCGTAGCTTTCGGCTTTGGTTTAGGCTGGGGCGGTGCATGGGGTCCTTCATGGGGATGGGGTCCTTCATGGAATTACGGTTTCTCCTATGGATGGGGTAGTCCCTTCTACAATCCTTATTACGGTTATGGCGGATTCTATGGTGGCGGCTATTACGGTGGCGGATACTGGGGACGTCCTTACTATGGCAATAACGTTATAATTGTTAATAATTACGAATCAAGATATAATCGTACGTTCAGAAATGGCGCAGGACCTTCCCGTGCAACAGGAACGCGCGAACGTACAGCTGATGCGTCAGGTGATCGATTTACCAGTCGTACAGGTGATACTTATGGAAAAGCAGGAAATACGTCCCGTGTTGCATCATCAACTGCCACACGTCGATATATCGATCCTAACAATTCGGTTTCACGAAGCCGCACTACCCAGGCGGACTATCACCGCAGGTCTGTGGCATCTTCAAGAACCGTATCGAACGATGTGATTTCACGTTCGATGAGCTCGAGAAATGCATCTGCGACGCGTTCATCTGCGACAAGGTCTAGTGCGTATAACAGTCCACGTTCAAATTATTCTACCCGCACACGCGGTAGCGCGTATACCGGGAACAACTCACGTGGATCCGCGTACGGCAGAACTTCTACACAGTCTTCTTTACCTTCGTACAGAACACCGTCGTCGAATTCGTACCGCTCAAGTGGTTCTTCTTACCGAGGCTCTTCACCTTCGCGAAGTGGTTCATCTTACAGAAGTAGTTCCCCTTCAAGAAGCAGCGGGTCTTCTTACAGAGGCAGCTCGCCTTCACGAAGCAGCGGGTCTTCTTACAGTCCTTCGCGAAGCAGCAGCGGGTCTTCATATAGAAGTTCCGGAAGCTCCAGTGGAGCGAGCCGTTCGTCAGGGTCTAGTGGCGCATCCAGGTCTTCAGGTTCTTCAGGAAGCGTACGCCGGGGTAACTAGTATTACTTTAAACATTTAGGTCATGAAAAAATTGCTTATCGTAATAAGCCTGGGAATCGTATGCTCATATGGGTCGCTTCAGGCTCAGGATGCAGCAGATTTCCCCGCAACAGCGTTGGAGATCACCAACACATATAACGGAGGATCCGCACGCCTTCAGGCATTAGGCGGGGCGGGAACAGCCATAGGTGGCGATATAAGTACCGCACACCTGAATCCTGCCGGACTGGGTTTGTATAATCGTTCAGAATTTTCCTTTACGCCATCCATGAATTTCGTCATATCGGACGCAGATTACCTTGGAATGCGAACACGGGATTCATTCAGTAATTTCAATATTGCCAATATTGGCGGTGCGATTAATAAGCCGATCAACAAGGATAAATGGCTGTCCGGTACCATCGGGATTTCCCTGAACAGGATTGCTAATTTTCAAAACAGCATTACCTATATCGGCGAGAATGCTGAACGCGATTTCGTTGATTTTTCTGTCGACAGCGATAACTTTTTTAATGGCTTGTCACGGAATGATCTCTCAGATCTCGCATTCAATACTTTTCTAACTGATGAATTTTATACGATCTACCAGGGACAGGAAACAATTTCCATCAACGGTTTCGACTACAATATAGCAGATCTGTACGGACCTAACGTACAGATTGGAGACAGCCTCTACTTCATAGACCGGAATACCTACCGTGGTAATGATCTTGGCTTTCCTACACAGGAATATCCTACACGCCAGTCTGAAACGATTCGCAGTCGGGGCGGTGTATATCAGACTTCATTAAGCTATGGGGCAAATTATGATGACCGTGTCTATCTAGGTCTTGGCGTAGGGATTCTTACGGTTCGAAAAGAAGTGGAAAGAACCTATCGCGAAGAACCTACAGCGACGGATCTTCTCAATATGACCCTCACAGATGATTATCGTCTCAGAGGAATTGGCGCAAATATTACGGTCGGATTAATTGTGCGCCCGATCACTCCCTTGATGATTGCCGCCAGTTATACCTCACCCTCGTGGTATACGCTTGAGCAAACGCGTGAAATAGCACTGTACTCTAATTTTGATAATGAATCCTTTGAGGATGGGTTTATCTACCCTTCATTTCAGTACAATCTGCAGACTCCGCATCGTTTCAGGGTTGGCGGTACATTCATACTGGGTAAATTAGGCTTCATTACCGCTGAGGCAGAAAATGTGAAATTCGGAAATGCCCAGCTTACCAAACCCTCAGAAGGGGCGTTCACCACCGATAACGATTACATCAATAATGTCTATCAGAATGCCTTAAATTTCAGAGGAGGTGCTGAAATCAGGCTTGATATATTCAGGATTCGTGCAGGATATGCCTTCTTTGCCGACCCTACTGATGATGGAATTGACAATGAAAACTCCCAAATTTCAGGGGGTGTGGGAATTCGCACCAAGACATTTTTTATGGACCTGTCGGCCGTAACAGGAATAAATCAGAAATCTACCATAATCCCCTATCCTTCTGCTGAAGGCGCTGTCGTAAACACAGATATGAACCGCGTATCCCTAACGATCGGGATGTTATTCTAAATATCATTATTGCTTTGTGAAAAAGCGATCGATCTCCAGGAGGAGGTCGGTCGTTTCTTTTTTTATGGTAATCGCCGCCTGGGAATACCAGGTTTCGCGTACCGCATAAGTACGCTTTAATTCCCCATATAAATCACTGCTGTAATCAAGCAACGGACGACCCTTGCGATTACGAAGTCTGTTATAAATAGTAAGTAGTGGCGTATCAAGAAATATCGTAAGTCCGGCTTCATTCATAATACGGGCATTATCAAAAAAACAGGGTGCTCCGCCGCCTGTTGCTACCACGCCGGAAATCTCACGTGTTATCGTCTGCACCGCTTCGTGCTCCATAGCCCTGAACTCAACTTCACCCAGTTCATTGAAAATTTCCGGGATAGATTTTCCGTACTTTTCACAGATCCAGCTATCCATGTCGGTATAAGGGCATTCCAGCTGTGCGGCGAGTTTTTGCCCAAAGGTTGATTTACCCGCGCCCGGCATGCCCCATATAAAAATTTTATCAGAGGAGTGATTGAAGCTCATCAGGATCGGGTACATCATTTTCATGCCACTTACCGATAACAATCCCGTCTTTGACCAGTAAAACACCGGGATTTGATCGGATCATTGCTTTCAATACTGTGGCATCCACAAAGTAATATGGCACTGCCAGCTGGTGTTCATGCCGGTAGGATTCAAACGCATCAGGTCCCGATGCAGTAAATGCCATCACATCATATTTACCATCCGCAACATCGATTAATTTTCGGATGGCATACATGGAATCGTTATCTGCCTTTGAAATATCCTGGAACAGCAACAGAAGTTTTGTGCCCTGAAATGATTCTTCAGTGAAGTCGTTCCCTTCAAGATCCACAACCTGATAATCGGTGATCTTGGGTGTGGACTCTTTTTCATTTAAAATTGTAGCATCAATGTACTCATAGCCATCTTCCGGCATCAGGTATTTTTCTGAGGTAACCTCTTCCCCGTCCTTCATAAACCTGTACTCAACAATGGGATTTTCCTCGGCAATCATATTCTGAGGAATACTGTTCCCGATTTTGTAAGGCCTGAAATCTATATACGGAAGATGTTCAATCGCATACCATCCAACAAGGACCGACAACAGTCCGACAAAGGCGACGATCGTTCGATTTGCCTTGGTGCTGAGTGAGGGAGAATAGCGCTTTCGGTGCCAAAACAGGTGTAGCACAAAAACCATCAGAATGATATCCTTATAAAACGATTGCCATGGCGTAAGCGGGATCGCATCCCCAAAGCAGCCACAGTCTGTAACCTTCCCTGTGTAGGCTGAGAAAAACGTGAGCGCTGTAAAAAATATCATCAGGATCAACAGTACGACGGCAGTCCAGCGCATTCTGTAGTTAAGCAAAACAGCAACGCCCAGAACTATTTCAAGTACTATCAGAAAAAGCGCAATACCCAGTGCCCATGGAATGAAAATACTGAAGATGGAACTGAATGAATCTGCGAAAACGGTAAAATATTCTTCAAGTTTGATCTCTGTACCGATGGGATCATTCAGTTTGACCAGCCCTGAAAATATAAAAAGGGTTCCTACAAAAACACGCGAAAAGACATCAATCACTTTATTCAGCATCACCGGCAAAATTTAATTTTATTAAACAAAAGACTGCATAATTAATCATATCCTGATAGTTCGCCCTAACCCCTTCTGAAACCAGTGTTTTACCCTGGTTATCCTCAATCTGTTTTACACGAAACAGCTTCATCAGAATGATATCGGTAATCGAGCTCACCCTCATATCACGCCATGCTTCACCATAATCATGATTTTTTTGCATCAGGAGATCACGTGTTTCAAGTACAATGGCATCGTACATCGGTTCAACCTCCTCAAAAGGCATTTCAAGGTTCTCGGAGGTGCCGAGATCAATTTGCATAATGGCTATAATACAATAGTTGATAATCCCAACAAATTCATCTTCGATTGCATCCCCCACCTTTTGCTGACCTTTTTCCTGAATGGAACGAATGCGCTGAGCCTTGATTAAAATTTGGTCAGTGATCGACGGCACGCGAAGGATCCGCCACGCAGTTCCGTAATCCCTTGTTTTTTTTTCAAAGAGATTTTTGCACTTTTGAATAACGTGCTGGTACTCAGATACTGTTTTTTCAATCAATTTTTATTGCTATATTTTAAATAAAACCATTTTTTGAGGTGGGCCAAGATACGCTATTTTCAACTAAAAAGACACTCAGAATCGGCGGAAATCTGCTTTCATTCGATACTCCTAAGATCATGGGGATTTTGAATGTAACGCCTGATTCTTTTTCAGATGGAGGAGAACTTGCTTCCAGTGAAGCTCTTTTACTCCGTGCGGAGGAAATGCTGTCGTCCGGAGCCAGCATTCTTGACATCGGCGGTTATTCTACCAGGCCGGGCGCCGAAAATATTACGGAAGAAATAGAACTGAACAGGGCGATTCCTGCCATTCAGTTATTGCGGGAGAATTTCCCCGATGCATTGCTGTCAATCGACACATTCAGAGCACGTGTCGCAGAGGAAGCTGTTAATGCAGGTGCCAATATGGTAAATGATATCTCCGGCGGTTCGCTCGATGAGAATATGTTACCAACCGTCGCAGCACTTGATGTGCCTTACATCCTGATGCATATGAAAGGGACGCCTCAAACCATGAAAAATGAGGCCCGTTACGAGAATATCCTGGCCGAAATGCTCCAATATTTCAGGCAGAAAATCGATACTTTAACACGATTGGGGATCACTGAAATAGTGCTGGATCCGGGATTTGGTTTTGCCAAGACCATTGACCAAAATTATTATTTGCTGAAAAATATGAGCTATTTCAAGTGTTTAGGATTACCTTTACTAACCGGTATTTCACGCAAATCCTTGATTTTTAAATTGCTCAGTATTGACCCCCAGGAAGCTGTAAACGGGACTACTGTCCTAAATACTTTTGCTTTAATGGAAGGAGCATCATTGCTAAGGGTTCATGATGTCAGGGCCGCGATGGAATGCATAAAATTGACAGAAAAAATTAAAACGACAGAACTGATTTGATTTATTTGTTTAGCATCGGATTCCTTGATATTAGCTGGGTCGACATGATCGATATCACCCTGGTAAGTATCCTGTTGTATCAGGTGTATAAACTGATGCGGGGCAGTGTTGCCGTAAAGATCTTTCTTGGCGTACTGGCTCTGTACCTGATCTACCTGATTGTACGAGCCGCACAGATGGAATTGCTTGGATCAATTCTTGGCCAGTTCATGGGCTATGGAGTACTTGCTGCGATTATCCTCTTTCAACCCGAAATCAGGAAATTTTTATTACTGATCGGAAAATCTGCAGACTTCAAGTCGTTCGACGGAATCCGTAAGTTCTTTAACTGGAGAAAAGGACGCAAGGAAGAAGCCTTCAACATAACGCCGGTCATTGAAGCCGTTAAAATTCTGGGGGGAACAAATACAGGTGCGCTGATCGTATTCTCAAGGGATTCAGCGTTGAAGTTCTATTCTGAATCCGGAGATATCATCGATGCAGTTCTTTCAAAAAGACTCCTGGTTTCTATATTTAATAAGAACAGTCCGCTCCATGATGGTGCCGTGATCATTTATAAAGGAAAAATTAAGGCAGCACGATGTGTACTGCCGGTATCTGAGAGCGAAAGCCTCCCTGCTCAGTTTGGATTGAGGCACCGGGCGGCATTGGGAATGTCGGAAGTAACGGATACGACCGTTTTGGTTGTCTCCGAGGAAAGCGGCCAGTTTTCCCTGGCACATAATGGCAGGCTGGATCACAACCTGTCACCACAGGAACTGCGAAAAGGTATTAATGAATATCTTTCAGCGCAAAAAGAATCAGCCACGGAACCCGTGGCTGAAAATACGTCTGAGACATCTGTTATGCCAAAAGAAGCAAAGGCAGGAGCGTGAAATCAGGCCTCCTGAATTACCTGAAGTTCCTTTCCTACTTCAATAAATGCGTTTATCGCACGATCCAGATGTTCACGCTCATGTGCAGCACTAATCTGCACCCTTATCCGTGCTTCTCCCTTCGGTACTACCGGGAAAAAGAACCCAATAACGTAAATACCACGATCCAGGAGCGCATCGGCAAACTTTTGAGACAAGGCAGCATCATACAGCATAATAGGTACTATGGGATGCTCCCCGGGCTTGATGTCAAACCCCGCTGCTGTCATTTTTTCCCTGAAATAACGGGTATTGGCTTCAAGCTTATCACGTAATTCGGTCGTTTCACTTAGCATATCAATTACGGCAATGGATGCACCAGTAATCGATGGTGCAAGTGTATTAGAGAAGAGGTATGGCCGCGATTTCTGCCGAAGAATATCAATTACTTCCTTTTTAGAAGAAGTAAATCCACCGGAAGCTCCACCAAGTGCCTTACCTAACGTTCCTGTAATGATATCAACTCTTCCCATCACATCACGATATTCATGCACGCCCCTGCCGGTTTTTCCCATAAACCCGGTTGAATGACACTCATCACTCATCACCATGGCGCGGTACTTCTCTGCCAGGTCACATATTTTATCCAGCTGTGCAATAGTACCATCCATCGAGAAAACACCATCCGTAACAATCATTATATCGCGGGCACCTGCATTGCGGGCTTCCTGAAGCTTTTCCTCAAGATCCTGCATGTCATTGTGTTTGTAGCGAAAACGCATGGCCTTACACAACCGTACCCCGTCAATGATCGAGGCATGATTAAGCGCATCGGAAATGATGGCATCCTCCTGACCAAGAAGGGGTTCAAAAACACCTCCGTTGGCATCAAATGCAGCAGCATAAAGGATCGTATCCTCCATACCCAGAAATTCCGATATCTTCGCCTCCAGCTCCTTGTGGATATCCTGTGTTCCACAAATAAACCGAACCGAGGACATGCCGTATCCATGCGTGTCTATGGTTTTCTTTGCTGCCTCAATTACCCGGGGATGCGAGGACAGTCCAAGGTAATTGTTCGCACAGAAATTAATCACTTCCAGACCCTTGTCTGTACGTATTTCAGCGCCTTGTGGCGTAGTGATAACCCGTTCCCTCTTGTAGAGACCTTTGGCTTCAAGTTCCCGAAGTTCTTCGGAGAGTTTATCCTGAATGGTGAACATATTATTTCTTTTTAATGATAGGTTTCGGTTTTATAACTGGCCTTGCAGGCTTGTTGCCGGCCGGTGGCATTTTAGGTGCCATTTTTGGAACTGGCTTCGCCGATGCTGAAGTAGCCGGAGCCTCAGCCCTTTTTTCAGATTTTACCCATTGATCTGCCGGTAATGGATAAGAGCGCCTGATACCGTTGATCAGAAATAATTTCTGCATGGTAAAACTATCAGGATGCATCTGCCCGAAGAGTTTGGCGAATGAAGCAAATCGATCCGGGTCACCCTTTGCAAATGCCGCCGGGTCAATCTTTTTATCAAGAAGATATTCCTTAAATTTCATTCCATACAAATATAACAGATTCCTGCCCGAACCACAGAAAATCCTGCGCTCATTGATGTTTAAAATTAGCCTGATATCATTATAAATTGTGTAATTTCGCACCGAATTTGGTAAAAATCGAAATGGAAAAAATTCTGATCATTGGCGCCGGCGGTCAACTGGGTACGGAACTCACTTCAGCACTCCGTGAAAAATATGGAAAGGACTCGGTTCTGGCAACAGACATACGGGAAATTCCAGCCTCAGATGGCCCATTTGAAGTTTTAGACGCAATGGACGCCGATCGTCTTTCAGAATTGCAATCAGCCTACCAGTTTACCCAAATTTATCACCTGGCCGCAATCTTGTCTGCCAAAGGTGAGAACAATCCCCAATGGGCATGGAAACTCAACATGGAGAGTCTGATGAATATACTCGAATTAGGCAGGAATTCAGGCTTAAAACGTATCTTCTGGCCCAGTTCTATTGCTGTATTCGGGCCCGGAACTCCCCGGCAGAATACTCCTCAAAATACTATCATGGACCCTACTACCGTGTACGGTATCAGCAAACTTGCAGGAGAACGCTGGTGTGAATACTATTTTAATAAATACAATGTGGATGTGCGAAGCATCCGTTACCCCGGATTGATTAGCTACAAAGCCGAGCCGGGAGGTGGAACCACCGACTATGCCATTGATATTTTCAGGCAGGGGTTATTGCATGGGAGCTATACAAGTTTCCTGGCTGAAGACACTTTCCTGCCAATGATGTACATTGATGATGCCGTGCGCGGAACCATAGAATTAATGGATGCCCCTGTGGATAAGATCACGACCCGGTCATCCTATAACCTCGGCGCGATGAGTTTCTCGCCTTCCGAACTTGCTGCAGAGATCAAAAAGTACCTGCCCGATTTCTCGGTTAATTACAGTCCGGATTTCAGACAGGCCATTGCCGATAGCTGGCCTGATTCAATTGATGACAGTGCCGCCCGCAGCGAATGGGGATGGTTGCCGCAATACGACCTCCAGAAACTTACGATTGCAATGATCGAAGGGATGAAACCCCTACTTCAGCACGAGTCTGTGTAATTTTCTCAAAGCCCCGCTCCGTACCTCCAGAAGATACGTACCGCGCCCGATGGACTCCGGTACCGTTAACTCATGATGATTTCCTTCAAATGAATCCTGCCACACGACTGTTCCGGTGACCGAATACAGGACTAATGAAACCTGATCAGAATCATTTCCTCCGGTAAATAACTGGATATGATCTGTGATACCGGCCGGATTTGGGTAAATCCCGATATTTCCCTCAAACCCGCGATCTACTTTTACCGGTGTGAAAATAGTCGTAGCCCCGGAATAATCGGTTTGTGAAAGCCTGTAGTAGGAAGTCCCGGGAAGCGGGTTATAATCCGTGAAGTTATACTCAATTTTGGATTCACTGTTCCCTGCACCCTGAATACGCGTCAGATCGGAAAACTCCATTCCGTCACGGCTCACCTGAATTCGAAAATAATCATTGTCCTTTTCAGTCGCCGTGGCCCAGTTCACAAGAACTGATTCACCTACCGGACGGGCTGAAAATGAGATCAGCTCCACAGGTAGTATTGTATTACAAATTTCCGTTGTCCATGAGCATCCTCCACCCACGGTAAAGGTAGCCCCGGGCCCCAGATTCAATGTACCACTTTTTACATCAATATCTCCTCCAATATCAACAGAACCATCCACACTGAAATTTGTCCCGTTATTGGCAATGAAGTTCCCTCCAACTACCATATTTCCGCTTACGTCCAGCGAAGCATTGTTTTTCAGCTCGATATTGCCGTGTACTGTAAAATTCCCGCTGATTTCTATGACCAGGTTATTATTTACGGTCATATCATCATAGATTTCAAGATCTCCGTTGATATAGATTTCCGCATTGTTGTTTGTTTCAAGGAAGCCTGCATTCGATGCCGAGCCAATGATAAGAACACCACCCGCATCAATATACAGCTTGGATCCATTACCAAAGGTGAGGTCGCCGATGATATAATAATCACCATTTACAATGGTGGAAGTTATACCTCCCGCCAGATTGACGGATTCAGTAATATTATCTCCAATATTACCTCCATTCCAGTTACCAGATACATTCCAGTTACCGGTTGTATTTTGTGTTTGTGCAAAAGTTAACCCCGCCAACAGGGTTAAAATGGCTGCAAAAAAATATCTCATTAGTTGAAGAGTTACAGCGATTAATACTATTTAAGACTAATATGTAAGCAATATCAGCCCATTTTTGAATATTTCAAAGTCTAAATGCGCGAAAAACATACATCCGGGCAGGAATTGACGTTTACTAAGTTGGTATCTGCAGGTTTTTATTTTGAGTACTTTATACATATTTTAGCCAAGTGAGAACATCAAACCAATCATGAACATCACCAAAGAATTGAACGACGGTGTATTAACGCTTACCATTTCAAGACCGGAATGCCTGAATGCGCTCAATACCGAAACCATTAACGAGCTCCGTGAGATAATGAATGAGGTGTACGATGACAAAGAAGTGAAGGGCGTCATACTTACGGGCGAAGGAGAGAAAGCATTTGTGGCAGGTGCCGATATCAAGGAAATTGCCGCCCTGAATGAATTAAATGCAAGAAAATTCGCAGAAAACGGACAGGAGGCCTTCTCATTAATTGAAAATTCTGAAAAGCCCGTAATCGCTGCCGTGAATGGTTTTGCCCTCGGAGGCGGATGTGAACTTGCCATGTCCTGCCACATCCGGATTGCAACTGAAAATGCAAAATTTGGCCAGCCTGAGGTGAACCTCGGAATTATTCCGGGGTATGGTGGAACTCAGCGGCTTACCCAGCTGATCGGCAAAGGAAAAGCCATGGAATTGATGATGACGGCCGATATGGTTGGGGCTGAAGAAGCAAAATCACTTGGTCTTGTGAACCATGTTGTTGCCGATAAATCCGAACTGATGTTCCTGGCGGATTCGATAATTCGGAAAATTATTACGAAAGCGCCTTTGGCGATAGGAATGATAGTAAACTGCGTGAATGCCTATTTTTCCGATGAAGAAAGCGGGTATCAGACGGAGGCCAACAGCTTCGCACATTGCGTAAATACTGAGGACTTCAAAGAAGGAACAGCAGCGTTTCTTGAAAAACGGCCGGCTGATTTCAAAGGCCAATAACAAATAGATGAGTCAACTTAAGCGCCTGGCTTCTCAAACCGCCATTTACGGGGTAAGCAGTATTCTCGGGCGGTTAATCAATTATACCCTTGTCCCCCTGCATACCTCCGTTTTTGGAACCCAGTCAATGGGTGAGGTCGGTCTGCTCTTTTCATATACGGCTATTTTCCTCGTCGTCTACACCTTTGGCATGGAAACGGCATATTTTCGTTTCGTAAACAAGGAAGATACACAGGAAACCTACAATAAAGCGGCAACCGCCGTTATCACCATCAGCACCGTACTTTCTGTTCTGATCTATTTCGCCGCACCAAAGATCGCTGTACTCATAGGCCTTCCGGATCATGTCTTATTGATCCAATGGCTGGCAGTCATCCTGTGGATTGATGGTATTATGGCCATACCATTCGCGCGACTGCGCCACGAAAACCGGCCGGTCAGATTTGCCGGAATTCGCGTCGCCAATATCTTTATCAATGTTGGCCTTCAGTTGTGCTTCCTGTGGATATTCCCGAATCTCATTAATATTGAGATGATCAATAATGCCGACGGTTCTCCGGGAATCGGCTATATTTTCCTGGCAAACCTCATTGCAAACCTGTTTCTGTTTCCACTATTATGGAGCTATCTGCGGAAAATCAGATTTACTTTCGACTGGCAGGCCTTCAAACCCATGCTTCGATATGCCTTCCCGATCATGATCACCGGACTGGCAGGCATGTTCAATGAGCAACTCGCCAACCTGATGATCGAATATGTACTTCCCGACAATTTCTATGAATCGATGAATATGAATAGCACGGATGCTGTGGGTGTCTATAACCAGACCCTGAAACTGGGAATATTCATGATGCTGGCGATCCAGGCATTTCGGTACGCTGCGGAGCCCTTCTTTTTCAGCCAGGCATCGGACAAGAATTCACCGGAGCTTTTCGCACAGGTGATGCATTATTTTATGCTTTCGGGCCTCGTCCTGTTATTTGCTGTAAGTGTGAACGTAGATCTTATCGGCACGGTGTTTCTTCGTAAACCAGCCTTTAGGGTTGCTCTGTACCTTGTACCGATTTTCCTTTTTGCCAAGCTTCTGAACGGAATTTATCTGAACCTCAGCATCTGGTTCAAACTCACTGATAAAACAGTGTATGGCATGTATTTCTCCATCCTGGGAGCAGTGATTACCATTGTAGGTAATTTATTACTGATCCCGTATATCGGTTATGATGGCGGAGCCCTCACCATGGTACTCTGCTACCTCATTATGTGCGCGGTATGTTACTACTATGGCCAAAAGTATTACCCCATTCCATATAAATTCGGAAAGATCCTCCCCTACCTGATCGCTACCTTTCTGCTGGTCTTGCTGTCGGGAAGCTTCCATCTTCAAAATTTTTACCTTGAAAGTGCAATACGCGTGGGTATTACGTTGCTCATCCTGTGGGGTTTGTTTTTGCGGGAAAAAAGGCATTTGCTTCCAAAAGCAGGGTAGATTTCCTTATTTTGCACTGATTTTTATATAGACACGATTCAATGAACATCATAATACCAATGGCAGGCCGCGGAACACGTCTCCGGCCGCACACCCTAACAGTTCCAAAGCCATTGATCCCTATCGCAGGAAAGCCGATCGTACAACGTCTGGTGGAAGATATAGCCAAAGTATATGACGGGGAAATCAGCCAGATTGGATTTATTATCGACAGGGATTTTGGCGCTCAGATTGAGGCAGACCTGAAGCAAATCGCAGCAGCCGTAGGATCGGAGGGTGTGATCTTTTATCAGGATGAAAAACTGGGTACCGCCCATGCCATTCTTTGTGCCGCAGAACTGCTGGAAGGAAATGTCACGGTCGCGTATGCTGATACCTTATTCAAGGCAGATTTCAAGCTGGACGCATCCAGGGATGCCATAATCTGGGTTCAGCAGGTGGATGATCCCTCTGCATTCGGTGTAGTCACGGTAAATGATGCCGGGGTAATCAGCGAATTTGTTGAAAAGCCGAAAAATTTTATCAGTGACCTTGCTATAATAGGTATCTATTACTTCCGGGATGGCGCCAACCTCAAAGCTGAATTACAGTATCTCATTGATGAAGACATTCGGAAGGGAATGGAATATCAACTTACCGATGCACTTGAGAACATGAAAAAGAAAGGCCTGGAATTTGTTCCCGGCCAGGTATCAGAATGGCTTGATTGCGGCAATAAGGATGCCACCGTGTATACCAATAAACGTTATCTGGAATACCTCAGCGGTAAAAAATTGATACATGATTCGGTACAGCTTAAAAACTCCGTGATTGTACCTCCTGTATTTTTAGATAAAGATGTTACGATTGAAAATTGTGTGATTGGGCCCCATGTTTCAGTGGGAAAGGGCTCTGTCATTAAAAACTCAATCATACAAAATACGATTATCCAGTCTCACAGTGAGTTAAATAATATTCACCTTAAAAACTCGATGATTGGAAATTACGTTACTTTTGAAGGTAAAGTCTTCGATGTAAGCCTGGGTGATTACAATAATATTCAGTGAAATTGAGCTTGATGGGCGTTAAATCCTTATTTGTTGTACTATTGTCATGCTTTTTAGGTTTGGCTGTAGGGGATGCCTGTGCTCAGAATAAAAAACCTGCCGAGGTTGACGCGAAAACACGACTGGAAGCTGAATTCTATTTTACCGAGGGAGAGAAATTTTTCATACTGGAAGATTTTGCGAAAGCACTGGTACTCTTCAAAAAATCGGCAGAAAGCGATCCCAATAACGCTACTGCCCACTTCAAAATGGCCCAGGTCTATCGCCTGATGGGCGATCAGGTAAAGGCGCTACAGGAGATTTCTACGGCGATCGGGATCAACCCCGGGAATAAGTATTTTCATGCCCTCCAGGCGGAGATTTATACCGATATCAACGAATTCGACCGTGCAGCAGAGGTTTATGAGAATATGCTTGCGAACATGGACGGAACCGATGAATACCTTTTTGAGCTCGCGGCCATTTACCTGTATCAGCAAAAATATGATAAAGCCATCAGCGCCTATGATCGGATTGAACAATATTATGGTTCAAGTGAGGAAATAGGCACGCAGCGCCAGATGATATACCTTCAGCAGAACCAGCTGGACAAAGCCATTGTCGAGGGCGAAAAACTTATCGAAAATTTTACTGAAACCGATAAGTATGCCGTGCGCCAGGTGGAATTGCTTCTTAACAATGGCATGGAGGATGAAGCTCAGGAAGAAATCATGGGGTTGATTGAAAAATTTCCACAGTCAGCCCGACTGCGGCTGATTCTTTCTGATATGCAGCGGAAAAGCGGAAATGTCGCCCTTGCAGAAGAGAATCTTAAAGAGGCATTTCGCAATCCTAAAATGGATATTGAAACCAAAGTGCAGCAACTCGCAGAGTACCGGACATTGCTTTCAGAAGATGAGTTGCGCGACAGAGCCCTTCCCCTCGCGGAAATTCTCACCGAGGTTCACCCGGAGTCTGCTATTGCATATGCCGTAAAAGGCGACCTTTACCAGGCACTTGGGGACAGGCCTGATTCTAAAAATGCCTACCTCAAATCACTTGAATATGATCAGTCAAATCTTTCGGTATGGCAGAATGTTCTGCAGATGCTGATTGAAAACAACAGAATGGACAGTGTTCTCCTGTTATCGGAAGAAGCCCTCGAAGTCTTCCCCAATCAGGGGATGATCTACTATTTCAACGGAGCAGCGAATCTTCAGAAGCAGAATTATGACGAAGCCGTTTATTCACTTGAACAGGGTAAAAGACTGTCATCTTCAAATTTAGGTCTGGTAAGCGTTTTTAACAGTATGCTGGGTGATGCATATAACGGCACCGGTGACTTTGAAAAATCAGATCGGGCCTACGATGCTGCACTTGATTTTGATCCGGACAATCTTGCTGTATTGAACAATTACAGCTACTTTCTCGCCCTACGAAAGGAAAAACTGGATAAAGCTGCCGATATGGCCAAGCGGGCTGTAGACGGTGATCCCTCCAATGTTACGTTTCTTGATACCTATGCCTGGGTGCTTTTTACACAGGAAAAATATAAGGATGCCTCGAAGGTAATAAAAAAAGCAATTGACCTCGGAAATGTTTCTGCCATCCACTATGAACATTATGGCGATATTTTATATAAATTGGGGGATGTTAACGCCGCTGTTGAGCAATGGAAAAAAGCGCGGGAACTCAATCCGAAGGCACCTTTAATTGATAAAAAAATTGCTGAAAAGACTTTGTATGAATAGCCGCTTTACCTCGATCATCATAATATTAATGTTTGTTGGGATCATCGGCTGCAGCAAAAAGACATCAGGTATAAGCTGGAATTTTTTGGATAAAAACAAGCTTGATGTCCAGGAAGCCAATTTCGAATACTTTTCAGGGAAAGCAAAAATCAACTACAAGGATGATGAACTGGACATTAAGGCCAGGGCGAATGTAAGAATCCGAAAGGACAGTGTTATCTGGATTTCCTTTTCCTCCGTTGGCATACAGGGTGCCCGTTGCCTGATTAATGAGGATTCCATCACGATCATGAACCTGGTTAAAAAGGAATACTATGTTTTTAATTACGATTCACTTAGTAAACAATTTAATTTTGAAGTGAATTATAACGCCATCCAGGCAGCAACGTTCGGAAACCTTATCAAATCAAGGGATAAAACAGATGTTGTCGAGAAGGAAGAAGGTCTTTATATCCTTAAACAGAATTCAGGCAATGTTTCGATTGACAATTTCGTTAATCCAAAAACGATGAAGATTGAACGTGTTGAGATGACCGAGGACTCCACCAAAAACACCGCGGTCATCCGGTATTATGATTTTCAAATGGTGGATCAATCTGCCTTTCCTTATTCAGCGATTCTATCAATTTTTTATAAGAAAGGCGTAAAAATGCTGAATACCGTTATTGAAATGGAGTATAGCAAAGCAGAATTGGGTGATAAAGAGCTGAAATTTCCATTTAATATTCCTAAAAAATATGAGCGGAAATAGACGTCGACGAGGCGTATTTTTACTATTGTTTCTCCTTATTGTTTCCTGTGGTTATGGTCAGAAGACCAAGGAACAACTCCAGCGTGAAAAACAGGAAAACCTGCGTAAAATCCAGGAGAGTGAACGCATTTTGCAGGAAACAACAGGCCAGAAACAAAATACCATTGGTGAATTAAATGCCTTAAACCAGCGCATACGCGTACAGGAAGACCTGATCAATTCTATCAGGAACGAAGTACTCCTCCTCAATGAGGAAATTGAAGAAAATAATGCAATCATCGCGGCTTTGGAAGAGGATATCTCAAACCTGAAGGATGAATACGGGGCGATGATCTACGCAACTTATAAAGCCAACAAGGGGTTCAATAAATTAACCTTCTTGTTTTCTGCAGAATCATTCAATCAATTTCTGATGCGTCTCCGATATATGGAACAATATGCTGAGGTGCGGGAACAGCAGGCCCGGCAGATTAAAAGGGTACAGGAAACACTTTCAGACCAGGTCACTATTATTGAAAGTAAAATGTCTGAGCAAAATATCCTTCTTGCAGACCAGATAAGCCGGAATAAGGAACTCGCCTCCCTTAAACAGGAACAAAACAAAATTGTATCATCCCTGCAGCGCAGAGAAAAGGAAATTAAAAAGGACCTCGAGAATACGCGGAATGCGGTAGCAAAACTGGACCGCATGATCAACGATATTATCAAGGCCGAAATTGAAAAGGCACGACTGGCTGAAAAAAATACCAATGAAGCAGCCACGCGCCTGGCAACGGATTTCGCCCAGAATAAATCAAAATTGCCCTGGCCGGTATCCGGTTTCGTGACACAGAAATTCGGGAAGCAGGCGCATCCCGTTTTCAAAAATGTGACACAGGATAACCACTGGATCACCATTCAGACCAAAAAAGAAGAAAAGGTTAAATCTGTTTTTAACGGTCAGATCACGACTGTAGCCTTTGTGCCGCTGATAGGCAACACGGTGATCGTAAGCCATGGTGAATATTACAGTGTCTATGCCGGCTTAAGAGATGTTTTCGTTCGGTCCGGGCAGCAAGTGACAACGAGCCAGGAAATTGGAAATATCCTTACCAATAAGGACGGAGTTTCTGAATTAAAATTCGAAATTCGGAAGAATATCGCCCCGTTGGATCCGCAACAATGGCTTAAACGGAATTAAAACCATACATGCGATGTTTTTGTGGTAGATTTATCGGGCAAGTCCTCTTTTTACGTTGCAATTTAAATAACTATCTTTACCAAAATTAGAAACTTATAATCATGAACAGTATGTACGCATTTCTTGGGGGTTTGGGTGGACAGGAAGTCCTGTTGATCCTGTTGGTGATATTAATATTTTTCGGAGCTAAAAAAATCCCTGAACTCGCAAGGGGACTGGGAAAAGGAATCCGGGAATTTAAGGATGCCACAAAAGAAATCAAGAATGATATTGAGGAGTCGGCAAGAATAGAAGACGATAAAAAATAATCGTGGAAACCTTCCGGTCATTATCAGATATTCAAAATCAATTGAATAACGGGACACTTACGTGTTCCGCTCTTGTTTTGTATTACCTCGAAAATATTAAGGCAAACAACCACCTCAATGCCTTTGTCGAGGTATACAGCGACGAAGCACAAAAACGAGCGGCTGATATTGATGCAAAAATTAAGAGTGGCACTGCCGGAAAACTTGCCGGCCTGATCATCGGAATAAAAGATGTCATATGTCATGAAGACCACCCTATCCAGGCCGGTAGTCATATCCTCGACGGCTTTGAATCACAATTCAATGCCACCGCTGTAGAAAGACTTCTTGCAGAAGATGCCATAATTATCGGAAGGAATAACTGCGATGAATTCGCAATGGGTTCCTCCAATGAAAACTCCTATTTTGGTGAAGTTCGAAATGCCATTGATACAGAGCGGGTACCAGGTGGCAGTTCAGGTGGATCGGCAGTAGCGGTACAAGCAGATATGTGCCTGGTTTCCCTGGGATCGGATACGGGTGGTTCTGTACGGCAACCTGCCGCTTTTTGCGGAATCATTGGACTCAAACCCACATATTCGCGGATTTCAAGACACGGACTGATCGCCTATGCATCCTCATTCGACAGTATCGGGATTTTCTCGAAAAATGTGCGCGATATGGCACTGGTGCTGGAAGTAATCTCCGGTGAAGATAATTATGACAGTACAGTATCCAGAATGCCCGTACCCGCATATTCCTCGCGTCTGAATCCGGAAAACTCCTACCGTATTGCTTATATCCGTGAAACGCTGGAGAGCGAAGGGCTGCAGCCTGAAATCAGGGAAGCAACAGAAAATACTATTTCACAGATTCGGCACATGGGGCATAAGGTCGAAGCGGTTGATTTTCCGCTGCTGGACTATCTGCTTCCGGCATATTATATCCTCACAACCGCTGAAGCCAGCAGTAACCTGTCACGGTTCGATGGGGTGAAATATGGGTATCGAAGTGAAAATGCCACAGATCTCGAATCGATGTATAAAAAAACCAGGACTGAGGGTTTTGGAAAAGAAGTTAAACGTCGAATAATGCTCGGTACGTTCGTACTGAGTGCAAGCTATTACGATGCGTACTACACAAAAGCGCAAAAAGTACGCAGGATGATCAGGGATCTTACGAAAAAGATACTCGAAGAATACGATTTTATCGTTTTACCCGTTACTCCCACTACAGCTTTTAAATTGGGAGAACATACTGCCAACCCGCTGGAAATGTATCTGGCAGATCTTTTTACAGTGCAGGCCTCTGTATGCGGCCTTCCTGCAATTTCAATTCCGAACGGAACTGATAATGCCGGATTGCCGATCGGGTTTCAGATCATTTCAAATGATTTTGAGGAGGACCGCCTCCTTGCTTTTTCTAAAATGTTAATGGATCAGACATCGTGAAACGAAAAGGGCTCATAGCACTTATGATGATTGTACTGGCATTTTCTGCCAGCGCACAGCAGGATTCTGTTATTTTTTATCCCGAATCTGACCTGGAATACATTCCTGCAGATGCAGATTATGAACTGATCTCAGACAGGCTTACCTGTATTGAAAACGAAATCCCGCTGAATTATAATGAACGTGTTCATGCTTTTGTGAACTATTTTGCGGTTAAGGACCGGGACTATATGCGAATGGTCCTGAAACGTAAAGAACTATATTTCCCGCTTTTTGAAAAATATCTTAAAAAGTACGGACTCCCGGAAGAGCTCAAATATCTTTCCATTGTTGAATCAGGCCTGAACCCGACCGCCATATCACCCGCTCGCGCTGTGGGGTTGTGGCAATTCATGCCTACCACGGGTCGTTATTTTGGCCTTTACCAGGATTGGTTTATTGATGAGCGGATGGATCCTGAAAAGTCAACCGAAGCAGCCTGCAAATACCTGAAACAACTGTACGGCATGTTCGGCGACTGGGAACTTGCCATTTCAGCCTATAATACCGGACCCGGAAACGTAAGAAAGGCAATTCGAAGATCGGGGTATAAAAAAACCTTTTGGGAAATTTATCCCTACCTGCATCGTGAAACACGTTCTTACCTGCCCCAGTTCGTCGCAATCATGTACGTAGTAAGTTACGCCGATGAACATAATTACCTGATCGAAGATGCGCAGTATGCCTGGGAAACCGATACGCTGATGGTGAAGAAATATGTTCACCTGGAATCACTTGCAAGTCAACTGAACATTTGCCTTGAAGACCTTCAGTCTGCCAACCCTTCACTGCGTTACCCCATGGTTCCTGATAACAGCCGTGGTTATGCCCTTGTATTGCCTGCAGCTTCCAAGGAACGTCTTCTGGCAGCTGATTATTCCATTCTTGACAGTGCGGGGCGTGTAGGAAAGGAAGAAATGCAAAAGCTGGCGCAGACTGCACCCGGTAGTACCTATGGACGGGAAAAAATCGTCTACCGGGTACGCAGCGGTGATGTTCTGGGCACCATCGCTCAACGGCATGGTGTACGAGTTTCAGATATCAAAAAATGGAATAACCTTTCCAGCAATACGATCCGTATTGGACAACGGCTTAATCTGTATGTTCGTGGCTCAGGAGCTTCGATCGTAAGTACAGCACCTGTCATTAAAACAAAATCAGACGGGAGCAAGACCTATGTGGTTCAGCCGGGAGACACCTTATGGGATATTTCCCGAAAAGTTTCGGGGGTTACGATTGAGTCCCTCAAAGAGTTGAATTCCCTTCAGAGCAACAATATTAAGCCCGGTCAGGAGCTGATTATCTCACGCTGACCATTAAATAAAACCAGACTTTCTTAATTTAGACGGTGACTTCCCGTTAAAATACAGTTATGAGGTTAAAAAATATGAATCGACTCGTTCAAATATTCATTCTTTCCATTTCATTATTCCTTTTTTCCTGTGGCGGAAACGGAAAACCATCGAAGAGCATGCTGCCGCCGGCAAGTGGAAGAGCCGGGGAGATGATTGTTGTGATGGATTCCATTCAGTGGAGTGGCGAATTAGGCGCAACGATCCGCAGCACTTTCGGTGCGGATGTACCAGGCTTGCCACGGGATGAGGCCATGTTCAAGATGAATCATGTGGAGCCCTCAAAAATGACTCGTATCCTGAAGCAGGTGAAAAACCTCATTTTTGTGGTTACGCTTGACAGCAATACTCCATCCTCGAGACGCATACGAAGCTATTTTACCGAAGAGTCATTGGCGCGTATTAAAAATGAACCGGAACTTTTTGTTTTTACCGCAGAAGATGAATTTGCCAAAGGCCAGGAGGTCATGTACCTGTTCGGTCAGTCGGAAGAACAGTTAATTTCAAGTATCAGGGACAATGCAGGTAGTTTACAGGGGTATTTCAACCAGGCGGAGGAAAAACGTCTTGAAAGCACAATCTTTACCGGCAGAAACACGCTTGGTTTAACCAGGACATTAAAGGAGGAATTCGATTGTACAATGGATTTCCCATTCGGCTTCCAGGTAGCACATACCTATAAATCGCAAAACGACAGTCAGGGGTTCATCTGGTTCAGACAAATGAATCCTGAAAATGATAAAAATGTCTTTATCGCGTATGTCCCGTATCGTTCGGAATCGATGTTCAACAAGGAAAATCTCATTGCCTTCCGGGATTCAGTTGCACTCAGCCAGCTTTTTGGTGACCCCGAGCGACCGGAATCCTTTGTATTAACTGAGACAACCGTTCCATTTATCCCCGTTACAACACAGCAGCTTTCATTCAAGGGTCACTTTGCCGTGAAGATGGCGGGACTCTGGAAAACGAATAATATTTCAATGGGAGGACCATTCGTTTCCTATGCGATTGTAGATGAAAATACCGGACGATTCTATTATATCGAAGGTTTTGTCTATAGCCCGGGAAAGCCTCAGCGTGAATATATGCGCGAACTACAGGTGATCCTGAACTCCTTCCAGACCTCAGAAATGATGGAAGAACAGGAAGAAACAGCAACAGAATAAAAAAATAGCTATGGAAGTTGATCAGGACCCTGTCGGTCCTGATTTGCTTTTTGTATCTTCGTGTAGTCTTTGATTTTTTTAACTTCGACATATAATGACTATTAAAATCCGAAAAGAGGATGCGCTGGCGTATCACGAAGAAGGTCAGCCTGGTAAAATAGAAGTAGTTCCAACCAAGTCCGTCAGTTCCCAACTGGATCTCGCGCTGGCATATTCTCCTGGTGTCGCAGAACCATGCAAAGAAATTGAAGCTGATGAGGAAAACGCTTACAGGTATACCGCAAAAGGAAACCTGGTGGGGGTTATCTCAAATGGTACAGCGGTTCTCGGCCTGGGTGACATCGGGGCACAGGCATCGAAACCTGTAATGGAAGGTAAAGGAGTACTCTTCAAGAAATTCGCTGGTATTGATGTATTTGATATTGAGATCAATGAAAAAGATCCGGAAAAATTCATTGAGATCGTAAAGTCCCTTGAGCCGACCTTTGGAGGAATCAACCTCGAGGATATTAAAGCGCCTGAAAGCTTTCTGATCGAGGAGCGCCTGAAATCAGAAATGAGGATTCCGGTGATGCACGATGATCAGCATGGAACTGCCATCATATCAGCTGCGGCATTACTGAATGCCCTGGAGCTGATCGGCAAAAAAATTGAAGATCTCAAAATCGTTGTAAACGGTGCCGGTGCAGCCGCGATTGCATGCACTAATATCTACATTTCACTGGGTGCACAAAAAAAGAATATCATCATGTGCGACAGCAAAGGTGTTATTCATAAAAACCGCGAAAATCTTGATGCTTCTAAAGCTGTTTACGCCACCGACCGACATGATCTCGAGACTGTTTATGATGCCATTCAGGGGGCCGACTTCTTCCTGGGCCTGTCGGTTGCAGATATACTGCAGACCGAAGACCTTTTGAAAATGAATGATGACCCCATTGTTTTCGCGCTTGCCAACCCGAAGCCTGAAATTGACTATAACCTGGCCATGGAGTCACGGCCGGATATTATCATGGCTACAGGCCGCTCAGATCATCCTAACCAGGTGAATAATGTACTTGGCTTTCCCTATATCTTCAGGGGAGCCCTGGATGTTCGCGCCATGGCCATCAACGAAGAAATGAAACTGGCCGCCGTTCACGCACTGGCCAAGCTTGCAAAGGAACCGGTACCGGATTTTGTGAGCAGCGCCTATGGCGAAGACAAAATTCAGTTCGGCAGGGACTACTTAATTCCCAAACCGCTGGACCCAAGATTAATCACGGCAATTTCTCCGGCGGTAGCACGTGCTGCGATCGAATCCGGCGTCGCACGCCGGGAAATTACCGACTGGGATGCTTACAATTCAGATCTTAACCTTAGAATCGGTATCGACGACAAAATGATGTCGAAAATCATCAACCGAGCCAAAAAGGATCCCAAAAAGATTGTGTTTGCCGAAGCGCATGACCTTAAAATCCTGAAAGCCGCACAGGTCCTGCATGAAGAAGGGATTGCAAAACCTATCCTGCTCGGAAACAGGAAAACGATCCAGGGACTTATCGAAGAGAATCAGTTGGATCTTGAAGGGGTAACCATCATGGACTGCATGGAGGAGCATGAAAAAACCGAAAAATATGCGGCTCATTATTATGAGAAGCGAAAGAGAAAGGGCGTAACCCAGTATGAAGCGCTGAAACTAATGCGCGACCGGAATTATTTCGGAAGCATGTTGGTAGAACATAATGAAGCGGATGCACTGATCAGCGGTCTTACGAAGGATTATCCAAAAACTATCCTCCCTGCTCTACAGGTGATAGGAATGGAACCACGCGTTAAGCGGGTAGCCGGAATGTATATTATCAACAGCAAAAGAGGTACATATTTCTTTGCAGATACTACCGTAAACGTAAATCCTACAGCTGAAGATCTGGTAGGAATTATTGGACTGACATCAAGGGTTGTTCGCCTGTTTGACATTGAACCACGCGTCGCGGTGCTCTCCTACAGCAACTTCGGGTCAAGCAAAGGAGAAATTCCCGAGAAGACCCGGAAAGCAGTTGAACTGGCAAAACAAAAATATCCGGATTTGATCATTGACGGGGATATTCAGGCCAATGTCGCGCTGGATGAAGATATTCAGCGCAAAAATTACCCTTTTTCAGCGTTAGCCGAGAAAGGAGCCAATACCCTGATCTTCCCGGATTTGGCCAGCGGCAATATAGCCTATAAGCTGGTAATGGAAATCGGTGGTGCAGAAGCCATTGGACCGCTGCTGCTTGGAATGCGAAAACCTGTTCATATTCTTCAGCTCGGAAGTGATGTGCGTGATATCATTAACATGGCAGCCATCGCTGTAGTGGATGCCCAGTTGTACTCTCAAAGAATACAGGATGATCGCATATCTAAAAGGTAAATTCGTAGAAGCTGAACCGACCCATGTCCTGGTCGATGTACAGGGAATTGGATACCACGTCAATATTTCACTTCATACGTTCAGTGAAATAAAAGATCGGAAAGAGGGCCTCATCCATACCCATCTGCATATTAAGGAAGACGGCCATACCCTTTTCGGTTTTTCAGGAAAAGGTGAACGGTCTATGTTCCTTGCATTGCTGTCGATTTCGGGAGTCGGTCCCAGTACGGCAATAATGGTCCTCTCCTCCCTTAATGTTTCTGAGCTGAAAACAGCGATTATACAGGGAGACGTACGCACAATTCAGAGTGTAAAAGGAATCGGTGCCAAAACAGCACAGCGGATTATTCTTGAATTAAAGGATAAACTAATGAAAAGTGACGATTTCGGGACAGAAAGTCAATTAATCACACATTCACACAATACTGTTAAATCTGAAGCGTTATCCGCCTTAATGACCTTAGGAATAAGCAAAAATGCGGCGGAAAAAAGTGTGGAAGCGATCCTGAAAAAGTCAGGAAATACAATTACATTGGAAGAATTAATAAAGCTCGCGCTGAAAACTACCTGATAAAATTTAGGGTTTTGATTTTTAAGCATATAAAAGGAGAATATTCACCATTTTTTGCGGCTTCTTTGTTCTGTTTGATTTTTGTGATTGCCGGTATGGCAGGGACAGGGGAATCATCGGTTTCTGGAGCGTGGATCATCCAGGAGGATACCACAAAAACAGATACAGTAAGACGAGACACCCTGAACAGGGATAGCATTTACAATAAGCCGTATAACGCCACAAGGCGGCCTGCCTATCTTCCTACAGATAGGTTCGGAGATCCTTTGAGCAGTGTTTACATGGGTTCTACATTCTTTTTGCCTGAACCATCGAATCTGAAAATGGAAGTTGAGATTGATACGGGGATGAATTATACCTTGTATGAACGTCTGGGAGAACTCGACTACCGGGCTCCTGTTTCGATGTCGTTCCGTGAATTCAAACAATTCCAGGAACAGCAACAACTTAAATCCTACTGGAAATCAAGGTCTGAAGGGCTCGACGGAGAAAGTGCCGTTAGCAGCAGAAATTTGATACCTCCCATTTATATCAGCCCGGTTTTCGACCGGATATTTGGCGGTAGTTACGTCGAAATAATTCCAAGGGGACTTGTTACGCTCGATTTCGGAGGCCGCTGGCAGCGAATTGCCAGCCCCGACCGCTCCATTCGCCAGCAGCGTAACGGAGGTTTTGAGTTCGACCAGCAAATTGAAATGAACGTTGTGGGAAAGATCGGAGAAAAACTCCAGGTCACGGCGAATTTCAATAATAATAATTCCTTTGACTTTCAGAACAACCTCAAGGTAGAATATACCGGTTTTGAAGAGGACATTCTTCAGAAACTTGAAGTGGGTAATGTAAGCCTACCGTTGAATAACAGCCTCATTACAGGCGCTCAAAACCTTTTTGGCGTTAAAGCGCAATTGCAGTTCGGAGATCTTTTTGTCACAACCGTTGCTTCAACGCAGCGCGGCAAATCTGAATCTTTAACGATTTCCGGTGGAGGAGTTCAGGGAAGGGAATTCGAATTTTCAGCTGCTCAATACGATGAAAACCGCCATTTCTTCCTGGGGCATTTTTTCAGGGATAATTATGAAAACTGGCTCGCTACGATTCCGTTTGTACGTTCGGGAGTTAATGTAACGCGTGTTGAAGTCTATGTGGTTAACCGTAATAATGATACCCAGACATTGCGGAATGTCGTTGGTTTCATGGACATGGCTGAGTCGGAAACAATTTACAGGGATGACCTCATCAATGGAAATGCAATTCGTGACGGAGCAAATTCAAATGAAGCCAACGATTTATTTACGATCCTGAATTCGCTTGACAGGGATGCAGATGCAATCAACACACAACTTGAGGGGCTTGGATTTGAAAATGGTCTTGACTATGAAAAAATCACCAGTGCCCGTAAACTGGATCCCACTGAATTTACTATTGATCCAAAGCTGGGTTACATTACCCTGTTCAGAAAACTCCAGAACGACGAAGCACTTGCAGTTGCATACCAGTATACATATCAGGGCCAGGTATTTACGGTAGGTGAACTTTCAGAAGATTATAACGGTCTCGATGAGAATAAGGCGGTGTGGCTGAAGTTGCTTCGTCCTCGAAAAATCAACATCAATGATAACAGCGGTACAAGGGTTCCTACATGGGATCTTATGATGAAAAACGTGTATTCGCTAAATGCAACCAACATTGAGCAAGAAAATTTCAGCCTGCGCATTATTTACCGTGATGATCGTACAGGTATTGACAACCCCCAGCTGCAGGAAGGTATCATTGCAAGCACAACGCCATTGATTGAGTTGTTGGGAATGGACCGACTCAATCAAAACCTGGATCCCCAGCCGGATGGTAATTTCGATTATGCCGAAGGACTTACCATTAAGCCTGAACTTGGTCTTGTGATCTTCCCTTCACTCCAGCCATTTGAAAACAACCTGAGGGCCGCATTCAGAAATGATCCCAACCGGGATGACCTCATCGACAAATACGTTTATGAGGAATTATATGATAATACCCAGAATGACGCAGAACTTGTTTCCAGCAAAAATAAATTTTTTGTAGTCGGACGCTTTCAATCAGGTTCAGCCAACGAGATCGTAATCCCGGGGTTCAACATTGCCGAAGGTTCCGTTCGTGTATATGCCGGGGGAACTCCACTGCAGGAAGGCATCGATTACCGTGTTGATTACACCTTCGGCAAAGTAAGTATCATCAATGAAGGTGTGCTGAATTCCGGCAAGGACATTACTGTTTCCTACGAAAAAGCAGACCTGTTCAACTTCCAGTCAAGGACGCTGCTCGGTGCGAGATTTGATTACAAACTTGATGATGGAATTAACCTGGGGGCAACCTTACTCCATCTGAATGAACGCCCCCTTATCACCCGTATCAGTGTGGGTAATGAACCAACACGAAATACCAAATACGGATTTGATGTGAATATCCAGAAGGATTCCCGCTTCCTGACCAAGATGGTTGACAAGCTACCATTAATCCAAACCAAGGAACCTTCGAGAATTACATTCAATGCAGAGTTCGCACAGCTGATTCCGGGTACCTCAAATACGGTAAATGGGGAAAGCACCTCCTATATTGATGATTTTGAGACTTCAACAACACCATTCACACTGAGCAATCCAACAAGCTGGCGCCTGGCTTCAACGCCTCAGACAGCGGATGACCGGTATAATGGCTCCAGCAGGGATCTTTCTTTTGCATATAAAAGAGCCAAACTGGCCTGGTATACCATTGATAACCTTTTCTATCGAAATGATCGCCGTACACCCGGAAACCTGACAGATGAAGACCTGGAAAATCATTATGTGCGTTCGGTAAAGCCACAGGAAATTTTTCCCAACCTTGATGAGAATATTATCAACTTCCAGCAAATATTCGACCTCGCCTATTATCCCGAAGAGCGGGGTCAATATAACTACAACCCCTTAACAAGTTCCAATAATCTTTTGCCAAATCCACGAAGTAACTGGGCGGGAATTACAAATGCGATCAGAACAGAGATCGATTTTGATAAGGCCAATGTGGAATATATCGAATTCTGGCTGATGGATCCGTTCATCACAACGCCGCGCGGGGAAATAAATGATGGCAGGGGAAATATCAAACCGAATACAACCGGGGGAGATATCTATTTCAACCTGGGAAGTATTAGTGAAGACATCATGCGGGATAGCAGGCACGCCTTTGAAAATGGTCTTCCCCCCACAGGCGTAGATTCCAACCCGGATGCGGTGACCCAGAATGTTTGGGGTTATGTGACCCAACAACAGTTCCTTACCAATGCATTCGACAATTCAACCAGTGCACGTCCTAATCAGGATGTGGGGCTTGACGGTGCCCGGAATGAACAGGAAAAAGTGCTGTTCCCTGATTTCGTCAACTTTGATGATCCGTCGGCGGATAATTTTGAATACTTTCTGGGTGCTGAGCTGGATCAGCGGGATGCTAAAATCCTTGAGCGATATAAGAATTTTAACGGTATGGAGAACAACTCCCCTGTTGTTGAAAACAATAACAGTCTGTTCATCCCCTCCGGCACCATTATCCCGGACAATGAAGACCTGAACGCAGATAATACGCTGAGTGAACTTGAAGAATATTATGAATACAAAGTGCCGCTCAAGCCTGGCAGCCTGTCGCAAAACAAATATGTCGTAGACGAAATTACCAGCCGTGAAAGCGGTGAGGATGTGACATGGTACCAGTTCAGGATCCCTATCCGTCAATTTGATGCCAAGTTCGGCGGAATTAACGGTTTTAAATCCATCAAATACCTGCGGATGTACATGACTAATTTTGCGGAACCGGTGGTTCTTCGAATGACCAATTTCCGCCTGGTATCAAGCCGTTGGAGACGATATCTGAATCAATTGAATGAACCCGGTTTTGATGTGATACCGGAACCTTCAGACCTGGATAATTTTACAGTTTCCACGGTAAATATTGAAGAAAACGGAACGCCCAGTGACGAAAAACCTCCCTATGTCCTTCCGCCGGGTTTCAGCAGGGACAGGGATAACACTGCAGCCGTTGAGCGACGCCTGAACGAACAATCGATACAGGTATGTGTGGAAGACCTCAGGGATGGTGATGCACGAGCCATTTATAAGCAGGTGGGTCTCGACCTGATCAATTATGGAAGGATCAAGATGTTCCTGCACGCAAACGGTCCGATTGAGGATAATGAAATTACGGCATTCCTCAGACTGGGTTCAGATGTGGATTCGAACTACTATGAAGTAGAGGTACCCCTGCTGGTCACAGAAGTAAGTGCGACACTTGCGGAGGACATCTGGCCCATGGAAAATGAAATCGATCTGCAAACTGAATTTTTGTTTGCATTGAAATCCTTAAGGGACCGCGAAGGAATTCCGAAGAGTCAGCTATTTGAAAACTCAGAAATTAGTGAACGTGCAAATCACAAACTCAGATTACGGGGTAATCCGGATCTGAGTGCCGTAACATGGATCACCATCGGTGTAAGGAACCCGCGTAATGATGGTGTGCCGAAGACCGCATGTATATGGGCGAATGAGCTTCGGGTCACAGATTTCAATGATACGCGTGGATGGGCGGCGAATGCTACTCTGAACGCGAAGCTCGCTGATTTTGCCAACATCACTGCCACAGTTCGGCATTCAACGTTCGGGTTTGGTGGAATACAGTCACGCATTGCAGAGCGAACCAGAGAGGATGTTACGGCATATGATGTATCTGCAAATATTGCGCTTGACAAACTGTTTCCCGAGAAATGGGGATTGCAAATTCCGGTTTATGCAGGATATCAGAAAGTTCGGGAACGCCCTTATTTTGACCCGGCAAACCCTGATATTAAACTGGATGCAGCGCTTGAATCCTATGACAATGAAATAGACCGGTCCGGTTATGAACAAATCGTCACCGACATAACCACAACGAAAAGCTTAAACTTTACGAACGTCCGGAAAATCCGGGTTAACCCGGATTCCAAGGAACAATTCTGGGATTTTGAAAATTTGAGTTTCAGTTATTCATACAGTCAGCGAGAGCGATCAAATTTCAATCTTGAACAGTATATCCGAACGTCTCATGACGCGTCGATCGCCTACAATTATAATACGAACTCGAAGCCATGGGAACCGTTTGCGAATTGGGAATCACTCAATTCGCCCTGGTTAAAGCTGATTCAGGATTTTAATCTCAACCTTATCCCGACCAGTATTTCCCTTCGTGCGGATCTCAGAAGAAGATTCGAAGAAAACGTGTATCGTAACGAACTGGATATTCCGAATAATAATGTTGAGCGCTTCGAAAAATTCTTTACCATGGACAGGATATATAATGTCCGTTGGGATCTTACACAAAACCTGTCACTGGATTACAATGCCCGGGCCAATGCTATTATTGATGAACCTGCAGGCCGCGTAAACTCAACTGAGGCAAGGGATTCCATCTGGTCGAACATGAAACATCTGGGGCGTATGAAGAATTTCGACCAGCGAATATCGCTGAACTACAAGGTGCCGCTGGACAAACTTCCGCTTACCGACTGGATCAATGTTGACTATCGTTATGAAGCCAATTACAACTGGCGTGCCGGCCCACTCTACACCGATGCGAGAAAGGATTCCCTGGATTTTGGCAATATCATCCAAAACAGTCGGGATAATACCCTTTCCGGAAAGCTGGACCTTGTAGCATTGTATAATAAGAGTAATTTCCTGAAGGAAATAAACTCCCCGAGGCAGAATGAACGCCGGAGTTCGTTACGGCAGAATACGGAGGCGGATACCGCCCAGGTTGAAAAGCCCGAAAATAAATTCCTGAAGTCAATTTTCAGGGTTTTGATGAGTGCCAGGTCGGTTAACGGAACTTACACGATCCGCGAAGGAACATTCCTACCCGGGTATACACCAAGGTCTTTCCTGTTCGGTCTCGACAGTTCATTCTCCAATCCGGGCTGGGATTTTGTATTTGGTTCACAGGATCCCAATGTCCGTTTCAAAATGGCTGAAAATGGATATATAACGAACAATCCTGATCTTACAACGCCTTTTGCGCAAACACAGATTATCGATTACAACCTTCGTGCAACGCTCGAACCTGCACGGGATTTCAATATTCAGCTGGATGTGCAAAAGACAAAAAGCTCATCGTTTGAAGAAATTTTCAGATTTGACAGTGTTGGTTTGGGAGGGGAAAATATTTATGCCAGCCTCGGGCCAAGCAGATCAGGCGCATATGCTGTTTCTTTCATGACCATCAAAACAGCATTCAGCCGGGATGATTCAGAAAATAATTCACCATTATTTCAAAGTTTTGAAGAGCACCGGTATACGATTCTGGAAAGGCTTGAACAGCAAACCGGCAACCGTTATGATACCAATAACCAGGATGTCCTGATACCTGCCTTCATTGCAGCATATACAGGAAAGGATCCCAATAGTGTAGGGCTTAGTCCGTTCCCGAGAACACCGATACCCAACTGGCGGGTCGAGTATACGGGTCTCAGCCGCCTAAAGGCCTTTAAAGATAAATTTCAATCCATCAGTATCCTGCATGGCTATAAATCCGGCTATGCCATTACAAATTTTGTTACTTCCACAGAATACAATGACTTTGTTGATCTCAACACATCCCTTGAAGATTACAACGAGACATATTTTGGAATGGAGCGTGAAGGGAATGTAATTCCCAGGTATAATATCAGCCAGGTTCTCATTACGGAACAATTTAGTCCGTTAATCGGGGTATCCATTCGGGGCACCAAGCGTTTTACAGCACGCGTTGAGTATAAAACGAAGCGGGATCTCGTGCTTAATGTGACCAATTCCCAGATCACAGAGACGAGGAGCAATGATATGGTGATTGAAGTAGGATTTACAAAGGCCAATATGCGTCTGCCGTTCAAATCGCAGGGACGCACTATCAGTCTGAAGAATGACCTGCAATTCCGTCTCTCCGTAACCGTACGTGATACGGAAACGATTCAGCGTAAAATAGAAGAATTGAATACCGTTACGAACGGTTCCCTTAATTTCCAGCTAAGGCCGAATATCAGCTATGTTCTGAATGACCGCTTGAATCTTCAGTTCTATTTTGAGCGTACCATAAATGAACCCAAGATCTCCAGTACGCCGAGAAGGTCCACAACCCGATTAGGATTCCAGCTGCGCTTCAACCTTGCCCAATAATAGTTTTTGGCATTTGCAAAAAGAATGTATTTTTGGACAAAAAAAGATCAATGAACATTCCAGCTAATCTGAAGTATACTAACGACCATGAATGGGTCTCTGTTGAAGGAAATATTGCCACCGTTGGCATCACCGATTTCGCTCAGGGCGAATTAGGTGATATCGTATATGTTGAAATTGAAACAGAAGGCGAAGAAATCGAAGAAGGTGAAGTTTTCGGAACCGTGGAAGCCGTAAAAACAGTATCTGACCTGTTTATGCCGGTTAAAGGGACTGTGGTTGAAGTGAATACTGAATTGGACGGATCGCCTGAACTGGTGAATGATGATCCTTACGGAAAAGGCTGGATGATCAGGATTGAACTTTCCGATGACGCCGACTTAGACGCATTGCTTGACGCTGGAGCTTACCAGGAAGTTATCGGTGGATAGAAATTTTCTCCGCAAATTTTTTCTGGTCATCACAGTTGCGTGGGCACTTCTCATTCTGATACTGACGCTGACGCCCGGAAAATATGTTCCGAGCTACTCGCTTTTCAGTTATGATAAGCTCGGTCATGCTGGCATTTTCTGCATTCAGGCCATTCTGATGATGTTTACACTCAGGTATTATAACCAACTAAGTGTAAAAAAGTCCATCCTCATTTCAATGGCAGTAACCATAGTTTATGGGTTCATTATTGAGGCAATTCAAGGCTTTATACCAGACCGTTCAATGGATATCTATGATGCCATTGCAAATATTGCGGGATCTTTTTTTGCCCCCGTCGTGTTTTATCTTGTGAATAAGCGAATTCACATTAACAATTTTTAATATTGTTTTGTATATTTGAAATTACGACTCGTAATATAATTCTGGAGTAAAATGGAAGCAAAGAAAACTGAAAAGGCGGATCTCGGAAAAAAGACTGGTTTATACTTCAGCATCGGGCTGTTGGTGACCATGAGCATCGTCGTACTTGCGTTTGATTACAAAAAGTATGATGATGGCGATTTCGTAGATATGTCTGCCAACACGAACAATCTTGAAGAATTACTGGAAATTCCTCCTACGGAGCAACCACCACCACCTCCTCCAAAGATCAAGCAGCCTGAAATTATAGAGGTTCCTGATGAAGAGGAAATCGAAGAAGAGATTGAAGTCGACCTTGATGTTGATATTACTGAAGAAACAGTAATTGAAGAGATCATCGTTGAGGAAGCTCCGGAAGAAGAAGTTGCGGATCAGGTATTCCTGATCGTAGAAGAGCCTGCAACACCTCCTGGTGGATATGAGGCATTCTACAAGTATATTGCTGATAACCTGAAATATCCTGCTCAGGCTCGCCGAATGGGTATCGAAGGAAGAGTATATGTTCAGTTTGTTGTTGACAAAGACGGATCACTCACAGAGGTTCAGGCTGTAAAAGGTATTGGTGCCGGTTGTGACGAAGAAGCCGTACGCGTTATCAAGGGTGCGCCCAAGTGGAGCCCGCCCAAGCAGCGTGGTAAGCCCGTTAAACAACGAATTGTAGTTCCTATTGTATTCCAGTTGGGATAATCGATAGATAAAAACAAAAGGAAAGGCTGTCTCGATGAGGCGGCCTTTTTTTATATCCATATACCGGCAATGAGACCGGCGAGAATGATTACCGGTGCAGGAATTCTTGTGAACATGAGGATAAGAAAGGTTCCGATGGCAAGGGATACATTTATAACTGAAAAGCCGAGTGGTAGAAACAGTAGAAATGCCGCAGCAACCACCATTCCTGAACTGACAGCGTTGACTCCTTCAAGTGAAGCCCGTACCCATCGGTACTTCTTCAGACTGTCCCAGAAACGTATTACAAAGAAAATCAGAAAAACACCGGGAAGGAATATTCCCAGGGAGGCTACAATACTTCCAAGGATTTGCCCTGATACACCCCCTCCCCGCATCGATAAAGCACCGATATAGGCGCAAAACGAGAAAACAGGGCCTGGTACGCTCTGCCCGATCGCATAACCTGTTAAAAATTCCTGTGATGATACAAGATTTTTCAATTCAACAAATTCCGCATAGAGAAATGGAATAAGCACCTGTCCTCCGCCAAAAATAAGGCTTCCGCTGCGATAGAAGTTCTCAAACAAACGGACCGGCAAAGATCGGGTTATACCTCCCAATGATGCCGCCAGTATGAATACACCGGCCCATAAAAAGAAATTTGCCCATTCCACGGTGAATTTTTGCTTTGGCTCAACCGGCTGACGTTTATATTTAAAGGCGGTCACGGCACCACCGGCTAATATGAGCACCGGGAATGCATACGGTGAATTGAGTTGAAATGACAGCATGGCCGATAGAATCATCAGGACCCAGGCAGTTCTGCTTCTTACAACCTTTCGGGTAATTTTAAATGCTGCATAGGCAACAAAACCAACGGCAATAGGCTGCAGAAACCGGGTAAAATCCAGGGATACCTGCTGATCCTGCAGGTTGGTAATGATAATGGCTGCAATGGTCATTATCGTTACCGCAGGAAGTATCCAGACAAGAAGGGTGAGATAAGCAAGGTTCGGCCCGCCGATCCGAAACCCGATGGCTGTAATAGTTTGTGTTGATGTGGGGCCCGGCAGAACCTGGCAGAGGGCGTTCAGTTCAATCAGACCCTCCTCAGAAAGGTAGCCGCGTTTACTCACCATCATATCAAACATGAGGGCCATATGTGCTTGCGGCCCTCCGAATGCGGATACGGAGAGAAGTAGAACATCCCTGAGGAATATGTAATATCTAACCCTCTTGAACAAGCAGCATTACTTTTTCAGTCCGATTTCAGCCAGGCGCTGATCGAGGAATTCACCTGCAGTTATATCTTCAAATAATTTTGGATGTTCAGAATCAATACATTCATCAAGACATGTCAAATCCATTTCAGATCGCGGATGCATGAAGAAAGGTATGCTGAACCTGGAAGTGTTCATTAACTCTCTCGGAGGGTTTACAACCCGGTGAATTGTAGATTTTAATTTTTTATTGGTGAGGCGTTCAAGCATATCACCAACATTAACCACAAGCTGATCGGGCAATGCCGTAATAGGGATCCATTTACCATCACGTCGTAAAACCTGAAGCCCATCGGCACTTGCACCCATCAACAGTGTAATAAGGTTGATATCACCGTGTTCCGCAGCCCGTACGGCATCTTCCGGCACTTCTTCGGGATTGGTGATAGGAAAATAATGAATGGGCCTTAAAATGCTGTTTCCGTTTTTTACACGGCTCTCGAAATAGTCTTCCGGAAGATTAAGGTAAAGCGCGATTGCCTTTAACATTTCCTTTCCCGTGCGTTCAAGACTTCGGTATACTTCAAGGGCAATGGACTGAAATTCCGGAAGTTCCGTGGGCCAGACATTTGCCGGATAATCATTTTTGATCGGGTCGTCGCCCTCTACCTCCTGCCCAACATGGTAGAACTCCTTCAAATCACCCGTAGACCTTCCTTTGGCATGCTCCTTCCCCTTCCCTACATAGCCACGTTGTCCTGCCAGTCCGGGTATTTCATATTTTGCTTTCACCTCATCAGGGAGTGAGAAAAAATTTTTTATAACCTGGTATAACCTCTTTGTCAGATCATCAGACAAATAATGATTCCGGATGGCTACGAATCCAATATTATTGTAGGCCTGTCCAAGTTCTTCAACAAATTGCTGTTTTTTCACCGGATCCCCGCTTGTAAAATCATTCAAATCAAGGGATGGTATTGCTTCGTATAATTTATCAGCCATGCTATAAAAATTTATGTCCTCCATATGCAATCTACTAAAAAAGCTGACAGATTTCAGCAAAAATAAGGGCATAAAAAAACCCTCACATTACTGTGAGGGTCTTTATTTTTTCAGTCTTGAAATTAGACTTTAATTTCAACATCAACACCGCTGGGCAGTTCAAGCTTCATCAATGCATCTACAGTCTTAGTACTGTTGGAATAAATATCCACCAAGCGCTTGTAAGTACAAAGCTGAAATTGCTCCCGTGATTTCTTATTCACGTGGGGTGAACGCAGCACCGTAAATTTCTCCTTCACTGTAGGAAGAGGAATAGGTCCACTTACAACTGCACCCGTAGTTTTTACGGCGCGTACAATCTTCTCGGATGATTTATCAACGAGATTGTGGTCGTAAGACTTAAGCTTTATTCTAATTTTCTGATTCATAGTCTTATTAATTTACGGCTGCGCCTTTTACTTCTTCAATCACTTTATCGGCAAGGTTCTTAGGAACCGGATCGTAATGCGAGAACGTCAGAGACGCTGCTGCACGACCAGAGGTAATAGTACGAAGGTCGGTTACATAGCCAAACAATTCCGACAACGGAACATCCGCCTTAATTACCTGTGCACCGCCCTTGGTATCCATACCTTTCATGATACCGCGACGCTTGTTAAGGTCACCAGTAACGTTTCCAGTAAACTCTTCAGGAGTTACTACTTCGACTGCCATGATAGGCTCGAGTAGCTGAGGTCCGGCTTTCTTGGCTGCTTCCTTGTATCCAAGTCTTGCTGCCATTTCAAATGACAGTGCATCTGAATCGACATCGTGGAATGAACCGTGGAAGAGACGAACATACAATGAATCCATTGGATAGCCCGCGAGAGGTCCGTTCTTCATTGCCTGGTCGAAACCTTTCTGAATCGCAGGGATGAATTCCTTTGGAATTACACCACCAACAATCTTATTATCAAATTCCAGACCTGGCTTGCCATCTGTTCTTGGTCCGATCTCAAATACGATATCGGCAAATTTACCTTTACCACCTGTCTGTTTCTTATAAACTTCTTTATGCTCAACAGATTTGGTGATCGCTTCTTTGTATGCTACCTGAGGTGCACCCTGGTTGATCTCAACCTTAAATTCACGCTTCAGACGATCGATGATGATCTCCAGGTGAAGTTCACCCATACCGCGAAGGATAGTCTGACCTGTTTCATGATCTGTATTAACCTGAAGGGTAGGATCCTCTTCAACCAGTTTTGAAATCGCCACACCAAGTTTATCAGCATCTGCCTGAGACTTAGGCTCAATTGCATAACCAATAACTGGCTCGGGGAACGACATTGATTCAAGAACGATCTGATTCTTCTCATCTACAAGTGTATCACCCGTTTTAATATCCTTAAATCCAACTCCTGCACAAATATCACCTGCCTCTACACGGTCGATTGGATTCTGTTTGTTTGAGTGCATCTGCATCAAACGGCTGATACGCTCTTTCTTGTGCGTCCTCATGTTGTACACATAGGAACCTGCATCAAGAACACCTGAATAGACGCGGAAGAAGCAAAGTCGACCTACGAAAGGATCGGTTGCGATCTTGAACGCGAGTGCCGCAAACGGCTCATCCGTATCAGGTTTACGTGTTAATTTCTTTTCTTCATCATCCGGATCGGAACCAACAACGGGAGGAAGATCCATAGGAGAAGGAAGGTATGCACAAACTGCATCGAGCAATGCCTGAACACCCTTATTCTTAAATGCAGATCCACACAGAACAGGTGAGAATGAAAGGTCAATCACAGCGGCACGAATTGCGGCACGCATTTCTGCGGGAGTAATTGAATCAGGATCCTCAAAGAATTTCTCCAGAAGATGATCATCATACTCAGCAACACTTTCCACCAGATTTTGACGCCATTCATCAACTTCGTCCTGGATATCTGCGGGAATATCGATGAAATCATAGGTCATTCCCAGATCCTCGTCATTCCAGATAATCGCTTTATTGGTAATCAGGTCAACAACACCACGGAAATTATCTTCCGCTCCGATAGGAATTTGCAACGGAACAGGCTTGGCGTTAAGTTTTTCCTTGATTTCTTTTACACAATTGAAGAAATCTGCACCGGCACGGTCCATTTTGTTCACAAAACAAATACGCGGAACACGATACTTATCAGCCTGTCTCCAAACAGTTTCAGACTGAGGCTCCACACCCGATACAGAATCAAACAAAGCTACCGCTCCATCAAGTACACGCAGTGATCTCTCAACTTCCACTGTAAAGTCAACGTGACCGGGGGTATCGATAATATTGATGCGATATTCCTTGGTATCATCATTTACATGGCCCTGTGTTGTTGGGTATTTCCATGATGTAGTAGTTGCCGCGGAAGTAATGGTAATACCACGTTCCTGCTCCTGCTCCATCCAGTCCATGGTAGCAGCGCCATCATGAACCTCACCAATTTTATGGCTCAACCCTGTGTAGTAAAGAATACGCTCAGTAGTCGTAGTCTTACCGGCATCAATGTGAGCCATGATACCTATATTTCTAAGAAAATTTAAATCTTTCTTTGCCATGAGTTACGTATAATTCAATTAAAATCTGAAGTGAGAAAATGCCTTGTTCGCTTCTGCCATTCGATGTGTATCATCTTTCTTCTTCACAGCAGCACCTTCACCTTTTGAAGCAGCAATGATTTCTCCGGCCAGACGATCTACCATGGTTTTTTCACCACGCAGACGTGCATAACGGATCATCCACTTGATACCCAGCGTAATTTTACGTTCAGGACGCACTTCCATAGGAACCTGGAATGTTGCACCACCAACGCGACGGCTCTTCACCTCAACAGCCGGCATGATGTTGTTCAATGCCTTCTTCCATGCATCAAGCCCGCTCTCACCGGTCTTCTGCTCTACAATAGCAACAGCATCATAGAAAATATTATACGCCACGCTCTTCTTGCCGTCTACCATCAGGTAATTCACAAATTTCGTTACCAGGGTGTCCTTAAATTTAGGATCCGGCAGAATATATCGCTTCTTGGGTTTCGCTTTTCTCATTCTATTCTACGATTTATTTTTTAGGGCGCTTCGCACCATATTTTGATCTTCTTTGCAACCTGCCATTCACACCTGCGGTATCAAGGGCTCCACGAATGATGTGGTAACGCACTCCCGGAAGGTCTTTTACCCTTCCACCACGGATAAGAACAATTGAGTGTTCCTGAAGGTTATGACCTTCACCCGGAATGTAAGCGTTAACTTCCTTACCGTTGGTAAGACGTACCCTTGCAACTTTACGCATTGCAGAGTTCGGCTTTTTAGGGGTTGTGGTGTACACACGTGTACAAACGCCTCGGCGCTGCGGGCATGAATCCAAAGCCGGAGACTTGGATTTCGATACCAACTTTTTTCTACCCTTTCGTACTAATTGCTGAATAGTAGGCATTGAATATTGTTTCCTTTAGTTCTATCGTTTTCAAAATTCGGACTGCAAAGGTATAAAATCACCTTCATTAAACAAACAGTTTAAATAATTTTAATTTCCTGTCTGTAACGACAATGGACATTGGAAAAAAGGCTTCCCAATGTCCATTTATCTGTCTTTTTATTCCGCATCAGGCCTCACCTACAGTCCCTCCGAAATTCATCGGAAACTTGGGTGCTTCGTCCGTCTTCTTGATCGGTCCGAATGTTTCCTCATACTTTTTGATATTATCATTCAAAGCATGAAGCAACCTTTTTGCGTGTTCCGGTGTAACAACGATCCTGGATTTCACTTTAGCCTTTGGCACACCTGGCATCAGCCTTATGAAATCAATCACAAATTCACTGTTGGAATGTGCGATCATTGCAAGGTTCGCATAAACACCTTCTGCTACTTCTTCCGTCAGCTCAATATTGATCTGATTCGGACTTTTTTTCTCTGGTTTCTGTTCGTCAGCCATGGATTATTCTTCGCGAACCACTTTCTCCTGTGCTTCCGACTCCTCATTTGCCTCTACCAGCTCAGCATATTCTTCCTTGGAACCAACAATCAGGTTCTGGAATCTTCGCTGTCCTGTTCCGGCAGGGATCAGATGTCCAACAATCACATTTTCCTTCAGACCGATGAGTGTATCCATCTTTCCGCGAATCGCCGCTTCACTCAATACCTTGGTTGTTTCCTGGAAGGAAGCAGCCGACAGGAAGCTTTCCGTTTTAAGGGAAGCCTGGGTAATACCCTGGAGTGTAGGACGTGATACCGCAGGAATTGCTTCACGAACCTCTACAGGCTTAAGATCCTTACGCTTCAGCGTAGAATTCTCATCGCGCAGTTCACGTGCTGAAATGATCTGTCCGGGCTTCAGATTCGGTGAATCACCAGCATCCGTAACCACAACCTTATCCAGTACACGGTCATTCTCCTCAGCAAAGACAAACTTGTCAACATTCTCACCTGGCAGGAAGTTAGTATCCCCCTGGTCAAGAATCTGAACTTTTTGCATCATCTGGCTTACAATACCTTCAATATGCTTGTCATTGATCTTCACACCCTGAAGTCGGTATACTTCCTGAATCTCGTTCACGAGGTATTCCTGAACAGCCGTAGGTCCTTTGATCGCAAGGATATCAGCCGGTGTGATAGCACCATCCGATAAAGGATATCCGGCTTTCACAAAGTCATTATCCTGTACAAGGATGTGTTTCGACAACGGAACCAGGTAGCGCTTCTTGATGCCATCCTTGGACTCAATGAAGATCTCACGATTACCTCGCTTGATACCACCATAGGTTACCACACCATCGATTTCACTAACTACAGCAGGGTTAGAAGGGTTACGGGCTTCAAACAGTTCCGTTACCCTTGGCAGACCCCCTGTAATATCACGCGATTTACCCATGGTTCTCGGGATCTTGGCCATTACCTGACCAGCCTTAAGCTTCTGTCCGTTCTCTACGGCAAGGTGAGCTCCAACCGGAATGTTATATGACTTCGATTCCTTCTTACCATTGATAATGATCGCCGGGTTCTTTGTTTTATCTTTTGTATCGGTAATTACTTTTTCACGGTGACCAGTCTGTTCATCAGACTCTTCCTTATAGGTAATTCCCTCAATGATCGATTCAAATTCTACAGAACCGTCAAATTCAGAAAGGATTACCGCGTTATAAGGATCCCAGAAACAAAGCTCATCGCCTTTTTCTACTTTCTGACCTTCTTTAACGCGAAGGAATGCTCCGTAAGGCACGTGGTTTGAAATCAGGGTCAATCCTTTGTCCGGATCAACAATCTTGATCTCACCGGTTCGTCCCATCACTACCTCAACATTGTCTCCGTCATTATTCGTGGTCTTCAGGGATCGTACCTCTTCAAATTCAACAACTCCGCTGAATTTAGCCTTGATATTTGCATCAACCGCAATGTTTGATGCCGTACCACCAACGTGGAATGTACGAAGTGTAAGCTGAGTACCAGGTTCACCAATGGATTGCGCGGCAATTACACCGACAGCTTCTCCCGCCTGGACCATATTACCGGTCGCAAGGTTTCGTCCGTAACACTTGGCACAACCACCCTGTTTTGTCTCACAAGTGAGCAATGAGCGGATTTCCACTTCCTCGATGCTGGTCTCATCAATTCGGGCAGCAACTTCCTCGGTAATCTCCTCACCTGATTCACAGATGATCTCATCAGTGATCGGATCGTAGATATCATGTACGGATACACGACCCAGGATACGCTCTGATAATGGCTCTACGATGTCCTCGTTATCCTTCAGGGCAGTAACGGTAAGTCCGCGGAGTGTACCGCAGTCCGCCTCGGTAATTACGAGATCCTGCGCAACATCCACCAGACGACGTGTCAGGTAACCTGCATCAGCCGTTTTAAGCGCTGTATCTGCAAGACCTTTACGGGCACCGTGTGTAGAAATAAAGTATTCCAGTACATCCAGTCCTTCCTTAAAGTTCGACAGGATCGGGTTTTCAATAATCGACCCTACTGAACCTGCAAGGTTTTTCTGAGGCTTGGCCATCAGACCACGCATTCCGCCCAGCTGACGGATCTGTTCACGAGATCCACGAGCACCGGAGTGCATCATCATATAGATCGAGTTGAATCCCTGGTCATCCTGCTCCAGCTTCGTCATCAACGTATTGGTAAGCAGGGTGTTGGTACGTGTCCAGATATCAATTACCTGGTTATATCGTTCGTTATCGGTGATCAGACCCATGAGGTAGTTGTTCCAAACGGCATCAACCTCCTCTTTTGCCTGGTTCACCAGAACTTCTTTCTCCTTCGGTACAGTCACGTCATTCAGACCCATAGACAGACCGCCTTTGTAGGCCATCTGGAATCCGAGATCCTTGATATCATCAAGGAACTGTGCAGTACGTGCCATTCCTGTAATATTAAAGACATCAGCAATGATCTTCTGAAGCTTTTTCTTGGTAAGGAGTTCATTTACAAATCCCACTTCTTCAGGAACGTTCTGATTGAAGAGTACTCGTCCCGCAACCGTATCGATCACCTTGGTCACGAGTTCTCCTTTTTCACGAACTTTCGCACGAACCTTAATCCATGTATGCTTGCTGAGTTTACCTTCGTTCAGTGCGATGATAACCTCTTCAGCATTATAGAACATCTTGCCTTCACCTGGCATTGGCTCTTCCTCGGTACCCTTACGACCCTTGGTTACGTAATACAGACCCAATACCATATCCTGTGAAGGAACGGTAATAGGTGCTCCGTTTGCCGGGTTCAGGATGTTGTGAGAAGAAAGCATCAGTAATGAGGCCTCCAGGATCGCTTCCTGTCCGAGCGGCACGTGTACCGCCATCTGGTCACCGTCAAAGTCGGCGTTGAATGCCGTACATACGAGCGGGTGCAGCTGGATCGCTTTTCCTTCTATAAGTTTTGGCTGGAATGCCTGAATACCCAAACGGTGCAGTGTAGGAGCACGGTTAAGCAACACAGGGTGTCCTTTCAATACATTTTCCAGGATATCCCATACCACAGGATCCTTACGGTCTACGATTTTCTTCGCAGACTTAACAGTCTTCACAATTCCACGCTCGATAAGCTTACGAATAATGAACGGCTTGAACAGCTCCGCAGCCATATCCTTCGGAAGTCCGCATTCATGGAGTTTCAATTCAGGTCCTACCACAATTACAGAACGACCTGAATAATCCACACGCTTACCAAGAAGGTTCTGACGGAATCGGCCTTGCTTACCTTTGAGCATATCACTCAATGATTTCAATGCCCGGTTTCCATCCGAACGAACAGCGTTCACTTTACGAGAGTTGTCAAACAGTGAATCAACAGCTTCCTGGAGCATACGCTTCTCGTTACGGAGAATTACTTCAGGTGCCTTGATATCGATCAGTCTCTTCAAACGATTGTTTCGGATAATTACCCGACGATACAGATCGTTCAAATCTGATGTTGCAAATCTTCCTCCATCCAATGGAACCAAAGGACGTAATTCCGGCGGAATTACAGGAACCATCTTTATGATCATCCATTCCGGACGGTTTTCAATACGTGTTTTTGCCTCACGGAATGCTTCTACCACCTTCAGACGCTTCAGCGCTTCCGCCTTACGCTGCTGTGATGTATCGGTAGCCGCCTGGTGCCTGAGATCATATGAAAGAGTATCAAGATCTATTCTGGCCAGTAGCATTTCAAGTGCCTCAGCACCCATCTTAGCAATGAACTTCTGCGGATCAGTGTCGTCAAGCATCTGATTTTCGCGCGGAAGCTTATCCATGATATCGAGGTATTCATCTTCGGTAAGGAAATCCATGTACTGAAGTCCATCTTCTTCCTTGGAACCAGGTTGAATTACCACATATCGTTCATAATAAATTATCTGGTCCAGCTTCTTTGTAGGAAGTCCCAGCAAATATCCGATCTTGTTAGGAAGGGATTTGAAATACCAAATGTGGGCAACGGGCACAACGAGCTCGATGTGTCCCATACGCTCACGGCGTACTTTCTTTTCTGTTACCTCCACACCACAGCGGTCACAGATAATTCCTTTGTAACGGATTCTCTTATATTTTCCGCAATGACATTCCCAGTCTTTCACCGGTCCGAAGATCCTTTCACAGAACAAACCGCCCATTTCAGGCTTGTAAGTCCGGTAATTGATCGTTTCCGGCTGTGTAACCTCACCGTGTGAGCTTTCCAGAATTGATTCCGGAGAAGCAAGGCTGATGGTTACATTAGAGAAGTCAAGGTTAATTTTCTTGTTTTTTCTGAACGACATAATGATGTATGTATTTAATGTCTTACCCTGTAGCGTACGCTACAGGGTTGAAAATGTCTATATTAGTCAAGCGTGATTTCAAGTGCCAGCCCGCGAAGTTCATGAACGAGAACGTTGAAGGATTCCGGAATGTTCGGCTTCCTCATGTTATCTCCTTTCACGATGGCTTCGTATGCTTTCGCACGACCAATCACATCATCCGACTTGATCGTCAGAATCTCCTGAAGAACGTTTGCCGCACCAAATGCTTCCAGTGCCCAAACCTCCATTTCACCAAATCGCTGACCACCGAATTGTGCTTTACCACCCAATGGCTGCTGTGTAATGAGAGAGTATGGTCCAATAGAACGTGCGTGCATCTTATCGTCAACCAGGTGACCGAGTTTCAGCATGTAAGCGATACCTACAGTAACCGGCTGGTCAAAACGCTGTCCTGAAAGACCGTCGTACAGGTACGCCCGTCCGAAATCGGGAAGACCTGCTTCCTTCAGTTCTTTCGATACTTCACTGAGGTTTGCTCCGTCGAAAATCGGCGTTGCATAACGACGACCCAGCTTGTAGCCTGCCCATCCAAGAACAGTTTCATAGATCTGACCAAGGTTCATTCGTGAAGGCACACCCAGTGGGTTCAGACAGATATCAACCGGTGTCCCGTCTTCCAGGAACGGCATATCTTCCTCACGAACGATTTTCGCGACAACACCTTTGTTACCATGTCGTCCGGCCATCTTATCACCTACTTTCAGCTTACGTTTCTTGGCGATATAAACTTTCGCCAGCTGAACAATTCCTGCAGGAAGCTCATCTCCTACCTCAAGTGTAAACCGCTCACGCTTAAACTCACCGGTAATTTCATTCCGCTTAATGTTGTAATTCTTTACAAGGCGGAATACCCAGTGATTAATTTCCTCGTCATCGGTCCAGTTGTCGAGATTCACATCGGAAATCAGGTTCACTTCCTCCGGCACGTTGTAAGTACTTTCATCCCGGTAAATATTCTTCATCGGGAAGAGGTTCTCTTCAATAACCTTAGCAGTGAACTTTACGCCTTTGCTGATGAGTTCATCACCAAATTTATGACGGATTCCCTTGCTGGTTTTTCCATTCAGGAGAGTCGACATCTTTTCGATGAGTTCTCCACGGAGTGCCAACAGGTCTTTGCTGTATTTATTTTTCAGGACTTCAACTTCCTTCTTTGCTTTCGCGCGAAGGTCTTTATCCTTTTTAGGTCGGGAGAAAAGCTTGGTATCGATCACCACACCACGCAATGAAGGAGGTGCTTTCATCGATGCATCTTTCACATCACCGGCTTTATCTCCGAAGATAGCTCTCAGGAGCTTCTCTTCAGGCGTGGGATCTGTTTCTCCCTTAGGCGTGATCTTACCGATCAGGATATCCCCTTCACGTACCTCAGCTCCAACAGAAATGATTCCGTTCTCATCCAGATGACGAACCGCTTCTTCACTTACGTTAGGAATTTCAGAAGTAAGTTCTTCCTCGCCTCGTTTTGTATCACGAACTTCAAGTTCGAATTCTTCAATGTGGATCGAGGTGTAAACATCATCACGTACTACTCGCTCAGATATGACTATCGCATCCTCAAAGTTGTATCCCTGCCATGGCATGTAGGCAACCATCAGGTTGCGACCCAGGGCAAGTTCACCTTTTTCAGTAGCATAACCTTCCACCAACGGCTGTCCTTTGGCCACTTTCTCACCCTTCTTCACAATGGGTGTGAGGTTGATACAAGTATCCTGGTTGGTTCTGCGGAACTTGATAAGGTCATACGTTTTGGTATCCTCATCGAAGCTGGCAAGCAGATCCATTTCTGTCATCTTGTAACGGATCACTATCTTTTTCGCATCAACGAATTCTACGGTTCCGTCTCCTTCAGCAAGGATCAGGGCACGTGAATCGAGTGCCACACGGCCCTCCAGTCCTGTACCCACAATAGGGGCTTCAGGTTTCAACAGAGGAACTGCCTGACGCTGCATGTTCGATCCCATCAGGGCACGGTTTGCATCATCATGCTCCAGGAAAGGAATAAGAGAAGCTGCCACCGATACAATCTGGTTCGGAGCAACGTCCATATATTTTACCTCATTAGGCTCTACTACAGGGAAGTCACCTTCGAAACGGGCCTTAACACGCTCGTTTATGAAATCACCGTTGTCCTTCAATGGGGCATTCGCCTGTGCGATATTATGTGTATCCTCTTCTTCGGCGGTCAGGTATTTAACATTTCCGCTCATATCCACCTTACCTTCGGCAACCTCACGGTACGGGGTTTCGATGAATCCCATATGGTTCACTTTGGCATGAACGCAAAGAGACGAAATCAGTCCGATATTCGGTCCTTCGGGCGTTTCAATGGTACAGAGACGTCCGTAGTGAGTATAATGAACATCGCGAACCTCAAAACCGGCACGTTCCCTTGACAAACCGCCTGGTCCGAGGGCAGACATTCTACGCTTGTGCGTGATTTCGGCCAATGGGTTGGTTTGATCCATGAACTGTGACAGCTGATTCGTTCCGAAGAATGAATTGATCACAGATGAAAGCGTACGCGCATTAATAAGGTCAACAGGTTTGAAGTCCTCATTGTCACGAACGTTCATTCTTTCTTTAATGGTACGGGCCATACGTGCCAGACCAACGCCGAACTGGGCGTAAAGCTGCTCACCTACGGTACGTACACGACGGTTGCTCAGGTGATCAATATCATCCACAACCGCTTTAGAGTTGATAAGACCGATCAGGTACTTTACAATAAGGATAATATCCTGCGTGGTAAGTACGCGCTGATCACTGTCAATATCAAGTCCGAGTTTTTTATTAATCCTGTATCGTCCTACTTCACCAAGATCATAACGTTTCTCACTGAAGAAAAGACTTTGAATGATATCACGCGCTGTCTGCTCATCCGGTGCTTCGGTGTTACGCAACTGGCGGTATATCTGCTCTACAGCTTCCTTCTCGGAGTTCGAGTTGTCTTTTGACAATGTATTAAAGATGATCGTGAAATCCGTCACGTTTACATCTTCACGATGCAGAATGATTGATTTTGCTCCGGAATCAAATACAACCTCGATATCTTCTTCTGTGAGGATGTGATCTCTTTCCAGCAATACTTCATTTCGGTCGATAGAAACCACCTCACCGGTATCTTCATCCACGAAATCTTCTGTCCATGTCTTAAGGACCCTTGCCGCAAGTCTTCTTCCGGCAGCATTTTTCAGATCTTTCTTGGTAGTTTTTACTTCTTCCGAAAGTCCGAAAAGATCCAGTATATCCTTATCTGTACCGTATCCGATGGCACGCAGGAGTGTCGTTACAGGAAACTTCTTCTTTCGGTCGATATATGCGTACATCACGTTGTTAACGTCTGTCGCAAATTCTATCCAGGATCCTTTAAACGGAATAATACGAGCGGAATACAATGTAGTTCCGTTAGTATGTTTACTCTGTGCGAAGAAAACGCCCGGTGATCTGTGCAACTGGGAAACGATTACCCTTTCTGCCCCGTTGATCACGAATGATCCTTTAGCGGTCATGTAGGGGATATTACCCAGGAACACTTCCTGCTCGATGGTTTCGAAATCTTCGTTATCCTCGTCGTTACAGGTTAATTTCAATTTAGCTTTCAGCGGTACTGAATATGTCAGGCCGCGATCTATACATTCATCCACAGAATATTTCGGAGGATCGATTGTGTAATCGATGAATTCCAGAACAAAGTTTTCCCTTGAATCAGAGATCGGGAAATTTTCTGCAAATACCTTGAACAATCCTTCATGCTCACGTTTTTCAGCCGGGGTTTCCAGTTGAAAAAAGTCCATAAACGATTGCAATTGAATATCCAGGAAATCGGGGTAATCGATTACCTTTTTGATGGATGAAAAGCTTATTCGATTGTTATCTTTCTTGTTAGCCAAAGCTTTTAGAATTTAGATTACATGATTGTAATTCGGCCGGTTTTTTTATTTGGTGGCGGCCCACCAACGCATATGTGCGTACAAACAGGAAAAGACCCCTATCCCGAAATGCATCGGGACCAGGGGCCTAACGTATTGTTAGACGATCAATGTCGCCAACAGCGCCTTATTTCAATTCAACTTCAGCCCCAGCTTCTTCAAGCTGCTTCTTCAGGCCTTCAGCCTCATCTTTACTTACGCCTTCTTTGATAGCCTTAGGTGCACTATCAACGATTTCTTTTGCTTCTTTCAGTCCGAGACCAGTCAATTCCTTAACAAGTTTCACGATTGCGAGTTTCGCACCACCGGGTGACTTCAGAACTACATCAAATTCTGTTTTCTCCTCAGCGGCCTCTCCACCTTCACCGCCACCGGCAGGAGCTGCTACGGCTACCGCTGCTGCTGCTGCGGGCTCGATGCCGTGAGTTTCCTTAAGGTATTCAGCTAATTCGTTTACTTCCTTAACGGTAAGTTCAACAAGTTGATCTCCAAGTGCTTTAACGTCTGCCATTTTTACTGTATTTAATCGATTGTAATTTTTAATTCATTTATTAATTTTCTCGCTCCTCGAGGGCTTTCACCAGACCTGCAATGGTATGCTTTCCACTTTGCAGAGCAGAAATAACATTCTTGGCTGGTGATTGCAGCAATGCAATAACTTCACCAATAAGTTCAGGTTTGGATTTAAGCTCGGTGAGCATTTTCAGATGATCTTCACCAAGGAAGACATCTGTATCTATGGAAGCAGCCTTTAATAAAGGTTTTTTCTGATTTCTTTTCTTGCGGTATTCTGTAATCACTTTGGCCGGAACATTCGCATTGTCTTCCGAAGTAAACAGAATTCCTGTATATCCTTTCAGCGCCTCATTCAGTCCATTGTCCTCATATGCTACCTCCAGCTTTTCAAGGGCTTTCTTTACCAGTGTGTTTTTGTATACACTGTATTCCAGTCCCTTTTCAAAGCACATCCGGCGGAACGCATTGATCTGGGCTACCGAAAGTCCCGATGCATCCGTAAGATAGAAATTCGGATTATTGCTGAACTTCTCGGTGAGTTGCTCGATGATTGTTGCTTTTTCTTGCCTGGTCATGATTACTTTATTCCTGAGATAGAGTTCTTATCAATAGTTATGGAAGGGCTCATGGTAGAAGACAGGTTAATACTTCTGAAATAAGTCCCTTTCGCTGATGCAGGCTTCAGTTTCGCAATTGTCTGAAGCATCTCCTGCACATTGTCCATGATTTTTTCGGGGGTAAATGAAGTCTTCCCTACACTTGCATGGATAATACCGAATTTATCGACCTTGAAGTCAATTTTACCGGCCTTTATATCTTTTACCGCCTTACCTACTTCGAGGGTTACCGTTCCTGATTTAGGGTTTGGCATGAGGCCACGAGGACCGAGAACACGGCCAAGGCGTCCTACTTTCGCCATTACGGTAGGCATGGTAATGATCACGTCAATATCTGTCCAGCCCTTTTCGATCTTCTGGATATAATCATCCAGTCCAACATAATCTGCACCCGCTTCTTTCGCTTCTTCTTCCTTATCAGGAGTGCAAAGAACAAGAACAGTTAGATCCTTACCGGTACCGTGGGGAAGTGTTACCACGCCACGAACCATCTGATCTGCTTTCTTGGGATCTACACCAAGGCGAATATCCAAATCAACAGAAGAGTCAAACTTCGTGAAAGTAACCTCTTTGAGAAGGCTGGCAGCGTCGGCAAGTGCATACTCGCGGTTATTGTCAACCTTTTCGCGGGCTATCTTTTGATTTTTAGTCAGTTTTCCCATTGTCTTATCTTAATTTTGCTCCCAGGGAGCTTTACCTATCACTCGAACACCCATGCTGCGAGCCGTTCCTGCTACCATTTTCATAGCAGACTCAATTTTAAAGGCATTCAGGTCCTGCATTTTAGTCTCAGCGATTGTTTTCACCTGATCCCATGAGATGCTACCTACCTTATTACGGTTAGGTTCCTGTGATCCCTTCTTTTTCTTGGCGGCTTCAAGGATCATTACCGGTGCCGGAGGTGTTTTAACAACAAATTCAAAAGACTTGTCGGTATAAATTGTCACCAATACAGGCAGTACCTGACCTTGCTTGTCCTGGGTCCGCGCATTAAACTGCTTACAGAACTCCATGATATTGAGTCCTTTACTACCCAGTGCAGGTCCTACCGGAGGCGACGGGTTTGCCTGCCCTCCGCGTACCTGTAATTTCAAGTATCCACTGATTTCCTTAGCCATTATTCTTTATATTCTTATGCCTTAGTCTAATTTTTCCACCTGCATGTAATTCAGTTCCACGGGCGTATTTCTTCCGAAGATCTTTACCATTACATTTAGCTTTTTACGCTCTTCAAAAACTTCTTCCACCACGCCGGTAAATCCACTGAAAGGACCATCCATCACTTTCACAGATTCACCTACTATATAAGGTGTTTCCAGTTTTTCTTCCATTTCATCAATCTCATCAACCTTACCGAGGATCCGGTTTACTTCTGATTGCCGCAGCGGAACAGGTTCCTTTGATGAACCGGTACCATTGTTGCCCAGGAAACCGATCACTCCGGGGATGCTGGTCACCAGGTGATTCGCCTCTCCATTGCTGAGATCCGCAGAGACAAGTACATACCCGGGGAAGAAATTTCTTTCCCGCACACGCTTTTTGCCATTCCGCATTTCATATACCTTTTCCGAAGGAATCAGCACCTGCGGGATAAAATCCATCAGGCCTTCTCTTTCTACCTCCGTCTCCAGGTAAGATTTAACTTTCTTTTCCTGACCGCTGACGACCCTGATCACATACCATTTTAAATCACCCATCGTTCAGTCCGTCTTTTATTGGTTGAAGCTGTAAATCCACTCCATCCCGTTTTGAAAAACGTAATCGATGAGGAAGATTGCCAGCGAAAATATCATGGATGCAATTAATACCAGAATAGAACTGCTTTGCAGCTCGCTGTATTTCGGCCATGAAACCTTATCACGCATTTCGTGATAGGACTCCTTTATATATGTAACCACTTTTTGCATCCTTCTTTTACTTTAGCACGGGTGGAGAGACTCGAACTCCCAGCCAACGGTTTTGGAGACCGCTACTCTACCAATTGAGCTACACCCGTTTCCGTTATATAACACGGGAACTTCCCTGCATCCCAACCGTTGTTCATCCCATTTTAAAGACGTGCCCGTGTACCACATCTCAAAATGGTCTGCAAAGATACGTGAAGATTATAGAAAACAAAAGCGTTTCCGAAAAAATCAGAAACGCTTTTGATTAAAATTTATTGATTAGTCGAGGATTTCAGTAACCTGACCTGATCCTACTGTACGACCGCCTTCACGGATCGCAAAGCGAAGACCTTTTTCCATAGCGATTTTGTTGATCAATTCAACCGTTACGGAAACGTTATCACCAGGCATAACCATCTCAACTCCATCAGCCAGCATGATCTCACCTGTCACGTCTGTTGTTCTGAAGTAGAACTGCGGACGGTACTTGTTAAAGAAAGGAGTGTGACGACCACCTTCTTCTTTTGAAAGTACGTAAACCTCTGCCTTAAATTTAGCGTGAGGAGTTACTGAACCAGGCTTACAGATAACCATACCACGACGGATATCAGATTTTTCAATACCACGAAGCAACAGACCTACGTTGTCACCAGCTTCACCTCTGTCGAGGATCTTACGGAACATTTCCACACCAGTAACAGTAGACTTAAGGTTCTCTGCTCCCATTCCCAGGATTTCTACAGGGTCACCACTGTTGATCACACCACGCTCGATACGACCAGTAGCAACAGTACCACGACCTGTAATTGAGAACACATCTTCAACCGGCATAAGAAAATCTTTGTCGATCAGACGCTCAGGAAGCGGAATATATTCGTCAACAGCTTTCATAAGCTCTTCCACTTTTTCTACCCACTGAGGCTCACCATTCAATGCGCCAAGAGCAGAACCCTGGATAACAGGAATATCATCACCCGGGAAGTCATAATCAGAAAGAAGCTCACGGATTTCCATCTCTACCAGTTCAAGTAGTTCAGGATCATCCACGAGGTCAACTTTATTCATGAATACCACAAGTGCAGGAACACCTACCTGACGAGACAGGAGGATGTGTTCACGAGTTTGCGGCATAGGACCATCAGTTGCAGCAACCACGATGATTGCTCCATCCATCTGAGCAGCACCCGTAACCATGTTCTTTACATAGTCAGCGTGTCCCGGACAGTCTACGTGTGCGTAGTGACGGTTTTCAGTTGCATACTCAATGTGTGCAGTGTTAATAGTAATACCCCGCTCTTTCTCTTCTGGAGCGTTATCGATAGATGAGAAGTCGCGTTCCTGAGCCAAACCCTTGCCCGACAGTACCTTGGAGATAGCCGCAGTAAGGGTAGTTTTTCCATGGTCAACGTGACCGATAGTACCGATGTTCACGTGGGGTTTTGAACGGTCAAAAGTTTCTTTAGCCATATTTGAAAATCCCTAAATTTAGTTTAAAATGTATTCTTTTACTTTTTTTCTGTATGTACAGCGAAAACAGGAAACCTCCGGTAATGATTCCGGAAAAATCCTGAAATTATCTGCCGCGAACGGCAAGACCGGTCCCAACCGGTCAAAGAGCCAATGAGGGGAATTGAACCCCTGACCTCTTCCTTACCAAGGAAGCGCTCTACCCCTGAGCTACATCGGCATTCCTGTATGCCTGCCCAGAGACAACACAGGCCCCGATAGGGTGAGCGGGAGACGAGGCTCGAACCCGCGACCTACAGCTTGGAAGGCTGTCGCTCTACCAACTGAGCTACTCCCGCTTATTTGGTTCATCCGGAAATTCCGGAGTCGCCAGTGGGGAGAGCAGGATTCGAACCTGCGAAGCCGAAGCAACGGATTTACAGTCCGTCCCATTTGACCGCTCTGGAATCTCCCCAATTAAACAATAATTTCAAGAACCTGACCCTTGAATCAAGCCTCGTATTTGTTCAGCTTTTTTCAAAGAGAGTGCAAAATTATACGCTTTTTTCTTTTATTCAAACTTTTTAAAAAAAAGCCTGAAAAAATCTTAGTCCCGAATCATATCAGCGAATAATGATGTCATCAACGATCTTTTTCCCTGTTTCCTCCTCCAGGCGCTTCAGGATTTTATCCCTGGACAATGTGAGCTCATGCCGCAACGGGGCACTGCTCACCGTAACAAAGAGTTTACGGTCTTTTATATATAGGCGTGTCGTACGGTTTGCGATTGTTTTGCCCATCAACCGCTCCCAATCGGAGATCAGTTTCGACTCATTATACTTGTCCTCGATCTTATAACTGCGTAGCAGATCCCCCATGGCATCAGATACCATCGTTACTTCAGATTTTCGTCCTTTATTTGATTTCATGAATCGATTCGTTTTCTACCTTGTAAAATGTTAGCGGAAACTGACTTTCTGCCAGTAATTCCCGAGTGCGTTCTTCACGGGCATCGGTAATGAATACCTGTCCCATTCCTTTTCCCTGAAGTATATGCATCAGCTGCAGGATCCGGCGACGATCCAGCTTATCGAAAATATCATCCAGCAAGATAATGGGAGGAGTACCCTTAGCTTCAGAAAGGTACGCAAATTGAGCCAGTTTTAATGCAAGAACAAACGATTTTTGCTGCCCTTGTGATCCGTATTTTCGAATGGCATGATCATCCATCAGGAATTTGAAATCATCGCGGTGAATCCCTGAAGTGGTACGTTCCAATGCGATATCTTTCCGAAGCGACTCTTCAAATTTAATCCGGAGATCTTCAGCTCCATCAGACCTGTACCGGATGTCAACCTGCTCACTATCCCCGCTGATCATCTCATAATAGGCCCTGAACTCGTCAAGAAAGCTGGTGAGAAAATCACGCCGCTTCAGATAGATGGTATTACCCAGGGTTATCAGCGGATCAGTATAGGTCCTCAACAAATCTGCGTCAGGCGCATATCCTCCTGCTTGCTTCAACAGAGCATTTCTTTGCCTCAGGATATGATTATACCGCAGAAGATCCTGTAGATAGGGTGAATCTGCCTGACAAAGAATACTATCGAAAAATTTACGGCGATCCTCACTTCCCCCGCGGATCAGGTCTGTATCGTACGGCGTAACCAGCACAAGTGGAAGACGGCCGATATGTTCGCTGATCTTCTCATAGTCCTTCCCGTCAAACTTCACTGTTTTTGACTGACCTGCCTGGTAACCACAAACAACCTGGTGCGCTGTACCCCCGATCTCCCATTCGCTCTGGATCAGAAACGCGGGTGAACCATGCCTGATATTCTCTTTTTCAATTGAGTTAAAAGCACTTTTGGTAAGCGCCAGATAATGGATCGCATCTATCAGGTTAGTCTTCCCCGAACCGTTCAATCCTGTTATACAGTTGATATGGGGTGAAAAAACCACGTTTACCTCATGGTAGTTCTTAAAATCAAACAAACGTAGTTTTCTAATGTGCATTAAGTTTTTTTGGTTAATTTCGCAGTCCCAAGTGGATCAAAATTAACATTATGGCAACGAGAACAAAAGGAAAGACAGCTGCTAAATCTACAGGCAAATCGAAATTCTCGAAAGAAACCTATCTGAACTGGTTTGAACAAATGCTCCTGATGCGCCGGTTTGAAGAAAAAGCCGGACAATTATACGGGCAACAAAAAATTCGTGGATTTTGTCATTTATATATCGGACAGGAAGCCTGCGCCGCGGGTGCCGTTTCGGCATTAAAAAAAGGTGATAAATACATTACTGCATATCGTGATCATGCCCACCCTATTGCGCTGGGTTCTGATCCAAGGGCTATAATGGCTGAACTTTTTGCCAAGGAAACAGGGATTTCCAAAGGTAAGGGAGGTTCTATGCATATGTTCGACAAGGAAAATCATTTCTTTGGAGGTCATGGCATTGTAGGTGGTCAGATTCCGCTTGGTGCAGGGATCGCCTTTGCCGAACAATATAATAAGACAGGAAATCTGTGTATCTGCTACATGGGTGATGGAGCCGTTCGCCAGGGAGCATTCCATGAAGCGCTAAACCTTGCGATGACCTGGAATCTTCCCGTGATATTCGTGATCGAAAACAACGGATACGCAATGGGAACTTCAGTAAAAAGAACTTCAAACGTTACTGACCTTTACACCCTTGGTGAGTCGTATGACATGCCTTCAGCCCCGGTAGATGCCATGTCTGTGGAGGCAGTACATGAAGCAGTAGCAGAAGCAGCAGAGCGGGCAAGAAAAGGAGATGGCCCGTCACTTCTGGAATTCAGGACTTACCGATATAAAGGTCACTCCATGTCTGACCCTGCCAAGTACCGAACCAAGGAGGAAGTAGAGGAGTATAAGGCGAAAGATCCGATCGAGCAGGTACGCAAGACCATACTCGATAATAAATACGCTACTGAAGAAGACCTGGATAAAATCGAAAAAAAGATAAAGGAAGTGGTGCAGGATTGCGTGACATTCGCTGAGGAATCTGATTACCCTGATCCTTCTGAAGCATTCCGTGATGTATACGCGGAAAATGATTATCCTTTCACGACGGATTAAGTCAGGCTGTATTTTCATATTGGGATATTATTGTTAGCTTTGCAGCCTTAAAAATGTAATCGATGGCAGTTAAGAGTAAAAAGAAAGCAGAGAGTCACACGGGGACTGAATATTTGGAAAATCCGGAGTTGCTGAGGGATCAGCTTACGAAGACAGAGCAATTCCTGGAAGATCACCGTACTATTGTTTTAGGGGTGGCAGGACTGATCGCTGTTGTCATAGCAGGTTTCTTTGGATGGAAATATTATCAGGACAACCGTAATGAGGAAGCTCAGAACATGATGTTCCAGGCGATTCACTACTTTGAAAGTGACAGCCTTGACCTTGCCCTGGATGGTGACGGTAGTAATCTTGGTTTCAGTGCCATTGTTCAGGAATATTCCGGAACTGAAGCAGCGAATCTCGCAAATTATTATGCCGGCGTTTCATATCTGAAAAAGGGACAGCTGAAACCGGCACAATTATTCCTGGAAGATTTTTCAAGCAGTGACCTTCTTGTGCAAAGTAAAGCCTACAGTCTGCTTGGAGATATTCACATGGATCAGGAAAATTATGATGAAGCACTGAGTTATTATAAACGAGCAGCAGAGCATAAGCCTACCAGTGAGTTTTCACCTGTATATTGGATGCAGGCAGCCCTCGCAGCTGAAAAAGCAGGTAATCAGGCAGAAGCAGTAAGTGCCTATGAAACGATCATTAGCGAATATCCTGAGAGTGATCAGTTGAATATTGCTAAGAAATATCTGGCACGGATTCAGGGAGCTCAATAGCATCCCCGAAACCGATAAATATTTAAAGGGATAAGGTCAACTTATCCCTTTCTTTTTAACTTTATTCCCATGGCAAGTTCTCAAAACAACCTCAGTGGATTCAGGGCAAAAATAACCGAAGACATGAAGCACTATCGAATCGCGATCGTTGTGTCTGAATGGAATGAATCTGTCACAGAAGCATTATATTCCGGGGCGGTAAGCACATTACGCGATTATGGAATTCAACGGGAAAATATCATTCGTAAGAATGTCCCGGGAAGCTTTGAACTAACACTGGGCGCTCAATTTATGGCACAGCTGGACGATATTGATGCCGTAATTTGCCTGGGTTGTGTAATTCAGGGTGAAACACGTCATTTTGATTTCATTTGTCAGGCAGTTGCCATGGGCATCACCAATGTCGGACTGGCATTCAACAAACCGGTCATTTTCGGGGTTCTTACCCCGGACAATCAGAAACAGGCACTGGATCGTGCCGGCGGAAAGCATGGTAATAAGGGAGATGAAGCTGCGATTGCGGCTATAAAAATGCTCCAGGAATTCAGGGATTAGAGAGGATTTACATCTGCAAAGTTTAAACAACTTCATAAAAAAAGCCCGCTATCAGATTGATGCGGGCTTTTTTTATATATACGAGTGATTTAATCACATATTGCTAACAATCTCCTCTGCAAATTCTGAACACTTGAGCAATGTGGCTCCTTCCATAAGTCTTTCAAAATCATACGTAACACGCTTCGAAGCAATTGCCTTTCCAAGACCTTCATAAATCAGGTCTGCGGCCTTCTGCCATCCAAGATGTTCAAGCATCATAGCACCAGACAGGATCACAGAGCCCGGATTAACCTTGTCCTGACCTGCATATTTTGGCGCTGTACCATGTGTAGCTTCAAATATGGCATGCCCGCTGATATAATTGATATTTGCACCGGGCGCGATTCCAATTCCACCAACGATTGCCGCCAGTGCATCAGAAATATAATCGCCATTCAGGTTCAATGTTGCGACTACTGAATATTCAGACGGTCGAAGAAGAATTTGTTGCAGGAATGCATCTGCAATAACATCTTTTATAATCACTTGATGCCCATCTTTTTCAATGACCTGCCACGGTCCTCCTTCATAATCCACCGCTCCGTAATCTTCCCGTGCGAGTTCATATCCCCAGTCACGGAATGCACCTTCGGTAAATTTCATGATATTACCTTTATGCACCAGTGTTACAGAGTCTTTCTTTTGATCAAAGGCATAGTCAATGGCGCTTTTCACCAGTCTGCTCGTTCCTTCCTGGCTAACCGGCTTAATACCATATCCGGCAGATTTCGGGAAACGAACCTTCTTATAACGTGCCGGAAACTGTTCCTCCAGAATCCTGCTAAACTTGTCACAATCCTCCGTTCCCTGCTGAAACTCAATTCCGGCATAGATATCCTCTGTATTTTCACGGAAGATTACCATATCAGTTTTCCAAGGTTCCTTCACAGGTGAAGGGGTGCCTTCAAACCAACGAACAGGCCTTACACACGCATACAGATCGAGTTCCTGTCGAAGTGCCACATTAAGTGAACGTATTCCTCCCCCAACGGGTGTAGTCAATGGTCCTTTTATACCAACGAGATACTCCCTGAATGCATCCAGCGTTTCCTCAGGTAGCCATTCACCATTGGTATTAAAAGATTTTTCTCCGGCAAGAACTTCCTTCCATGCGATTTTCTTGCTTCCGCCGAAAGCTTTTTCTACCGCTGCATCAAGTACAAGTTTGGCTGCGGGCCAAATATCAACCCCGGTACCGTCCCCTTCGATAAAGGGAATAATTGGATTATCCGGCACGCGAAGTACGCCGTTTTCTATGGTGATTTTTTGTTCGCTCATTTTTTAATTGATTACTTTAGGTATAGCCGCCTTAGTGCGGGATGCGAATTTACTAAATTAGTAGTCTTTCTGAAAGAAAAACGGGGTAACAGAGGCAACCAGGCAATAATTATCTGAATTTACACGTTTCCGGCATGATGCGATACCTGTTTTTTATAATATTCATTCTATTTCTGCGGCCTTCTGAAACCAATTCCACAAAGGTTTGTCTCAATGAAGAGGAAGCCAGGTTATATGAACTGATCAATGATCACAGAGAGGATCGGGGACTGCCCGCAATACCGTATTCTGCACGTCTTACCCAGGTTGCACAGGCCCATGTGCGTGACCTGGAACAGCATTATACATTTGCACATGATAACCAATGCAATCCGCATTCATGGTCTGAGAACGGTGCATGGACCTCCTGTTGTTACACCAATGATCATAAGGAAGCAGCCTGCATGTGGAACAAGCCCAGGGAAATTGCAGGTTATGAAGGTCCGGGATTTGAAATCGCATATTATTCATCGGCCGGTGCTCGTGCAAAGGAAGGACTTGACGGATGGATTCGGAGTGAATCACATTACCCGTTAATTGTTAACAGCGGGCAATGGGAACAAATACAATGGAAGGCCATCGGTATGGGTATCTATGGAAAATATGCAGTGGTCTGGTTCGGCCAGGAAGCTGATCCTTCAGAATTTTCCCAATGCCGTTAATAGGATTCATCGGCAGATGGAAATCCGCCAGATTTAACATCATGGATATAATTAGTGACGGCACCGGAAATGATGGTATCGAGATCTGCATACCGACGCAAAAAGCGTGGTTTGAACTCTTTTGTTATACCCAACATGTCCTGCATTACAAGCACCTGGCCATCCACATCAGGACCGGCACCAATTCCGATTATTGGAATTTTTACAGTTTCGGAAACCCTCCTGGCAAGTTCGGATGGGATTTTTTCCAGCACAATGGAGAAGCAACCGCATTCTTCAAGCAGCAGCGCATCCTCGATCAGTTTTTCCGCTTCCTCCTCTTCTTTAGCACGAACCGTATAGGTTCCGAATTTATAAATTGACTGGGGTGTGAGCCCAAGATGACCCATTACAGGAACGCCTGCTGTTAATATCCGCGCCACTGATTCCTTTATTTCCCTTCCACCTTCAACTTTTACTGCATGAGCTCCGGACTCTTTCATAATTCTGATAGCAGAGCGAAGTGCTTCCGAAGAGTTACCCTGGTAACTTCCAAAAGGTATATCTACGACAACAAAAGCCCTGTTCACCGCCTTCACAACAGAGGATGCATGATATATCATCTGATCAAGCGTAATGGGCAGGGTGGTTTCATTTCCTGCCATCACATTAGATGCCGAATCCCCTACCAGCAAAACATCAATTTGCGCAGCATCCAATATGCTGGCCATGGAATAATCGTAGGCAGTGAGCATTGCGATCTTCTCACCACGATTTTTCATCTCCTGGAGCTGGTGTGTGGTAACTTTCTTGATTTCGGACTTGTGCACAGACATGTCCTAAAGTTACAAATTATTTAGAATTCGGAATGGTCACGGTGAAGGTAGTTCCTTCCAGCTCGATGCTCTCAACATCAATGGTTGCTTCGAGCTTATCCGCCACTTTTTTAACAATGTACAAACCAAGTCCTGAACCTTCGCTTTTTTCTGTGGCGCGGTAAAACATATCAAATATATGCGGGACTTTTGAGGCTTCAATACCCTCCCCGTTATCACTGATCCTGATGATGGTTCTTTCCGGTGTGACTTCGGCAAAAATATCAATGGTAGATTTTTCCTTATAGAAACTGCGGTATTTTATCGCGTTTGAAATGAGATTGTTGAGAATAATCCGAACCCGAGTAGCATCCGACACAAAGGGTGTAGGCTGAAATATCTGGCTTGAAATTTCAAGATTTCGGGTATCGGAAGCATTATAATAGCTGGTAATGCTATTATTGATTTCAAGTAATAGATTAATCGATTCATGCGGATCATTTACCCGGTCGTTTCTTGAAATACTGAGCAGTTCCACTACCAGGTCATCCAGACGACGGACACTCAGTTGTATTTTATCGATGCATTCTTCACGTAGTTTCTCACTTTCCTCCATTCTGTACAAGTCAATCAGACCCAGTATAGAACGCAGCGGTGAACGTAAATCATGGGAGGCATGATAAACGAAACTATCCAGCTCGAAATTCACCTTTTGAAGTTCAATCAGATTTTCCTTCGTTTGAGTGATATCTTTGAGTACAAAGTCTACCGTTTCTTCCTCAGGATAATATACAGCATTGATGAGAACCCAGCGATCTTCATCCTCTGAAATTTTTAACTGAAGTTCAAAATTATCAACAGCGCCTTCGCGGGATATGACCTCAATCAGGTCTTTTCGCTGACGTTTCAACAGGATATCGCGAAATTGGAAAGATGCCCGTTGTGATTCCTGCACTTCCAGGAATGTCCAGAATTTTTCATTTCCCTCCAGAATTTCAGTCAGGTCGGGACGCATCGTACCCATTGCGACAAGTGAATTCTGGAAGAGGTTTCTGTACTTTCGCTCGCTGTGTTCAAGGGCATTGGCCGCTTTCTTCTGTTCTGTTATATCTGTATGGGACCCTGATACCCTGGTCGGAATACCATGGGCATCACGAATTGCGGTAGCTTTTGAAAGAATCCATCGATATTCGCCATTTCGATGTCTTAGTCTGAATTCCTGATTGTAGTGGTCCACGTTTCCTTGGATAAAGTCTTTAAAATGTGCGATAGCCCTCTCCCTGTCGTCGTCGTGCAGCAGTGTTTCCCAATGATGATTGGAGACTGTTTCCTTTGCCCGAATGCCAAGCATTTCTTTCCATGCGACGCTTACGAAAACAATATCCTCCTTCAAATCCCAGTCCCAGAGTCCTTCACTGGCACCGGAAGCTGCTGCCTCTAAGTGCTCTAATCTTTCATTCAGGGCACTTTTCTCACGCTCAAGGCGAGCGATTCGCTCCTTGAGATCTTCTTCCCTAACTTTCACGTAACCTGTTTTAGTATACCCTTAAGATAATTGAGTATCGACGAATTTCAAATGAGATGTACCTTTGATGCAAGGTTTAGAGCAACATTACAGTATTACTGAAGAAATACTGAAAGTTTTTGTTTTCCCAACTCGACTTTGACGTGTTCATTAATAGTTGTTGCCAATTCATAGCCGGTATACAAGGTAGAAACCGGGAACTGGGTATGACTTCGGTTTACCAGGACGGCAATTTCAAGTCTTTTGACTTTTACATTTAAAAATGGCTTCAGGCTGTATGCAAGGGTCCTGCCGGTATTCAGAACGTCATCTACGAGGATAATTGACTTATTTTTTAGTTCTTTTTCGTCACAATTCAACGAAATCTCACTTTGTGTGGGAGCGAATTTATCCAGATTGATTTCAATTAACCTCACCTTAATCGGTGAAATCTCCTCCAGGATTTCAGTAATCCGTTTGGCAAGTTCAAACCCCTGCTCAACGATTCCGGCTATGACAACCTCTTTTTCGCTGTAATTATTTTCATAAATTTCATAGGCTATCCGGCGTATTTTCTGCCGGATCTGCTCATCATTCAGAATAGGGGTTTCCTCTTTCATTTTAGCGGCATTACTTTACTATCCTTGAAGGTGGACAAAATCACCATGGATTGCATGTTGTCAACGATGTCAATATTACTAACGGTTTCCAACATCAGCATCTGATATGTTGAAATATCTTCTGCAACAATTTTTAAAATAAAATCACCGCTTCCGGTTACATGATGACATTCGACAATTTCAGGAATACTTTCAATTCTGGAAACAAATGTTTCAATATTATCTTTATTATGGCCTTTTAACGATACCATAACGAAGGTACTCACACCAAGACCGATCTTATTGCTGTCAAGCTTTGCATGGTAACTTTGTATTACCCCTGAATTTTCCAGTTTCTTCACCCGTTCCAGGGTGGGAGCAGGAGAAAGGCCTATTTCCTGTGAAAGCTGTGCATTGGTGATTTTTGCATTCCGCTGCAATATTTCAAGGATTTTTCTGTCGGTGGCGTCTAGTTTAATATTCCTTTTCATCGAATCACATTGAGGTGCAAAGATAATCAAAAATGCCGGTCAATCGTTAACGGCGGATTGCGATTCTATGGATGCGCACTGTACTCCCATCATTGATCAGCAGGAAATAAATGCCCTGACGTAAAGATGAGGTATCAATCGTAAACCTTTTAATTCCTGAACGTTCTGTTTGAACTGATGGCGTATTCACCAACTGCCCGAGGCTGTTAACGACCTCCATTGTGATTTCAGACATCTCACCGGAATATACCTGCACATTCAATTCATTACTGGCCGGATTTGGATAAGGTGCAGATGTCTGAACCGTTGAATTAAATGTGATGCATGATGAATTGTTACCGGTATTTGTATCAGGAAACCCTTCAATTGTATCATCTATTTCAACACACAGATAGCTGAAATTCTTATCTTCCAGGTCAAACGGCAATAAAACAACAATTTCATCACCAGGGGCTACAGCCGTATTGACAACCCCATTGATAGAAAGCTGACCTTCAAGTTTCAGGTGAACCGGGAATGATTGTACATTGATCGAACCATTGTTACGTACATTCATTTGAAGCTGCAGGCGGTTATTGCTTCGTATAGCAATCAATTTTTCTGCACTCAAATCCATAGATGGCACAACAACATCAATGATCCGTGTCGCCATCCCTGAGCAATCGCTATTGTTGTAAGCAAGCAGTTGTACCTCATATGTTCCAAAATCATTGAATGTATATTGGAAATTTGTGGTTTCTGCGACAAGTTCACCATCGACATACCATTCAAACCTTTGTGCATTTGCGGTTGTATTTGTAAAATCAACGAGTAATGGTGGCGCTCCTGCAATTGTACTTGCGTTGAAGGATGCCTCGGGCGGGTTGCCAATGGATATCAGTTGTTGTGACGAATAACTGCAGCCGGCTTCTGTCTGGACCGTCAGCGTAACTGAATAGCTTCCGGTTCCCGGAAATTCAAATGATGCCTGGTTTCCTGATGCAACACCAAGTCCGGCAAAGTCCCACTGGTACGATACCAATGGATCCTCCACAGATGTGGAAATATCTGTGAACAATACCTCACCGCCCACGCAGGGATTTTCAACCATAAACGCCACTTCCGGTGGCTGAGGAACCCGAACAGTTTGGACATTTGTACCTATGCACTGATTGGAGCCCGTCACAACGAGTGTCACTTCATAATCCGAAGGAAAATTAAACGTGTATTCGGGATTGCGCCGGGAGCTGAATACCCCTCCAATGTCCCATGCCCAGGATGTAATTGTATTACCGGCTGCCGGAATCGATTCATCTGTAAAGAAAACCGTCTCATCCACACATGATGTGGTGAATGTAAATGCCGCCTGCGGGGATGGCAATACATCCACTGATTTCGTGATCGATGATTCACAACCGAATGTACTTGCAATGGTGAGGGTCACCAAATACGTGCCGGGATCTTCAAACTGAAATTGCGGAGATTGATCAGAAGAAGTGTTTCCGCCGCCAAAATCCCATTCCCAGGTTTCAATATTTGCATTTTGTACCGTGGATTCATCGATAAACTGAACAGGATTTCCGGCACACGCCAGTTCAGTATTAAATCCTGCAACCGGCTCAGCAAATACAGTCACTATTTGATCGACATACGACTCACACCCGGCAGCATTATAAGCTGTAAGGCGAACCGTATAATCACCTGGCTGATCATATGTATACAAGGGATTTGCCGTCGTTGAGGTTGTCCCATCACCGAAATCCCATAAATAAGACGTGACAGAACCCTGCGATGTATTGTTGAATTGAACACCCTCCTGAACACAGACATCTGAAACCGTGAATGACGGGTCGGGTCCGTCCACGACAGTTACACTTTGGGTAATCGAAGAAACACATCCCGAAATTCCGGTGACCTCGAGGCGAATATCATAGCTTCCAGCTGCAGGAAATTCGAGGAAAGGATTTTGTTCCTGGGAAACGAGCATGTTATTACTGAACCATTCCCATTTTTGTGGTGAATCATTCTGGAAAGTTGATTCATCGGTAAATAAATTAACTGTATTGGTACAAACAACCGGGCTCACACTAAAACCTGACTGCAAATCATCTGTTGGATAAATGAATACCTGATCTACAAGTACCTGAGATTCACCACAACCGTCGGTCATGGTGAGGGTAACATCAAACGTGCCCGTTGATGGAAAGGTATGTGCGGGGTTCAATTCATTGCTTGTGGTACCATCCCCAAAATCCCATAAGGCAGTACCCGGGGATACATCCAGGATAGATTCGTTCATAAAGAGCGATGGGGACCCCACACATTGTCCGGAAACAGAAAATTGAGGAGTGGGACCCCGGTTGATTAATACTGAATCAAAATATATCCTCTTTCCAATTGCCTTGTATTCCGTAAGCGAAATCAATTTGGAACCTGACCCGGAATATTGAACGGCAGGCGGAGCAATCGCATTTGACGTCATAGAAGTTGCATCACAATCATTGTCTACATCCAACCTGTAGAGGCGATTGAGACTCGCGTTCGTAAGGAAAGCATGATATTGACTCTCTGATTTAATCCAGCCAAAATCGAAGGCAAAGGTAAATGTGCCGAAATTTCCAAGGGAGGCAAAACCTGGAATCACATCAATATTCTCTGAATAGGTAAGCTGGTACATTTCGCCTGTTAAAGATAAAATGATCGCAACCAATTTGTTTCCCTGTTGAAAAAGTTCCACGGAATGAGGATTGGTCATTTGAGGGAGGGCCTGATTAATTTGCTTCACCTGTATTTCACTACCTGCAAGCATGGTGGTCTCCAGTTGATATACTTCACCATTTTCATATACGGCCAAGCCAACATAGGTCCCATTGAAATATTCGAATGCAACGTTTCTGAAAAAATTTGTTATTGGCAGCTGCTTTACTTCAAGCGTTGGAGGATTACCGATGCCACTGCCAAAATCAAATTTCAACAGTTTCCTGGAAGACCTGTCGGCAATAAATAAAATTGGGTGATCAGTAACTACCAGATCTGCTCCAAATGGTGAGGTAATCTGTCCTGAAAAATTTCCAAGGTTCGTTACGGTAGGAATGTTTGCAGGATCGCTTCCAAAATTCAGGACCAGGAGACTATTCCCGTCTCTTGCATTCAGACTGAATCCATACCAATTCCCGTTATCCCGATACATTTTAATTTTTGTCGGACGTGAAAGTACACCCAGGTCTCCGAGATTTGTAATTACCGGCGCATTTGAAATTGACGACCCAAATTCAAGCCGAATAAGGTTATTCGAATTCTGGGCAAGAACAAATCCAAAAAAAAGACCCGAATGTTCAATGATTTCAATTCCATCAACGCCTGAGGCACCTGATATGCTCCCAAGATCATTCCCCGTCCCGGTAAGATTCAGTAAATCGCCATCACAAAAATCCCATTCAATGGCATCAAAACCCGTAAGAGTTGTGGAAAGGAAGATATCCTGATTTTTACATGCCTGATCGGGCCCATCAATGGGATTCTGAGCAATTACGTCATTGCAGATTAACAGACTCGCACACAAAAACAACCCCGGGTAGAGAATCTTCATTATGATTCAAAAATAAAAAAAAACAACAGCATGGCGCAAAGTAAAACCATACTGCCGTAAGATAAGATATTTATCTATTTTTGAATTCATCATTTACTATACTATTAACCTGACCTTTTTAATAACAAGACTGACCTCATCTGTTTGACACCTCATATTCTTTATATCACGTATGATGGACTCCTTGATCCACTTGGTAAGTCTCAAATTCTTCCATATCTCTATGGGTTGAAAGCAAAGGGATGTGAAATACATATTCTCAGTGTCGAAAAAATTTTCAGGCTTGAATCTGATGCAGGAAAACTGAATGTTGAATTAAGCTCAGCCGGTATCAAATGGGACTACATCAATTTCAGAGAATCGCACCTGGGCAAAATCAATGATATGAGATCATTCACTGATGCAACCCATAAAATCATCAGGGCCAATACATTTGATTTGATTCATGCCCGAAGTTATGTTGCCGGAAATGTGGCCTTAAAAATGTTCAGGCAGTTTAATATTCCATACATATTTGATATCAGGGGATTTTGGATAGAAGAACGTATCGAAAACGGTATCTGGAATTTAAAGAATCCGGTTAGATATCTCGCCTATAAATACTTTAAGAAGAAGGAGAAATTTATCTATAAATCTGCAAGTCGCATCGTAGCCCTAACTCATTCGTCAAAAAAAATAATTATTGATAAATGGGGGCTTGAAGACGACGCCATTGATGTAATCCCGTGCGCTGCAGATTTTGAGATTTTCAAACCTCTTCCGGAAGAAATTAAAAACAAGATTAGGAACAGGTTTGGTATTAAACCGGACGATCTCGTTCTTACTTATCTGGGTTCGATTGGGGGCACATATATGTTGGGAGAAATGCTGGAATACTATCAAAAACTAAAGGTAAAATACCCCAACGCCTGGTTCATTTTTATCACATCAGAAAATGAGACCCGTATCATAACAGAGTGTGAAAGGAGAGAAATAAGTACAGAAAAAATAATTGTTAAATATTCAGACAGAACTGAAATAAATGATTTAATAAATACATCCGATCTTAATATCATCTTCCGGAAAGAAAGCTATTCAACATTGGCAAGCATGCCGACAAAACTAGGCGAAGTCTGGGCTGCAGGAATTCCGGTAATCGCAAATAGAATTTCAGATTTTCCTGAATATTTTATCCATAATGTCAATGGCCATCTCATTGAAAATCCCGCAAAGCTTGAATTTGATTCATCGATAAATACCATTGAGAATCTTTTGTCTGTCAAGCCGGATGAAATTAGAACAACTGCTGAACGCTATTTTAAACTAAAAAATGCGGTTGAAGCGTATTACAAGTCTTATTTGTTAACACTTGGATATGAAACCAAATAAACGGATCCTCTTTCTTTTGCCCTATCCATTTGACGAGGTAGCCGGTCAACGGTTTCGATGCGAGCACTTTTACAGTATTCTTCAAAATTCCGGGTATGACATAGAACTCAAAACATTTTATGATGCGGATATGCTCCGGATCATGTATAAGCCCGGGAACACATTTAAGAAAGGTCTGAAACTTGCTACAGGGTTTATACGTCGGCTATTTCATGTCTTCTCCAGTCGTCAATACGATTTTGTCTACATATACCGGGAACTTACACCCATCGGGCCACCCTTTTTGGAATGGTTCATCGCCGTGATCATGCGAAAGCCAATAGTTTTTGACTTCGACGACGCTATTTGGCTACCTGATGAGAATGAGTCCGGGCTTAAAGCGATTATAAAATGCAAGTGGAAAATTAAACGCATCATTAAATGGAGTTCCGTTGTCTCATGTGGTAATGCATACCTGGTACGATATGCATCCCAGTTCAATGGGGATGTAAGACTTGTACCTACGGTAGTAGATACTGTTTCAAGTCACTTCCCAAGAGAGGTGAAAAGTTTTGGATTGCCGGTTATTGGCTGGACGGGCAGTCATTCCACACTGATTTATCTTGACCAGGTGTACCCCATACTTGAAGAACTTCAAAAAACAGCAGCCTTCACATTCAGGGTGATTTGCAATAAAAAGCCGGAGGTGAATTATCCCTGGCTTGAGTATGTGGAATGGTCAAAAGAAACTGAAATCGAAGATCTTTCAGCCATTGATATAGGAATTATGCCACTCCCGGAATCCCGATGGAGTGAAGGTAAATGCGGGTTTAAAATTATTCAGTATCTAGCCCTTGAAATTCCGGCCGTTGCCAGCCCTGTTGGTATCAATAAAGAAATCATCATCAACGGTGTAAACGGTTATTTATGTTCTGCAGAAGAAGAGTGGATTGGCAGATTAACGGAGTTACTACGATTTTCAGAAAAAAGAAAAACAATGGGAATTGAAGGGAGAAAATTGATTATTGATTCCTATTCAGTTGAATATGCCTCACCATTATTTCTGGCGCTTTTTGATTGATCAAAGATCATTACGAGCATCGACAGATAAAACGGGATTAACGGGATTTTATACCTGGCTAATGAGCCGAAGTTGTAGGTTGAGACACCTACGGCAAATGCGAAGACTAACGAAAATGCCATGCAGAATATTATCATGGGATGACTGGCTGCCTTAAAAAATTGGATTGGACCAGCTCTAATAATTACATAAACCGTCAGAAGCAGAATCAGCAGTGATTCAAATGAGAGAATCGCCATCAATACATTTCTAACTTCCCACGGAAACGGCCTGAATAATGTGACAACTATGCCGCTTGGTGCCAATCTCAGCATTCCCGATATTGTCCCGTCCAATTCTCCCAGGTTGTAGGTAGAACCTGCATCACGGCCAGTCCAGAAAGCAATATCATAGGCAGTGGTTCTTGACGTTTGCGCTATCATTTCAAGCGAATAACGTTCATCCATATTTGATATGGAGATCACAGTATAATAGGAGATGAGCATTCCCGAGAGAATTATTGCCGGTCCAATTAATACTCTGATCAGTACATTTCGAATGGAAAAAATTCTTGAAACGAAAAAATAAAGCAATAAGGCCGGCAAGATCGCGATCAGTAAATAAATCTTGATTTTGTAAATCAGCCAGCTGGCAAAAAGAAAGATGATCACATTCACCAGGATATTCTTCTTACGTAAAAAGGCTTCATGAAATGAAAAGACGAACCACCCCAGCGCAGCCAGCGTGATCGTGTCCTTAAGAATCCCGGAGCCCCAGAATATGACAGACGGAACGATCAGAACTGCTAATCCCAGCAAATTTATGCGATGCGGAAAATAAAAGATGAACAGGTTGAATAAGGCCCAAAGACCGCTAAAGGATAATACTGCAAAAAATAATGCGGTAGCCGAATAGGTGCCAAATGTGAAGATATCAAAGATGGCGGCAATTCGGATAATCATAAAAGAACTTGTGTCCCTGTAAAATGGGATTTGAGATGTCACGTGATATAATCCTTTAATCGGTTGTCCATCCGAAAGGATCAGCTTGATTCCATCAATCGGGTTATCCCAAAATACTTCATAAATTATCTCACTTCCTGATGTATGAAAATTATAGGTATCCCCTCCATTGTAGTAGAACTGATAAAGCAATCCAAGTAAAATAGCACCGATCAGGCGAAGTGTTAGTGCAGGAATAAAGAATTTTCTTGTCGAATCATTTGTAAAATAGGGGCGCACCAAATACGCGACAAAAATAATCAGCGCGAAATATATGGGTGTAACGATAAGATCCTTCAGATCCATAGTATCAAATATAGAATTCTAAATCTGATTATTTGCTGCACGAGACAGGATGATTCGGTATGACTGCCGTTGTGTTCATCACAGATCCTTCAATTTCTCCCTGGCAAGCTTGTGTACCCGATCTCCGCGGCTGGCTTCATCCTTGACCATCTTGTAATATTCCTTTGCCTTTTTCTCATCTCCATTCCTCGAAGCAATGTCACCGAGGGACAACAAAGAATAATGATAATAACCAGAATCATCTGCCCCGATTTCCCGCGCGTAATCTACAGCACGCTCATAGTACTCCGCGGCGATATCATACTTCTTCTGGTTCTCATAGATCTGCCCCAGAAAAAATGCGGCATACCTTCCGCTTGTCGCCTCATATCCTGGCATTCCAGTATCTATTCGTTCCAGAATCTCCTGTGAAACAGGAAGTGTTTCCCTGAACCTACCGGCTGAATAGAGCATACGCGCATAGTACCGATGAAAATACGGGTTGTCAGGATACGTCTCATGCAGATATTCTGAAATCTGCATCGCCGTGCGCTGATCATTTTCATAGCTGTTCAAAATGCGCATCAGAAAAACCTGGGCTTCGGTTCTTGTATAAAAAGCGTTGTAGGAAACTTCCTTGAGTTGCTTCAAACCCAGCTCCTTATCTCCCTTCGGAAAAAATGCCATCACCGGACGCAACAACACATAGTTTTCAGGTACCCAAACAGAGAAATAATTATAAAGTCCGTCACCGAATAACAGTTCCACGCTCAGGTACTGTTTCTCACGCACCTCCTGCATATAACGAAGCGCATTCTTGCCCGATACGGCAGCTTTCCTCCAGTTTTTTCTTTCTTCACTGCTGTACAAGCGACCTTCAAACCCATGGGCCGCCGCGAGAAAGAATGTCGCCTCCACTTCATGCCGGGGAATTTCGTACAATCGTTCGCTGATCATGATTACCGTATCCATGTAGGCGAGAAACTTCTCATCATGGCTGGTATCATTCATATTGGGCATGATCTTCCACCATTCACTCAGGCCAAGTAAAAAATATGGCAGCGGATGCCACCCATATTTATGTTTCATGTACCGGAATTCCTTCTCAGCCTTATCGAATTTAAAATTATACAGATTGTTCATCGCCTGGTTCACATCGATCTGAATCTGCATATCCGAGATAAGGATAATCTGGTTGCCGTCATCCCCCAGGCTGTCCAGGTTTAGTTCTGAATCCTGAGCCGATGCCTGCCAGCAGAAAAGCACTCCTATGAAAAATAGTAATTTCGGCATATCACAAAGTTACGTCATTGCTTTGAATCAATACTGAAAACGTATAAAAGGTTCCTTACAGCATTGAACGGAGCCGTTTGTTTGCCGGAATTCCGTAATTTTCGGCAATGGTGAAAAGAAATTATCTTCCTGTTTACAAAACCAATATGTGGGGAGTTTTCGCATTACTCTGTATTGCGACTCTTTCACTCCTTCTTATCAAAAAATCCTTTATCGAAAATGAGACGGCAGCGTTCGAAGTGCTTGAAATGCAGGGAAATGCTGGTTTTCTGCACTTTCTCAACACGCTGCAATACCTTTCAATTCCGGTTGTATACCTGTTCAAATTCCTGATCATTGCTTTTTTACTCTGGGCAGGCTGTTTCCTTTTCGGTTATCGGCTAACGTTTCGGGAAGCTTTCCAGACCGCCATCATCGCTGAATTTATTTTCCTTTTACCTGAGTTTCTGAAGATACTCTATTTTCTTTTTATCAAAACCGATCCTTCACTTTTTGAGGTGCAGAGTTTTTATCCATTGTCACTCATGAATTTTGCCGATCCGGCGACGTTGGACAAAAAATGGTTCTACCCGTTGAAAGCATCCAACATATTTGAGATAATCTACTGGTTCTTTTTGATTTACCTGTTGCACTCCGTCCTTAGAAAGGATAAAAAAAATACGGCCATAATTATCCTCGTTTGCTACATTATTCCATTCGTAGGGTGGCTCTTCTATTATGCCGGCATTTATAAAGGCTAAGTGACATTTTCATCAGATTTTAAGGTAAGTTCGTATGTTTATGGCGATACCGTCCGTTTAACATTTAATAATTTATTAATTTCGCCATTTAATTTTTAAGGAATGGAGTTTAGAAAAATCAACAATATTGCCGGCTGGACTGTATTTGGCGTCGCCACCCTTGTCTACCTGCTAACGATTGAACAAACCGCCAGTTACTGGGATTGCGGCGAATTCATTGCCGTGTCATACCGGCTAATGGTACCTCACCCTCCGGGAGCACCATTTTTCCTGCTTGTCGGCCGGATATTTTCCTTTCTGGCATTTGGCGATGTTGAAAGTGTCGCCTTCTGGATCAATATCGTAAGTATCCTGAGCAGCAGTTTTACGATCCTTTTTCTTTTCTGGACAATTTCCATGCTGATCCGAAAAACGCTTGGCATCAAGCCGGACGATAAAATCACAGATATTCAGACGATCAAGATCATTGGCGCAAGCCTCGTCGGGTCTCTTGCCTACACGTTCTCAGACTCATTTTGGTTTTCTGCGGTTGAAGCCGAAGTCTATGCAATGTCCAGTTTCTTTACCGCAATAATCGTTTGGGCGATGCTCAAATGGGATCTTATCGAAGATAAGTCACGTGCCAACCGTTGGCTGATTTTTATCGCCTATATGATGGGTTTGTCTATCGGGGTTCACCTGCTGAACCTGGTCACAATTCCGGCGCTCGGACTTATCTATTATTTCAAAAAATATTCACCTACCACCAAGGGCATCATTTTCACTTTAATCCTGAGTGGTTTAATCGTTATTCTCATTAACGATCTTATTATTCCTGGATTACCAAGCATTGCCGGAAGTTTTGAGCTGTTGTTTGTTAACACGCTTGGATTGCCGTTTGGCTCCGGGGCGGTCTTTTTTGCTATTTTGGTGATCGCGGCGGTCGTATATGGAATCCGTTATTCGCAGCAACATGCCAAGCCTCTGCTGAATACCGCAATGCTATCCCTCGCATTCATTCTCATTGGCTATTCTTCCTATTCAATTATTGTTATCCGGTCTAATTACAATCCACCGATTGATGAAAACAACCCGGAAAATGTAATGACTTTCGTAAAATATCTGAAGCGGGAACAATATGGCAGCCGGCCTCTCCTCTACGGAAGATACTATACGGCGGATCTTCAGCGTGATGCGACGGGTCGCCCTGTATACGAAGAAGGTGAAGCAAATTACCGCAAGGGTGAGGATAAATATATTGAAGTGGATCGCAAGATCACCTACAAATATGATCCGAAACAATCTACCATCCTGCCCCGCATGTACAGCGATGATCCTAATCATGTGCAGAAGTATTTATCGGTTACAGGTCTTCGTCCAAATGAGAAACCATCATTCATCGATAACCTTCATTTCATGTTCTCCCACCAGATTGGCCATATGTACCTCCGGTACTTTATGTGGAATTTCGCTGGACGGGAGAGTGACATACAGGACGCAGGCTGGTTAAGTCCGACCGAAGCCATGAAAGAGGTCCCTCAGGCACTTGCGGAGAATAAGGGCCGGAACAATTACTTCATGATACCGCTTCTTTTCGGAATGATCGGACTGATATTCCAGCTTCAAAAGGATGTTCGGAATTTTGCATTTGTAGGGCTCCTGTTCATTCTCACAGGAGTTGCACTTGTTCTTTACCTTAACTCTCCTCCCATTGAGCCAAGAGAGCGGGATTACATTTATGTGGGATCCTACTACGCATTCGCGATCTGGATAGGATTTGCGGTGCTGGCATTTGCCGACCTGCTTGGGAAATTTCTTTCGGCACGGGTTGCTGCCATCACTGCAACGCTTATCGGCCTGGCGGCACCTGTGATTATGGCGCAACAGAACTGGGATGACCATGATCGCTCTCATCGTTATTTTTCTGTTGATTCTGCCAAGAACTTCCTGGCATCGACAGCTGAAAATGCCATATTATTCACCGGTGGTGACAATGATACATTCCCACTCTGGTATGTTCAGGATGTTGAGGGCTTTCGAACGGATGCCCGCGTAGTTGTTTTGAGCTACTTCAATACAGACTGGTACATTGAACAAATGATGCGTCCCGTTTATGAATCGGAACCATTCCCGTTCACTCTTACATTGGAGAACTATCGTTCAGGGGGTCCTAATGACTACCTTCCTTATGAAGATATGAATGTGAATTCCCTGGATATCCGGATTTATATGGATTTGTTGAAAAATAATGATCAGCGACTTCGGGCGTATCCTCAGGCCAATGTTGTCCCGAGCCGGAATTTCACCCTTCAGGTTGATAAGGAAAAGGTCAAAAGCCTTGGCATAATTCCGGAGGGAATGGACAGCCTTATTGTGGATCGGATGACGTTCAGTCTAAAGCAGGGCAGAAACGGGTTGGAGAAGAAAGACCTTGCAATTCTGGATATCCTGGCTACCAACGATTGGAGCCGGCCGATATATCTGAACAACACCTCACGCGAACAAATAAGTTTCGATCTTAGTCCATATGCCATTCAGGAAGGAAATGCTTTCCGCATATTGCCGATTCGCAATCCAAACAGGCAGGAAGCTTTTGTAAGTACGGAAGTGATGTACAAAAACCTTATCGAAAACTTCTACTACCGTGAACTTGATAATCCACAGGTGTATTACACCGAAGATTACAGGAACTTTGTACTTAATCACCGTGGAAGCTTCAATAACCTCGCCGCAGCCCTGATTGACGAAGGAAAGCTCGATAAGGCGCTTGATGCCCTCAATTTCTCATTGGAAAAAATGCCGGACGAGGCCATCCCATATGATTATACGACTCCGCGAACTGTAGGACTGCTCTTCACGCTGGGTGAAAATGAAAAAGCCAGAGAGATTGGTGAAATTGTAGGTGACCGGTCCATTGAAATGGTGGATTACCTGATCCGTGAAAATAAACCGCTGGGTTATGAACTGCAGAGCAACCTCATTATTCTTGGGGAATTACAGCGTATTATGCTCATGAATGGTGAAGAAGATCTGGCCAAGAAGTATGAAGAAGCGTACCAGGAAGCTGTTGGTACCTATCAACGACTTCGGGGGAACTTCTAAAAAAAAGCTGCCGGATGGCAGCCTTTTTTTATGGAATTAACTCATTCGGCACTTTCGAATGTAATTCACGGTATATTTAAATTACCTGCTCCTTATACCTTGATAAATATCTTCTTTCGGTAAAGAATCAATGCCGGAATATAAATGATCAGCATGTAGATCACCGCATACAGGCATGATGCAAGCTTGGCAGGCAATCCTATTCCGGTCAACCCATCCATGAACAGACGATTCGGAGCAAACCCAAATAAGGTATCGCTATAGAATACTATGGTGAGCATCCCGGCCAGAACATAGGAAGTAATCGCATTGGCTCCATATACACGCCCAAGGCCTGTCCATTTGGTATACCCCAATAAATCCACAACCAGCATACAGGCTGCAAGCCCCATTGTGGCCATACCACCTGCCCAAAGCGTATAGGAGCTCGTCCATAAGTTTTTATTGAACGGCATTGACCATGACCACACTTCGGCTGTGAGATACATCGCAAACCCGGCAAAGAATATCCATGTTAATTTTTCCCATTCACCCTGTACTTTCAGTACGAGCCGGCCAATTAACATTCCAATGATCCCCGTTACAATAGCAGGCAGTGTACTCAGCAATCCTTCAGGATCCCAGGTTACTTCCCAGAAACGGCCAGGTAAGAATTTCCGATCGAACCAGGCAGTAATATTAATGCCTGGCTGATAATTTGGAGCTATCGCGCTTTCCGAAATACGCTCAATTTCGCCGAGCTCAACCACTCCTCCACCGCTTCGTTCAACTGTCCCCGAATTCAGGGCAGCCTCAATTACCGCATCGACAGGAACCGGAACCAGCTCAAAAAGCATCCAGTAGAATAAAAGGATACCTCCGCCGATCCAAACCTGTTGCTTCCAGTTCGTATTAAGGAAAAGTACGGCGCAGGCAAGAAATACCAATGAAATTCGAGGTAATACCCCTGCATAGCGCATGCCCGCAAAATTGAAATCCGGCCAAAGCCACAGAAACCAGCCCAGCAGCATAATCTTAACCGCTCGTGAGAGTATCTTCTTATACATATCAGGCTTCGAAGCACCTTGTCGTTTCCTTTTTTCATAGGCAAGGGTTATAGAAACGCCTACCATAAACAGGAAGAATGGAAAGATCAGATCCGTTGGTGTAATGCCATTCCACTCTGCATGTAACAAGGGTGCATACACATTGCTCCAGGAACCCGGATCATTGACAATAACCATCGCAGCTATGGTAAATCCGCGAAGGGCATCAAGTGAAATTAATCGCTTGGAAGGATTTATTGTTTCAGTCATTGAGTTGGGATAAATAGGTTATTAAACTTTTTCGTCCGCGTTCATCCACCGTCACCAGTTTAATATTTTCACCGGTATAGGCAAACGGACCATCATATAAATTCGATTCTGCTGAAGGTTCGGAACCATCAGTTGTATAATAGATCTTAAGACCCGGATAAAGGACATTCGCAGAGACCATCCCATCTTTAACTACTGCTCCGGGAGGGGCTAACCTGAAATTATAACCGTTGTTGAGATACGTAAGCCGGGGCAATTCGAATTGCCCTATTCGGTTTGCCATTTCATTCCATGCTTCAGATTCTGCTTTCGCCCGGGATTCAGGATAAAGTCCTGACCAGTCTGGTGTTCCTGCCCATGCGCGTTCGGCTAATCCGAATAACTTGGGCAAAATATAATATTCCATCATATCCCGCCCTTTGACGGTTTCTGACCACAATTGAGCCTGTATGCCCAATATGTTTTTTCTTCCCTCCGGGGTAAGACGTTCCTTGTCAACGAAATCGTCAGAAGTGTAAGGCACTCCCATGGCTGATACTTCCAGAGACTGAAACATATCATAGGGCACAAATGAAAAGGCATCCCTGGTATCGACGAAACCGGCCCAGTAAAGCCCCGGTTCTCTTGGGTCCTTATTGTAGGCCAGGTCGAAATACAGGTTTGCTACACTGCAAAGCACCACAGGATATCCCGTATTCGCCATTTTATTCCCCAGGTCCTCGGCACCCCAGAGGCTATTCCAGATATAAGGAACTACTTGTCCACCAGCAAAATTTTCATTCACTGTCCAAGAACCATCAGGCTTAAAATTCTGGGCAATTTCCTCCCAGCCTGCAGATGTCAGCCCCTTTTCTTCGAGGTAGCCATTAACTTTGTCAAAAAAGTATTTCTGCAGATTTCGTTCGTTATCTATTTCCGGATGTGCCGACATGAACTCCTGGCAAAGCGGTGATCTGGTCCATGCCCCCCTGGGTACTTCATCCCCTCCTACATGGAACATGTTCAACGGAACTTCGGCTTCCTCATACATTTCAACGATGTCGTCGATTACGGTTGTAACGAAGTTAAATGCCGATTCCCGGCAAACACAGATCGTGTTATCGGTATACCATTGGGCTGACCTGTATTCAGACTCATCCTGCGGATCTGCCAATCTGAATCGCTCGGCTTCCTCCATGTTTCCTGCCGCCTCATATTTTCGATAACGGTATTCCATACTTTTTACAGCGGCGCGGGAATGGCCCGGCACATTAAACTCCGGAATAACATTGATATGCCTGTCATACGCGTACCGAATGAGATCCTTAAATTGCTCACGAGTATAAAAACCCGTCCCGTACCCCTTCGCCGGATCGACATACGGACCGGAGCCATATGCCGGGGCAAGGTGTTCCATTTCATCCGTCGTATGCCCCCGTTTTGAGCCAAATTCTGTTAATTCCGGAATTTCTTCGATTTCAATCCGCCAGGCTTCATCTTCAGTAAGGTGTATGTGCAGCTTGTTTAACTTATAAAATGCCATGACATCGATCAGGCGTTTAAGTGTTTCGGGAGAATTGTAATTCCGGCAAATATCGATAAAGAATCCCCTGTATTGAAAAGCAGGTTGATCATCTACAAGGATTGTAGGAACCCGGATTGATTCATGTTCCCCCTGTAAGGAAGCAGCAGGCAAAAGTGCCAAAAGCGAGCGTGTTCCGTAGAAGACTCCCGCATTATCCCCTCTTATCTCTATTCCCCCGTCATTTGATATTTCAAGTGTATAGGAGCCAGGGACCTCCACTTCTTCCAGTTGAAGCCTGATTGAAGCCGAATCATCTGTGACATTACCCTGAACCGTAAATGATCCTGTGAATATTGTGTTTAATTCGGATGCGAATAAAGCAACTTCCTTTTCGAGTCCTGCTGAATGCTGAACAACGATCGCTGAACTTATCTCAAAAGAATCCTTCTTGACCTCATAGGATACCGGGGATGGCAAAATAGGTGTAAGCCTGTTACGGTCCTCCATGGATATGAGACTATATTCAGCAAAGAGCTCCCCGGCAGTAGGGATTGGCTCCTGATCCATAGATGTCCGGTTTAACTGGTCAGGTGAATCAAAAGGCAGGATCGTATAATCATCCGCGGGAATAATAATTTCATCATCACCCTCCTGTAGCACAAAATATACTCCGAGTGGTGCGTCTGATTCCTTAATCATCCACTCACTTCCTGTATAGGATATCTTTAAAGAATCACCCGGAGGCAGACGAAATCCGGTCGCAGGAATCATTCTGTAGAAATCTCCGTTGATCCACTCCATTTGCACTGGCGCATCAATACTTACTGCATCGATATCCCTGGGTGCCATATTCCAGTACATCGCCCAATTTTGGTCGGTTAATTCGGAGTTTCCTTCATTTTTTAAGAGAAACCACGCCTGATGCCGCCCCTCATCTGTGTTGGTGACCAGATTCCATTTCACAGCGGGTACGAAACCGCCCTCCTGAGTTTCCCCGGGGCCACTACAACTCCCTGCCAGAAACAGCACCAAGAATATTAAGGCCCACTCTACCCTAAAGTCTGATTTCATGTGTTTAGTATCTGGTAAATAATTGTTTCCATAACTGGTTATACTGCGGCCATTTGACCAAATTGATACCCCAATGTGGAGAAGCACTCGTGGTAAAAGCCGTCACTTTACCTTTACCAAATCGATGACCTGCAAGCAATGGATGCCATTCGCCCCAGGCATAGATTTCAAGCAACGCTTCTGCTCCCGGCCTTAGCGTGGTCTGGTTGAACCCCAGAATCGGGGGAATTTCATTGACATTGATATTACCGATCGCAGGGTGTTCGGCGATCATGGTACGTACAGGATAACTGGAGGTTGATTCAATCAGGTCGTCACCTTCCCTGCAAATCACAGGAAGTACTTCATGGAACACAGACCTGCCCCACCCTCCTTTTCCAAGTTCACCGCCGTAGCTGTACCAGCCGCCATTCATGTGAAAATGTCCGCCCTCCGAAACCCATTCCCTCAGCAAATCAAACCTGTCAGGAAATGTCACATATCCCTGCTCCCATTTATTCCGGTTAAAAAAATCCGGATGCAACATGAGACACTTGGTTTCAACATCTCCAAATATGATGCACGTTGCCCATGATAATCGTTTTTTAAATGTTTCGGGCGACATATTATACAAATCCCACGATGGTTCGGTAATCACCTCCGCATCGGGAATTTCCCGCAGGGCCTCCACAAATTCAGCGGCATAATTTAACACTTCCACCCCTTTCGTGGGGCCGAGAAAAGGTGATTCGATATATTTTTGACCGGTGTGAATACACCAGTTTCCAACATGCCAAAAACGATAGGTGCTCATAGTTCAGACAGAATTCTGCCTCCCAATATAATAATTGATTTTACATCAACCTATCCGTTAAAATAAAAGGATTCTATCGCCTCAGGATACAGAAGAGATCAAGCGCCGTGTCTGCATCTTCTGTGAGAATGTAGTCATCATGTGTGATCGAAAGGGTTAGTGCATCATCCGTTTCCTTTAACTTATTCCTGTTCAGGCGGTTAAAAAATTCGTATGGGATTCTCAAAAGGGGTGCCGGCAGTCGATACTGCAGGTTAAAAATATCGAACCGTGTAAATTTCTTCACCGATGCCTTATTCAGTTCATAATATTTCATCACCTTGTCATTGCCGGTGATCCCTTTCATTTCAACCGATGGAAAATATTCGCCGGCCAATGAGGTAAGCTCTTCCGCGGTATACTCCCGGATATGCCAGGGATTACGGGAAAGACTCATTTTGCGGTTGGGGGTGGTTAATAATGCGACGCCTCCGGGTTTTAATACGCGATGAAGCTCCTGCAGATATGTCCGATCATCCCTGATATGTTCTATGACCTGAAACGAAACAATGCAGTCGAATGAAGCATCTTCAAACATATCCATGGGTGGAATATTTCCTGCAATGAATGTCTGTTCCGGAAATTTTCCGCGGAGGGCACTTATCACCTCCTCTATTTTATCAATCCCGGTATAGGAATCACAATGCGGCAGGACCACACTTATACCCCTTCCTTCCCCGCAACCAACTTCCAGCAGGTCGCCTTTCAAAAAGCTTCCTGACAAATAGTAGGCTTCGAGTAAACGCTGATGAATCGGATTATCCGAAGTGATTCTGTCTGATGCTATCTCGGTAGTATATACGGCCATGTGCTTGATTTATCCCGCAAAAATAGAAGATCAGGGCGAAAATCCCCGATTTAGAATGAAATCAGATCATTTTGGCTCCCTTTTTGATGTATATTTAAAAAAAGCGTCTAATGAAAGCATTATTATCTGCATCTATCGTCATCCTAAGTGCAATGCAATTGTTTGGCCAGAATACGCCAGAACGCATTAATTATGCACATCAGTACAATCCCGAAGAAGAAATAGATATGCATGTGATCTATGGCCTCCGTCCATCGGGAGAATATGAAATCATGATCGGAATCACTGACCGGGCAGAGCAACCGAATCCCGATTATAATTTCTCATTTTACGGACTATCCAATTATCAGGAATCACTGGAGGGAAATGAAATGATCCCGGTTTCATCACAATTGATTAACCGGTCCGGCAACGAATCTGTTTATTCATTTCGTTTTTCCAGCATCAATGATAAACTGATCATTTGTGAGGTTGAGAGTGCATACAGCGGGTTGTCATTTTATGAAAATATCGATTTTGAGGAACATCCCTTTCCTGCTCTCCTGATCAATTCCTCCGGAATGCCAATGTTGAAAAGTTATCTGAATGAAGGAAAATATGATATTTCGGCCGCCGTACCTATTACGCTCGACCTGTATGATCATGAATTTCCTGTTGCATTGCCACCAATGACAACCAGGGAACCGGATGTTGCCAGAACATTAACGATAACATCCAGTTTTCAGATGGATACTTCTTTCAATCACATTTTTGATGAGCCTGGTTTATATGTGGGAAGATCTGCCGACAAGGAAATACGCATGGTTTACAGAATTCAGGGCCCTTATTTTCCTGAATATGTTACCATTTCAGACCTGATCGAACCGCTTGTGTATATCACAACACGTGAAGAACGGGAGCAGTTAATGCTCAATATTGATAATAAACAGGTGTTTGATCGTTTTTGGCTGGACATGACCGGTTCAAAGGATAACGCAAAATGGATTATCAAGAATTATTACCGGCGTGTTGCAGAAGCCAATGATTTGTTTACATCCTACAAGGAAGGATGGAAAACGGACCGTGGCATGTTGTATATCATTTTCGGTCCCCCTGATGAAGTAATCAGGACAGGAAAGGAAGAGGTGTGGAGTTATAAAGGTGGCGATAATATTCCTGCGTTGATTTTTAAATTCGTTACTTTGCGTAGCCCTTATGCGCCACGACAATATGTGCTGGAAAGGAATCCCAACCTTGCAGAAGATTGGATCAAAGCAGTAAAGTTTTGGCGCCAGGGAATGCCGATTAATGACCTTTAAATTACCTGATGAACACATCCCAGAGCCCCAAAGATTATCTCTTTGGCATACGCGCCATAATTGAGAGTATCCTTGCAGGAAAGGAGATTGATAAAATCCTTTTACAAAAAGGAACCAATAATCCGCTAATGAAGGAACTCATACAGGAAGCTAAAAGGCACGGCGTGCCGGTAAGCTATGTGCCGGTAGAGAAGCTAAACAGGGTAACACGGAAAAACCACCAGGGTGCAATTGCCTTCATTTCCTCGGTTCAGTACGCATCCCTCGACAATGTCATTCAGGAAAGCTATACATCGGGGAAGGAACCGTTTATCCTGATCCTTGACCGGGTCACCGATGTTCGTAACTTCGGTGCTATCGCACGTACTGCAGAAGGTGCAGGAATAAATGCCATTGTGATACCCTCCAGGGGAAGCGCTGCCATCAATGCAGATGCGATGAAAACTTCGGCGGGAGCATTGAGTTATATTCCGGTATGCCGTGAGGAAAATTTGAAATTTACCCTGAATTACCTCAGGGAAAGTGGAATCAGGATTCTGGCATGCACGGAAAAGACGGACGACCTTTTGTATGAAGTTGATATGACCGGACCACTGGCGATTCTTATGGGATCAGAAGAAGATGGAATTTCTCCGGAATACCTGAAACTATGTGATGTCCGCGGTAAAATCCCTATGTACGGGAATATTGAATCCCTGAATGTATCCGTTTCCGCGGCAATTGCAATTTATGAAGCGGTAAGGCAACGTTCTTCCGTAGGCTGATCAAAGAAATTCCCTGCCCTTTTTTTCTTTAACATCCGCGACATAATCCCTGAATCGTTTTTCATCCCCCCGTTTGCAGACCAGGAACACATTGTCACAAACCGTAACAAGGTAGTCATCCAGGCCCTGAACGAGGATTAACTGATCCTTGGGACCGGTGATGAGAGCACTTGTGGTTTCATACAGGAGCGCATTCGCCTTTACTACATTGCCGTCCTCGTCTTTTTCAGACATGTCGTGCAAGGCATCCCAGGAGCCTAGGTCCGACCAGTCAAAATCACCCAAAACCACGTAAACATCGGAAGATTTTTCCATCACACCATAGTCTATTGAAATATTCGCAGTGTGAGCGTATGCATTGTAGATGGCATCCTTTTCCTGTTCAGAATTAAGGTCCTGACTGATTTCATCAAAGGTTGCGGCCACTTCAGGAAGATGACGATGAAAGGCTTTAATTATGGCTTGCACTCCCCATACAAAAATTCCCGAATTCCAGACGAAATCGCCGCTCTCGATAAATTTTTCGGCTAGGCTTTTCTCTGGCTTCTCTGTAAATGTTTTAACTTTTTTCAGTTCACTATCGGTATTTTCCAGGTACTGAATATAACCGAATCCGGTTTCTGGCCGGTTGGGATTTATTCCGATCGTTATAAGCTTTTCCTGATCTTGTGCCTGATCAACCGCCAGCTTGATGGTATTTGTGAAGAGTTCCGTATTCAGAATAACATGATCAGACGGAGCCACGATCATAACGGCATCAGGATTGGCCTGCATGATTTTATAAGCTGCATATGCTATACAGGGAGCAGTATTCCGGCGAAACGGTTCCAGCAATATCTGATCCGGTTCCAGTGCAGGTAATTGTTCGGCCACCAGATCGGCGTATTCGGCATTCGTCACGACCAGGACATTCTCGGCAGGACAAATGGAAGTAAACCTTTCAAAGGTCAACTGAATCAGGGATTTTCCGATGCCCAGGATATCGAGAAATTGTTTTGGCTTATCATTTCTACTAAATGGCCAAAAGCGGCTTCCGATTCCCCCGGCCATAATGACCAGATAGTTATTTTTATTCATCAGGGTTGATTTAAATTATACCTTCTTTCAGCAGGTCGTGCAGATGAACAAATCCGCAAACCCTGCCATCTGTTGTTACGATAACCTGGCTGATACTGTTTTGCTGCATAAGATGAAGTGCGCGTACGGCAAATTCACCTTTTTCAATTGTTTTCGGACCGGTGCTCATTAATTTCTCCGCATTCGCATCCGTCATTCCGTCACCTTTCTGAAGAAATCGCCGCAGGTCACCATCGGTCACAATTCCCTGAAGAATACCTTCTTTGTTAACCACTGCCGCAGCACCGAGTCGTTTGGAAGATATTTCAATGATCACATCCTTTAATGGAGTATCCAGCTGAACCACGGGAACTTCATTATTAACCATAATATCATCGACCTTCAGGTACAGCTGTTTCCCCAAAGAACCCCCAGGGTGAAACCGGGCAAAGTCCCTGCTGTCAAAATTCCGAACCTCAAGCAGACATATTGCCAGTGCATCTCCCAACGCCAGTGCCGCAGTGGTGCTCGTGGTAGGAGCCAGATTCAATGTACAGGCTTCCTCTTCAATGGAAGCATTTAATACATAATCGGCCTGACGTGCAAGAAAGGAATCAATATTACTCACCAGGGCGACGAGTGGTGCGCCGGTACGTTTGATCAACGGGACGAGCACTTTAATCTCAGGAGTTTCACCACTTTTCGAAAGACATATTACCATGTCTTCTTTTTGGACCATTCCAAGATCTCCGTGAATGGCATCAGCAGCATGCATGAAGATGGCCGGGGTGCCGGTTGAATTGAGCGTGGCGACAATTTTATTGGCAATAATGGCACTTTTGCCAATTCCGGTGACAATTACACGTCCCTTGAGTTGATGAATTGCCTCCACACAGGAAGCAAATTCATCGTTAATGAAAGTGGATAATTGACGGATAGCCTCAGCCTCATTTAAGAGCACTTTTCTAGCTATGTTTTGAATATTTTTTACTAACTTCAAATGAGTTGTAATTGTGATCAGCGCAAAAACAAAGATACACAAATCGATATGAATTAATCCAAACTTATTGTCAAGATGCTGGTTGAAGAGAAGAAGGATGCACTAAAATCCAAACTAAAAGAAGTGTTTGGATTTAGTCAGTTCAGAGGGAATCAGGAAATAATAATACGCAATATCCTGAGTGGGAAAAATACGTTTGTGATTATGCCAACCGGTGCTGGCAAGTCATTATGTTACCAGCTTCCGGCCATCGTTTCTGAAGGACTCGCCATCGTTATTTCGCCGTTAATTGCCCTGATGAAAAATCAGGTTGACCAGCTGAATGCATTCGGGGTGAATGCCCATTTTCTGAATTCCACTCTAAGTAAGGGAGAGATCAACAAGGTGAAGAAGGAATGTCTCACCGGCGCAACAAAATTGCTGTATGTAGCCCCCGAATCTCTTACCAAACAGGAAAACATCGACTTCCTTGAAACGGCAAACATTTCTTTTGTCGCTGTTGATGAAGCCCACTGCATCTCTGAGTGGGGACATGACTTCCGGCCCGAATACCGCCGGATTAAAGAGATTATTCAACGGATAGGAAACCTGCCGGTAATAGCACTCACTGCCACCGCCACTCCCAAGGTTCAGCTCGATATTCAAAAAAATCTGCAAATGGAGGATGCTGACATTTTCATGTCCTCATTCAACCGGACAAACCTGTATTACGAGGTACGTCAAAAGGTTCATGCCAAGAAGCAACTAATTCAGTTTTTGTCGAATCACAAAGACAAGAGTGGGATCATTTATTGTCTGAGCCGAAAAAAAGTAGAGGAAATCGCAGAACTCCTTCGGGTGAACGGATATCGTTCGGCACCCTATCATGCAGGGCTTGACGCATCGGTAAGAGAAAAGAATCAGGATGATTTTCTGAATGAGGATGTAGATATAATTGTGGCAACCATTGCTTTCGGAATGGGGATTGATAAGCCGGATGTCCGGTTCGTGATACATTATGATGTTCCGAAATCACTGGAAGGCTATTACCAGGAAACCGGACGCGCCGGCAGGGATGGCCTGGAGGGGGTTTGCCTGATGTTCTACAGCCAGAATGACATTAACAAGCTGGAAAAATTCAATAAGGACAAATCTGTTCAGGAACGCGAAAACGCGCGTCTGCTTTTACAGGAAATGTCTTTTTATGCGGAATCACCTGTATGCCGAAGACGACAATTGCTGCATTATTTCGGTGAGGAGTATGATCAGGATAACTGCGGTGCATGTGACAACTGTGTGCATCCACGAGAACAGTTTGAAGGCAAGGATTTTGTGAAACTGGTTCTCGAAACGGTCAGCGCAACTGGAGAGAGATTCGGACTGAAGCATCTTGCGCATGTAATCCGGGGTTCCGAAAACCAGTATGTGCTTTCCTATCATCACAATGAATTGGATGTGTATGGCAAAGGATCGGAGGAATCCGAAGACTTTTGGAAATCTGTAATTCGCCAGACCCTGATTTATGAATTACTGCTGAAGGATATTGATAATATCGGTGTCCTCAAGCTATCCGACCGAGGGAGAAAATTTATGGAAGCCCCTGACTCTATCATGCTCTCAAAAGATCATGACTACGATTCAAATCTTCCGGAAGAAGAAGAGGCAGCGCGTCCGCTGAACAACAGTAAGGCATATGATGAAAAGCTGTTCAGCATGCTGAAACATCTCCGTAAGAAGGTTGCCGACAAAAAAGGACTTCCTCCGTTTGTTATTTTCCAGGATCCATCTCTTGAAGAAATGGCGACCACTTATCCAACGACTGAATCGGAGCTGGCGCAGGTGAATGGAGTTGGAATGGGTAAGGTTAAGAAGTTCGGAAAGGATTTCCTGGAAATGATCTCTGAATATGTTGATGAACATGATATCGTAACTGCATCGGAAGTCGTTGTTAAGTCTTCGGTGAACAAATCAAAAATCAAAATTTTCATTATTCAGCAAATTGATAAGAAAGTTGATCTTGAAGAAATAGCCGAATCGTTGAATATTCCATTCGAGGAGATGCTGGATGAAATCGAAAATATTTGCTATTCCGGAACTAAATTGAATCTGGATTATTATATTGACGAGATTCTTGATTATGATAAACAGGATGATATCTTCGAATACTTCATGAATGCAGAGACCGATAGTATTGAAGAAGCACTGGAAGATGAAGATAACGATGAATATTCAGAGGAAGAACTCCGTCTTATGCGGATAAAGTTCATGTCTGAATATGCCAATTAAACAGAATTACCCCCGAGACAGCCGGATTCCGAAAGGGTCCGGTTTTTTTTTGCCCGTGGTCAATTATTGACCGCCCCGCGCGATACTCTTGTACCAGTTTCAATGGCCATTGAACAAATGTTTTCTAACCAATTAAGCCTATGAAAAACTGGATAATTTTATTTTTACTGGCAGGCATATTATCTGCCTGTAATGAAGACCCTGAAATCAAACCGGGGCACACAAGGAATAAGCGACCCATGCCTGTCTACATTCGCAATGGCGGTGAATTCATTGCAAGGCAACTTTCAATGCAACTCAGCAACCGTGATGTACGACATTTCATTAAAAACCGGGTGCTTGAAAAATTCGATGGGGATTACAATTTCCTGTTAGCTCTTCATTATAATGATCTCATTTCAGACAAGCGCTCCTTTAAGAGCTTATTTGAAAATGAATTTGAAAGGAATTCGCTGGAGGAGATCATTCAATCAGACCCTCTTTTGCAAATTGCCATGCCAAGTCTTTCAGACAAGTCGGCACAAAAATGGGACGCTGAGAACGACATACCGCTGGTAGTCTATCGTCCGCCGGATATAGATCTGGCGACTACAGATAACCTGGTGGCTTTTCGAAATGGAAGTCCGGAACTTTTCTCATTAAAGGAAGAACCTGATAAGCTTGTTCTGGTCATCAGCCATAATGAACGAACCCTTGTCGTACCTGCAGGTTCTGATCCCGGAAAGGCATTCAACGGTTTCGCCAGGAACGAATGTATTGAATCGGTCCGGGCACAGGGGACTTACAATAGCCTCACCTATTTTTTAAAGGAAGCGCTGTATCAGTGTTACTACGAAGCAGGTGACGAACCTGCCACTACAGACGGATGCGACAGGGATCTGTATCCTGGAAAGGACCATGTCACCCGTGCAAAGTTTACCACAATGAATTATATGCGGGAAGCTGAACACTATCTTGACGGCAATCCCGAAATTTATTTCATTGTAACACTTGCCTCAAAAAATCCATCGGGATTTGCGTCGCTTCGAAAGTCTTTCCCTTCGAATGACAGAAGTGAATGGAAGAATTGCGGATTATTTAGTTGTGAGCCTGAATGGCATGAAAAGCTACAGCCTGTTTTTATTTGGGACAAGGAAGTATTTGGCAACCTGGTACGTTATGACTGGTTCGAAGAGGATTTTTCAACCGGCAAAATTGATATAACACTCGGGCTTACATCGAAATTTGAGAATCTCACCGTATCGGGTAATGTCAAAATTACCATTAGCAAAAAGGACTATTTCCTGGATCAGGACTTTGTTAATTATTGCGACCGTGCACGGGGCGGCGGAACTGACTACAATACCGGAAAATTTTACTTCACTATTAATCAGCGTTAATGAAGATCATATTCATCCTCTTCATTTTATTACCCGTAATCATAAGCCCGGCACAGGAGATATTCTTCGGTGCCGGCTATGCCACAGGTCAGCATTCATTCACCGGAATTGAGACAGACTCATTTGCGATTGAGACGAGCAATAATACAGGCAGGAAATTCATCATGCCAACCGTTTTGGTTTCATGGAACCTGAATAACAGGTTATACCTGGGCGCAAGGATGAATTATCGCCGGCATACCATTAGCCTCAGGGGGTGGGATAATCGTGCCGATACCTGCCTGCTGTGCCCCGTTATTAAGGGTGGAGGCCCCACAATCCATGAAATAAGGTTTGCCGGGGAAATTTCCCTTGCTGTACAATACTGGAGATTTGGATCCCTGTGGCTGGTGGGTGGCGCAGGCGTATCGGTTCCCGTCCATACTGATAATAACCAAACGGATATCAATAGTCCTTTGCAGCAAATATTTACTGCAGCAGGGTCCCTGGCTACAGCTTCACCGATTTTCGAGTTGGGACTGGCCATGGAGATTGGGCGCTTTCAATTCCGTGCGATAAAATGCTACAGTCCTTCATACACCCAAACGTTTAAAATTGAAAAACAGGAGATCCCATTTAAAACAAATGAATCAATGTGGTCTTTTTCATTCATGTTCAGTATTTATAGACAAGGATCCCCTTAAAGAATTCAGGTAATGGTTTCATTGAATGTGTCGGAGTTCCTACCTTTAAACCGATAAACGAATGAACCATGAATATACTGATCATCGGAAGTGGTGGCCGGGAGTTTACCTTCGCCTGGAAAATTGCTCAAAGTGAACTTTGCGACCAATTATATATAGCCCCGGGAAATGCAGGCACACCACAGTTTGGTATTAATATCGATTTGGACACCGACGATTTTGAGGCTGTTGGGAATTTTGTTTTAGACAATAATATAGAAATGGTTGTGGTAGGGCCCGAAGCTCCTCTTGTGGCAGGTATTCGGGATTATTTTGAATCTCAACCATCCCTATTAGATATTCTGGTAATAGGCCCGGGAAAAAGTGGAGCACAGCTTGAGGGGAGTAAGGATTTCTCAAAGGCTTTTATGCAAAAACATTCAATTCCTACAGCACGGTCTCATACATTCACCGCTGATTCGTTGTCGGAAGGACTGGCATATATTGATGAATGTAACATACCGGTCGTATTAAAGGCCGATGGTCTGGCGGCTGGAAAAGGTGTGATTATTGCACAATCTAAAGAGGAGGCCCGGGAAGCACTTGAGTCGATGCTTATTGACCGGCAATTTGGCGAAGCAAGCAACAAGGTCCTTATAGAAGAATTTCTGGATGGTATCGAGTTGTCTGTATTCGTACTTACTGATGGCTCCGATTATCTAATACTTCCCGAAGCGAAGGATTATAAACGAATTGGGGAAGCTGACACTGGCCTTAATACAGGAGGAATGGGTGCTGTTTCCCCTGTTATTTTTGCTGATGATGAATTTATGTCCAAAGTCCGTGAGAAGGTGGTTGAGCCAACCATTAAAGGATTGAAGAAAGATGATATCCCCTACCAGGGGTTTATATTCATCGGATTAATGAAAGTAGGCCAGGAGCCTTATGTGATAGAATATAATGTTCGTATGGGTGATCCTGAAACCCAGGTTGTCCTCCCGCGAATCAAAAATGATTTTGTAGAAATCCTGATAAACTGCGGAAGGGGTTCGTTAATAGGACAGCAAATTGAAATCGACCCGGCATATGCAGTAACGGTTGTGCAGGTGGCTGGCGGATATCCGGAAGCATACGAAAAAGGAAAAGAAATCAAAGGACTGGCCGATGTACCACCTGATTTGATTGTTGTTCATGCGGGCACGAAGCAACATGAATATCAGATTTTAACAAATGGCGGCAGGGTTTTATCGGTTACGGGCAGAGGCAATACACTTGAAGAAACTTTGCAAAATGTCTATGCAGGACTTCCTTATATCAATTGGGAGGGCAGATATTACAGAAAAGATATTGGCAAAGATCTTCTGGCTTTTCACCTTGATTAAATCTGGCTTTCCTTTTTCGTATGTTTTAAATTACATTTGGTAGATTTAACTATGAAGTAGAATTGGGCATCTGGAGAATCCGGCGCCCTTATGATATCACAACCAAAAGAATATGGGATGTAATTCGTGCAGTTCGGCCGATGGCAAGGTTGCGGGATGTCAGAATAACGGAGGTTGCCTTACCGGTGGCTGCAATAAGATGAATGTATTCGACTGGCTTTCCAATATGGATATGCCTGGAGAAGATAAATTCAATATAGTCGAAATAAGATTCAAGGGAGGTCGTAAGGAGTTTTTCCGTAATTCGAATGGCCTTCAACTCACTACCGGAGATGCTGTCGTTGTGGATGTGCCAAATGGCCACCATATTGGATATGTTTCGCTTCAGGGAGAGTTGGTTCGTCTTCAAATGCAGAAGAAGAAAGTTGAGGATAATGAAGAGATTAAATCGATTTACAGGATCGCACACGAAAAAGATCTTGAAAAGTATTCCGAGGTGCAGCAGCGTGAATTACCCACCATGTACAGAACCCGTCAGATCATTCAGGAAATCGGGCTCTCAATGAAGCTTTCGGATGTGGAGTATCAGGCAGATAATTCCAAGGCGACTTTTTATTATTCCGCAGATGACAGGGTTGACTTTCGGGAGCTGATAAAAATACTGGCCGGTGAATTTCGTATTCGGGTGGAAATGAGGCAAATCAGTCTTCGCCAGGAGGCAGGCAGACTTGGGGGCATCGGATCCTGCGGAAGAGAATTATGCTGCTCCACCTGGCTTTCAGATTTCAAAAGTGTTTCGACCAGTGCGGCTCGTTATCAAAATCTTTCTCTCAATCCAAGTAAATTATCGGGTCAATGCGGCAGGCTCAAATGTTGCCTGAATTATGAGTTGGATACATATATGGATGCATTGAAGGATATTCCGGACCTCAACGCACCTCTTGTCACTGAAAAAGGCACAGCGAGACTGCAAAAAACTGATATTTTCCGGAAAATTATGTGGTTCAGCTATGATGCTGAAAACACTTGGCATCCTATTGGGGTTAAACGGGTTACCCAGATTGTAACCCTTAACAAAAAAGGACAGAAACCGTCGTCACTTCTGGAAGACGAGTCGTCCGGTACAGATGATGCTGTTCAATTGAACAGTGATCTGGAAAGAATTGACCGGAAATACAGGAATCAAGGCACTACAAAGAAAAAAAAGAAACGGAAACCAGGAAAAAACAGAAGAAGACCTTCTTCAAATACCAATAAGAAATGATCAAATATGTTCTCCCATTACTAATTCTGGTATCACTGATATCATGTGATAATACCAGGGTTTATGAAGTCAATAATGAACTTCCTGGCCGCTATTGGCTTGCAGACTCTACCCAGTCATTTACCTTTACAATTTCTGATACCGTTCAAAAGTATAACGTGTATTACAATCTCAGGAACTCGGTGAGCTATCCTTTTCGTAATATATATGTTAAGTACAGTCTATCAGATTCTTCGGGCAATTTACTGGATGGCAACCTTTACAATGCCAACCTTTTTGATTCAAAGTCAGGAAAGCCGCTCGGTGATGGATTGGGGGATATATTCGATCACCAATTCCCATTGCTCACAGATTTCTCATTTCCCGGCCCTGGGCAATATCAGATGAATGTAAGTCAGTACATGCGCAGGGATACGCTGCCTGAAATCGTTGCTGTCGGAATACGGGTTGAAAAAGCAATGCCATCAAACTAAATAACTGGACAGATGAGGATAATAATTGCAGGTGCAGGTGACGTAGGCTTCCATTTAGCGAAGCTTCTATCTTACGAGGAACAGGATATCATTCTTATTGACCGTGATGCTGAGACATTGCGTCAGGCATCGTCAAGCATTGACGTCGGCACTATAAAAGGAAATTCTACCTCATACCGTGTTCTGGAAGAAGCAGATGTAAAAAATGCGGATCTGCTTATCGCGGTAACATCATCGGAAGAAACAAATCTTACAACTGCAATTATCGGAAAACACCTCGGCGCAAAGCGAACGATTGCCCGGATAGAAAACCTTGAATACCTGCTCGACAAGGAAAAGCTGGATCTCAAAGAGCTTGGAATAGATGAGATTATTTCACCCGAATCCCTGGCTGCCAGGGAGATCAAGCGCCTGTTAAAAGAAGTGGCGCTCACAGATACGTTTGACTTTGATCAGGGCAAACTTTCACTTATTGGTGTTATTATCGACAATAATAGTCAACTCAATAACCAGTCTCTCATCGAACTTGCCAAGCTAAATCCAAAACAGAACTTCGTTACAGTAGCCATTCTGCGGGACAATAAAACAATCATTCCACATGGCGACAACAGATTTATCGAGGGTGATCACGCATATTTTATTGCAGAACCTGAAGGAGTAGATGCCGTATTGGAGCTTTCCGGGAAAGAAAAAAAGGAAATCAAAAACATTATGATCCTGGGCGGCAGTAAAGTTGGTTATCATGCTGCGAAAAGACTTTCCCGTAAGTTTAATGTTAAGCTGATCGAAAGAGACAAAGAAAAATGTTTTGAACTTGCGGATCAGTTGCGCAATGTGATGGTTATTAACGGTGACGGAAGGGATGTTGAATTGCTTGAGGAAGAAAGTATCAATGAAATGGACGCGTTCATCGCAGTAACAGGAAATTCAGAAACCAATATTATCTCCTGCCTTGTGGCCAAAAATCACGGGGTTCAAAAAACTGTCTCACTTGTTGAAAATATTGATTACATACATCTGAGCCAGAATATTGGTGTAGATACGATGATCAACAAGAAACTTATCGCAGCGAACTTTATTTTCAGGTATATTCGTCAGGGTGAAGTTATTTCCCTAACAAGTATTCATGGGGTGGATGCCGAAATCCTGGAATTCATTGTAAAGGCTGGTTCGAAAATTACGCAGCGTGAAATAAAAAATTTACAATTCCCCAAAGGTGCCATCATCGGAGGAGTCGTACGAAACGGGGAAGGACATACAACCATGGGTGATTTTCAATTCAGGCCGAAGGATCGCGCTGTCGTGCTTTGCCGGCCGGAATGTATTCACCAGGTTGAAGAGTTCTTTAAATAATGCCATTCAACATGAGGTTTAACTTCCGACTCATTCTCAATCTCCTTGGTCTCCTGGTATTGCTGAATGGACTGTTTATGTTTCTCTGCCTGCCCTTTTCCATATACTATGGAGAAAATATATTTCACATCATTATTGCAGGGGGAATAACATTGCTCGCAGGAGCACTTACATGGTTTCTCACTCTCAGGGGACTGAATACTGAACTAAAAAAGAAGGACGGATATCTCGTTGTGACCCTTGGGTGGCTCACCATGTCAATCTTCGGGACCCTCCCATTTATTGTTTCCGGTACAATCCCCAGTTTTACCGATGCCTTTTTTGAGACTATGTCGGGCTTCACTACAACGGGCGCCTCTATTTTAACAGATATTGAAGCCGCTCCAAAAGGGATATTATTCTGGCGCAGTCTTACCCAGTGGATTGGCGGAATGGGAATTATCGTTTTAGCTGTTGCAATTCTTCCGATACTTGGAATCGGTGGTATGCAGCTTTTTGTCGCCGAAGCACCCGGAATCACTCCGGATAAAATGAAGCCCAGGATCAAGGAAACGGCAAAAAGACTCTGGATCATTTACCTCGGACTAACATTGCTGGAGATGGTTTTACTGATGTTTGGCGGCATGTCGTTTTATGATGCAATCAATCATTCGCTTACCACCATGGCAACAGGCGGATTTTCTACCAGAAACGCCAGCGTTGCTTATTATGATTCAGCCTATATTCAATATGTGATCATATTTTTCATGTTTCTCGCGGGTACGAATTTTACGATCACATACTGGGGTTTGAAAGGAAAGTTCAAGAAAGCTTTTGAAAATGAAGAATTCCGAAACTATGTGTATATAACACTCGGTGTATCCTTCATCGTATCATTTTTTGTATTCAGTTCTGATTGGCAGGGATTTGAACGTTCATTTCGTGATGCCCTGTTCCAGGTGGTTTCTGTAATTACCACTACCGGATATGTGACTGCAGATTATACCGCGTGGACTCCCTTTATTACCTCAATATTTTTCCTCCTGATGTTCTGCGGAGGCTCAGCGGGTTCCACTGCAGGAGGAATTAAGGTTGTACGCCATACGCTACTGTTCAAAAATAGTTTTCTTGAGATGAAAAGACAGCTTCATCCATCAGCGGTGATACCAGTGCGCCTTAATAATATCGCAGTAAGCCGCGAGATCACTTATAACGTACTGGCTTTCATAATGATTTACCTGCTGGTATACGGTGTAGGTGTATTCCTTATGTCGTTTACCGGAATTGAGCTGGATTCAGCTCTTGGCGCAGTGGCTACCTGCCTTGGTAACATTGGCCCTGGACTGGGAGAAGTCGGACCAGTAGACAATTTTTCCCAGATTACTCCATTTGGAAAATGGATATTATCGATACTCATGTTGTTGGGCCGCCTTGAGTTATTCACTGTGCTAATGCTCTTTAACATGAATTACTGGAAACGATATTAAAAAAAACAGCCATTCGTTACCGAATGGCTGCCTTTTTATAATTACTCCGATTCTCAGGCTTTCTTTCCTTTGTGATCCTTTTGAAGGTCAATCACAACAGGTGAAGCAATGAATACGGACGAATATGTACCTACCAGAATCCCCACAAGCAAGGCGAATGAAAAGCCCCGAAGTACTTCTCCGCCAAATATAAACAGGATCAGTACAACGATCATCGTTGTAAATGAAGTGATCAACGTACGGTTAAGTGTGCTATTGATCGCAGCATTGAAGATCTTAACATTATCTGTACTTGTCCCCAGTCCGAGGAATTCACGAATACGGTCAAAAACAATTACAGTATCGTTAATGGAGTAACCAATTACCGTAAGCAATGCAGCTACAAATACCTGGTCAATCTCAAATTTAATTCCGAACAAACCGGCTATCGCAAATGCTGCAAATACAAATGCGGTGTCATGTAATAAGGCAACAATCGCACCTGTACTAAACTGCCATTTCCGGAAACGGATCAGAATATAGAGGAAAATAACAATGATTGAAACAATCCCCGCTTCCCACGATGCCGTAACGATATCATCTGCAATGGTAGCGCCGACTTTTGCTGAACCTGAAATTGTAAAATGCTGGTCGTCGATTGTCGCTGCATCTGCTACATATTCCAGCCCCGTATAGGATTCAATTCCACTAACGAGTGCATTTTTTACTTCATCATCCGCAGCATCGCTTTCATCATCTACTTTATAGGAAGTGGTCACCTTAACGATATTATTACCGCCATAGTTTTTAACTTCGGTACCACTGCCTTCAAAAGACTCTCCGAGTGCAAGCTTCAGATCTGTCGCAACCACAGGATCACTGAAGTTCACAACATAGGATCTGCCTCCCTTGAAATCCACACCCAGGTTAAGACCCTGGAAAGTAGCCAGGCCGATTCCAATCACGATAATGATTGCAGAGAAAACATATGCCTTTTTACGCTTCGACATAAAATCAAAATCCAATTCGCTGAACAAATTCTTCGAGAATGGAGTATTGAAGGACACATGACTCTCGTCTCCCTTTCGTGTCATCCATTCGATAATCACACGGGTTATATAAACCGCTGAGAAGAATGAACAGAAAATACCGATCATCAGCGTAATGGCAAATCCCTTTATAGGTCCCTGTCCAAGAATATAGAGGATGGCCGCAGTTAAAAGCGTGGTCAGGTTTGCATCCACAATGGAACTGAACGCCTTCTGGTAACCCATCGTAATTGCTTCGCGAAGCCGTACACCATGCCGTAACTCTTCCCGAATCCGTTCAAATATAAGCACGTTCGCATCGATCGACATACCGATTGTTAAAACGATACCGGCGATTCCAGGCAGCGTAAGCGCTGCGTTGAATTGAGCAAGAATACCCAGGATAAAAAATATGTTGAATACCAGCGCGATATTGGCTACAAATCCACCTTTAGAATAGTAGGCAATCATGAATAATACCACGATACCCAATCCACTAATGATGGAAATAATACCCTGACGTTGCGCTATCTTGCCAAGTGTTGGTCCTACAATAGCTTCTTCGACAATACGCGTAGGTGCGGGAAGGGATCCAGCCTTGAGAATATTTGAAAGGTCTTTGGCTTCCTCAACCGTAAAATTACCGGAGATGCGTGAGCTTCCATTAGGTATAGGCTCTTCCACATATGGTGCCGAATATACATTATTGTCCAGTACAATGGCGATACGGTCAGACAACGATGTCGCGGTGGCCTTGGCTGCCGCTTTCTCTGTCATATTTCTCCATCCCTTGGTTCCTACAGCATTCATCTGCATTGAAACGACTGCACGACCCCTCTCGTCTATATCCTGTCTTGCATCGGTAATTACTTCTCCTGTCAACTGTGCTTTTCCTCCACGGCCTACACGCACGAAATAAAGAGTCAGATATTCAGTTCCGGTTTCTTCATCGATGTTAGGCTTAACTTCCCACAGCGGTTTGACATTCCTCGGAAGCATCGATTTAACTTCATCCTTCCGAAGGATTTCTCCAATTACCGCGGTATCCTTCACTTCATAGATCAGCTCATTTTGAGATCTTAACAATGAAAACAAAGGCGATACTTCCGTATTCGTCAATGAATCCAAGCCGTCAGTGGCAAGTGAATCGGATGCAGATGCCGAAAGAGAATCTCCATCATCAGCTGATAACAGATCACTTAGGTCGGCCTGACTATTGTCATCCTGCACCTGTGTAAGATTGGACTCGAGGTCTCCGCCAAGAGTCTTTTCATTTTTCATTTCCTCAACAAGCATTTCATTGATGGAAATCAGTGAAGAAAGATATTCATCTGGATTGGCAACTTCCCAAAATTCCAGTTTCGCCACACCCTGCAGCAGCTTTCGGATACGCTCGGGATTTTCTGCACCCGGTATTTCGATCTGAATACGCCCGGTACCCTGTAAACGCTGAATGTTAGGTTGGGATGTTCCAAACTGGTCAATACGTGTACGTAAAATGATGAATGAACGATCAATTGCATCTTCTATCTCACGATCAATCACTTCCATAACCTGATCGTTCGACATATCTACGCTAAACCGCTCCCGGTTTGCTGCCGTCACGAATAACGGAGCAAGACGACCATCATCCGAAGTCTCTTCATACGCTGTTCTGAAGAGCGCCGAAAACCTTTCCTGGCTGTCCTTCTGGCGTTCGCGGGCTAACCGAATCGATTCAATAAATTGGGGGTCTGTGTTATTTCCACTCAGCCCTTTGATAATATCAACCGGGGAAACTTCAAGTGTTACATGCATACCTCCCTGAAGGTCAAGACCAAGACTTAGTTCATTGTCTTTTACTTCCTTGTAGGTAAACTCCGCTCCAAAAAGATTGTAAACAGGCATATTCCAGATAGAATCCAGGTAAGCCTGCTTTTTGGAAAGGTTGATAACATCATTTTGTTCGGTTGCATAGGATATAGCATCCTGTTGTATGTTTCTCGAAACAAATGTGAACGAGAGATAGTAAACACATAGCGCGGTTATTACCAGCGTCAGAATGATTACTGCACCTTTATTACGCATTTTGATTTATGATTAAGTATGAAAAAACTAATGTATATAAGATCTTTTACGGATCATAAAATCCGTATTAACGGTTAAAGCCGTTGAGGTTATGGAGCGTTTGGCGATATTATCTGCCGGAAAAGAGTTCTGAAAAAGGTATTGAAATCTGCTGTTTCAGGACGCAGACTGGAAAAATCCACCGAGTCATTCAATAAAATTTCAATAACTGAAAAATCGGTCGGAGTGATGTTCAGTTGAGCAACCGTTGATAACAAATCATTGGAAGATGAGATCTTGATCTCTTTTTCCTGGTCGTCGGCAGATTTCTTCGCGACAGCAACCTTTTCCTGAACGGAACTTAATGAATAATAGAAGCTCTGGGAAAACAGAATGGTAAGTGCCGCAACAAGACCTATTACGACCCCTGCGTTAAATTTCCATGGTTCTATTTCTGAATGCTTATCCATTTTGGGCTACAAATGTAGTTATTATCACCAATAAATCAAGCAACACGCACTTATTACATTGGTTCCTGGGCGGCGAAGGTTGCATTTAAGTAAAAAATAAATGACCTTTATCTCTCAAATCGACATTACTATGATTTTTGATTCGGTCCAGAAATAATATCCTCTGACACATCAACGCTCTGCTGATTGATGTATTTACAATTTCTACGCTTTACCGAATCAGTATGTCTTCCATCAAACCACGCTTCCGTATTATACAATCCCTTATCACAGCGCTGAAGGGCAAAGAAATTGATTTCACCACAGGCAGTATCAATCGGGCGATCTTCATGCTTTCAATCCCAATGATCCTGGAAATGATGATGGAATCCCTTTTCGCCGTTGTTGATATATATTTTGTGGGAAAAATTGGCGTCAATGCCATCGCAACCGTCGCACTCACCGAGTCGGTGATCATGATTATTTATTCTATTGCTATGGGCCTCAGCATGGCGGCCACAGCATTGGTCGCGAGAAGAGTTGGTGAAAAAGATTTTGGCGGCGCAGGCCGTTCCGCTGAACAGGCAATCCTGTTGGCTGTAATAGTATCAATGGCATTTAGTCTTGGGGGGATTTTATTTCCAAAAGAAATTCTTACTGCCATGGGAGGAGAAGCTGACCTGGTAGAAGAAGGATATCGCTATACAATGATCATGTTCGGGGGAAATATGACCATCATGCTGATTTTCCTGATCAATGCAATCTTCAGAGGAGCAGGCGACGCTGCAATTGCCATGCGCGTACTAATTTTCTCGAATGTAATCAATATGGTCCTGGACCCGGTATTGATCTTTGGGCTTGGTCCATTTCCTGAACTTGGACTTGAAGGTGCTGCCATTGCTACCACTACCGGCCGCGGACTGGGCGTACTTTACCAGATCTATATCCTTACAGGAAAGGAAAGTAAGGTGATGATCCGCTTCAGGGAAATTAAATTCATAAGATCAATAGTACGAAGCCTTATAAAAATTTCACTTGGTGGTATCGGCCAATTTATGATCGGAACAATATCATGGATCCTCATGGTACGGATCAGTGCTATTTTTGGTCCTGATGTACTGGCCGGTTATGCCATCGCATTTCGCATCATTGTCTTTACAATTTTACCATCATGGGGGCTAAGCAATGCGGCAGCTACCCTGGTCGGGCAAAATTTGGGTGCGGGATTTCCGGACAGGGCAGAAAAATCCGTCTGGCGATGCGCTCATTTCAACATGATATTTCTGGCTGTAGTATCCGTCATATTTTTCTGGAATGCCGAATTTTTTGTCAGCCTTTTTTCCAAAGAATCGGAAGTACTTAAATACGGGGCAATGGGATTAAGATATATATGTACCGGGTATATCTTTTTTGCCTATGGAATGGTTATCGGGCAGGCCTTTAATGGTGCGGGTGATACGAAGACCCCTACGATTATGAATATAATTTGTTACTGGATCCTGGAGCTTCCGCTTGCCTATGTACTTGGAGTTCAGTTCGAGATGGGTCCTGCAGGGATATATCTTGCCATAGCAATCTCGGTAGCTGTCCTGGCAGTGATGAGCATCATTGTTTTCCAAAGAGGTAAATGGAAGACCTTCCAGGTTTAAGAACGCCGTTCTGCCAGTTTTGATGACAGAAAACCACGAAGGACTGTAAGGGCATTTTTATAATGAAAATTGTTGGGGATGATCAGATCGGCTTCATGCCTTGTCGGACGAAGGTATCGCTCATATGCGGGCATTACGTGTTTTTCAAACCTGTAAAGCACGTCGTCCAGGTCATAGCCACGCTCCTCTTTATCCCGAATGATCCGCCGCTTTAATGCTACATGACTTTCAGTATCTACAAATAGCTTAAGGTCCAGCAATTCCTTGATCTCTTCAAAATAAAGAACAAATAATCCCTCAATCACAACAATCGGAGCAGGCTGAAATGTGAGAACCTTTGGGACCACAAGTGGATTATTGAACGTGTATTCCTCCTTTTCCACAACTTCGCCCTTTTTGATGCGAAGGACATCCTGGAAAAATGATTCCCTGTCGATAGATTCAGGGCGGTCAAAGTTGATTACCCCGGATTCATCTTTCTGCTGAAGATCTCTTGGAATATAGTAATTATCCTGACTGATAAGACAGATTTCATCTTCAAACTCTGTCATTAATTCCGACAGAAATGTAGTCTTGCCTGAAGCACTGCCTCCTGTTATACCGATCAGATAGGGTTTCATAATCAGGAAGAAATTAAGTTATTTTCCTGACTTTTTAAATATTCAATCAGTTTTCTCACAGCTTCCCCGCGATGACTTATGGCATTCTTTTCTGCTGCTGTCATTTCGGCAAAAGTTTTTTCATTCCCAAGGGGCAAAAAAACAGGGTCATATCCAAAGCCTGCCTGCCCGCTTAGAGATTCTGTAATTGAACCTCTCACCGTGCCTTCAAACTGGCGAATCATGCCGGGAACGATCAGCGTAATGATTGTACGAAAACGGGCTTCCCGGTCTTCCTTACCATGCAGTTCTTCAAGAAGTTTTGAAATATTTGCTGCGCTGTCAGATTGCTCACCTGCATATCGCGCTGAATACACGCCGGGACGCCCATTCAGCGCCTTAACCTCCAGTCCGGTATCATCTGAAATACATGGTATCCCGAACTTTTTAAAAACATATTCAGCTTTTTGAAGAGAATTGCCTTCAAGCGTATCCTGTTCTTCCGGCAATTCCTCCTTACAGCCAATCTCATTCAACGTGAGTAAACGAAAAGAAGGAGGCAGCAATGTTGCCACCTCCTTCACTTTATGTTTGTTATTTGTTGCGAAACAAATATCCATTTCAGGACTTATTGTATATCTTTCAGAGTAACGTCGAAAAACAGATTTGAATTTGCCGGTATATCAGGGGGTGAACCGGGTTCTCCAAATCCTAGTGAAGACGGAATATAAAGAAGGACTCTTCCACCTTCCTTGATCTGCGGTATTCCGATCTGCCATCCGGAAATTACTTCTCCAAGCAATAAACCAACATTATCTCTCGCATCAAAAAGCGATCCGCTGGGGAACAGCCGACCTTCATAGTCTACGACAACCACGCTAAACAGGTATGGATGCTCGCCGGCACCCGGCTCAATAATTTCATACCGTAATCCGGAAGGATGCTTGATAGCTCCCATATTATTGTCGGCAAGATACGTGTCAATCGCTTCTATGTCGGCCCGTAGTTGCTGCGCGTGAACCTCATGAAGTTCAAGACTATAAATCAATGTTGCATTCGCCGGAATCACATTTCCTCTGCCCGTTGAACCATAAGCATACGGCGATGGAACGAAAAATTGAATAGCCCCACCTTCCTGCACAAAATGCAATCCGATACGAATCCCCAGGATCAATTTTTCATAGGCGATTTTTTCATTGGTTATTGTTTCAAGAATTTCTTCCGTATCCAGCAATTGAACCGTATAGGATACCGTAATTGAATCAGCAACCCAAGGCTGAATTCCGGTTCCCTGATTAAGCACACGGTATCGTAACGCAGTATTCAGATCCGTTTCTGCAAAGATCCCATTGTCTGCTATGTAGCTGTCGATTTTTTCATTCTCGAACTTGAACTGATCCTGAACAGATAAGCCATCATCGTCATTATTACAGGACGAGATGAACATTGTAAGTGCAAGTAATGAAATCGTAGCTATTCTCGCTGCTTTTGTAATAATCATAGTTTTTTTATTTAACCTCTACCAATTCCAAATCAAATACCAGGATAGAATTTGGTACGATAACTTCACTGCGCTGCTGCGGTCCGTATGCAAGCGTCGACGGAATATAGAACCGTGCCTTGTCACCTTCCTTTAGTTCAGTAATACCTTCATCCCAACCTTTGATTACAGATCCCTGACCCAGGATAAACTCGTATGGTTGGTAAGGTCGCCCTTCCTGGTACAAATTTTTCTCACGGGCAAGTTCTTCATAACTGGTATCAAACAGTTCACCACTTAACAGGTAACCGGCATAGGCTACACGTACAGTATCACCTGTTTCTGCTTTTTCACCACTGCCCTCTTCCAGCATATCAATAAAAATACCTAAATCCGTAGCTACAGCATCTATTTCATTTTCTGCGAGATAAGAAGAAATGATCTCCTGATCAATGACTAATTGTTCTTCTGCCTGCGCTTCCATCTTAAGACGCTGCTTGTCCATTGATTCCTGGTACCATGCCATCAATTCATCCTGCTTAAGAATCCTGTCCAACCCAATATTAAACTGAATTACTTCTTCGGGATCAACTCCGGGAGGTACTTCCTGTTTCCATGTATTTGTGAACAGGTCCTGAACTGTAATATCAAAAGTAACACTGTCACCCTCGTTCATTTCCGCAAAGATCACCTGAACCATCTGGTCACCGGCCATCCAGATAGAATCATCCTGCTGGATTACCTGGGGCATATTATCTGCCGTATCATACCAGAGAGAGTCAGTGGATTTTTCCTTATACATCATATTGAGCACGAGATAATCACCTTTCACAGACGATTTATCAGATCCTTTGGTGATAACCGTATATGGTATTCCATTCCTCGACTTGGTCTCACTCTTGTTACATGCAGCCAGCATCGTTACGATGGCCAGCAAGCACACTATTGATTGTATTGATTTCATTATTCTACGTATTCTACAGTTGTTGTCGTTAATTCTTTCGTATAATCCTTAAGTAAGGATTCAAACTTGGTTACCGTGTTTTCCAGGCTGTCATTTGAAATTCCTCCAGCGGCGTTCTTATGCCCGCCTCCGCCAAAATGCTTCCGGGCGAAGGTGTTTACACTGAAATCTCCGATCGACCGGAAAGACATTTTAATAGCCTCGGTACGGTCTATGATGACAGCCGCAAAAATGATTCCTTCTATTGACAGCGCATAGTTAACCAATCCTTCGGTATCACCGGTTTTTGAGTGATATTTCTTCAGGTCGTCGGCACTGATCACAAAGTAAGCGGTCTTTAATTCAGGAATCACAGTCAGGCGCTCACTCAGGGCAAACCCAATGAACTTTATCCGATCTACAGAATTTGAATCATAAATTAATTTACTCACCCGCGCAGTATCTGCACCAAGCCCAACCAGTTCGCCACAAACACGGAAGACATTCTTCGTCGTATTCGGATGATGAAAACTGCCGGTATCCGTCATAATCCCGGCATACAATGACTCTGCAATTGACTTATCAATCAATGCCTCGTCGCCAAGATCATAAATGAGTTCATAAATCAATTCGGCAGTAGCAGCCGCTTCGGTAGTCCATTTAACAAAGTCCCCAAAATCTTCCGGCTCCAGATGATGATCAATCAGGACTTTCTTTGCTTTTGATTCCCGAACTTCATCACCGAGCTCATTAATCCTGTCCAATGAAGAAAAATCCAGACAAAAGATCAGTGTCGCATCCGCTACCAGGGCTGCGCTAAGATCCTGTTGATTTTCGTTATAAATGATGACCTCTTCATTTCCAGACATCCATTTAAGAAAGTCCGGATAATCGGTTGGTGTAATCACATGAACCTGATGGCCTTTCTTTTTAAGATATGATGCCAGGGCTAATGATGAGCCCAATGCATCTGCATCTGGCTTGTGATGCGTCGTTATCACCACCTTCTGAGGTTTTGATATGAACGCTTTGAATGCCTCTATATTTTGCATTTTTCTATGAATACCCCTCTGCCTGTCTATTGGGCTTCCATTTTGATCAAGCGGCAAATTTCAGAATAATTCCTGTATCATCAAAATAAAGTATCACCCGAAGATTATAACAGAAAATAAAATGTAATTGTGCTTCATATGTTCTAATTTTGCAGCTCGAATCTAAAAACATGATATAAAATGGCTGGTAAACGTACTTTCACCATGATTAAGCCCGATGCAGTAGGCGCGGGAAACTCCGGGGCAATCATCAAAATGATTGAAGAGGCCGGGTTTAAAATCGTGGCAATGAAGAAAACTCAAATGACACAGGAGGTAGCAGGTAAATTCTATGCCGTACATAGTGCACGCCCTTTCTATGATGATCTGAAGAATTACATGTCTTCCGGTCCTATCATCCCTATGATCCTGGAAAAATCAAATGCCGTGGAGGATTTTCGAAAGCTGATTGGTGCAACCAATCCCAAAGAAGCGGCAGAAGGAACTATCCGCCGGCTTTTTGCATCTTCCATTGAAGCAAATGCCATTCATGGCAGTGATTCAGATGAGAATGCAGAGATTGAAAGCAGTTTCTTTTTCTCTGAACTGGAACGATACTAGAATTTGAATCCCCTCTTCGGAGGGGATTTTTAGTTAATTGACCCGAGCTTTGTCTTATAGGCTTCCAGGAGTAATTCCTGCTTGCGTATTGATAACAACAGATCACGCTGGTCATTGAGATTTTCGGTTATCAACTGTTCATTTTCCTGAATTTCCCTTTGATATTCGACCAGCTGATCATACATTTTACTTCGATCCTTATCCAGCTGCTTGCCTTCCTTCTCAGCGGATCTGAGTGCTTTCTTCGCATCTTTTTCTTCTTCTGAATTCCGGGCATTCAACAAAATATCCTTTCGCTCAGAAACTCGCTGAACCGCATTCCTGCGTTCTATTTTATTTGTTTCCAGCTTCCGGTTGTTATCCTCAATCTTTAGATTATTGTCGGTAATCTTTTTATGCATCTTCTCATTATCCTTGATCAGAGATTCCATATCATTATTTAAATCCTTCAATACTTTTTCTTCCCGATCGATTTCATCCTGAACTACAGAACGGTAAATTTCAATTCCCTCGCTACGCATGAATGATTCAAGTGCCGAAAACAGCTGTGGGTCACCATCTGAAGTTAACGCTACCGAATCACGTTCCAGGGCCATCCATATATGTACAACCTCAGGCGTTCCCTCGATCTGAATTTCGACATCAAAAGGCTCTGCCGCAACCGCTTCAATCATTACTCCATCAATTGAAAGACTATTCCCGTCGGTACGCACTTTACCATCCCCATTTTTTTTGAGATACCTGGACCAGTATTTTCGAACCTCATCAATATCAGCTTCAGGAATGATCAATTTTCTGGATTCATGACGTTCGAATCGTGTAGAAATGTAATCCTGCTGAACCTCCACTTTTCCGACATTCAGAACCGGTTGCTCCAATGCATCCAGTTGATCTGCTATTTGTCCCCGATCATAGATAACCGGTTGTTCACTGAGGATAGGCATAATTTTTGGCCCATCTACCGTATCACTTTTCTGTGCATTCGTTGTAATACTGAAAAAAATCAACCCCGATAGCACTAATAATATTTTCATAATTCAAAGTTTGATACAAACGTTTTTTGGTTCTGTAAAGAAATCCAGCGCATCCCAGCCACCTTCGCGCCCAACACCAGACTGTTTTGATCCTCCAAAGGGCGTACGCAGATCTCTTAATAGCCAGCAATTTACCCAAACGATTCCTGAATGCAACGCATGGGAAACCCTGTGCGCCCTCCTGAGGTTTTCCGTCCAGATGGTCGCACTGAGCCCATATGCGGTATCATTTGCCATTTGAATGGCCTCATCTTCTGTAGAAAAAGACGTAATCGTGACCACAGGACCAAATATCTCTTCCTGGTTTGTACGGCATCCCATATCAAGGCCAGTAATTATTGTAGGTTCATGGAAATAACCATTTTCACACCTGCCTGAAAGTTTAACACGCTCTCCGCCCGAAATTACCTTTCCCCCTTCTTCCTTTGCCAGTTTCACATAACCCATTACTTTGTTGAGATGTGCTTCGGAAACGAGCGCGCCCATATGAGATTTTTCATCAAGCGGATCACCAACTCTCAGTTTGTTGACTTTTTGTACAAATTGATCCACGAAAGTTTCATAAACGGATTCTTCCACCATTATACGAGACCCACACAGACATATCTCTCCCTGGTTGGCGAAGGAGGATTCCACAGATTTGGCTACGGCCTCCTCGATATTACAATCCCCAAATACGATGTTGGGATTTTTCCCTCCTAATTCCAGGGAAAGCTTTTTAAACATCGGGGCGGCAATGCTCGAAATTTGTCTCCCCGTAACCGTTCCTCCTGTAAAAGAAATTACAGGAACCGATGGATGCGCAACAATTGCCTGCCCGGCCGACTGGCCTGTTCCATGTACAATATTGAGCACCCCGGCCGGCAACCCGGCTTCTTCACACAATTTACTAAAAAGATAGGCAGTCATTGGCGTTAATTCAGAAGGCTTTGCCACGACACAATTACCTGCCGCAAGTGCCGGGGCAATCTTCCATGTAAACAGATACAAGGGCAGATTCCAGGGCGAGATACAACCCGCTACTCCATGTGGAGACCGGACCGTATAGTTTAACATATCGCCAGTTCGCACATGTGCATCGGATGAATAATGTCGAATTGCAGTGCCATAAAACCGCATATTTGCCGAGGCCCTGGGTATATCAACTTTTTGTGCAAGTTTTACCGTTTTGCCATTGTCCCTGGATTCTGCGTTTGCCAGTTTTTCCAAATCCCTGTCAATGAGATCAGCGATCCAAAGCATGTATTCACTGCGTCTTTCAGCGGGCATCCCGGACCACGAAGGAAATGCCAACTTTGCAGCAGATACAGCCAGCTCGACATCGGATTGGTCACTGTCTGGGATCTGACTGTAAATCTTTCCGGTTGCAGGCTCCACATTGGGGATCCACCCGCCGTTCAGCGCCATTTTCCATTCCCCATTGATATAATTTAAAATATCTTCCATCTTACAAGCAGGATAACCTTCCTCCATCAACAGGTAAATTTATCCCGTTGATATAACCGGCTTCATTACTTGCCAGAAACGTTACTGCTGCAGCAGTTTCCCTGGCATCGGCAAATCTTCTGGCCGGTATTTCTTCAATCATCTGTTCCCGAATGGTAGCGGCCGAAAGTCTCATTTTTTTTGCTTTGCTTTCAATTATACTGTTGAGTCGTTCGGTAGATGTGGCACCCGGCAGCACATTGTTCACCGTAATCCCAAAAGGACCCAATTCGCCAGCCAATGTCTTGGCCCAGCTCGCAACCGCGCCCCGTATTGTATTGGATACTCCCAGTCCCGGAATCGGACTCTTTACCGACGTACTTATGATATTAATAATTCTGCCGTATTCCTCCCGGATCATTGCAGGGGTTAATGCTTCGGTCAGCAATTGCGAGGCAATCAGATGGCGCTCAAATGCCAGCCGGAATTCATCGGGCGCTGCACCATGGACGGTACCTGCAGGAGGTCCCCCGGAATTATTCACCAGGATCGTGGCTTTGTTCAATACCGCTTGATGATCTTCGAGAGCTCTTCTCAAAGCAGCTGTATCATTAAAATCGGCAGCAATATACGAATGGGACTGACCTTCCGCATCCGGCAACGTACCGGCAAGTTTTTTCAGCTTTTCTGCATCCCTTGCCATGAGGATGACAGTGGCTCCCTGGGCGGCAAATAATTCCGCAATCGCCAATCCAATCCCTTGCGTACTCCCGCAAACAACTGCATGTTTTTCTTTAAGTGAAAGGTCAAGCATAACTGTGTTGAATTTTAGTTAAATTTAAGAGAAAAATAGAGCTTATGGCAATCAGAAGACCATTTAACCTTAGAAAGTGGATAGAAGATAACAGGGATATTCTCAAACCACCTGTTGGCAATAAAAACCTTTACACCGAAGCTGGTGATTATATCGTGATGATTGTTGGAGGGCCCAATGCCCGAAAGGATTATCATTACAATGAAACTGAAGAACTGTTTTATCAGCTGGAGGGCGATATTATTGTTAAAATCCAGGAGGATGGCAAAGCAGTTGAAATTCCCATTAAAGAAGGTGACATCTATCTCCATCCGGCAAAAGTTCCACATTCACCAATGAGGCCCGCAGGAAGTGTGGGACTGGTAATTGAATGTATTCGGGACAAGGAAGAAAAGGATGGCCTGATATGGTATTGTGATAACTGCAATAATAAATTACACGAAACGTATTTTCCGCTGACAAATATTGAAAAGGATTTTCTTCCCCGATTCCGGGAATTTTACGGCAGCGAGGAATTGCGTACCTGCGGTAAGTGCGGACATGTCATGGAGGCTGATCCCCGATTTATTTAACAATCCTTTTCACAACTACACCCGGCAGGTGTAAGTTTGCGCCATGACACATCATTTTGAAAATTCCGCTTCATTCGCTTCAGACCTTGATAGCAAAGATCAGCTGCAATCTTTCCGGCGTGAATTTAACATCCCTTCCAAAAATGGAAAATCGGTCCTATACTTTACCGGTAATTCATTGGGGTTACAGCCTGTGAAGGCGAGAAAACTTGTTGAAGAAGAATTGGATAAATGGGCCAATTATGGAGTAGAGGGCCATTTTGAGGGAACCCGACCCTGGTTTACCTACCATGAACATGCTAAAAAAGGTTTGGCTGTCCTGGTGGGCGCGAAGGAATCTGAAGTAGTCGCAATGAATAATCTCACCTCGAATTTGCACTTCATGATGGTTTCTTTCTTTCGCCCCTCAAAAACCCGCTATAAAATTATCATGGAAGCCGGTGCATTCCCATCCGATCAATATGCAGTGGAAAGTCAGCTTACCTACCACGGTCTGGACCCTGCCGAGGCACTTATAGAAATATCACCCCGGGAAGGGGAATTTATACTTCGTGATGAAGACATCCTGAAAGAAATCGAGTTACACGGTGATGAGACAGCCCTCGTGCTTATGAGCGGAATCCAGTATTATACGGGTCAGAAATTTAATATCCGCGCTATTTCAGATGCAGCGCACAAGCATGGCGCTATGGCAGGGTTTGATCTTGCCCATGCAATCGGGAACATCAAAATGAACCTTCATGACGATCAGGCTGATTTTGCAGTTTGGTGCAGCTACAAATATTTGAATTCAGGACCCGGTGGGGTAAGCGGAATCTTTGTCCATGAAAAACATGGAAATAACCCGGATATTCCACGTTTTGCAGGGTGGTGGGGCCATGATCAGGAAAGTCGGTTTCTAATGCAGAAAGGATTCAAGCCGATGAAAGGAGCAGATGGGTGGCAGTTGAGCAATGTTAATATTTTGGGTACGGCAGCGCATCTGGCGGCATTAAATCTTGTCCTCGATGCAGGATGGGATAACCTGCTGGATAAAAGCAATAATTTAACTTCCTATTTAACATTTCTACTGGATGATTTAGCTAAAACATACTCCGATTTTGTGGTCATTACCCCCCAGGATCCTGAAAAACGAGGCTGTCAGCTTTCTCTCTTCTTCTCCCGGCATGGCCGTCAGGTTTTTGATTTTCTCACTGAAAACGGCGTTGTTGCGGACTGGCGGGAACATCCCTTGAAAGAAAGTACGGAACGTGCCGGAGTTATCAGGATTGCACCTGTTCCATTGTATAATACATTCCAGGATGTATTTCAATTTTCAAGACTTTTGAAATTGGCCCTTGAAAAACAAAATGACAAAGACCGCGAATAAATCTATTGCTATCGCCGGCGCAGGGCTGGTTGGCTCAGTTATGGCCTGCTATCTTGCACAGCGAGGATATGATGTGAATATCTTTGAAAGAAGATCCGATCCCAGGTTGGTAGGAACTGAACATGGACGTTCCATCAACCTCGCCCTCAGCAACCGTGGGTGGCTTCCACTCAAAGAAATCGGGCTTGAACCTGACGTGAAGAAGCTCATCATTCCGATGAACGGACGAATGATGCATGATACAAGCGGTCATCTGACCTTTCAGCCCTATGGAAAGGAAGGGCAGGCAATCAATTCCATTTCACGCGGCGGGCTAAATATGCTGCTCCTCAACGCTGCAGAAAAAGCCGGATGCAAAACCCATTTCAACTGCCAGGTTGAACATGTGAATTTCGAAACGGCAGAACTCCAGTTTAATGACGGCAAATCCTTTCATGCAGATATAGTGATTGGAGCTGATGGCGCATTTTCTGCAATAAGGTCACAAATGCAACGGACCGACCGTTTCAATTATTCTCAGTATTTTATTGATTACGGCTACAAGGAAATGACCATGCCGGCAGGAAATGATAACCACCATTTAATGGAAAAAAATGCACTCCATATATGGCCCAGGGGGAATTTCATGCTGATTGCGCTGCCAAACCTTGATGGCAGCTACACCTGCACACTTTTTCTTCCCTTTGAAGGCAGGACTTCTTTTGAAACCCTTAATACCGATGAAAAAATTAAGAAGTTTTTCATCGAAACCTTTCCAGACGTCATCCCGCTTATGCCAGAAATACTGGATGATTTTCATGATAATCCAACTTCTTCGCTGGTTACGATCCGGTGCTTTCCCTGGAGTAAGGGCAATGTGTTAATCATTGGCGACGCTTCACACGGAATCGTCCCTTTTTACGGACAGGGAATGAACAGCGGTTTTGAAGATTGCAGGATTTTGAATGAACTTCTTGATACCCATGATGATAATTGGGAAACAGTGATGGATATCTTTCAGGATCAGCGCAAACCGGATGCCGATGCCATTGCTGACCTTGCTTTACGAAATTTTATTGAAATGCGCGACCTGGTGGCTGATGAGGATTTTCTGTTGCGAAAAAAGATTGAAGCAAGACTCCATGATGCCTTTCCAAAAGACTGGATTCCGCTATATACCATGGTCACATTTCGTGAAGATATTCGCTATTCTGAGGCACTGCGGCGTGGAAATGAACAAGCAAGGATCATGGATAGGGTGATGGCGGATCCGGATATACATCAAAACTGGGAAAATCTAGACCTTAAGGCCATCGCAGAACAGCTTAAACCGCAATAAATTGCTTATACTGCTCGTAGCGGTTCAGAATTTCACGCACATAATTAACAGGCTCCTCACCGCGGCAATAGCCTGAATTCACCACTTCATCCTGGTAAATTTCGGGATCTGATTTGCGTTCAAGGAAATATTCCACGTTATCATACCATTTCAGCGGATCCCTGCCATATTTCTGCGCCAGATCACGTGCATCAACTACATGCCCAAGGCCTACATTGTATGAAGCCAGAACAAATTTTATGCGCTCATCCGGATCTGTAATTGTCCTGGACCAAAGTTCATCCAGGTATTGTAAATACCCTGTTCCCGCCCTGATATTCTGAACCGGATTAGTAAGATCTTCTGCCCCAAAGCGTGACCCGGTTTCTGGCACAACCTGCATTAACCCGATAGCACCCGCCCAGGAAACAATATCAGTATCAAATTTTGATTCCTGGTATATCTGTGAAGCGAGCAGCAGCCAGTCCCACCGTAACGTGTCTGCCGCCTCCCGGATAATATCATCAAAGGGAGAAATCTTCACACCGCCCATCGAAGAGTAATCACTCCGTGCAAGCTGATTAGCCTTACGGCGGTTTTTAAAATACTTGTTATAGATTACATTGGCTGTTGGCTCCTTTTTTACAGAATCTATCCACTGATTGAGGGTAGTAAGAAGATCGGGAGAATTTGGCCTGACAGCCCAGGCAATATTCTGAGGAAAGCTGATTGGGGTCTTTACATCGATATTCGGATAATATGAGGCATTCACAAGTGCCACTGTTTCATCGGCAACAGTTATCGGGATTTCACCAGTAGAAACCATATGGATCAATTGCTCCGTCTCTGCACTATCAATATCGATAACCAGAATATCGGAACCAATCTCATCAGAAAGGTTTTCAAGACGCCTTGAATAGCTGGAGCTTTTTCGTACATAGATTTCTTTCCCGGCAAGGTCAACAACTTCCCGGATCAGGCCGTCATCGATCTCATCACGAGTCATACTCCGCCAGTTTTCGGGCATTCTCTGAACCAATACCTGGCGGGTCTTATAATAACTATGCGTAAATGCTGCACGCTTTTTTCTCTCCTTTGTGATGGTTAGCGCATAAGCAAGAATATCTCCCTTTCCACTATCCAACATATTGAAGGCTTCATCAATGCTTTTGGTTACGACGATCTCAAGTTCCACACCGATTGATTTCGCAAACATATCAAGCAGGTCATGTTCAAATCCCATGGGCCTGCCCTTATAGATGAAAAATCCGGTGGAACTATTTTCTACAATTGCACGAAGCGTACCACGCTCTTTGATAGCGGAAAGGTCCAGATCAACCAGGTTTGCCGTAACAGGTCCATTGGTGTCCATCCTGTTCTCCGTACTTTCACTTCCGGATCTGCGGCATGCTCCCAGGAGCATGAGAAGTGCAAGAGTGTATGTAAGTATTTTGACTTTCTTATCTAATGTCATATCCTTTTCAGTATAAGGAAATTACAATAATTTTTGCTTCCATAAAAACAAAAATGATGCGATTCCCGGCGAGTATGTCTAAATTTATCCCATGATTCTATATAATGTAACCGTTGGGGTAGATCAGGACATTGAAAACGAATGGCTGCAATGGATGAAAACAAAGCATATTCCCGATGTAATGAATACCGGATATTTTAACGAATTCCGCATTTTTAAGGTTTTGAATCAGGATCAGGAAGAGACTGTTTCTTATTCGGTTCAATATTTTTCCGATTCAATTGAAAAAGTGGTCACTTATCTGAATGACCATGCACCACGCCTTTCTGAAGAACACAGAATTAAATTTAACAACCGGCATGTGGCGTTCAGAACTCTCCTGGAAGAGGTAGAATAACAATCAAGGACTGATCTTGCGTATCATTTGATCACGCGATATTGAACAATTGATCCATTCCCCGTCGAGATTGGCTCCATACACTTCACGATAGAATTGAATGGCAGGCTCATTCCAATCCAGAACCTGCCAAACCATTCCTGAACATCCCGCATCTATTCCTTTGGCTATCACCTTATCAAATAATGATTTGCCAATACCCTTGCCCCTGTGATTCTCAGTAACGATGATATCTTCAAGGTACATGCGCTTGCCCTTCCAGGTAGAATAACGATAATAATACAATGCAAGACCAATAATACCCTCCGCCGGATCTTCTGCAACATAAAATCCATATAACGGCTCGGGGCCGAATCCATCCTTTTCCATTGCCTCCACCGTATTGGTAACTTCATCCGGAGCACGTTCATATTCCGCCAGTTCACGAATAAGTTCAAGTACTCTTGGCAGGTCTTTCTTCTTTCCTTCCCGAATCACCATCATTACATATCATCCTTCAAATTTCCGGGGACGATACCCATATTATACCAGGCAAAGGAGTATTTGTCTGCTTCCTGTTCTATGGTCTTCGATATCGGAGTTCCCGCTCCATGACCGGCATCTGTTTCAATACGGATGAGTACCGGGGTGGTTCCACCATGTTTTTCCTGAAGGTTGGCCGCAAATTTAAAACTATGAGCAGGAACTACCCGGTCATCATGATCTGCAGTTGTTACAAGCGTCGCGGGATAATCAACACCCTCCTTTATATTATGAACCGGGGAATAACCCAGCAGGTATTCAAACATTTCCCTGGAATCCTCGGATGTTCCATAATCATATGCCCATCCTGCCCCTGCCGTAAATTTATGGTATCGGAGCATATCCATTACACCTACCGCCGGGAATGCAACACGTGCAAGATCCGGCCGTTGCGTCATGGTTGCCCCTACCAGCAGCCCGCCATTGGACCCCCCGGCAATCGCAAGATGGTCTGAATCTGTATAATTATTCTCAATTAAATATTCTCCTGCGGCAATGAAATCATCAAAAACGTTTTGCTTCTGCATTTTAGTCCCCGCTATATGCCATTCTTCACCATATTCACCACCTCCGCGAAGATTTGGCTGGGCATAAATTCCGCCATTTTCAAGCCAGACAATCCGCGAAGTGCTGAAGGATGGCCTCAGGCTGATGTTGAAGCCACCATAGGCATAGAGGTAGGTAGGGTTTTTACCGTTCAGCTCAAGTCCCTTTTTGTACACGATGAACATAGGAACGCGTGTACCATCCTTGCTGTTGTAAAAAACCTGCTTTGTTTCATAATCCGAAGGATTAAAATCAATTTGAGGCTGTTCGAATAATTTCGTTTCACCGGAAGCAATGTCATAGGAATAAATTGAGCTCGGATAGGTAAAGGAAGTAAAAGTAAAATACAATATTTCATCCTCTTCCCTGCCGCCGAAACCTCCTGCCGTTCCGATGTCCGGTAATTTGACTTCACGGATCAGGTTTCCATTCATATCAAATTGTGTTACTTCCGTTTTGGCATCTATCAGATAGGAGGCAAAAATACTTCCCCCTGCCGTGCTGGCACTCATCACGTGTTCAGATTCAGGAATAACATCCTTCCAGTTTTCAGGACCCGCATCTGCAGCATTCACCTCTACAATGCGGTTATTCGGGGCATTCAGATTTGTATAAATTAATAAACGGTCGCCCTGGTTTGCCAGTATATAATGCTCATTATCATAGTTTGAAACAATCGGGGTAATTTCACTTCCCGCAACGGAAAGGTCCTTGAGATAAAGTTCATTGCCCGATGTGGAATTCGCGGCTGAAATCACAAGGTACCGCTCATCCTCCGTGAGATATGCTCCAATATATCGGCGTGGCATTGCCTCTCCGCCAAAAATCAATTCGTCTTCAGACTGCGGCGTACCAAGCTTATGGTAATATAATTTATGGATTTGCGTTTTTCCGGAGAGCACTGAACCGTCTTTGGGCTTATCATAACTGCTGTAGTAAAACCCTTCATTTCCCTTCCATGAAAGGCCGCTGAATTTAATATCATAAAGGGTGTCACCTACCATTTCACGGTTAGAAGTATTGATAACGATCCCTTTTCGCCAATCGGAGCCTCCTTCGGATATTAAATATCCAAAAAGCGAACCATCCCTGGAGAAACTGGACCCGGCAAGAGAAATTGTACCATCATCACTAAATTTATTTGGATCAATAAATACTTCAGGGGTCCCATCAAGGGTTTTCTTTCGGTACAGAACATTCTGGTTTTGCAGACCGTCATTTTTGTAGAAATAATAATATTCTCCACGTTGAAATGGAGCATATATCCGCTCATAATTGTAAAGCTCTTCCAGACGGTCCCTAACCTTATCCCGAAAGGAAATACTTTCAAGGTAGGAAAAGGTCACATCATTCTGGGCTCCCACCCAACTTGCAGTTGCTTCTGAACGGTCGTCTTCCAGCCACCGGTAAGGATCCGGAACTTCTGTCCCAAAATAAACATCAACCGTATCCACTTTTTCAGATTCGGGATAATTAAAAGTCATGGTCTCTTCCTTCGCCTTTTCCGGAGTACAGGAAATCAGGAATGCAGAAGAAATTATAAATAAGCTGATATATTTATTCATAAGTTTTACATTTTAGATTAAGATACACATTGACTGCCGTGTAATCATAGAGATATTGACAAATGGCATCATTAATCCATGAACTGAACATTGAATATGAAATTTTTAAACATTATAGGATTGGGCGCGGTTTTGTACGTTAATTATTTGGCGAATGCTCAGCCCATCAATGGATTAACAACCGGCGAGATTTCCAACATGTACCCGAGTCTGTTCACGCCTGCAGGTATCACGTTTTCGATCTGGGGAATCATTTATTTATTGCTGCTGGGTTTTGTGATTTTTGCTCTTGTTAAGCCATATCAGAATGATTCATCCATTAATCCACTTTTTCTGCTCACCTGCGTATGCAATATCTCATGGATATTTGCGTGGCACTATCTCCAGACCGGGTTATCTGTGCTCATCATGATCGTATTTCTGATTTCATTGATCGCTATCTTCAGAAAATTACCACGGCCATCACTTTCAGCCGGCGAATACTGGCTGGTGGTCATACCGTTCAGTGTTTACCTGGCATGGATTTGCATAGCAACGGTGGCCAACATGAGTGCCTACCTGCTGGATCTTGGTTTTAATCCATCTATTGCACCTTACCTAACCTCCCTGGTTATTGGCGTTCTGATGATCGTATTATTCAAGGTAGAGCAAATAGAACGAAACTGGGCATTCACATTAACGGTCCTTTGGGCATTGGGAGGAATCATACTGGCAAGAAGCAACGAGGCTCAACCGAATTCGCTCATAATTGCCACGGCAGCAGTCGCGATGATCATTGCAATCGTACTCACACTTCGCGCTCCGTCAGGGGCTAATGCCTGATCATTTCGAAACCGGTGTATTGCTGAAGTACCCTGGGAATTCGTATTCCTTCAGAAGTCTGATTGTTTTCCAGTAAGGCTGCCATAATTCGGGGAAGCGCAAGTGCAGAACCATTGAGTGTATGCAATAGCTGAGGCTTTTCATCCTGGCCGGGTCTGTACCGAAGCTTCAGCCTGTTCGCCTGAAATGTTTCAAAATTACTCACAGAGCTTACTTCAAGCCATTTACCCTGGGCAGCAGAATACACTTCCATATCAAACGTCTGAGCAGACGTGAAGCCAAGATCACCCGCACAAAGGTTTAACTTACGGTAGGGAAGTTCAAGCTTCTCAAGCAAGCCCTCTACATACGCGCACATTTCATGCAGCACACGGTAGGATTTTTCGGGTCTCTCAATGCGAACAATTTCTACCTTATCAAATTGATGAAGCCTGTTCAAACCCCGCACATGAGCACCCCATGAACCGGCTTCACGCCTGAAACAGGGCGTATAACCCACGTGCCGTACAGGCAAATCAGAGTCCTCAAGGATCACATCACGGTATAAATTGGTGATCGGAACTTCCGCCGTAGGGATCAGATAAAAATTCTCTTCGGTAATATGATACATCTGCCCATCCTTATCGGGCAGCTGACCTGTTCCGTATCCACTGGCCTCATTGATCACAATGGGAGGTTGAACTTCAACATAACCGGCCTCCAGTGCCTGGTCAAGAAAAAAGTTGATAAGCGCCCTTTGCATTCTGGCTCCCTGTCCCTTGTAGACAGGAAATCCCGCCCCTGTAATCTTGATACCAAGGTCGAAATCGATTATGTCATATTCCTTAATCAGTTCCCAGTGAGGTTTGGCATCTTCCGGCAGGGAAGGAATCTCTCCTTTCTGGGTTACAACTTCATTTTCTTCAGATGTTTTCCCCTCAGGAACTTCATTGTTGGGTATGTTCGGAACCTGATAGAGCAAATTTTCAAGCTTCTGTGTGGTGACGTCCTGCTGCTCTTTAAGCTGCCGGCTTTGCTCCTTCAGGCGGGTAGTCTCATTTTTAACAACCTCTGCCTCCTCCTTATTTCCTTCCTTCATAAGCAACCCGATCTTCCTTGAAAGATTATTCAAATCATGAAGTACCTCATCCAGCCGGGCCTGTGTCGCCTTTCGCTCCTGATCAAGATCCAGAATTAATTCTATGGTATTTCTGGCCTTTTCAAAATGCCGTTTTTCCAGTCCCTTAATGACGGTTTCCTTATTGTTGCTTATGTATGAGAGCTGTAACATTAAATTCTTGTTTACCCTGCAAAATAAGGCAATTCTGTTCTAAATAAGGGGGCTTTTAGCGCATAGATGATTATTTTTTGGTAAATATTTGACTATTGAGGGGCATTGATCTATTATTGCATATCCTAATGGGATTTTTCAGCGCAATCGAAATCATCTCCGATACAGGTTGCAAGTCTAATAATCATTTTAACATACAATCATAATAATGTCCATAAGGACTAAATCACATTCCCGTGATATCTCCACATTATCATATAACTTTTGAAAATCAAAAATTAGCTTACCAAGATTACATTAAATGTATACAATTGAAGAATTGAATGTGCGTCTTCTTTCTGAATTGAAAGAGATAGCAGAGGAGCTCGGATTAAAAAACTTTAAGAAACTCTCCAAGAAAGACCTGATCTACCAAATCCTTGATCAGCAAGCCGTCCTTCCGGAAGATAAACTTCCAAAGAAAAAATCTCCCTCTTCCGAAGAGGCCCCAAAAAAAGAAGAGAACAAAAGCAAGCCTGATTCTCATAAAAAACCTGACCATAAATCAAAAGGGCCCAGAAAGCGTGAAAACGTAAAGCCTCAGGCAGAGACGACAGAGACATCAGAAAAAGCACCTGCAGACAACTCGGAACAGGATGTACTGGAATCATTCAACCTCAAGGTTGACAATACAAAATCCAAACCGGCCGAGAAAGAGAAAGTACGGGAAGATAAGCCTCAGCAAAAGCACAATCCCCGCAAGTCTGAAAATGCACCTGCTCATCCAAAAGAGAAAAAGGAACATGATTCAGACCAGAAAAAGAAAGATGCCAGCATTAAGGATTTTGACGGCGTAATCGTCAACGAGGGGGTGCTTGAAATGATGCAGGATGGTTACGGATTCCTGCGTTCATCTGATTATAATTATCTCGCCAGCCCTGATGATATTTATGTTTCACCTTCACAGATAAAATTATTCGGCTTAAAAACCGGAGATACAGTAAGGGGACAGATCAGGCCACCCAAGGAAGGTGAAAAATATTTTGCGCTCCTGCGTGTTGAAACAGTCAATGGCAAAACAACGGAAGAAATTCGTGACCGCGTGTCATTTGAATATCTTACTCCGCTTTTCCCGGAAGAAAAAATCAAACTGAGCGGCAAACCCGATAATTATTCCACACGAATTCTTGATCTTTTCTCACCCATAGGAAAAGGACAGCGTGGAATGATCGTGGCACAGCCTAAAACCGGTAAAACGGTACTGCTCAAAAATGTTGCAAATGCGATCGCCGAAAATCACCCGGAATGTTACCTGATCATATTGCTGATCGATGAACGTCCGGAAGAAGTAACGGATATGGCACGAAGCGTAAAGGCTGAAGTAATATCTTCAACTTTCGACGAACAAGCCGAGCGACATGTAAAAGTATCAAGCATGGTACTTGAAAAAGCCAAACGAATGGTTGAGTGCGGGCATGACGTAGTTATTTTGCTCGATTCTATAACCCGTCTGGCCAGGGCCTACAATATGGTTGTTCCGTCATCCGGAAAAATCCTTTCGGGTGGTGTGGATGCGAATGCGTTACACAAACCCAAACGATTCTTTGGTGCTGCTCGAAATGTAGAGAATGGCGGATCACTTACCATCATCGCCACCGCTCTGATTGAAACGGGCTCAAAAATGGATGAAGTAATTTTTGAAGAATTCAAGGGTACCGGTAATATGGAATTACAGCTTGACCGGAAATTGTCTAACAAGCGTATTTATCCTGCCATCGATGTTCCTGCATCCGGAACGCGTCGTGAAGATCTCCTGCTTTCTGATGAGGAACTTCAGCGTGTTTGGATCCTGCGTAAGTTCATGTCTGACATGAATTCAATAGAAGCCATGGAATTCCTTCTGTCTAAAATGAAGGGTACCAGAAATAACGAAGAGTTCCTTATTTCAATGAATGGATAGGAAATCCCCGTTACATAAACACATAGAAAAGCCATCCGCGATACCGGGTGGCTTTTTTCATTTTTAATGTGCATATCTTTGCAGAAACTAACAATTGCATTATGGGATTCAAACTGACAGATTTCGCTGGCTGGAAGGCCTATTGCCTTGAGAATGATGTACCACTTTTTCAACCAATACTCGAATATGAGAAGGAGCAAAAAGGAAACAGTGAAGACGTCGTTTGGGACAGGTTGTCCTATGCCTTTAATGTAATGAAAGAAGCAGTTGATACCGGTCTGAGTGAAGCAATGGAATCGAGGTCCGGGATGATCAAAAGTGGAGCCCGAAAAGTATTTGGATGCGATGTCACCGTTTTATCGCCCGAATTTCAACGGCTTATTGCACGTGCCCTTGCGGCTAAGGAAGTTAATTCATGTATGGGCCGGGTAGTGGCGGCGCCAACAGCCGGAGCATCCGGTATCCTCCCTGGCACACTCTACACCCTGCAGGAAATCCATGATCTGGAGGAACGAAAAATTCTGGAAGGTCTCCTGATCGGAGCAGGAATTGCTCTCATCATTGAACAGCGTGCTTCTCTGGCAGGTGCCGTTGGCGGATGCCAGGCGGAGACAGGCAGTGCGGCGGCGATGGCGGCAGGTGCTATTGTCTACTGTCTTGGCGGAAATATTGATCAGGTTTTTAATGCAGTTGCCATAACCATTCAGTGTACGCTCGGATTAATATGTGATCCTGTGGCTGGTTTGGTGGAAGTTCCTTGTGTGGTCCGAAATGCCAGCGCAGCAGCCATTGCCAATAGTTCAGCTCAAATCGCACTGGCAGATGTGGATAGCGTAATCCCTGTGGATGAATGTGTGGATGCCATGGGAGAAGTAGGACAAAGCATGGAAGATCGCTATAAGGAAACTGCTTTGGGCGGACTAGCAGCGACACCTACAGGCCAGGCAATTTCAAAAAAAGTACTTATACAGCAGATAGAGATATTGCCTGACGAAGATCAGCCGGACGCATAAAACCTGGAATTATTTCCTGGCCAAAGGTATAGATCAGCGTTGTAAATATGACCGACCAAAACAGGGCACTTATAAACATCGAAATGAAAACCTTGTTCCGGGGGGCCCCCATGCTTGCCATTAGCAGCGTGCCTCCAATTGGAGTAAAGATCAGCGGAGTAAGAAAAGCAACTCCCCTAAGACCGTATTTTTTCCATACCATGACGAACCGTCGATTTCTTCGCGTGAATTTTTTACGCCTGGCAAACAGCCTGTCAATCACATGTTTTTTTAATGAACTACCCAGAAAAGTAAATAAAAAAACACTACTCATCGTTCCGGTAACAGTGATGGATATGGTTATCAGAAAATGAAAGCCTGCCGCATAACCTCCAAGGGGGCCAGCGATAAATTTGAACATTGTCAGCAGGTATATGGAAATTATTTTCCAGGTCACGAATTCTTCTATGTTATTACGGTGTATGTATAATATACGTACAGTAACAACAAAATTGCTCCTGAAATTCGGCCAATCACTCTTTTATAAAGCATCATGGGTAAAATAATGATGGTCACAAGTATCATGGCAAGCAAATCATACTGAATAATCTCTGAACTCACCTGAATCGGCGTGATAATACTCGTAATCCCCAGAATTGATAAAATATTAAAGATGTTGGAACCCATGAGATTACCCACTGCAAGGTCAGTTTCACCCTTCACAGCGGCGACAATCGCAGTAACCAATTCAGGCAAACTCGTTCCAAGTGCGAGTACGGTAATGCCGATGACCCGTTCACTAACTCCCAGCAGCATGGCCAGGTCTCTTGCTCCGCCAACGAACCAGTCGGAACCATAATACAAACCCACACAACCGATCAGGATATAAAGTATATCGCGGACTACATTTTCCGAGCCTTTAGGTATATCATAGTTGGCATCCGCCAGAATCTGCGCCTTCGTTTCACGGCGCGATTTCATGATAATAAAAAGCGTATAGCTGATAAGAATGACCAGGAATAAAAGGCCGGTCCAAACGTTCAATAATGGACTGGATTTCAACAGGAAGTACAGCAAAAGGCTGCTTCCAATCGCCACCGGCCAGTCAATTTTTATACTATTGGCATTCACACTAATCGGACCAATCAGGGCTGTTACTCCCATCACGAGTGCCAGGTTACAAATATTTGACCCTACCACATTTCCCATGGTCATATCGGGGCTTCCTGAGAGCGCAGCTTTCACACTGATCAGCAACTCAGGGGCCGACGTACCAAACGCCACAATTGTAAGCCCAACCACGAGTGGTGAAATCTTTGCCTTCAGGGCAATACTGGACGATCCACGCACGAGCAATTCCCCTCCCAAAATGAGGATGATCAAACCTACGATCAAAATAGCTATCTGTGAAAACATACTTTATATCTTGGGTCCATAAGAAAGGTCACCAGCATCTCCGAGTCCGGGCACAATATACGCCGAAGCATTGAGCTTTTCATCGAGTGAGCCAGTCCATATCTCATACGGTACGTTAATTTTTTCACGAATGAAGTTTACCCCCTCCGGTGCCGCAACAGCAGAAATAAAAAATATTTTACGGGGCATTCCACTTTCATGGATTAAATGGGCTGCATCAATCATGGAATGTCCTGTTGCCAGCATTGGATCAATCAGGAAAACCGTTTTTCCCTTCGTTTCGGGCAGTGCCTTATAATTCATTTCAATACCCGTCGACGTCCCTTCAGATTCCAGCCGGTATGCCCCGATAAAACCTACTGTGGCTTCATCGAAAATCTCCTGAAAACCTTCGAGAAAAGGGCTTCCTGCACGTAAAATTGTTACAAGAACAAGGTCCTCGGCCAGGACCTCCATCAACTTACTTCCTAATGGCGTTTCCACCGATACCTGCCGATACGACAATTTCTCTGAAATTTTCAAAGCCATCGCAATACCCAACCTTTTCATATTATTTCTGAAACGCCCTTTATGCTTTTGAATATCTTTGTGGCGCATTTCAAAAAGAAATTGATTTGCTGCAGAACTGTTTTCAGTTAAAATTGTGAGCATGTAAAAAAATGCCGTTACCCGGTAAAGTGTAAAATTTCCGTGGTAAAGATATAAAAATAAGTATTTGATAAAACAGGGATGACAATATATAAGTATAAAGACACCGGATTACTCAAGTCACTTTGCTCCGTTCACGCCCCATCAGGCGAAGAATCTGCTATGAAGGATTTTCTGCTGGAGTATATTTCAAATCATCAGAAGAAATGGAAAACCCGTCCTGAAATTATTCATGGGGACGATCTGCATGATTGCATTATTCTCCGTTTCGGAAAACCGCGTACAGCAATTTTTGCTCACATGGACAGCGTTGGATTTACAGTTCGCTATCATGATCAGCTTGTGGCTGTAGGAGGGCCGGATACCGACGCTCCCCACATCCTGGCCGGCCAAGATTCACTGGGACCGATTGAATGTTCACTTCGAACGACAAGTGAAGGACATCTGTATTACGACTTTCCAAGAGCTATTGACACCGGTACTTCTCTGGTTTTCAAATGCAATTTCCGGTCAACGAAGGATTACATAACCAGTTGCTATCTTGATAACCGGCTTGGTATATTCAATGCGTTAAAAGTTGCTGAAACCCTCGAAGACGGTCTGATCATTTTCAGTTCCTATGAAGAACACGGGGGTGGATCTGTTCCATTTCTAGCCAAAAAGATGGTTGAAGAATATAATGTGAGGCAAGCATTGATATCGGATATCACATGGATCACAGACGGCGTGGTTCCCGGCAAAGGGGTGGCAATTTCATTGCGGGATAGAAACATTCCAAGAAAATCCTATCTCAATAAGATTCTAACGCTGGCAAATTCATCAAAAATACCATATCAGCTTGAGGTGGAAGGAGCTGGTTCTTCCGATGGTCGTGAATTACAGCAGTCCCCCTACGCGATTGACTGGTGCTTTATCGGTGCCGCTGAGCAAAATGTTCACTCGCCTGATGAAAAAGTCCATCGAAGAGATATTGATTCCATGATTGATATGTACCGGTATCTCATGGTACATCTTTGAACGGTCAATCGAAGATAATTTCTATATTTGTGTCCTTGTTAAGTGGCTTTGTCTGACCGGAATGATCATAAAAGATAAAAAATTTGTAAAGCTTATTGAATTCGAGCAGATAAGCCAGAGTATACGTCGCCTGGCCAGGAAGATTAACAAGGATTATAAGGACCGTAATCCGCTCTTCATTGTGGTTCTGAACGGGGCATTTATGTTCGCAGCAGACCTGATGAAAGAGGTTCGATCGGATGTGAGAATTACATTCATCAAATTATCATCCTACGAAGCCATGGAAAATACAGGGAACATCAAGCAACTGATAGGGTTGAATGAAAATATTTTTCAGCAGGATGTCGTGATTGTCGAGGATATTATCGACAGCGGACAAACCGCCAGAAAGATCACAGATGAATTACAAACATTGGGCGCAAAATCGGTGAGCATCGTCTCCTTACTTCGAAAAAATAAGGAAATACATACCGACTTGCCCGTGGATTATGTGGGATTTGATATTGAGGACAAATTCGTAATCGGTTATGGCCTGGACTATGACGGTCTTGGCAGAAACCTTAAACATATTTATGCTCTGAAATGAGCTCCATTGCGTAAAAAAGTTAGCATGTTAAACATTGTACTATTTGGCCCTCCGGGTGCGGGAAAAGGCACTCAAAGCGAAAAGCTGATCGATAAATACAACCTTACACACATTTCGACCGGTGATTTATTCAGAAAGCATCTCAGCGAAGGCACCGAGCTCGGAAAACTCGCTCAAAAATACATGGATGATGGTTTTCTGGTGCCGGACGAAGTCGTTATCGGGATGGTGGAAGATCGTATTAAGCAGGATGATGTGATCAATGGCATTATTTTCGATGGTTTCCCTCGTACAGTGAAGCAGGCTGAAGCACTGGATAATCTGCTTCAGGAAAACGGGGAACATATATCCGGAATGATCTCATTGGAAGTGCCCCATGATGAACTGAAAAAACGCCTGCATGAACGGGGGAAAATCTCCGGAAGGGTTGATGATCAGAATGAGGAAAAAATCAATAACCGTATTCAGGTTTATCTGAAAGAGACGCTGCCTGTTTCAGAATTTTACCAGAATCAAAATAAATTTTATTCTGTAAACGGAGTAGGAACGATTGATTCAATCTTTAATTCGCTCGTGGATACGATCGAAAAACTCTCCTGACCTTGGCGTCTTCCAATTTTATCGACTATATCAAATTCTGCGCGCGCTCAGGCGCCGGAGGGGCGGGATCTGCACATTTCCGGCGTGAAAAACATGTACCCAAGGGTGGTCCTGACGGGGGTAACGGAGGCCGTGGCGGCCATATTATCCTTCGCGGTAATTCACAGCTCTGGACCTTATTACACCTGAAATATCAGAAGCATGTAATTGCCGGCAATGGCAACCCGGGAGAAGGTGGAAAACGCACGGGAGCCGATGGTGAAGATATAGTTCTTGAAGTTCCCTTGGGAACGGTTGCCAGGGAAGCTGAAAGCGGCAGGAAGCTATTTGAAATAACAGAAGACGGGGAAGAACGTGTTTTGCTTGAAGGTGGTCGCGGGGGACTGGGAAATGACAATTTTAAGACTCCTACCAACCAGGCACCCCGTTACGCACAGCCCGGGGAGCCAGGCCAGGAAGTATGGATGATCCTTGAACTTAAACTACTGGCTGATGTAGGTCTCGTTGGTTTTCCAAATGCAGGTAAATCTACCCTGCTGTCGGTATTGTCTGCAGCCAAACCTGAAATTGCCGATTATCCTTTTACGACATTAACGCCAAACCTTGGCGTGGTCGCCTACCGCAACCATCGCTCGTTCGTCATGGCGGATATCCCGGGGATTATCGAAGGTGCTGCTGAAGGAAAAGGCCTTGGGACAAGATTTCTGAGGCACATCGAGCGAAATTCGGTTCTTTTATTTATGATTCCATCTGATGCGCATAATATCGGTGAGGAATATACTATCCTGCTCAATGAGTTAAAAAAACATAATCCCGAATTGCTGGATAAAAAACGGTTGCTCGCAATATCGAAATCAGATTTACTGGACCAGGAACTCATGGATGAAATGAGCAAGGAGCTACCGTCTGAAATTAAATCTGTCTTCATTTCTGCCGTTACTCAATTCGGTCTGACGGAACTTAAGGATGAACTCTGGAAGATGCTCCAGGACAAATAATGTCAATTTGACAGCATTAGCTGTTTGGCAACATAATTGTAAAATTATTCTGAATATCATATAGAACCCATTTTTGGCCATGAAAAAGGAGAATAAGGAAAATCTGTCAAAAGATTCGATGAATGACGTTGAAAATATGACAGATGAAAATATAAATGAAACGGAAGCCGTGAACGAGAACGCAGGTGATACCTCAATGGAGGAAAATATTGAAGCGATAAATAAAATGGAGGCTGAACTGGCAGAAAGCAAGGACAAATACCTGCGCCTTTATTCAGAATTTGAAAATTTCCGGCGCAGAACAGCGCGTGAAAAGCTTGAATTGATTGATACGGCTGCAGAAGGACTGATGACTGCGCTTCTGCCTGTACTGGATGATTTTGAACGGGCACTTAAGCTGTCCAATGATGAGACAGACGAACAATCCATTCGAGAAGGAATGGACCTGATCTATCAGAAATTATATAAAACACTAGAGCAAAAGGGCCTTAAAAACATGAACAGCCAGGTCGGGGATGCATTTGACCCGGATTTTCAGGAGGCGATCACACAGATACCTGCACCTGAGGATAAGCTGAAAGGTAAAATTGTTGATGTTATTGAAAAAGGATATCTGTTGAAAGATAAAGTTATCCGGTACGCTAAAGTTGTCACTGGAAGTTAAAAAATTATGTCAAAAAGAGACTTTTACGAAATATTAGGTGTTGATAAATCCGCTACTCCCGAGGAGATTAAAAAGGCCTACCGGAAGGTAGCGATCAAATATCATCCCGATAAAAATCCGGATAATCCGGAGGCTGAAGATAAATTCAAGGAAGCAGCTGAAGCCTATGAGGTACTCAGTAATCCGGAGAAGCGTGAACGCTATAACAGGTTCGGTCATGCAGGCATGAACGGCGGCGGATTCAGTGGCGGCGGAATGAATATGGAGGACATCTTCTCCCAGTTTGGTGATATCTTTGGTGGAGGAAGTCCGTTTGACAGCTTTTTTGGCGGTGGCGGAACCCGGCGAAGACAAAGAAAAGGTTCCAACCTCAGGATCAAACTCAAACTGAACCTGGAGGAAATTGCCCATGGCGTTGAAAAGAAAATCAAGGTGAACCGCATGGTGAAAGCCGATGGCGTAACCTTCAAAACCTGTTCAACATGCCAGGGCAGCGGTCAGGTACGGAAAGCTGTAAACACCATGCTCGGTCAAATGGTATCTACCAGTACCTGTCCCACATGTAATGGAAGCGGGCAGCTGATTGATCACAGACCACCCGGCGTAGACAGTTCGGGACTCGTTCCTAAGGAAGAGGTCATTTCAATTAAAATCCCTGCCGGTGTGAGCGACGGTATGCAGCTCTCCATGTCTGGCAAGGGTAATGAAGCACCTGGCGGAGGACCCGCAGGAGATTTACTGATCCTTGTAGAAGAACATCATGAAGGACCACTGAAGCGCGAAGGCAATAACGTTGTATTTGATCTTTACATCAGCTTTATTGATGCTGCCCTGGGAACATCGGTTGAAGTTCCCACCATCAGCGGAAAAGTACGGATTAAGATTGATGCCGGAACTCAAAGTGGTAAAATTTTACGTCTCCGCGGAAAGGGTATAGAAGATCTCAACGGTTACGGCAAAGGAGATGAGCTTATCCATGTGAATGTATGGACGCCTAAACACCTGAGCTCCGAAGAAAAATCCATGCTGGAAAAATTACGCAGTTCATCTAATTTCGAACCTAAACCTGGCAGAAATGAAAAGGGATTTTTCGAAAAAATGCGTGAATTCTTTTAATTAAAATACAGAATAAGAAAAGTGGGGTTGTACCAGTGTGTTTTTTTTACACATTGTGCAACCCCACGTGCATTACTTCCGTATTAAACCATCATGCAGCGTAACGTTTTTTCGTTTTTGGTAGTCGGACTGTTACTTGGTATCACTCATGGAAATGCCCAGGTAAAAAAGCAGTTCTCGGTAGAAGGGGATAATAAGGTAGAGCAAATCAACCTGAGATTTTCAGTCAACAGTGGAATTTGCTCCATTAAGGCCGGTGATGGCGATGAAGCCGTCACGGTTTACAGTAATCAGGATTACGACAATTACAATCACTCTTTCAATAAATCCATCAATGGCAAAGTTGCCATGATCGATCTTTCCCTGGAAGACAAGGTTAATCCGGGATTGAGTCAATCAATCAGTCGCAGTGTCTTTGGGTCTAAAAAAGATATTGAATCTAATCTGTGGCGGGTTTACCTGAACAGAAACAAAGTATACTCGCTGGATCTGGTGTATGGCATTGGACAAGCAGATATTGATCTCGCCGGTGTTGCTGTCAAGAATTTGAAAGTACAAACCGGTAGCGCAAATATCAATGTAGGATACTTTTCAGACATTGAAAATACCGTGAAAATGGATTCTTTTTGCGTGAAAGTTGACATGGGAACCATCGCTGTCAAACACCTGAATCATGCGAAAAGCAAGTTTGTCAAGGCCGACGTAGGATTTGGAGATCTGCTCCTCGACATGTCGGGTAAAAATCTCACCTCAAGCACTGTTCATGGAAGTGTTGGTGCCGGGAACCTGTTTATTCTGCTGCCCAGCGAACAAACGCCCATGATTGTAAAAGTGCATGATTCGTGGCTTTGCCAGGTCAAGCTGAGTAAGAGTTTCCGCCCATATGGTAAAAATACATTCGTCAATGAGGCCTTCAGTGAAGATGCCGAAAATCTTGTATCCTTTTTCCTGGATGTGAGTATGGGTAATATCGTATTCAAGGAACGTTAACCAACGTTCTCATTTTCAATTGGTTCCTTTTGCGCTCAGCGTCAAAATAAACCGTTGGCCGTAGTTCTTAAAATTTTATTTGTATTCATTGTAATTTCATGGTTGGTTCTAACACTAACAGAACAAACAACCTAAACAATGGAATATATGCTTCAAGCAGAGGGCATCACAAAGCGCTATGCCCAACATGTGGCGCTCAGTGATGTGACCCTGAACATACCCACCAACAGTATCTACGGACTTCTGGGGCCAAATGGTGCGGGTAAAACAACATTCATTCGTATCATTAATCAGATTATCGAAGCCGATACGGGACAGATCCTCATCGAAGGATCACCACTGAATCAGGACCATATTGCCATCATCGGATACCTTCCTGAAGAACGTGGTCTGTATAAAAAAATGACGGTGGGAGAACAATTGGTTTACCTTGGGCAGCTTCGTGATATGACCAGAAAAGATGCGATTGCTCAAAGCAGGGCCTGGACAAAAAAGCTGAATATCGATGATTGGTGGGGCAAAAAGGTTGAAGATCTGTCGAAGGGTATGGCCCAGAAAATCCAGTTCATTGCCACTGTATTAAACCGGCCTCGTTTGATTATTCTCGATGAACCTTTCTCTGGTTTCGATCCGGTAAATGCCAACCTGATAAAGGATGAGATTCTGCAACTTAGAAATGAAGGAAGTACCATCATCTTCTCAACCCACCGAATGGAATCCGTTGAGCAGCTCTGTGATCACATCGCATTGATCAATAAGTCAAAAAAGATCATGGAAGGCTCTAAGGCGGGCATCAAGAATCAGTATCGGTCCAATACCTATATCGTGGAACATTCCTCCGCCCTTTCTGCCGGTGGAACCTTGTTTGAAGTTTTATCAACCGAACCGATTGAAAACGAATTAAACCGAACCACCATTCGGATCCCGGTTTCCAGTAGTCCGAATGAATTACTCCGATACCTAATTAATGAAACTGAAGTGTACGGATTCACGGAAAAGATCCCCAGCATAAACGACATTTTCATTTCATCTGTAAACGGCGAATCCCATGAATAAGATATTTCTCATTATACAACGCGAATTCACCAGCAGGGTAAAGAAGAAATCTTTTCTGCTAACCACATTACTCGTTCCTATCCTGTTTCCCAGTATCATCGGCCTGATCGTTTATTTCAGTCAGAATGAACGTGACAAAGCCGCCGCAGAAACTATTTATGTTCTGGATGAATCAGGGAATTTTAATTTTGATAATGACGAGGGCGTAACCAAATACGTTGAAGTTGACGGATCTCTTGAAACGGCAAGAACCGCATTTCTGGAATCAGATGCATATGCTCTGCTCTATATCCCGGAATATGATGTGGAAAATCCTGGCGGGTTTGAGTTCCTGACTCAATCTTCTGCCAAGGACCCGGTTGTATCCGCCGTGGAGAACCGACTGGAAGCCATGGTCAAGAACCAGCGACTCGTCAACTACCAGATTGATGAAGCTACCCTGGAAAAACTGAAGGTAAATGTTTCCCTATCTCCGCTCAACATCAGCGAGGGAGAAGGCACACGGTCCAATGCCAAGATTAATATTGCCATCGGTTATCTCACCGGATTCCTCATCTACATGTTCATGTTCGCTTATGGCGGACAGGTAATGCAGGGTGTTATAGAAGAAAAATCAAACAAGATCGTAGAAATTATTATCTCCACCGTGCGACCCTTCCAGCTCATGCTGGGCAAGATACTGGGTATCGCCCTTGTAGGTCTTACCCAGGTAACCATCTGGATTGTGCTCATGTGGGCGGTATGGACGGGCGTCATGTTCTTTCTCGGCCCAGAATCAATGCCAGCTGCAGGCGGTATGAACAGTGCCGAGATTGCCGAAGCGGCAAGCAGTCAAAGCAATGAGATTCTCCAGGTGATAGAATCGATCCCTTTTGTGAAAATCATCTTACTTTTCATATTCTATTTTATTGGCGGATACCTGTTGTATGGTGCATTGTTTGCCGCCGTAGGCTCAGCGGTTGATTCACCTTCAGAAGCCCAGCAATTCATGTTACCGATCATGTTACCCCTGATCGTCGGTTTTGTTGGGATGAGCACTATCCTGGATAACCCGGACAGTTCGCTGGGATTCTGGCTGTCCATGATCCCCTTTACATCACCTATTGCCATGATGGGGAGGATTGGTTATGATGTGCCGCTTTGGCAACTCCTGCTATCGATGACACTTCTCGTTGCCGGGTTTATTGGTACCACCTGGCTGGCAGGAAGAATCTACAGAATAGGGATTCTCATGCATGGCACAAAGGTTAATTACAAGGTACTGGCAAAGTGGCTTACTATGAAATAGATGATGAATAGCATCGATGAAGCCGGATCAACTTGTATTGCTGATCCGGCTTTTTTCGTTTAATTTGTTCCTATTCTTCATTTTACATGGCCCAATCACCGCTCACTACTGGATTTGATTTCTCGCAGGATCGCTCGAACCTGAAATGGATCGTGCTGATATTTAGTGTGCTGATTAGCTTCGGTTCGATCTTTTATACCAATGTGCTGATAGATCAGCTGAAGGAACGGGAAACGCAGCAGATAAAATTATATGCCAAGGCACTCGAATATACCATCAATGAAACAATGGACCAGGATATCTATTTCGTTACAGACGAGATACTCATCCAGAATAACTCCATCCCGCGAATCCTGATATCAGAAAACGGAGAAATCATCAGCTATCGGAATATTGATGTTGATTCAAGTCTTAGCACTGCCGATCAGAATAAAATCATTTATGCGGAACTGGAAGAAATGCGTGACGTATATGAACCGATCGAGGTGGTGGATCGTGACAGTGAAACAAACGAAATCGTCACCATTAATTATGTTTATTACAAGAATTCCTTCCTCCTCACCCAGTTATCCTATTATCCCTATGTTCAGTTGTCGGTAATTGCCCTGTTCGGTTTCATCTCCTACATGGCCTTCAACTATTCAAAGGCTGCAGAACAAAACCGCGTCTGGGTCGGGCTGGCGAAAGAAACTGCTCATCAGCTGGGAACTCCTATTTCATCACTGATGGCCTGGGTGGAATATTTTAAGGAGGAAGCATCGATAAAGGACAAAGCGCTGATTTCAGAATTGGATAAGGACATCCAAAAGCTACAGGTCATTACCGAGCGATTTTCCAATATCGGTTCGACACCTGTTCTGAAAGAGGTGAATGTTGAGGAACTGATCACATCCGTTATTGATTACCTCCGGCCCCGTATTTCACCAAAAGTGGCCATATCGGTTCAGGCACTCACTACGGGAATCACCGCCCAGCTCAACCCGCCACTTTTTGAATGGGTAATCGAGAACCTTTGTAAAAATGCCGTGGACGCTATGGGAGGCAATGGAGAAATCAGTATCCAGATTATCAAGGGCAGCGAAGGGCGTGTCTTTATCGACCTCAGTGATACGGGAAAAGGTATCCCCAAATCAAAAATAAAACAGGTTTTTAACCCGGGTTTCACCACAAAGAAGAGAGGCTGGGGCCTGGGACTTACCCTTGCAAAACGCATCATCGAAAACTATCACCAGGGTAAAATTTTTGTAAAAAGTTCAGAAGAGAATCAGGGAACGACATTTCGCATCTCCATTTGGGCTTAAAAATCCATCCCCTATGTTTGGTTTATATATTATTCGGCGTACTTTTGCACTCTGAAATTTCGAGCGAATCATTACACGTATCATAAACAGATTATAATGGCGAATATTGGTAAAATTACCCAGGTTATCGGACCGGTAGTGGATGTGAGTTTTGAAGGAGAGAACTCCAAATTACCGAACATACTTGACTCCCTTGTAGTAACGAAAGAGAACGGACAGAAGGTTGTACTGGAATGCCAGCAGCACCTTGGTGAAGATCGCGTTCGTACCATCTCTATGGAAAGTACTGAAGGACTTGTTCGGGGTATGGATGTAGTTGACACCGGAAACCCTATTGAAATGCCGGTAGGTGATAATATCAAAGGACGTCTTTTTAACGTGGTTGGTGAGGCGATCGACGGTATCAGTCAGCCGGATTGCAAACGCGGTCTTCCGATTCACCGTCATGCGCCAAGATTTGAAGATCTGTCAACTTCCCAGGAAGTTTTATATACCGGAATTAAGGTGATCGACCTGATTGAGCCTTATTCAAAAGGTGGTAAAATCGGTTTGTTTGGTGGTGCGGGTGTAGGTAAAACTGTACTTATCCAGGAACTCATTAACAATATTGCGAAAGCATATTCAGGACTATCGGTATTTGCCGGTGTAGGAGAGCGTACACGTGAAGGTAATGACCTTCTTCGTGAAATGCTTGAGTCTGGAATCGTGAACTACGGTGATGCATTCAGGCATTCGATGGAAGAAGGAGGCTGGGACCTTTCGCAGGTTGATTTCGAAGCACTGAAAGAATCCAAAGCCACATTCGTATTTGGCCAGATGAACGAACCTCCGGGAGCACGTGCACGTGTTGCGTTATCCGGACTTACAATTGCAGAATATTTCCGTGATGGCGATGGGGAAGGCCAGGGACGTGATATCCTTTTCTTCATCGATAATATTTTCCGATTTACACAGGCAGGATCTGAAGTATCCGCCCTTCTCGGACGTATGCCATCGGCGGTAGGATATCAGCCGACACTTGCAACTGAAATGGGTGCCATGCAAGAACGTATTACATCCACAAAAAATGGTTCTATTACTTCCGTTCAGGCCGTTTACGTACCTGCGGATGACCTTACTGACCCGGCACCTGCAACAACTTTCGCTCACCTTGATGCAACAACCGTATTGTCGCGTAAAATTTCAGAGCTTGGAATTTATCCTGCGGTGGATCCACTCGATTCTACCTCGCGTATCCTGAGTGCAGAAATTTTGGGTGATGAACACTACGATTGCGCACAGCGTGTAAAAGAGATTCTTCAGCGATACAAGGAACTTCAGGATATCATCGCCATTCTTGGTATGGATGAACTTTCCGAAGAAGACAAAATGGTGGTTCACAGAGCACGTCGTGTACAGCGATTCCTTTCGCAGCCATTCCATGTCGCAGAGCAGTTTACCGGAATACCCGGAACACTGGTGGATATTAAAGATACCATTAAAGGCTTCAATATGATCATGGATGGTGAACTGGATCACCTTCCTGAGATGTCTTTCAACCTGGTAGGTACGATTGAAGATGCCATCGCCAAGGGAGAAAAGATGATTGCTGCTGCAAAAAAATAAATTGAGATTACTTATCTGAATCACTATGTATCTTGAAATAGTTACCCCAAGCGCAAAGGTATTTGAAGGAGAAGTGGCAATTGTCACATTCCCGGGAACAGATGGCTCGTTCCAGGTGATGAACGACCACGCCCCTATGGTGAGTACGCTTACAGCGGGTAAACTGGTCTATAAAAATAAGCAGGGAACCCAAACCACGAATATCACCGGTGGGGTTATGGAAGTTCTACGCAATAAAATTGTTGTTCTTGCCGACGGACTAGCCGATACGGTTCAGAATTAATCTTGACTTTAGTATATTGAAAGCCCCTTAACAGGGGCTTTTTTTGTTATGTTCAAACGCTGTTTTCTAATCGTAATTATTATTTCCTGGTTTGGCTCTCTTGCGAGCCAGGATAAACCAGGCATCAGTACAGACCGCCCGTCACAGGCACCTTCAACCGGAATTCTCCAACCTGGAAGATTTCAGTTTGAATCCGGAATAATGTTCAATTCAATTCAGGAGGCACAGTCATTTTCCTTCAATAGTTTGTGGCGTTTCGGAATTAATGAACATTTTGAATTTCGTGCCTTCATCGATTACAGGACGCTAAACCTGCAGCTTGAAGGAGGTGATACAGATCATTCCGGCTGGACGCCCCTCCAATTGGGCACCAAGGTAAAACTGACAAATGCCAAGGGGTGGGTTCCGGAAACCGCCCTAGTTGCCATGATTGCCCTGCCATCCGGTGAGGGGGTTTTCCAAATCAACAGGCCCATACCGGATCTTCGGATTACCTTCTCAAATGATCTTCCGGGAATATTTGACCTTTTCTACAGTATCGGCATATTCTGGACCCCCGAATCATTTAAGCCTATAGAACTTTATACGCTGGGCACCGGGTTTACACTTTCAGAACGGTGGTGGTCGTTTGTGGAAATCTATGGCTTCTTCCGTAATTTCGGATATTCTCCAAGCCTGAATGGCGGTTTTACGTGGCTGGCAACTGACTACGTGAAGATAGACCTTACCGGAGGGGTTGACTTTAAAAATGACGGTGGCGGATTTATCAGCACCGGAGCCAGCTTCTTCTTAGGTAGATGATCTGCCTTTGAAAAAACGCCGGAAAAACCGTTTTTCAAAGCCCCAGAAAAATCGGAATTGCCCGAAAATTGCCCCGTAAAAAAGCAAAATAAGATTGTAAAGCGGGAAAATTAAAACATAATAAAGGACACTTAACCAGATACTTCGGGATTCAGGCGGACCAAAGTAGGCAAGGATAGGTTGCTTAATAAACAATACTGTAAAGCCTGTACAGGCGAATACCAGAAGAATAATGAACACCCTTACAGTACTCACATTCCAGCGTTTTTCAAGCCTGCCAATCCATCCGGGTTTTTTCATACTCCCCTGAACATTTGCCAAATCTGATCGTCTGGCAGTGAAGCTGTAATTCGTAAAGGTTCCTTTTTCACAGGATGCGGGATAACAATCTCACGTGAGTGCAGGTAAATCCGTGCATCCTTCGATTTGTCGGTTGCCCCATACTTCAGGTCACCTGAAATCGGGCATCCCATTTTTGCCAGCTGTACCCGTATCTGATGCGGTCTGCCGGTATCAGGTTTGACCTCAAGCAGATAGTAATCACTGAGCCTTCCGATCAGCTCATAGCTAAGTGAAGACTTCAATGCCCCACCGCCCGGTTTATTATATGCCACGGCCTTGTTGGTGTTTGTATTCTTTTTGATCCAGTGGACCAGTTCACCTTTCACCTGGGGCGGCCTGTTTTTCACCAGTGCCCAATAAACCTTTTCGACTTTCCTGTCACGGAAAGATTCATTCAGACGCTCCAACGCCTTCGAGGTACGGGCAAGGACGACGGCACCACTTACGGGTCGGTCAATCCGATGCACTATCCCCAAAAATACATCCCCGGGCTTATTATATTTATTCTTGATATAAGCTTTGGCAAGATCTGCCAATGTCTCATCCCCGGTGCGGTCACCTTGTACCAGCAATCCGGAAGGTTTGTTGACGACAAGGAGATGATTATCCTCATACAATACAGTTTTCGGGGCGAGCGTCATAATTAAAATTCTGAAGTGAAATGAAATTCAATTTCAGGAAAATTATCCTGAACCATGGTGAGCCATGCCTTGGATTCGGCCATAAAGACCAGTTTGCCATCTTTATCCTTCGCGATATGACGATATTTGGAATTGACAAATTCCTTAAGTTTTTTCTGATCCTTACTTTGGATCCAACAGGCCTTGTACAAATTCATGGGAACAAAATCGCAAGATGCCCCATATTCATGTTTGAGGCGGTACTGGATCACTTCAAACTGCAGGACACCAACGGTACCGACCACCTTTCGGGAACCCATTTCATAGGTAAACAACTGGGCAACTCCCTCCTCCATCAACTGATTAAGGCCTTTTTCAAGTTGCTTGGTTTTCATCGCATCCTTGTTAATCACCTCCTTGAATATTTCCGGGCTGAAACTTGGGATTCCTTTAAAAACACCCTTTTCCCCCTGGGATATTGTGTCCCCAATCTTGAGATTACCGGTATCATATAAACCCACAATATCTCCCGGCCATGCTTCATCCACCATCTCCTTGTCCTGCGCCATAAACATGGTGGCACTTGAGAACCTGATCTTCTTATCCATGCGCACATGGTAATAATTCTGTCCGCGTTCGAATTTTCCACTGCAAACACGCACAAAAGCAATTCTATTTCGATGATTCGGATCCATATTCGCATGGATCTTAAAGATGAAACCGGAAAAATTGTCTTCCGAGGGCTCAATCAGACGAACATCCGTTTCCCTGGGCCTGGGTTTAGGCGCAAACCGAATAAAGCAATCTAGCAATTCCTTTACGCCGAAATTATTCACCGCACTTCCAAAAAATACGGGTGCAACCTCTCCCCTCAGGTAATCATCCACATTAAACTCAGGATAGACTCCTTCAATCAATTCCACATCCTCACGCAGCTGTTCCGCGTCACGTTCCCCTACGGCCTGGTCAATCCTGCTGTCTGAAAGGTCTGTAATATGCAGCCCTTCCTCAAGTTTTGATTTACTGGGCTTAAATAATCTCAGGCTATTGTCAAAAAGACTATAAACGCCCTTAAAGCCCTTACCCATTCCAATAGGCCAGGATAAAGGACGCACCTTTATATTCAACTTCTCTTCGATCTCATCGAGAAGCTCATACGGGTCCCGGCCTTCCCTGTCAAGCTTGTTTATAAAACAGATGACAGGAGTGTTTCGCATCCGGCAGACCTCCATCAGTTTTTCGGTCTGAACCTCCACCCCTTTAACACAGTCGATCACCATGATCACGCTGTCAACTGCCGTAAGCGTACGGTAGGTATCCTCAGCAAAGTCCTGGTGACCGGGAGTATCCAAAAGATTGATCTTGATCCCCTCATAATCAAACCCCATGACCGAAGTGGCAACTGAAATTCCACGTTGCTTTTCAATTTCCATCCAGTCTGAGCGGGCATGCATTTTAATCTTGTTGGATTTTACCGCTCCAGCAGATTGAATAGCCCCTCCAAACAGTAAAAGTTTTTCTGTCAGGGTGGTTTTTCCCGCATCAGGGTGACTGATGATGCCAAAGGTTCGGCGCTTCTTTATCTCACTGGTAATCTGCATGTCATTCAAATAAGGCGCAAAGTTAGGTCGTTTTGTACGGATATAATAATATTTCTGTGACATTCAGTACATACAAAAAACCAAAATATGACATTATGTCACAAAACGTGTATTGGCACATCCCTTGTTACTGAATGAGGGAAAGAAATTGAAATTATTATTAAATAACATATTATATAATCATGGGAAAAATTATTGGAATTGACTTAGGAACAACCAACTCGTGCGTTGCCGTAATGGAAGGTAACGAGCCTGTTGTAATTCCGAATAGTGAAGGAAGGAGAACCACACCTTCGATCGTTGCATTTCTGGATGACGGAAAAGGCGAGCGTAAAGTAGGTGATCCGGCAAAGCGTCAGGCAATTACCAACCCCAGGAATACAGTAAGCTCAGTGAAACGTTTTATGGGTAAGAAGTACTCTGAAGTTACCGAAGAGCGAAAGACTGTTTCTTACGAGCTGGAAAAAGGAAATAATGATACTGTTCGCGTAAAAATCGGAGACCGAAATTATACTCCCCAGGAAATTTCTGCTATGATCCTTCAGAAAATGAAGTCTACCGCGGAAGATTATCTTGGAACCGAAGTAAAGGAAGCCGTTATTACCGTTCCTGCATATTTTAATGATGCTGAACGTCAGGCAACCAAGGAAGCCGGCCAAATCGCTGGCCTCGAAGTAAAACGTATTATCAACGAACCAACCGCCGCGGCATTGGCTTACGGACTGGACAAGAAGACCCAGGACATGAAGATCGCCGTTTATGATCTTGGTGGAGGTACTTTTGATATTTCCATCCTTGAACTTGGCGATGGCGTTTTTGAAGTAAAATCAACCAATGGCGATGTTCACCTTGGTGGTGACGACTTTGACCAGGTAATTATCAACTGGCTGGCGGAAGAATTTCTGAAAGATGAAAATGTTGATCTTCGTAAAGACCCGATGGCGCTGCAGCGTTTGAAAGAAGCTGCTGAAAAAGCAAAAATCGAACTTTCAAGCTCCACTGAAACAGAGATCAATCTGCCATACATTATGCCTGTTGATGGCGTGCCGAAACACCTTGTTCGCAAGTTGTCCCGTTCAAAATTTGAGCAACTGGCAGATAACCTGATCCGCAGAACACTTCACCCCTGTGAGCAGGCGATGAAAGATGCCGGCGTTAGCCCGTCTGATATCGATGAAGTAATTCTTGTGGGTGGTTCAACCCGGATCCCCAGAATTCAGGAAGAAGTAGAGAAATTCTTTGGCAAGAAGCCATCGAAAGGTGTGAACCCCGATGAGGTTGTTGCGATTGGAGCTGCAATTCAGGGTGGAGTATTAACAGGTGAAGTTAAAGATGTTCTCCTGCTCGATGTTACTCCGCTTTCACTGGGTATTGAAACCATGGGTGGTGTGTTTACCAAGCTGATTGAGTCAAACACAACAATTCCTACCAAGAAATCTGAAGTATTCTCAACAGCGGCTGACAACCAGCCTTCGGTAGAGATCCACGTGCTGCAGGGTGAACGTCCTATGGCGAAGGATAACAGAACGATTGGTCGTTTCCACCTGGATGGTATTCCACCGGCACCTCGTGGCGTCCCTCAGATTGAAGTTACATTTGACATCGATGCCAACGGTATCATGAATGTATCAGCCAAAGACAAGGGTACCGGCAAAGAGCAGAAAATACGCATTGAAGCGTCTTCCGGCCTCACCGATGAGGAAATCAACAAAATGAAGGAAGAAGCCAAAGCAAATGCAGATTCTGATAAGGAAGCCAAAGAAAGAGCTGAAAAGGTTAATATGGCAGATTCACTGATATTCCAGACTGAAAAACAGCTGAAGGAGTATGGTGACAAATTATCCGATGATAATAAGACCAAGATCAATGGTGCACTGGAAGAGCTGAAAAAAGCCCATCAGTCACAGGATCTCTCAGCTATCGACTCTGCAATGGAAACATTGAACAAAGCCTGGGAAGGCGCGGCACAGGAAATGTACGCAGCCAGTGGAGCTGAAGGCGGAGCAGCCCAGGACGCTGGCGCAGCCGGCGCTGATCAGGCATCAGACAGTTCTTCAGACAACAATGTTTCAGATGTTGAATATGAAGAAGTAGATGATAACAGCAAGAAATAAAGCTTGCTTAAATAACGAAAAAAGCGGTAGGGTAAAGCCTGCCGCTTTTTTTATGCAATTGTATGTCGAAATACCGGCATATATGGTAGTTCAACGATATCAGCCAACTAAAAAAGGTTACAACACGTTAACTAGGCACATACATAATTAGCCTAAATAAATAACTATTATGAACTATTTTAATAAGCTATTCACATTAATCCTTCTGATTTCAAGCGTTGGAATCATTTCCTGTGACAGTAATGAGGAATCCACCGGAACCTTGAAGCTTTCGCTTACCGATGCTCCGCTGGACAATTCTGATATCGTCGCAGTAAATCTTTCAATTGTACGCGTGGATATCAAGGGTAATGACGGATGGGAAGTACTTGATAATTTTGAGGAGCCCGTCGATGTAAACATATTGGAATACAGGGATGGCAATTCTTTTCTTTTAACGGAAGAAGAACTGCCTGCCGGAGGATACAAAGAAATAAGACTTGTTCTTGACATAGCAGAACACGATGGTGGGGATGCGGCAAATCGTGGTACATACCTCGAATACAGTGATGGATCCAGGGAACCCCTCTTCGTACCAAGCGGTGAACAATCAGGATACAAGGCCAAAGGTAATTTCGATATTCCTCCCGGGGGAGTCGTAGGTCTTACTATTGACTTTGACGCACGTCGTGCAGTTGTGGAAGCCGGTAATAGCGGTAAGATGATTTTGAAACCTGTGGTTCGTCTTGTTGAGGACAAGGATGTGGCAATGATCAAGGGATCATTAACCAGTGAAACAGAATATGCATCATTAAAAGTATTTGCGTATTCAGACGGATCGTATTCGGAAGATGAGCTGATCGTCGAACCTGAATCCGTAGAATTTCCAAATGCGATAACCAGCGGCAATGTTGGTGAAGATGGTTCATTTACGTTGGCCTTTATGGACAGCGGAACCTATGACCTGGTGGTAGCATTGTATGATGAAAACAATGAATTTGTCGAGGTGGTGACCATCATTGAGGATGTTTCAGTAGCTCCCGGCGAGATTTTGGAGTTACCCGTTGCCCTGCCCTGATAATTTCAGAACAACATAACTATGTAAAAGCGCACTTCGGTGCGCTTTTTTTGTGCCGTTTTGATAGGAAGATTTGTAAATTAGCGCCCCAAAACTTTTGCGATATGGTCATTTATAAATTTGGAGGCACTTCGGTCGGAGCACCGGAACGAATGCAAAAAGTCGCCCGGCTTATTACTGCAGATGACGAACCGAAGATCGTTGTTCTTTCAGCAGTTAGCGGAACCACGAATAAACTGGTAGAGATAGGCAATGCACTCCTCGAAGTACGAAAATCAGTCGCCCGTGAAGCCATCGGACGCCTCCGTGAGGAATATGATGAATTTATTGAAGGCCTTTACAGTACTGATGAAGGTAAAAAGAAAGGCGAGACCATATTAAATAATTTCTTCGAAGACCTGGGTGCCCTGGCAGGCATACCTGATTTTAATGATGGGAATTACAAAACATTGCTTGCAATAGGTGAACTATTGTCGACAAATTTGTTCAATGCCTTCCTCATCGAACAAAACATCCGCTCAGTTCTGTTACCGGCACTGGATTTCATGTCGATTGATCAGAATGGCGAGCCTGAAATTCCGAGGATCTCTGAAAAGCTGAAGGCTATTCTGGCCATGAACCCCGGGGAAAATTTATTTATCACGCAAGGCTTTATTTGCAGGAATGCCCATGGTCAGACTGACAACCTGCAGCGAGGAGGAAGTGATTACACAGCTTCTTTAATCGGTGCCGCCATTAATGCCCGGGAAGTTCAGATATGGACCGACATTGACGGAATGCATAATAATGATCCGCGGATCGTTGAGAATACGCGGCCCATTTCAGCCCTCACATTCGATGAAGCGGCTGAGCTCGCATACTTTGGGGCGAAAATTCTTCACCCCTCCTCTATTCAACCAGCTCAAAAATTCGGTATTCCGGTATGGCTGAAAAGCACACTGGATGAAAATGCGTATGGAACCCTGATCGGAGAACCCACGGATGAAGTTAAGATCAAGGCCATTGCCGCCAAGGACAATATTACTGCCATAAAGATCAAATCCAGCCGAATGCTACTGGCACATGGTTTCCTGCGAAAGGTGTTCGAAATTTTCGAAAAGTATGCCACCTCCATTGATATGATCACAACGTCTGAGGTTGCTGTTTCATTAACGATCGACAATACATCGCACATGGACAAGATCATTAAGGAGCTTGAAACTTTTGGCCAGGTTGCCGTCGACGCGAATATGTCAATAATCTGCATTGTAGGTCACATGATCTCAGAGAAAAAAGGAGTAATTCGCCAGGTATTTGATGCGCTGGATGATATTCCTATCCGAATGGTGTCTATCGGGGGAAGCAAAAATAATATATCTGTTCTTGTTGAAACCAAGGTCAAAAATGACGCTTTGAAAGCGCTGAATAAAGGTCTTTTCTAAAGGAACGCGAAAAAGACAAGCCAAACCAGGATCAGCAGCGGCAACAGGAACGGAATGGAGAATCGAATGATGTAGCCAAAGAAAGATGGCATTTTGATACCTACCTGCTCCGCGATAGACTTCACCATAAAATTCGGGCCATTGCCAATATAGGTAAATGCCCCGAAAAAGACTGCGGCAATGGAAATCGCCTTCAGATCCAGCACAGAATCATGAAATGTACCCCCATTGGCAAAGGCAACCACATCTGCGATCACATTGATACTGCCGTTTTGAGAGGCCAGCGCCGCCGTTAAAAAGTTTATGTAAGTAGGCGCATTATCCAGAAAGCCTGAAAGTACCCCCGTTCCCCAGTATAAGGTATTGTGCGTAATGAGACTTGATCCTTCGGGAGATGCTGCAAAATTTCCCACCAATTCAAGTGCCGGCATCATTGTGCCAAAAATCCCGACGAATATAAATGCAACTTCTCGAATAGGCTCAAAGCTGAACTCGTTTCCTTTGATGGCTTTCTTATCGGCAAATCGGAATGAAAAGTAAGCCACAGCAAACATGATGATCTCCCTCAGAAATGAAAATTTCTGTCCGTCATAGTGAATCGCCGGAACCCAGTCGATCACATTCGGATCAAGGAAGACTGAGCCAATGATGACCAGCAGCCACAGAAAATTCCTGCTGCCGATCAAACTGATGTTATTTGAATAATCGACATCCTCTTCACCAAAATTCTGCTTGTTCCGGATGTCGAATATGTAGAAGATTCCTACGAGGATAATCAATGCAAATGCCCACGGAAAAATATTATGTTCAAGGGTCCAGAAGAATGGAACGCCTTTCAAAAATCCCAGGAATAACGGCGGGTCGCCAATAGGCGTAAGTGAACCGCCGATGTTGCTTACCGCAAAAATGAAAAAGATGATATGATACGCCTTGATCCTGGTCTTGTTAAGACGAATGAACGGCCGTATCAAAAGCATGGAGGCACCCGTTGTTCCGATGAGGTTAGAAATTACGGCGCCTGCGAGCAGCAGTAAAACATTGGCCATGGGAGTGGCCTTCTTATCGATGTCGATCATGATCCCGCCACTGGCGATATACAATGACGCCAGGAGCGCAATAAACTGCACATATTCTGCCAGCGCATGAACAGGGCCATGCATATTATGAAGAACAAAAAGGTAATATAAAACAACGATCAGCGCTAGCGCAACGGCGATCTTCGGGTAATTCTTATGCCAGAAATGCTCATAGAAAAGCGGTCCTGTGGCGATCATGAGGAGCAATAAAACAAAGGGGATAACAGTCCATCCGGGTGGAGCATGATGCTCAGCTTCAGGCGAGTCTCCATGGGATTCAGCCTGTACCACCGTTTCCTGATCATGCTGTTGAGGCAGATCGTCCAGTGCGCTCACCGGAGAAATTGCAGTCAAATTGATTACAATGAAAAGTATGCAATAGAGAAGCGCTCTGCTCACAGACAATTAACGTTTTTTGCTAAAATAACCCAAATAATGCGATTTTCACAACCTGTCTAGGTTATCAAATTATGTTAAATCAAATTAATTGACGAAGGGCTATTTCAAATGATGTCTGGGCAATACCCAATTTCGATGTGTTCTTTTTATACGTATTTTCCAGAGCCTCTCGTATACGTTGGGAAACATCTGAAAAGATCGCCTCATCTTCCATACTCACTTCATTTTCCATAAAATAGGCAAATACCCTTGCCATACCACAATTGGCAATAAAATCAGGAATCACAGAAAAATGATCATCAGCGTATACGCCTGTTGGTCCAAAAAATATTTCAGGATCATCAAAAGGAACGTTCGCCCCGCAGCTAAAGACCTCCAATTTACTGTTCACCATTCGGTCTACCTGACCCCTGGTAATCAAACGGGAGGATGCAGCAGGAACAAAAACTTCGAATTCCAGGTCCCATACCCGCTTTTCCATTTCCTCGAAAGGAATCATCTCCTGGCTGGACAGCTGGTTGCCATTGCGGTTGAGGAAAAGCTGACGTATTTCTTCATAGGAAAATCCCTCCTCCTTGATGACCCCGCCTTCCCGATCAATGATCCCTACTATATTTACACCCATCTTTGCGAGGTAAAAACCGGCAGATGCGGCAACATTTCCCCAACCCTGGATCACAGCTCTTTTTACATGCAGATTTCCTCCCCAGAGCGTGTAGTAGTGTTTTACGGCTTCAGCCACGCCAAACCCGGTAATCATATCAGCAACTGTATACTTCCGGGTAATATCTGGTGAATAACGGTCATCCTCGATCACCTTGATCACGCCCTGTCTCAGCTGCCCGATCCTGTTGATCATCTGCGCTTCCCGGGGTTGAAAGTGGCCGTTAAATACGCCTTCCTGCGGATGCCAAACACCAACATCTTCGGTTATAGGTATTACTTCGTGAATCTCGTCTACATTTAAATCACCGCCGGTACCATAATAGTATTTCAGCAAGGGTTTAACGGCAGCAAACCAACGTTCCAGTACACCTTCCTTCCTCGGGTCACGCGGATCGAAATTTATGCCGGATTTTGCTCCTCCAATAGGTGGGCCGGAGATTGTAAATTTAATTTCCATGGTCTTTGCCAGGGAAACCACCTCATGTTTATCCAGACCTGCCCGCATTCGGGTTCCGCCACCTGCAGCTCCGCCCCGCAATGAATTAATCACAACCCAACCCTCTGCTTCCGTTTCAGGATCTTTCCACTCAAAAACAATTTCAGGCCGCTTATTTTCAAACTCCTTAAGCAAGTCTTTCATAGCTCAATTTTTAAACCGCCGCAAAAGTACATTTTTTTCATTAGCCACCTAGCCTAATGCCAGGCCTGAAATATGATCCCGTTCGGCTCCTGTTACTGAGGATAATACATTCACTTTCCCCCATTCGTGAAGTGCCCCCAGGAATGCAAAAACAATGGCTTCCTTAAAATTCACAATCAACGAATCGGGATATACGAGTTGCAAATCCGGGCGTTTTGCGGCAAGGCGCTCACGCAGGAAATCATTATGGGCCCCTCCACCAGTCATTAACAGTGACCCCCCCTGGTCGCAGGCAATACTGATCTGATCCGTAATATGTTCCGTGAAAGTTCGAAGAAGATCTTTAGTCGATACATCAGAAGAAAGAATTGGAAATAACTCTGAGGAGATCTGTTCAAATCCCAGGGATTTTGGCGGAGGACCTGTGAGGTATGACCAGTTATTGAACTGTTCCAACATGGTTGGAATAATATTTCCATTCCTGGCCAGTGCCCCGCCCCTGTCAAACTCCAGATCTTCCCGACGGGACAAGTAATTCAACACCATATTACAGGCGCAAATATCATAGGCTTTTCGCTTTCCTTCCTGTCGGAATGATATATTGGCAATACCACCCAGATTCAGACAATAGGTATATTCACTGAACAGCAGTTCATCTCCTATTGGTACCAATGGTGCTCCCTGGCCGCCGAGTGCAACATCAAGTGAACGGAAATCACTGATAATTCGAATTCCCGTCGCTGCGTAGATATGAGCGGGGTTACCTATCTGGACCGTAAACCCCCGCTCGGGCTGATGAAATACCGTATGACCATGGGAGGCGATCAGGTCGGGACGGGATGAACCATCTTTCACAAAATCAGCAAGCGCATTTCCTATCCATTTACCAAGCTCTGCGTCAAGCGCAAATAATTCTTCGGCTCCCAGGGTAACCGAATTGGCCAGCGAGGATGTCAGATCAGCAGGATATTGTATCGTTTTTGCATCCAGAACCGTAAATGAAGGATTTTCGGGATCAGAGAAACGACACCAGGCCATATCCAGGCCATCCAGTGAAGTTCCCGACATTAAACCAATAACTTCTATATCGCCCTTCTTTTTCATACTTTTGCGTGTCTTATCGGAAATGAAAGTTAATGGAATCTTTTAGCAAACAATGAATCTCATTCTTGATTTTGGGAATTCCTCGGCCAAAGGAGGCTTTTTCGTAGGCGATAAACTGATCAGGATACTTGACCGGATGACCCTCGATGATTTGGAAAGAATCGTTCGGGAGCAATCATTCGATCAGATTTTCGTTAGCACGGTAAGCGTTTCAAAAGAAGAAATATCGGCCGCCATTGGGCAAAAGGCTGTGTTTCTGGATTACAGAACACCACTGCCTTTCGATAACCAATATCAGACTCCGGAAACTCTTGGCCTTGACAGGATTGCTGCTGTATCCGGCGCACAGTATCGTTTTCCGGATATGAACTGCCTTGTGATTGATATTGGATCCTGTATTACCTACGACCTGATATCTGCCGGAGGCATCTATTATGGTGGTGCGATCTCTCCGGGATCTGATATACGGTTTAAGTCACTGCATACCTTTACCGCCGGGTTGCCGTTGATAGAATACCAGGACGATGTGGAACTCATAGGTGACAGTACACGGAATTCCATATTAAGCGGGGTCATTTTAGGAATGCAGGCCGAAATTGAAGGAATTATTCGCATGTATGAAGACAAATTCGGAGATTTGAAGATTATTTTATGCGGGGGTGGTTCCAAAGTTTTTGAAAACAGACTGAAAGGGGCCATATTTGCAGCCCCCCATTTAGTTTTAGAGGGGTTGAACAGGATTTTAAGGTATAATGTTTCGTAAATTTTCTTATTTCATTCTAATGATCACTCTGATGGGCATTGCTACCATCAGTAATGGTCAGGCCACGAAATCACCGTTCAGCCGTCTCGGAATCGGGGATATTGTTGAACCAAACCTGGTTAATAACCAGGGAATGGGTGGTGTTGGCATAAGTAACGGAGATGTCACACACCTCAATTTTAAAAACCCTGCCCTTCTTCCCATCAATTCACTTACAGTTTTTTCAGCAGGGTATATCGGTGGTTATCAAACATTACGGGATTCAGTAAAAACCGAAAGTAACGGTGGTGGTAACCTGAATTATCTAATTCTTTCCTTTCCTGTAAAAACAACCAAATGGACGACGACTGTTGGTATACTTCCATATAGCGTAATTGATTTCGTTCAAACCTCCCGCGAATTGGTAAGCGGATCTCCTGGCGATACCACTTTAATCACTGAAGAAGGTTCCGGTGGATTGAATAAATTTTTCTGGTCGAACGGATATGCCATCAATAAAAATTTCTCCATAGGCCTGGAAGCGAGCTATATCTTCGGTTCCGCCACTGCAGAGTTTTCCAATACGATCCTTACTTCCGAAAATAATTTTAACTATTCTCCAACCGTTAGCACGGAGATCAACGTCAAAGATTTTGTTTTCAAAGGAGGTGTGGCGTTTCGTAAAGATTCTATTATGAATAGTGCCACGCGTATCCAGGCGGGAATCACCTATGATTTCTCCACTGATTTACGTGCAAAACGGACACAAACATATGAAAGAAGATTGCTCGGACAACCCACCAGCAGGGATACTCTTTCATTTGAAGAGCCGGGTTTTTATCGCTTGCCTGCGGCACTGGGGCTTGGTCTTTCTTTTACGCAGGAGTTCAAGTGGACTGTTGGAATGGACGTAAAGTTGCAAAACTGGTCTGAGTTTTTAGATTATAATGGTTCAAACCAAAACTTTAAAAATACGTTTTCTATAGGTGTAGGGGGTGAATTAACTCCTGATGCTTCTTCAGTTGACAACTATTTAGAGCGCATAACTTACAGATTTGGTGTAAATTACACCACACTTCCCTACGTACCCAGACTGGCATCCGGGGAGCAGGTGAAAGACTTTGGCATAAATTTTGGCTGGTCATTACCAGTAGGACGTTTATCGAGCATTGATATGGCCTTTAAAATCGGTCAGCGAGGAAACGTTCAAAACAATTATATAAAAGAAAACTATTACAAGATTTACATAGGATTTACTTTTAATGATCAATGGTTTATTAAAAGGAAATACGATTAAGATTAAACCGACTATGAAAATGAATGTCATGAAGCAGATTTTACTTACCGCCGCCCTTGCATTTTCTACCGTATTTGCGCATGCGCAATGCTCCGGTTGGAACTGGCCCGAAGATGCTGAAATGCGATCCAAGGCAGAGGAGAAAAATGTATTGTACACCGATGCAATGAATGCCGAAAATTTTAAAGTCGCTCAAAAGCATCACTTATGGTTATTGAACAATACACCTAATTTGAACACATCCATTTATATCAATGGTGAAAAAATATATAACGGCCTTATTGAAGGCGCCAGTGACGAAGCAAGGAAAGAAGTATATATAGACTCGCTGCTGATGTTGTATGATATGCGTATGGAATACTGCAATGAAAAGGAGGAAGTTGTAGCAAGAAAAGCATATGCTGCCTACCGGAATAATGTAAAAAAGCCGGGCGAACTTAAAAATATCCTTGACCTTTTCAAGGAAGCAGAAGACCTGAATGGAACCAACCTTCCTGATTATATGCTGCTTCCCTACATGAGCGTGGTTTATTATAATGTAAAGTATCTTGATAACCTGACTCCTGACCAGATCCTGGAGTACTATGAGGATATCAATAACGCGATAGACTATAAAATCTCCAACGAAAGTGATGCAGCGAAAAGAGCAAAACTGGAGGATTACAAAAATAAAATTGATGGATTCTTTGTCCAGATATTTGACGTGGATTGTGATTATGTAAAGGAAAAGCTTGAGCCTCGCTTCAGGGCAAATCCTACCGACATCAAACTGGCAAAAACTATTTTCAAGTTCATGCTGGATGGAAAATGTACTGACGATCCGTTGTGGCTTGAAACAGGAAAAGTGATCGCCGAGAATGATCCTTCTTACGGTTTATTCAAAAACCTCGGATTGAAAGCAAAATCAAGCGGTGACAATGGTCAGGCAGAGGAGCTTTTCAACCGGGCCATGGAATATGCGCAAACGCCACAGGAAAAAGCGGAGATGTACATGCAGATGGGATCCATGAAGGCTGAGGCAGGACAGAAGTCCGCTGCCCGTGAAATGTACAAGAAGGCTGTTGCTGCAGATCCGAATTCTAAGGATGCATATACACGTATCGGATACCTTTACTTTACCAGTTATGAGCAGTGCAGGGGAGGTGAAGACCAGGTTAAGGACCGCGGTGTATTCCTCGTAGCATATGATTACTTCATGAGAGGTGGAAACGGAAGTGCCGCAAGTGATGCGAAAGAGCAGTTCCCTTCTAAAGAAGAGGTTTTTACCTACAACTATAATGCAGGTGACAACCTTACCATCGGATGCTGGATCGGAGAAACGACCACAATCCGTACTCGTGACTAATTCATAGATATAAATCAAAAAGGCCACCGGGAATTCCTTGTGGCCTTTTTTCACATATGAGGTATCCTGTAATTATTTTCATCCTAGGTGTTTCAGGCGTTCTGCTGCAGAATTGTGATGATGCGAAAAAAGCGCCAGCAGAAATCCTGGAGTATGAAGGTCCTTTCCAGGAAGCGGAAGATCTTGTAATGCTTTACAGCGAAACCGGACAAGTACAAATAAGACTCTCCACAGACCTGTT